>NZ_AQPN01000079.1 GCF_000403135.1 Arcticibacter svalbardensis MN12-7
ATATAGTTGCCAGTAAACTGATAAAAAAGGGATAATTATAGATGTTACAATCATTTCAGCAACATGCTCCGGTGACCGTGAGGTAGAAGCTAATCGCCGAAGTACAAACAGAAGTACTAAAACAAACCAAATAGAAAAGCTGATTAAAGCTACAAGTCCTGATTTCATCAACACTGCGCCAACGCCTATAAAAACAGATACGATCATGGCGTAATAATCCCAGGGTGCTTTTGACTGAATTTTAGATTCATATAATTCCGGATACTTTTTATAAAGCAAGGCATTGTACATACCCTTTCGCTGTTCTTTGATACTGATCCCCCAGGGTGCTGTACGAACGGGATGGACAACAACAGCATTACTTACCTTTTTTAAGGGGATTTTATGCTGTATAATTTTGAAGTGCAGGTCACTATCTTCCCGCCATGCCTGCTCAAAACGCTCATCAAATCCTCCGGTTTCCCAAAGTGCCTTCTTCGTACAGGCACAGTTTGCCGTAATAAACTCTGCGGTTTCCAGATGAGCGGTATTACGCTCAAAGTCGGTAGGGTTTTCAGGTAAAGGAACAATTACCTGGCCACTTATCACGAGTTCTTCCTCATCATGATAGGCGGCCAGGAGTGAAGCCAGCCAATCCTGATCCGGAATGCAGTCATCATCGGTGAATGCTATTAACTCCCCACTTGCTTTCATCCATCCATAATTGCGGGCAGCAGCCGGCCCTTTTTTCTGGGGTAGCGGATAATAAGACACATTGGGATGAATAAAACCCGTCCACACTTCAATTGCATCAGCAGTATCAGGGTCCGGCCCATCACTTACAACAATAATTTCATAGGTACTCTTTCCAATAGATTGAGTTAAAAGCGCATTTAAACACCTGATCAGTAATTCGCTCCTCTTATACGTGGGCACTACGACAGATATATTCCTATTCATTATTTTTCAATTAAAAAAGAACCTATAATCAGCGCATCAAAAGGCGAAGACCAAAAACATTCTACAGCATCCCTTGGCGAAGAAACAATAGGTTTTCCGAGGGTATTGAAAGAAGTATTCACCAATACAGGCACACCTGTTTTCGCTTTAAATGCTTTTATCAGGTTGTAATACTGCGGATGTTGCGTACTGTTTACAGTTTGAATCCGCGCTGTTCCATCGGTGTGCCGCACTGCTGGAATCTGATCTGCTTTATCAGGTTTAACATCGTAAATAAATAACATAAAGGGCGAGTATTCTGCTCCTTCAAACCATTCATGGGCATCTTCTTCCAGCACTACGGGGGCAACGGGACGGAAGTCTTCCCTGTCCTTCACTTCATTTAAACGGGATTGCATTTTCGGACTGATGGGAGAAGCTAGTATAGAGCGACTTCCCAATGCCCTTGGGCCGAATTCCATCCTGCCCTGATACCAGCCTATAATTTTATCCTGAGCCAGTATTTCAGCACCTTCTTCGGCTACATTATCCAATTTACGATAAGGAACTTTAGCCCACTTAAGAAATTTCTCAATTTCATCATCGGTATATTCAGGACCCCAATACACATGATCCATGGTAAAGTCTTTCGTGGTACTTTTTCTTTCTTGCGCGTCAATCCATTCTGCAGCACCAAGAGCAGTGCCTGAATCGCCTGCAGCGGGTTGAATCCAGATATTCTTAAACGGACCCCGATCCCTGATCCGGGCATTTAATACACAATTTAAGGCCACGCCACCTGCCATACACAGATTGTCTTCTTTCGTTTCCTGATAGAGCCAGTTTGTTAATGCTAACACGGTTTCTTCCAGTACAAATTGCAGGGAATGTGCAATATTGAAATGGTGTGCGGTAAATTCTTCATGCCTTAGGCGTGTGGGACCAAAGCGCTCTTCAAACCGCTCATCGGTAATGGTATATTGCCCCTTTTCGCCAATAGTGATCATTTCCCGGAAGTCTTTTACAAACACCGGTTTCCCATATGAGGCCAGGGCCATCACTTTGTATTCATCCGAAGAGTGTAAAAATCCGAGGTAGGTCGTTAAACGCTCATAGAGCAAACCAAGCGAATGCGGCATTTGTACTTCTCCTATTCGGGTCATCTCATTGCCTTTTCCAATGCTATAGGTGGTTGTAGCACGTTCGCCACGTCCGTCCAAAGTAAGAATTGCGGCTTGAGAATACGGAGAAGGAAGGAAAGCACTTGCGGCATGTGCAATATGATGCTCTACGAAATGCCATTCAAAACTAGAAACTGTTGCACCTTTAAAGCGCTTTTGAAGATGATGCGGGTACCCATCTACAAGCTGAGAAGGGCCATTTAAGATAGAGGAAAGAAACAAAGGGTCCCATGGATTCAACCATTCAGTACTTGATGTACCACCGGGAATAAATGGAATCTCTATAGAATGAGCAGATTTAAACTGATCCGGAATAAGTAAATAAGGATCAAAGGAGTACGCCACATGGTCTACATCGCTTAAATTGATCTGGGCGATCTGCAGACAGTAATCAATAGCATGAAAGGGCAATTCCCAGGTAGAGAAAGGAACCGGCCTTTTGCCATGTTTAAAATGGGTGAAACGTTCGTCTTCAGCAGCAGCTAATAATATACCGTCTTTAATGATACATGCAGCGGAATCGTGGAACGCAGCATTAATGCCTAATGTGTACATAGTTTTCTTTTAAACGGAGTAGGAAGGATGTAGGAATGCCAGCAGTATTTACAGCACTGGAAAAAATAATAATACCTGGAAGTTATTTTAAAATAAAGAGTTTACTAATTAAGGCCAGTAAACAAGAATTTGGTTGAACAGATTTTTGTTTACTGATCCTATTTTAAGTTTAATCGTGACCTTCTAATTTTACAAGCTTGTTGTAAATTCCTAATAGAAGGAATGGAGCAGCCCATTGACCAACGAATAAAGCATTATGCCGTTTATGCATAATTTTCAATGTAAGCGAAACACCAATGGATGTTAGTGCAGCCCACAAAAACAGATCAGATGGGAGTTTGGCTGTTTGTTCTTCAATTTTACGGGCAACGGGCCCCTCTTTGTGTTCAGGATTTACGTTTTCTAACATAATGTTTTTCTTTAAGATGTAGATTATTAACACCTTAAAAATCATTTTGTTGATCTTATTTTCCTGTTTCTATATCAGAGGCATCTACTGGTTTTGATTCGGGAGATCCTTTTTGTCTCAGGTAGATGGTCAGGATTACAATAGAGGCTACTGAAAGAAATTCACTCTGCCAATTTTGAAAGGTTTCAAACCAAAAAGTGGATTCAGCTAGAAACTGAGCCAAGCTTTCCCGCAATTGGTGATGGATTTCCTGCTGTACATTGTTATCGATCCAGCTTCCGTATAAATGAAGACCCCAACTAATGAAAAATAAAATAAAGAAGGCTAAAGAAAGGGAGTAACTGTAAATATTCAGTATCCAACCGCCTTTTCTTACGGCCCAAGGTGAGTCTTTACCGGGTTTTGGATCACGGTCTACTTCTTCCTTTCCTTCCAGTTTTTTCGATTCGGCAGATCCTTGTTGTCTGAGGTGAATAGTTAACACAACATAAAGGGACATTTGTAAAAACTCACTTTGAAAGTTCTCAAAGGTGGCCGATATAAAATGGCCGGTTCCCAAATAAGCAAACAAGCTTAAAATGGGTACCTGTGCCTCTGATAAATCCTTATTGTGTTCTTTCCATCCGGTTAATGCCTGAGCGGCAAGGGTGATAATAAATAAGAATAAGAATACGATGGAAAGGCTATTTCTATAGAAATAACTGCGCTTGCTCATGACTTATTCCTCTGCATGTGAAAATTTCAAAACGATAACACCTAAGGGCGGTAATGTTAATGAGAGGGAATGTGTCTGGTCATGTGCAGGGATAGGAAATGCATCCAGCTCACCTGAGTTTAACACATCACTTCCTCCGTATTTTAAGGAATCTGAATTCAAAATTTCTTTGTAAAAGCCTCTCAAAGAAACGCCAATGCGGTAATTAGAACGAACTACCGGTGTAAAATTGGCTACAAAAATCAGGTCCTCCTCTATATTAATCCCTTTCCTGCGCCAACAAATTACACAGTTTTGATCGTCATTATTTGCAATCCACTCAAAGCCCTCATAGGTGAAATTATAGGTATACAGCGCCGGCTCATGGTATAGCATATTCAGGTCTTTAACCAGACTTTGTACGCCATTATTTAAGGGATGATGATTTTCGTGCCAGTCCAGACTAAAGTCATGCTGCCACTCATGACTTTGTGCAAATTCACCACCCATAAAGATCAGTTTAGCGCCTGGATGTCCATACATATACGCAAATAACAGCCTGAGATTGGCAAATTTCTGCCATTCATCCCCGGGCATCTTATTTAACAGGGATTGTTTACCATACACCACTTCGTCGTGAGATAAAGGAAGCGTAAATTTTTCAGTAAATGCATAAAGCAAACTGAAGGTGATTTGGCCTTGATGGTACTTTCTGTAAACGGGATCATTTTCGAAATAGTGAAGGGTATCATGCATCCATCCCATCATCCACTTCATATCAAAACCTAAACCACCTTCGTGTACAGGGTGCGTAACTCCCGGCCATGAAGTTGACTCTTCCGCAACGGTAATTACATCAGGGAAAGACTCATGTACAGCAGTATTAAGCTCTCTTAGGAAACTGATTGCTTCCAGATTTTCTCTGCCACCATATTGGTTGGGAATCCACTCCCCCTCCTCTCTGGAATAATCCAGATATAACATAGAAGCGACTGCATCAACGCGCAATCCATCAATATGAAATTGCTCCAGCCAGAAAAAGGCATTCGAAATCAGAAACTCCCTTACTTCATTCCGATCCAGATTAAAGATAAAGCTTTTCCAATCCGGGTGAAATCCTTTACGGGGGTCTGCGTATTCATAAAGATGAGATCCGTCAAAGTAACCTAATCCATGCTCATCAACAGGGAAATGAGAAGGTACCCAATCCAGTATAACGCCTATTCCTGCAAGATGCAGCTGGTCGACTAAAAATTTGAAGTCCTCCGGTGCACCAAAACGACTGGATGGCGCAAAATAACCAGTCACCTGATAACCCCATGACCCGTAAAAAGGATGCTCCATGATGGGCATAAATTCCACGTGGGTAAATCCCATATAGACACAATAATCAGGAAGTTGAGCTGCAATTTCACGGTAGGTTAAAAAAGATCCATCTTCAGTTGACCTTCTCCAGGATCCCAGGTGAACCTCATAAACAGAGATGGGTTTACTGAGTGCATTTTCTTTTTGGCGCTCCGTAACCCATTTAGCATCATTCCATGTATAAGCCTGATCCCAGGTAATAGAACTAGTATGCGGTGGAGTTTCCCAATGTAAGGCATAAGGATCACCCTTTTCTACTTTAAAACCATTGGGATTTTCAATGTAATATTTATAATATTCCGCATGTAAAACACCGGGAATAAAGAGCTCCCAGATTCCTGAACCATCCCAGCGCACATGCATAGGGTGACTGTTTTTATCCCATGAGTTGAAATTGCCTACTACGGTTACGTAACTGGCAGCGGGGGCCCAAACTGCAAAGTAAGTACCTTTTTCACCTTCGTGGTTCACTAGGTGAGATCCAAGTTTATTATAAAGATTATAATGTTTACCTGCTTTAAAAAGAGCTACATCAAAATCGGTAAACAATGAGAATGGAATGGATTGAAGAATGTCTGGCATGGTTAGTTAGTTAAACCTTTTGGATAAGCGGAACATTAAAATTTTTCATTATTGACTTAATACCACGCATGGGGACGATAACCCAATCAGGGCGATTATTCAGCTCGTAATTTAGCTCATATATTGCTTTTTGCAGCAGAAAAGTTTGCAAAAGAATTCCAAGACTTTCTTTGTCCTGAGGTATGAAATTTGCTCCCTGTACCTTTTGCAAATAGGATTGCATAAAAAAGCCACTCATATAATGATACCACTGTTCCACATGGGGTAATAATTTGTTAATATCTTCAGGTCTGATTTTTTTATCGATATATAAACTGCCATATGCAGCGTACTGAAACGAGCGAAGCATCCCTGTAACATCCCTAATGGGAGAATACTTCAGCCTTCTTTCACTGTAACTTTTTGCCGGCTCTCCCTCAAAGTCAAGAATTATAAAATCTTTACCCGTAAACAAAACCTGTCCTAAATGATAATCACCATGAATCCGAATCTTAGTTACCTCAATCTTTTGAGTGTACACACGTTTTAGTACGGTAAGTATTTCCTCTTTCATACCAAGAAGTTCGAGTGCTTCCTCTTTCAAACTTTCAGGCAGCTTCTTCATATTTTTGTTTAAACTCTGGAAAGCGACTCTGACCAGGGATTGCAGGGAAGAAAAAACAGAGCGCTGGTAATGAAGCGAGAAATCTTCAGATTTAAAAGAATCGAGTTTTTGTCCGGATGCTAAAGCAAGATGCATCTCGGCAGTGCGCAAGCCTAATAAGCGAACATTATCGGAAACCGGACCTTCCAGTAGACTTTTTAAATCATCTGGTACCTCATCATAGGGTACAGGCTCCAACAGGTTCCCCTTCAACTCTTTAATTACGGCATCTGCTTTAGGATTAGCCAGTATTTTTTCATTGTAATCGTTAAGACGGTCGAGCATATACGTCCAGCCATCACTATTACTGGAAACCATTTCCTGCATCATGCAGAGAACCATATTTCCTTTTGGAAACTTCCATTCCAAAGAGCCAACGAAAGCGGGAATATGCTTGAACTTAGCCTCATTCGTCAGGAAATGAATGATTTCCATATCTGCATTTATGGCCAGATCGACTTTCCGATAGATTTTGAGGAAGAAACAATTATCGTAGATGATGGAGGTATTACTTTGCTCGGCAGATAATACCCTTGGTTTTATTTTTTCGTGCGTACTCAGGTGTTTCTTAAGTGCCCTTGTAGCTTTAAAATCAAGCACTCCATTCTTTAAAGGCACATCCTGGTTATAAGCCATCCGTCGGATCAATACATCCTGAAGATTAAAACCATATATGGCATCATAAATAACACCCTCCAGCTCCCCTACTTTAATTTTTGCTATGATAGATTGGGGACAGCTTTCCTGAATTTTAAATGAAAACTGATCTTTTCCAAAGGCAATTGGCAATTGGTAGGTATCCGGAAGTCCATCCTGGTAAGAAACCTGAATGAGTAGAAAAATGGCACTGTCTTCAGCTAAAGGTACAACAGCAGAATCTGTTATTTCAATCCGCTCTATACCACGTCCTTTGCCTCCAAACCAACGCATGCGCATCAGGTAATCAGGGATAATATCCCGCTCCAGTTTATCCAGATTTGCCCTTTCGGTCAGGTCCTTCCATTTATCTACCTGCACCGTTTTTATTGCTCCAGGTTCGAGTGCATCAACACTTTCCTTTTGCATGATGAAACACAGGCAGGAATATCCATTCAGCATAAACACATAGGGCTGATCGGTTTTTACAAGCGGGAACCGGTTACGACTAAAGATCTCTACCGGGGCATATCCGGAATAAGAATCCAGATCTAACTCGGCTGACTGTGAAAAACGGGATAGATTGGAGACAATCAGAATGGTTTCGTCTTCGTAACAGCGGGTATAAGCCAAGACTTTTGCATTTTCAGAGTTGATAAACTTCATGTCACCCCGGCTTAGTGACTTATATTTCTTGCGCATACTGATAATCCGCTTCATCCACCATAACAAGGAAGAGGTATTATTAGATTGCAGTTCCACGTTTACTGTCCCGAAGTGATATTGTGGATCAAGGATCATTGGAAGGTATAACTGCTGGGGGTTTGCATTTGAGAAACCACCGTTCCGATCGGCATCCCATTGCATAGGGGTCCTCACGCCGTCTCTATCGCCTAAATAGAAGTTATCACCCATACCAATTTCATCCCCGTAATAAATAACAGGGGTTCCCGGAAGGGTAAAAAGTAAGGAGTTGAGGAGTTCGATTTTACTTCGATTGTTCTCCAGGAGAGGAGCAAGACGATGCCTGATACCTAAATTAATTCTTGCTTTAGGGTCTTTTACGTATACTTTGTACATGTAATCCCTTTCTTCATCGGTAACCATTTCCAGCGTCAGCTCATCATGATTCCTCAGGAAAATAGCCCATTGGCAGGTATCAGGAATGGCAGGTGTCTGATCGAAAATATCGGTGATCGGGTAACGGTCTTCCATCTGAACCGCCATGAACATCCGTGGCATAACCGGGAAATGGTAGTTCATCTGGCACTCATCGCCATTGCCGAAATAAGAGGCAGAATCTTCAGGCCACATGTTTGCTTCCGCTAAGAGCAGCGTTCCGGGAAAGTTTTCATCTACATACTTCCTGAGTTTTTTAAGAAACACATGGGTTTCGGGCAAGTTTTCGCAGTTCGTACCATCGCGTTCGAAGAGGTAGGGCACAGCGTCGAGCCTAAAACCATCTACGCCCATTTTACACCAATAGTTAATCATCTTGAATACTTCATCCTGTACGGCAGGGTTATCAAAATTCAGATCCGGTTGGTGAAAGAAGAAACGGTGCCAATAGTATTGTTTCGCTACAGCGTCCCATGTCCAGTTGGAAGCTTCGAAGTCCTGAAAGATAATCCTCGCGTCTTTGTATTGCTTGGGATCATCTGTCCACACATAATAATCGCGCAAGGCAGATCCTTTAGGTGCATTCCTTGCCTTTTGAAACCAGGGATGCTGATCGGAAGTATGGTTGATGACTAATTCGGTAATTACTCTCAGATTTCGCTTATGGGCCTCTTTTAGAAACAAGCGAAATTCCCTTATCGTGCCATACGAAGGGTTAATGTTGTAGTAGTCGGCAATGTCGTATCCATCATCTCGTAGTGGCGACGGGTAAAAAGGCAACAGCCAGATGGCAGTAATACCAAGGTCCTGCAGATAATCCAATTTCTGCATCAATCCTTGAAAGTCGCCTATACCATCTGAATTTCCATCATTAAAGGCTTTGATATGGAGCTCATAGATCACTGCATCTTTATACCAATGCAGCTTTTCGTCTAATTGTATCTTTTTATCAGGCATAGATTCCCGGATTAATTGTATGGTTCTAGTTTAAAAATATGAGCAGGCATTTCATAAGGATTCAGTTGAACGTAATTCCATTCATCCTGCCAGGTGTAAGTACTACCACTTAGCAAGTCTTTTAATCGATACTGGTTTCCAGGTTTGATTCCCAAATGATCTGCCGGCAACTTAATGTGTGCGCCTTGAAGATTAAATACATCCAGATTAACTACGACAAGGATGATATTACCCGATTCCGGATCTTTCTTTGCGTAACTGATGATCTGGTCATTGGTGGTTTCTGCAAAGGCAATGTTCCATGTCGTTTGAAGGGCTGTATTCTGATGCCTTATTTTATTTATGCGGGTGATTATTTCTTTGATTCGTGTATAACGATCCCAATCCCAATGTTTGAGTTCATACTTCTCATTGTTGGTATACTCTTCCTTTCCAGGGTGGGTTGTGTTGATGCCAAATTCATAAACCGGCCCATAGATTCCGTAGTTGGAGGAAAGTGTAGACGCAAGGATAATCCGCATGATATGTGCGTTTTCCCCTCCTGATGCTAATTCGGGAGGAAGTATATCTGGTGTATTGGGCCAGAAATTGGGTCTAAAAAAGAACCGCATCTGGGAATTAACCAGTTCATTCATATATTCTTCAATATCGTGCTTGGTATTACGCCAGGTGAAATAGGTGTATGACTGCGTAAAGCCAGCTTTTCCAAGTCGTTCCATTAACCTTGGTCGGGTAAATGCCTCTGCCAGGAAGATGACATCAGGATATTTCTTCCTTATTCCGGCAATCATCCATTCCCAAAAGAGAAAAGCTTTGGTATGTGGATTATCAATTCTGAAAATACGTACCCCTTGATCTATCCAGTACAAGATTACATCCTGAAGTTCCTGCCATAGGTCTTTCCAATCTTCTGTTTCAAAGTTGATTGGGAGAATATCTTCGTACTTTTTAGGGGGATTTTCTGCATATTGTACAGATCCATCAGGGCGCCACTTAAACCATTGGGGATGATCTTTTACATAAGGATGATCGGGTGCACATTGGTAAGCGATATCCATTGCGATTTCAATCCCTGTTTTCTTAGCCTCTTCTACTAACGTCTTGAAATCTTCTAGAGATCCCAGTTCAGGATGGATGTCCTTATGCCCACCGGTTCGGTTTCCTATGGCCCATGGTGATCCTGGATCTTCTGCTGTAGCCACAAGTGAGTTATTCTTTCCTTTCCGGTTTTTCTCCCCAATAGGATGAATGGGAGGGAAATACAAAACATCAAAGCCCATTTTGGCTACCCGTGGCAAGAGTTTTTGTACATCCTGAAAGGTTCCATGTTCGCCTTGGGCTGCTGATGCTGACCGGGGAAAAAGCTCATACCAGGAACTAAAAGCTGCTTTTTTACGCTCGGTTTCTATTTCGTGCTGCGGGGACAGGCTGATTAGATTCTCGTCCTTGTAACTTCGTACCACTTCAGTGAGTTCAGTATTCATGGCCAGAACAACTCCATCCTCCTGACTGATTGGATCTTTTAAAGCACTAATCCAAAAGTCTATTTGTGCCTTTTCTATTTTAGAGACCTTCAGCTGAGCTTGTTCAATTAAGTCCGCACCAATCTGCAGGTCGACGCTTAAGTCCTGCCCTGCCGCTTGTTTTTTCTTAAGTCCCTTTTGCCAGGTAATAAAGTGATCCACCCATCCCTGTACTTTGAACGTGTAAAAGCCTTGTTTGTCGGTTTTTAGCTGATATGCCCAACGATCATTGATGATGTGACTCATCGGATATTCTACCCAATCGGGATCATCTATATGTCTGACCAGCACGCTAGCAGCAATCTCATCATGTCCGTCGCTGAAGATATCAGCAGAAATAGTGATGTACTCGTCCACTGCAGACTTAGCAGGATATTGTCCCCCTTCTACTACCGGAGAAACGTTACTTATAATTACTCTTCTTCGGCCTTTGGAATCAACCATGTAGTTTAGTTTAATTAATTAGAAATTGCCTGCAGGACAGGTCCACAATAATTCAAAGTGACAACCAAGTTGCTATAAGAAAAGTTTGAATAGAAAAGAGGAAAATTAATATGGTTAATTCTGAACTATCTTGAAAAGGTTAGAAAATTCATTTAGAAGAGTAATTAAAGATTACCGGCGGTAAAAAGAGTGTAAGCCTCTTTTACTCTTCACTCTACGAAAAAAGAGAACGGTTTTGAAACGAAACATATCATAAATCATGACAGCCATCAAGATAAATGCAGGCAGGTAAAAGGTATGGTAGTAATACCGTTTAAAGAGTAGACCTCCTGCAATGCCTCCAAAAAAGAAGAAAAAGATAATCACTAAATAAAGCATGATCTTGGGACGAAGAGCTGCCTTAGTTTTAACATCGCCATAGATAGACTTTGCCAGGGCGATCCCCAGATCAGTAAACATACCCGTCAAATGTGTGGTTCGAACTACTGAGCCGGAAATTTCGGATACTAAGGCATTTTGCAGACCCATAGCAAACAGTAGGCTACCACCAAAAATCTCGGTGCTGACAATAGAATAATCGAAGTCGTAACCAAAATACCCAACCAGGAGAAGAATAATTATTTCGACGATTATAGGAACCGTAAAAGCAAAACGTTTGTTATTGGTGGTGAGCCTTAACCAAAGACTGGAAAAGAAGGCGCCTGCAAGAAATGTGAGCATCCATAGGCCAATCATACGTGCAGAAGAAAAATTACCATTGGAAAGCTGATCTGCAAAAACAGCCACATGGCCGGTTACATTCGTGGTTAAAATGCCAAAAGCGATAAAACCAGTGACATTTACTACTCCTGCACTCATACACAACAATAGAGCTAATCGGATATTATTTTTATGGGTTCTGCGTTGTCCGGTATGATGAAACATTATTATTTGCAAAGGTAGCAAAGCAGAAGGTAAAAAAAAATGATACTGATCAATAAGCTTTTATCCGATTTGAATAGTAATTAGTACACTTAAATTGCCCTTTAAGCATATTTTCATATTGGCATAATTTTAGTTAATAATGTGTATCTACTTATAAATTAAAATATTATGAAAAAGCGATTAATTTTGGCGACAACATTAGCATTTGGAGGATTGATTTCCCTAAGTGCGTCAACAGCAAAAGGAAGTACATTGGGTCATATTTTAGTACAGGATACGGTTAAAAAAACCGATTCAAGTTTAACAAATCCATCCACTGCTCCTTTACCTATGGATTCTACAAATACACGGAAACCAGTTCCTAGCAGTACACCAATTCCTAATAGGACTCCTACAACTACTGATCCAATGAGAAGACCAGTACCAAGTCCTACTAATCCTACAGATCCAGGAACAAATACGACTAGCCCAACTCCTACTCCACAAACACCAACAAGTTCTCCAAGTCCTACTGCGACACCTTTGCCAAATTCTACAAGTCCTGGTAGTCCATCAAATCCTACGACTCCAACAACAAGCCCTACAGGTTCAACAACAAGTCCAACTCCATAACCGTATATTAAAAAAGCCAGAACCAATAGCTATTGAGTCTGGCTTTTTTAATATACGGTTATTATTATTCAAGTTGAAATAAATTTTATTTTTTAGCTTCTACTTCAAACATTACTTTTTCACGCACAATACCTTTTGAAGCATCAATTTGCATTTCGGAATCCTTACTTTTAACACTTACATTTTCAATCAGGGTATTTTTTGCATCATTAATGGGTATCAGCTTATCAGCAGATATCTCTGCATTATCAAGCGTCCAATTAACTAGAGGAGATTCAGGGATTTTATTACTTTTAATAAACTGAGATGCCCGTTCGACAATGATGTCCTTCATAAATATATTCCGGAATGCCGGGTCAACGCATCAACAGCTCTTGGTGGAAAGCGACTAGCCAGATCGCCCATATGCACCGCACTCCCCAGCAACCATTAGCATAAATACAGGCTCCCAATGACATCACTTCGATCCCTTCATTACGGGTAAAAACTGCGGGACGGTAATCCTCTACTTCGGAACTGAAATGCAGTTCTGCCCCCTTAATACGTCCCGTTTTCCATACACCCTTGGGTTATCAGCACAGTGCCTCCCCCTTTTTTATTTACCTGATCAATGGTAGCCTGGATCCACAATAAAAAGGTCCGTTTAAGTACTATAGAACTTCCAATTGAGTGATTGCTATAGTCCATTTATATCTGAATGGATAAAATAAGCATGGTTGGGGGAAATGGCCTTTCAAAAAAAACCTTCCTCAAATGTTTTTGAGAAAGGTTTCCATATTTTATATTAAACAGCTTAGTGCAAGACAATAATCTAGTTTATTTCAATTTTTTTAATACTGTTTTGTATTTCGTCCTTTTTAGCTACATATATAGAAAGTACGCCATCTAGATACTTTGCTTCAATTCCTGCGTCATCAGCACTTTCAGGTAATGAGAATGAACGAACAAAAGATTGGTAGCTAAACTCGCGTTTATTGTAGAACTTATCTTGTTCTTTTTGTTCTGACTTTTGCTCTACAGTAATGGTGAGTATTTTCTTATCGAGTTGAACACTAAAATCTTCCTTTTTTAAACCCGGAGCAGCAAGTTCAATTAAATATTTATCCTGTTGCTCACTAATGTTTACTGCAGGAACCCTTGAAACCATTCTGTCGGATAAAACAGAATCGTTAAATACAGTTTCAAACAAATCATTAAATACAGGTGCTAATACGTTGCCTCTGTTTCCGTTAGTTAATTTAATTAGTGACATTTTCAATCCTCCTTTATAAATTACTTTATATTAATTGTTCTAAAATTAATACCAGTAAATCAAAGTAAATGCCATTTTTTAAATTTCAACTAACTAATTATATTGGATTAAAGAGATCGGATATTTTTACAGTTTAAGCAAATCAAATTGTCATTTTTTTATGAAAAAATGGCAGTATTAATAAGCGCGATCTTCCTTTTTAAAAGTATTGATCACGGTTAACAAAACAATTTTCACATCCAATGAAAGGCGCCAGCTTTCCATATACATTAAATCATATTCAACCCTTTTTCGCATCAGTTCGGGGTCCTCTGTTTCTCCGCGGTATCCATTCACTTGGGCAAGTCCGCTGATTCCTGGTTTAAGAAACTGGCGAACCATATACTGATCAATTATAGCACTATATTGTTCGGTGTGTTTTAACATATGAGGACGTGGACCGATAACACTCATGTTACCTATCAGCACGTTAAAAAATTGGGGAAGTTCATCAATACTGGTACGTCGCATGAATCTTCCGATTGGGGTAATCCGATCATCATCCTTGGTAGCCTGCTTATTGTTACTATCGTTGTTCATCCGCATGCTTCTAAACTTGTAACAACCAAAGGTTTCGTTGTTCCTTCCACTTCGGGGTTGTTTAAAAAAAACAGGGCCCTTACTTTGCCATTTAATAAGAATAGCCAGAATAGGCACCAGCCAGCTAAGCAGAAAAACGATAACAAAGCTGCTGAAGAATATATCAAAAAGGCGCTTTCTGAACCTGTTTCTTATGATTTCCAAAGGTTCATGACGCAAGCTAATTACCGTAAACTGCCCCATGTGCTCAGTGGTATAAGACATCGACAAACTACCCATTAAGTCAGGTACTATATTTAATCGAACACAAGCTTTTTCTGCCTCTTCATCCAGCGCATGGGCATACTTCAAATGCTGATGATTCAAAATGATGTATATGTCGTTTATCCCATTTGATGCGCAATCTAAAAACACCTCTGAAACTATGGATGACAACTTATTGTTTTTCTTATCAATCAAATCGCTATCGCTATCAAATTTAAATCCACGGAAATGATAGTTTTGGTCCATTTCAAGACTTGATGCCAATCGAAGACCCATATTATTTTTGGGAATTATTAATACCGGACGCCTGACATTTAAATATCTGAACATCCCTAATTCAACAAATGCTGCGGCCAGTCTGCTTATAAAAAACATAATACCCAAGCAGCTATAGTATGCAATAATAAAATCAGAAGGCACAAATCGTCTTATTCCTGAAAAGAACAAATAAAAACCCATTAATACAAAGTGTGCTAAGTAGGCTTTAAAGCATGATTTAAATATGGTTCTTAAATTAAGTAACCTGTCTTTCCGATACATACCGAAAAAACTGGATAAAAAAAGCCATACTATATTATTG
The DNA here is from genome assembly GCF_000403135.1 of Arcticibacter svalbardensis MN12-7. Lineage (GTDB taxonomy): Bacteria > Bacteroidota > Bacteroidia > Sphingobacteriales > Sphingobacteriaceae > Arcticibacter > Arcticibacter svalbardensis. The sequence continues at coordinate 15,238 of NZ_AQPN01000079.1, forward strand.
ATGAGTATAATATTTTTGTGAGACCCTTGAAATGAGGCAGGATTAATTCCAAAAACAAGATACCATGCAAAAAAGAAAGCACAATTTATAACCAAAAGGTCTGTTATAATAAGCAGATAATGCAGTATGTAAGAATAGCGTGTTTTCATTAAAATCTTAGACAGTAGGCGAAGAAGACAACTTCTGATTCAAATATATCAATGTTATTTTAGATATATGAATAAGTTGAGGTGGTTATACAACTATTATTTCTTGTTAAGCAAGGAAGGTAATTGGTTGATTTTCAATATTCAGCTTGACTGAATGAGCGCTATAGGATTTATAAAATTAATTTCCTCTATTTCTTTCAGATGGAATCCCAGCTTTTTATCTAGGTTGCAATATTAATAATAACACCGGTATTTGATAGATTAAACAAACACCCAATGTTATTATTAAGTTATTAAAGGAGAATCATGATACGTAATTTAGATTCTGTTAGAAATCGTTAATAATCAAAATCTCTTACGTAAGCTAAACACGCAACCCCTATAAGTACTAAAGTGATACCAGATAGGAGAATAATCCGGATATTTCGTAAAACAAAATTTTTAGTCATAATAATATAGGGTTAATGAGGTTAGCTAATTCATTTTTATGATAACAATGTGCTGGGATTAGCAGCTACATGGAAGTATTCATTTTGCTCTTTACGTAGCTGATCAATAAGCCTTCCTTCTGGCAAGATTACATCATCGTAAGTAAGCGCTTGATCTTTTGGTATATCATTTTTCAAAACACAACCCTCGGCTACACCAATAGGTAAAAGATTTTCCAATTCTGTTATGTTGGCATTTTCGCAAACACCATATGTCATATAATGACCTATCCCGTCAATGACATCTCCGCTTTTCAGATCGACTTTTGCAATGGCTACAACTTCAACACATGGGGCTCCAAGAGGGGCTAATGCGGCATCATGGAACAATACTGCCCTGGCGACAGTTAATGGCACCTCAAAATGACATAAATGATAAGGAGTGTAAAATAAATATAAAGGACCTTCACCTAGCTTATACAGATTCAGGTAATGTTGCTGAATGGGATGATCATGTGTACCCAGGACAAATACGCCCGGACCGGGATCAGCACCTACAACATAATCAACTATGCCGGGACCGTTTATCAAGTCCTCTAAGGGGTATGAATTTAAGATATCCTTCAGCGGAGTGCCCGATGGAACTGATGGTCCATGCATGCCTCGTTTGGCCACTCGCATACCCGTGCCATTGGCTACAATAGCCTGCTCAAAGGAGATTTTACTTCCATCTGCAAAGGAGGCTACCATTGCAGGCTTTTGTCCCCATTTTTTAGCAAATGCCTCTTGGGTAGTTGGATTCCTGTAGGGATCATGAAGTCCTTTTATATTACCACAAAGTACAGGTTTGACGCCTAATGACTTAACGAAGCGGAATAAATTCATCTCTACACCAGGTTGATCACCATCAACATTAGTAAAAATAACACCAGCCTGATCGGCATACACTTTTAGGATAGGTCCAACCGTACCGTCGACCTCTGCATCCATCAAAATAATGTGTTTTTTATTCTTAATGGTGCGCAGTGCTATTTGAGCTCCAAACTCAACTGCTCCGGTGACTTCAATGATAGCATCTATACCTTCAGCCTGACACAGCAGCATGGCGTCACCTGTAATACTATATTTACCATCACGAATATTATCTTCCAGTTCGGTAAGGGAAGTTATTTCGTGTACTTCTGATACACCCGCTTCAGTGTAGGCATGTCTAGCCTTATCAATTGTACGGTTAGCAATGGCCACTAATTCCATTCCAGGCACATAATTACATATTTGAAGTGCAATACCCCGGCCCATAAATCCGGCTCCTACCATGCCTACTCTAATTGGTTTATTTTCTGCTTGACGTTTAGCAAGCGCAGTGTCTACAATGATCATGAGATTTAATTTCGTAAAATAATGATTATTAATTTCCTGAAGCTTTGACTTTAATACCTCTTGAGCTCTTTTGGCTCCATTAGCTCAGGATTTAGATGTATCTTAAATTCAGATCAGCTAAGAAGGATAAACACCTTCAAGAAGAGGATGAGCTAAATCTTTTTCTGATACAAGAACAGGTTGAATCGGCCATACAATCTGGATAGCAGGATCATCATAACGGAAGCCACGTTCAGCACCTGGAATATAACCTTGAGTAACCTGATACGTGACATCTGTATGGTCCTGTAAGGTGATAAATCCATGAGCAAATCCCTCTGGAACATAGAGCATCCTGTAACTATCGGCGGTTAGTTCTACACCTATCCATTCTTTATAGGTAGCTGAATTTTCACGCATATCTATGATCACATCACAAATTGCACCTCTTGTACAACGAACCAGTTTGGTTTCTTCATAGGGAGCTACCTGCATATGCATTCCCCTTAGTGTTCCTTTTATCTTATTATAACTGACATTAGACTGCTCAATTGAGGTATTTAGACCATAAGATTTAAATTCTTCCTTACAGTAAGAGCGGCCAAAAAAGCCTCTCTCATCTTCCAATCTCTTCACATCAATAATATATGCACCTTTCAATTTGGTTTCTGAAAATATCATTTTATATGCTTAAAGGGTTTGTGTAATAGTTTCCGGACTTGGTATTGATTTTACGTTATGGTTCCACTCCAAGTCATCGTTTAGCAATCCACTCTCCTGAAGTTTGGTCAGAACCATTAACCGCATTAAAAGCGAATCACGGAATCCAGCATCAGCAAAGTTCATGGCAATCAGGCCTTCATATAATTCGCGAATGGTTTGTTGTAAGGTATATATCGGTTGATGATCAGGAGCTAACTGTTTAAAAAGATCAAAATTAACACGATAAGAGCGTTTGTCAGGAGCTGCATCTTTATTTAGCACGACACTTGTGCCCGGAATAACAGCAATTACAGCTTCAGCAATCTCCTTAACCTGATAATTCCATTCCTTGCAACCTGCATTAACGGCAAGAAATTCCCCTCCATTATCTGCATTTCTGGTCACTGCCCACTCCATTGCACGGGCCATATCCTTTACATGTATAAGTGGACGCCAAGGACTTCCATCACTTAATATATTAATTTGTCCGGATGTAACCGCTCCGGCAACAAAGTCATTAAGCACCAGATCCAGTCTTAATCTACTACTCATTCCACAAGCAGTAGCAAAACGCAGACAGGTAATAGTAAAGTTTTCATCTGCCAGTTGTTCTAAATCAAACTCTGTAGAAACTTTTGATTTCGCATAAGCAGTAAGCGGATTTAGTTCAGAAGTTTCTGTTTTAGGAGCATCTCCGGCAGCGCCATATACACTACAGCTTGATGCAAATACAAATGAGCTTGCTCCAGCGGCTTTTGCCATTTCAGCAAGCTTTACAGAGGATTTATAGTTCACATCAAAGGTCATTTTTTCATATCTTGATCCCATTGGATCATTTGAAATTGCGGCTAAGTGAATAACAGCATCTACACCTTCAAGTACGTCCTGAGTTATTTTCCTGACATCACCAAACAGTTGTACATCAAGATAATATTCGGGTAAGATTAAGACATTTGTTAAAGAAGATGCAAAATAAGCCATGTCATATCCTATTAAGGTGGCTTGCGGGAATTTTTACGTAACTGAGTCACTACACCGGGGCCTACATAACCCATGTTTCCCGTGATTAAGATTTTCATATATTGTTTTTTATATAAAAAGATGAATTGAAAATTTAATATCTTACTGGTGCCTTAGACATTATTTTATGATACCATGGTGCATTTCCAGCTTGCCACATTTCTTCTAAAACCATTCGATCACGAAGTGTGTCCATCGGTTGCCAGAAGCCATTATGACGATATGCAGACAGCTCTCCTTGTTTGGTCAGATTCTCCATAGATTCACGTTCCCAAATAGAATCATCATCCTGTATAAAATCAAATACAGCAGATTCTAATACAAAAAACCCTCCATTGATCCAGGGCATATCATCACCATTAGGTTTTTCCTGAAAGTGAGTTACTTTAGTATCTTCTGCTGCAAGATTAAAGGCACCAAACCTACCAGGTTGTTGTACGGCAGTAAGTGTAGCCATTGTTCCCTGTAACCGGTGATAAGCGATCACAGCATCAATATCAACATCACTCAACCCATCACCATAGGTCATACAAAATGTTTCCTCCCCTACGTATTCCCTTACACGTTTTAAACGACCACCTGTCATTGTATTTTGACCAGTATTCACTAAGGTCACCTTCCATGGTTCGGTATGGCTTTTATGAACCACCATACTATTATTGCTCATATCAAACGTAACGTCAGAATTATGTAAGAAGTAATTAGCAAAATATTCTTTAATTACATCTCCTTTATAACCACAACATATAATGAAGTCATTTATTCCATGAGAAGAATAAAGTTTCATAATATGCCATAAAATGGGTTTGCCACCAATTTCGACCATTGGTTTAGGCCTGGTACCACTTTCTTCGCTTATTCTTGAACCATAACCGCCTGCTAATATTACTGCTTTCATAAATTGATAAGTATAAATGTTATTGTATAGCTCTTTGATTTCGAAATAAAGTTAAACGGAGTTGAGCATAAAAAAGCAACACTTATGGTACATGAATACAAAAATGTAAAATACTGAGAAGCAGAGAGAAAAGGTCTTTACAACTATTTTCCTCCTATATCAAAAAGAAAGGAAATATACCTTTAAACATCTATCTAAGTACTTAATTATATGGAGTAAATAAATAACTGAATTAAGCATTGTGTAAAAAAGCACTTAAAATATACGCTCCTAAATCAACTTTTTAATATAAAGCCCAACAAGCTAGTTTTATAAGTATTACTTGCCTAATATTTTACATATAATATTTTTTTGTGTAAAATAATATGAAAATCAGGGCAAATTATTTTCGCAAATTTACATAACCCTCACAACCCTATTAAGTTATATAGAATAAGCTTTTTTTTAAGCTAATTTTGAGATTACTAATGTTATAAGTTTTGAGTCTAAACCATTCCCTATAATAGCCACTGTGTAAGTGGAGGGGCGAAGCTGTAGGTTATTTAAAATTACTTCTTATTATGTATAAAATTCCTATCTTATTATCTTGCTTATTATTCTTAATCTCAGGCTGCAGTTATAAAGGTGTACCCTATTTTCAGGATCTTAATAATACATCTCCAGTTAAAGAAACAATTGGGAATTACCAAGAACTTACTGTACAACCTGAGGATATCATCGGGATAAGTGTGAGCAGTCTCAATTCGGAAGCCTCATCTGTGTTCAACTACAACCTGAACACCATCACCGGAACTTCTCAAATTAGTCCTAACAACCCGATAGTTGGTTACCTTGTTGATGAAAAGGGTGCCATACAGCTTCCATTAATAGGAAACCTGAAGGTCTCAGGTTTAACATTGTCGTCCATAAGAGAGACCATACAAAGTAGACTTAATGAGTACTTAAAGCAACCGGTAGTAAATATACGCCTGATCAATTTCAAAGTATCCGTTATGGGAGATGTGCTAAGACCAGGAGTGTATCCTGTACAAAATCAACGGATCAGTATTGCTGAAGCTTTGACTATGGCAGGAGACTTGAATATTACAGCCTTGCGTAATAATGTAGTACTGATACGTGAAAGTGGTGGTAACAGGGAATATATACGTATAGATCTTACATCAAAAAAACTATTTAATTCCCCCTATTATTACTTAAAAACTAATGACATTTTATATGTCCAGCCAGGCAGAAACAAATTTGCAAGTGTCGACAATAGTTATAGGAATATAGGCATTTTAATATCAGCCCTTTCTATTGTGGCTATACTCCTAACGCGTTAATATCTATTACTTATAATATTCGTCTTATGAATAATATTGAAAATGTTCCGTTATCTCACTTTGTTGAAAAGGAAGAAGAAAGCAGTTCTAAAAACTTTGGAGAAACGATACTCAGATATTTATATTACTGGCCATTATTTTTAGTGTGTATTATCAGCACGCTAGCAGTGGCATATGTTTATCTGCATTATGCAAAACCTGAGTATTTAGTAAAAGCCAAGTTGTTAATTAAGGTCGAAAAAGATTCACCGAACTCCGGCTCCACATTAAACGAAATAATTAACCCCTACCAAAGTGGCAAAAGTGTTGAAAATGAAATAGAAATTATTAAATCTCGTTCCATTATCAGTCAGGTAGTAAAAAACCTGGATCTATGGGTTAATTATACTGAAAAAAAGAGAATTGTAGATGAGGATTTATATGGCATATCGCCTGTTAAGTTTTATTTAAAACGCAACAACACTGATTTCGAATCTAAGAATCTCAACATTGTCATTGAAAATTCAGACTTCTTTTCATTAAAGGAAGATGATGGGACTGTTAAACGACTATCCTTCAACGATTCCTTCCGAAACAACTTCGGTTCCTGGAGATTATCAAAAACAGCGGATTTTAATAAATATATAGGTAAATCTATTCAAATAAACGTGACTGATCCAGAGTTGGCAACGGATAAATTACTAAGCCGGATTAAAGCAGCGGAGATCAATAAAAATGCATCTATAGTTGAATTAACCCTTCAGGAAAGTGTACTTAAAAGAGGAAAAGATATCCTCAATCAGTTAATTGTTCAATATAATTATGCCTCAGCAAAAGAGAAAGACCGGGTTGCAGGAACGGCTCTGAAGTTTATAGATGACCGCTTGTCCTCACTTACCGGCGAATTAAATTCAGTAGAGAAAGAGGTTGAAGGCTTTAGAAGCAGTCGTGGGCTAACTGATATATCATCTGAGTCAAAGTTGTACCTTGAAAATGTAAAGAATAACGATGATCACCTCAATGAAGTAGATGTACAACTTAATGTAATCAGGGAATTAGAACGATATGTAAGTTCACCAGACAATGTTAACGGTGCTACTCCCTCTACAATAGGAATTTCAGATCCAGGACTAACTGCCTATGTGAGCCGACTCATTGATCTGCAGCTTCAGTATCAAAAGCTGATGGGTACTCTTCCTGAGAAAAACCCTGCATTTGATCCCTTGAAACAACAAATTTCAAGCACAAAAGATGCTATTAAACAAAACATTCGCAACATCAAATCTTCCTTACTTTCTACCCGCAGACAGTTGGAATCATTCAACTCTGGTTTTGAAGGTTCTATACGAAGTTTACCTAGTGATGAACGCCAGCTCGTTAGCATTCAACGTCAGCAAAGTATAAAGGAAAATCTGTATCTCTACTTATTACAAAAAAGGGAAGAGGCTGCTTTAAGTCACGCTTCCACACTTGCTTTTAGTCAGACGGTAGATAGTGCTTATCTGGATACTTATAAAAAGCCCCTTACCTATTCCCTTGCATTAGTAATAGGCATACTTATTCCATCTCTTCTGCTGTTTGGAAAAGAACTCTTTAACAATAAAATATCCTCTACCGAACAGATCGAACATACAGGAGTCCCTGTTACAGCTGAACTGATATATGAATATTCAAAATCACCAATTGTCGTTCATAACAAGAGTCGCTTTGCCATCGGTGAACAATTCAGGTCACTCCGAACTAACCTGTTATATTTACATGAAAAGAAAAAGAGCGGACGAGTAACGCTAGTTACATCCAGCATATCTGGTGAAGGCAAAAGCTTTGTAACAAGCAACCTTGGTGTAGCACTTGCTGCATCCGGCAGAAAAACATTAATCCTGGAGTTAGACTTGCGAAAACCTAAGATCGCTAAAAACTTCAACCTGCAGGAAGGATTAGGATTAAGTGATTTTTTAAAAGGCCATGCCTCAATAAATCAAATCATTACACCTTCATCCATGCATCCTAATCTGTTTTTTATAGGTACAGGCACACTTCCTGATAATCCTTCAGAATTACTGGAGCAAATTGAAATCGATGAACTGGTAGAATGGTTGCGTTCCGACTATGATGACATTTTAATAGATACACCTCCAATATTTCTTGTTACGGATGCGATGATTTTATCCCGTTTAGCCGATGCAGCACTGTATGTGATCAGGCAAAATTATTCGTATAAAAAGCATCTTAATTTTATTAAAAAAATCTATAAAGAGCATAAATTACCAAAATTACAGGTTGTGTTTAACGCTATACAAAAACGAGGTGACTCTCGTTACGGTTACGAATATTATGCAGCAATGAGTGAACATAAAAAAACAAATATTCATTCTATTTTCAGGGAAGTTTCTAACCGGCTCTTATTAAGTAATACCTAGTAACGTAACCCAAAAAGAGCAATAGTTTAGAATTCCATTTGATCAGGATGAAAGCACAGAACTTTCACTAATATCCTCTTCTACAAAATGTTTCTTATCAAATATCGCTGATTATTATCCGGTGATTAACTGGTAACATTTAAGTTCCAAAAGATGATATTAATTAAATTTTAGTATGGGTGCGGCCAACAGGGTAGTTAAAAATACAGGCATCTTATATGCCAAAATGGGCATTACAGTATTCATGTCCCTATACACCACCCGATTAATTTTAGGGTCCTTAGGTGTAGCTGATTTTGGTATCTTTTCTTTGATAGGTGGAGCAATTGCCATGCTGACTTTTCTAAATACGGCAATGGCTGCTACTACGCAAAGATTCATGTCATTTGCTGAAGGAGTAGGCGACAAATTAAAACAGCAAAGCATTTTTAATGTAAGCGTCATATTGCATATATGTATTGCCGTATTGGTTTTAATTATACTGGAAGTAGTTGGCTACTTTCTATTTAAGGGGGTTTTTAAGATCCCTTTAGACCGGTTATACAGCGCTAAAGTTATTTACCAATTCATGATTGTAAGTACATTATTTACAATCGTTTCGGTTCCTTACGATGCTGTAATCAATGCACATGAAAACATGTGGCTTTATTCCATCATTGGTATATTAGAATCCGTTCTAAAATTAGGCACAGCATTTTATGTTGTAAAAACTTCTTATGATAAGCTAATTGTCTATGGTCTTTTAACAGCGATACTGACTGTTATCCTGTTGATTGTTCGGAGAATCTATTGCAAGAGGAAATATGCAGAGTGCGAAATAAATTTCAAAGTCTACTTTGATAAGTCTATTTTTAAAGACCTGACTAAATTTGCTGCCTGGGCATTTTTAGGATCATCAACCAGTATATTAGCCTTTTATGGCCAGGGCATTGTGTTAAATAGCTTCTTTGGAACAGCAATCAATACCACACAGGGTATTACGAATCAAGTAAGCGGACAGTTAAGCGCCTTTGCAGGAACCATGCTAAAAGCATTAAATCCTGTTATTGGCAAAAGTGAAGGAGCTGGAGATCGATCATTAATGCTTAGAGCATCCATGATGGGAAGTAAAATATCATTCTTTCTCCTGATGTTCTTTTTCATTCCTGTCATGCTTGAAACACCTTATATTTTTCACTTATGGTTAAAAGACGTCCCTGCATACACGGTTATATTTTGTAGGTTACTTTTAATTAAAAATCTAATTGATCAACTGTTTATTACATTGGCAACATCCATATCGGCAACGGGTAAAATAAAGAAGTTTCAAATCTATTCGTCTATCCTTTATTGTTTTCCATTAGTGGTTTCCATTATCTTTTTCAAAATGGGATATCCACCTTATACACTATATGTAATCTTCATTATTCACGCCACTATATCTTCTTGTGTGACCCTTCATTTTGCCAAAGTAAATTGCGATTTGTCCATTTCTTACTTTTTAAAAAGCGTAGTGTTACGGTGTGTTGGATCTTATTTGTTGGTATTACTATTATCAGCAATCCCTCTATTCATCATCCCTGATCCAAGTATATTACGTCTCTTACTTGTTGTTTCTTTAAGTTCAGTATTATTTCTTTTAGCGATATGGTTTATAGGGTTCACTACTGAAGAACGCTTAGGAGTATCAAATTTTCTTCATTTACTACTTGGCAAAATACTTCCTAAAAAATCAGTTAGCGTATCTGAAGTTTAATGTGTTTCAGAAATAACACCCATTTCAAAGATCAAGGCACGATATGCTTTAATTTAAAGGACCGCCTAAAGTTCCTAATCTAATGAATAGTAGCAATGAACTTCATTTTAACGAGAGCGCATTTTTATTGTAATTAAATATGAATAATAACATCATTACAGGCTTAAAAATAGCCAGAAAGATTTACATGAAGTTATTTCAATCCAGAGCAACGCTATATGGATCTCAGGTTAATATGCTACAAAATGATGATGCTAATGCGTTGATTATTGATAAGCTAAATAGTCCTGATCCAATTATGATTGCACGCTTCGGGGCCGTTGAATTATCCTTAATTGCCAATTACACCAGCATGAATAATGGCAAAAAAAATCAACACATTGATTTTATAAAAGGAAATTCTGAAGCATTCTGGTGGGAAAAAAACACCATGGCATTAATGGCTGAAACAGCAGGTTTTTTCCCTATTGAACCCCCTATGCTGGAGAAATTTGCTTTACTAATGCTTAATGACATGAAGCTGGTTGACGTTCTGGGTTCATGGCTCTGGCAAGAAAAATTGTTTAAACCTGAGCTAGCAGGTGCTACCCGAGTTCCCTTAGCGGACCTGGAGCCCTATTACCATGAACACCCATGGTCATTGGCCCTTAAAGACAAGAAAGTTTTGGTTATTCACCCCTTTGCAAAAAGCATAACGGAGCAGTATAAAAAGAAGGATTTATTATTTAATGGAGCCAAAGTACTTCCTGATTTTGAATTGATCACATTACAAGCCATACAATCTGTTGCCAACACACAAACTCGTTTTGCGAATTGGTTTGAAGCCCTTAACTATATGAAAGATCAAATAGATACAATTGATTTCGATGTGGCTATTATAGGTTGTGGTGCTTATGGTTTTCCTCTTGCTGCTCATGTAAAAAGATTAGGTAAAAAGGCAGTGCATCTTGGTGGGGCCACACAAAATCTATTTGGCATAAAAGGTAAAAGATGGGAGACTCAAAAAGCACATAGCCGCATAGCGGGGATGATGAATGAACACTGGATCAGGCCACAACAAGTTGAAACCCCTGAGAAAAGTCAAAGTGTAGAAGGTGGAGCTTACTGGTAAATAAAATGATTACGACAATCAGACTCTTTAACTATAAGATATATTTACAGGAATTCCTGGTTATCTTTTTCTGCTTCTTATTAGTTGAAAAATCATTTATATGGTTCTTCAGCCAGAATGCTTATATCAATGAGGTTGCTATTAAGGCATTAAGCATCGCAATTTATGGCTATGTCTTAATCAAAGTGAATGATCTCAAATTAAGTGAAAAGATCTATGTAGGCATCTTTACCGCATTAATGGTCAAGCTCCTTTTACAGTCATTAATTGAGTTTCAAGTTTTCTTTAGAAACTTTGAAATATATACGGTGATTTTTCCTATCATCTTTACCATTTTTATAAAATCAGAAATGAGAAAGATGAACGCTGATCTCCTAGGCTTTCTTGCAGGCTTTTACCTGTTGTCCTACCTCGTTTTCATGGCTTTATTTGGACATAATTTCTCCTTTAGTCTGGAACATATAGAGCCTAATACAGGTCCATTTTCAGGAGACACACGCATCCTTCATGCGCATTCGATATTCATGCTGATTATCCCGTTCTTATGGTATCTCAACAAATTTATCAATAAGCAAACCATTCAATCCTTTCTTCTTTTTGCATTATGCTTTACCATCATTCTTGTCCACCAACACAGGTCTGTATGGAGCAGTGTCATATTTGCCACATTTGTATATTTCATCCTTGTTCTTCGTACAAACAAAAAAGCACTCACTGGAGTGGCAAGTTTTACATTGACATCTATACTGGCTCTTATAATTGCCATTTACTTCGTATCTGCTACGTTTCCTGGACTGCTAAGCTTCTTTGGTGAACGTTTTAGTGAAATTCTTAACCCATCTACCGATAGTGGCACAGGAGGATTTAGAATTGAACAAACTGAAATGTACTACAATTTCATCAAACAAAAACCGCTCTTTGGCTGGACGTTTGAAGGTTACAGTTTAGAGAATCCCTTAGTAGATTGGTGGGATGCCAATACTGGTCATCATTTCCATGAAGGCTTTGTAGAAATCTTATTCTACCATGGCATCTTTGGCTTACTGTTCAAGTTCTCGTTCCTCATTTATATATTTTTTAAATCATTTAGCCGGCATTTATCAAACAGGGCTGTGGTACTTATTCCTTTTTGTCTGAGCGGACTTGTTTTTTCATTAAGTTATGTTGCACCACTTATTTTCTGGGGACATGTAGGTCTCTGTTTATATTATCTGGAGAGTAATAAAACCTTTAAAAGCTAAATCATGAACTATATATGCACCTGGTTGTGCGCTGATGAAAAAGGTGAAGAAAGCGATTTTCCCCAATCAGGAAAAAAATCTTCAAGCCAGAGTCACCAAAACATTTATTGGAGATGTCTGGCTGTATTCTATATTACCAGCACACGCTTTAATAAAAACGAAAAGCATTTATTATTTACAAACGTAAAAACACTGCCCACAGTAGATGGCAAAAATATAAGGGACCTGCTTCATGATCTGAATGTAGAAATTATACCTGTCGACTTTAAATATAAAACACCAAAAGGATACTTTAAATCATTTCAAAATCAGTTCTTCGAATTTTCCATTTTAGAATATATATCTAAAAATAGCAGTCAGTTAAATGATATGTATCTCATTTTAGATTCGGATTGCATTTTTATTAAGTCCGCAGGCAGCCTGTTTAATGAAGCGTCAAAAAAAGGATTTATTTCCTTCGAAATAGACAGCCCTGTTGATTATAAACTTAATGGTCTCAGCAGGTTGGATATGAAAGATTTATTCGCAGAACTTCTTGGCAGAGAGGTAAATGATATTCCTTCCTATCATTTAGGTGAGTTTCTTTTATGTAATGTATCCAACATTAAAAAGATCTTTTCAGATTTCGAACAATTGTGGTTAGATCTATTAGTAAGGAATGAAAAAGGCTTAAGCAAACTAAACGAAGAAGCACATACATTAAGCTATCTGTATTATAAAAATGGATTGTCGGCAAGCCAACAAAATACTTTTATTAAAAGGATCTGGACCAATCCAGTGTTCTATCGAAATGTTAAGCCCACAGATTTAAGGCTGAGCATCTGGCATTTACCAGCAGAAAAAACATTCGGTATTGCCCGCTTATTCGAGTACCTGGTAATTCGATCAGAAGACTACGGACGATTTATGCCAGATAGAAGCTTTTTATTCCTGGTAAGAAATACAATAGGGATTCCTAATCTAAAGGTTTACAGAAAAATAGGCTATTATTCAATTAGTTATTATAAGGCTATTACCAAGAGAATACTGAAATACGCAGGAGCAACTAATTAATAGCACAAATCTATTCAATAGAAAATGCAAATACTCCCGCATAAATTTCTTTGCCTACAGAATTAAAAAACAAGACATGAAGATCGCTGTAATGCTGACCACATTCAACAGGAAAAACAAGACCCTATCCTGCTTACGCAGTTTAAGTAAACAAGTTCTACCTGAAGATGTAACTTTTGAGACTTATCTTACTGATGATAACTCAACAGATGGCACATTTGAAGCTGTCAAATTTCATTACCCGGAGACACATCTTTTAAAAGGAACAGGCTCACTTTTCTGGGCAGGAGGAATGAGGAATTCATGGCAGGAAGCATTAAAGGGAAATTATGATGGGTACCTCTTATTAAATGACGATACCTTTCTGAAAGAAGATGCTATCTCCAGCCTTTTACAGTTTAATAGCAGCACAAAACACACCCATCAGGATGCCTTAATATGTATTGGAAGCACCTGTAACACAGAAGGAGAAATTACGTATGGAGGGAAAAAGCTAAGTTCCAGTTATGCACTTAAAGGTGATTATATATTTAGCGAAACCGACTATTTAGCATGTGATTTTGGTAATGCCAATATTATGTTAGTCACTGCCAAAGCCGTAGAAAAGCTAGGCATACTTTCATCAAAATTCACACATGGCATAGCTGATTATGACTATACCCTTAAAGCAAGAAAAGCAGGAATAAAAATTCTTGTAGCACCCGGCTTTCTTGGTACCTGCATACACGATCATGGCAAGAGCTGGAAAAGCACAAAGGACAACTTAAAAGAAAGGATTAATTTTCTTAAAAGCCCTAAAGGATTAGCTTACGACGAATATCTTTACTTCATACGTGCACATTTCCCCTTGTCCTACCCTGCAGCCTTTTCGAAACTCTGGCTTAAGACACTCTTCCCATTTCTATGGGATGTTTTCAAAAAATAAATGCCATGAACAGCCCTGTAATCATATTTTGTTACAACAGATTGGATGGTTTAAAGCTCACAATAGAGCATTTAAAGCAAAATTACCTTGCAGCATCTACAGATTTATATATTTTTTCTGATGGTGCTGCTAAAATAGCAGACAGTAAACAAGTGGATCTCGTTAGAGATTACCTGCAAACAATTGATGGATTTAAAGAGGTTAATATTCAAACTTCAGCTGTAAATAAAGGACTTGCCAAATCAATAATAGATGGGGTTACCGAAGTTCTTAAAATACATGAAAGTGTAATCGTTTTAGAAGATGACCTGCTTACCAGCACTAATTTTCTAAACTATATGAATCAAAGTCTGGAGTTCTATAAAGAAAATAAAAAAGTCTTTTCAGTATCAGCATATTCATTCCCTATCCTATTCCCCCAGGTCTATATTTATGACAATTACTTCACCAAAAGAGGATCATCATGGGGATGGGGGACATGGCGAAACAGGTGGGAATCTGTAGATTGGCAAGTAAGTGATTACGATGATTTTGCACATAACCCCATTGCACGAAAGAAATTCAATCAGATGGGAAGTGATATGGCCGATATGTTAGATAAACAAATGAAAGGCAAAGTCAACTCCTGGGCAATCAGGTGGTGTTATCATCAATTTAAAACCGACACGTTCACCGCTTTCCCATCCCAGTCAAAAATACAGAATATTGGCTTTAGTGCTGCTGCTACTCATACCAGTTCTGTTCAGCAATCACGATTTGCCACCATAATGGACGACTCGAATAGACAAAGCTTTAAATTAAATCCTTTTGTTAGTTTGAATAGCTTAATAGTCAAGCAATTTGTAAAAAGATACAGTGTAATCACACGCCTTAAATACAAAGCACTATCATTAATTCAATATAGAATCAGCTTCTTATAGCATACATTATTAATTTTCGCATGAAGAAAATTGCAGTCATCGCTCTGTGGTTTGGAAAACTACCTGATTATTTTTACTTGTGGACACGTTCGTTAGAAAGGAATAAAGATTATACCTTCCTCCTTTTTACCGATCAACACATTCCTGCAAAAGGTCTTCCTTCCAATCTCAAAGTATTCAGTTATTCGTTTGATCAAATAAAGGTAACTATAGAAACTTCTTTATCCATCAAACCTGCATTGGATTATTCTTATAAATTATGCGATTTCAGACCAGCATTTGGAGAAGTGTTTGCATCACATTTAGCTGGATATCAATTTTGGGGATACTGCGACATCGATGTCCTATTTGGGGATTTATCCCGTTTCATAACTCCTGAAATTTTAGCCACTAACCACAAGATTTTTAATCGTGGCCACTTTACATTATATAAAAATGAACCATGGATCAATCAGCTTTACCGATCATCAAAAACCATCAATGCAAAGGAGATATTCGAATCCCCGGCGTGTTATATTTTTGATGAATGGCATGGGATCCATCAAATATTTAAAGAATTTAATCTATCCCAATATCATCAGGAATGTATAGCAGATATCCAGCCCAACAAAGCAAGATACACCTGCAGTAATATTGAAAATTTTAAAAAGCAATTGTTTATTTGGGAGAACGGAGCAGTAAAACAATACTACATTAAAAATGAAACCTTGCAATCCCGCGAGCTCGCTTACATTCATTTCAAAAAAAGAAAAATTCATATCAAAGACACCAAAGCGTTTAGCAGTTCCTCAGTAATGCTAAATGCATTTTCATTTATTCCCTTTGAAGGTACAGTTACCATTGACCTGGTTAAAAAGTACGATCAGGCAAATTATATACATTTCTTCCAAAGGCAGTCTGGAAGACTACTCGACACGCTATCGCGCTATATCGAGCAAGCTGTCCCTATAGATAAAAGCTTAATCAGCAAACCGATAGATTCATAATAATTAACGATAAAACACTCAGCTGTGAAAATTCTACTCATACATACATTTTATGGGCAAAGTGGAGGCGAAGATCAGGTTTTTAATAACGAATTCGACCTTCTCTCTTCTGCTACCCAAGTTAAAAAACTGTGTTTTGATAACAGTGGAAATATGCTTGCCGTATTTTTCAAGTTTATTCTTGGACCCTACAACATTTTCTCGTTAATAAAATTCAGAAAGGCGATTAAAGAATTGAGGCCGGATGTTGTACATATCCATAACTGGCACTTTGCCGCATCTCCCTTATTGATTAGGGCAGCCAAAAAAATGGGGATTCCTGTAGTGGTTACCCTTCATAATTACCGGTTACTCTGCCCATCGGCGACACTTTTTCACCAAAACGAATTATTTACCGATAGCCTTTCTGGAGGATTTCCCTGGAAAGCTGTATTTAAAAAGGTATACAGAGATTCCTTGTTCCAGACTTTTTGGCTGGCATCTATCACTTATTTACATAAAAAGCTTAAAACATGGCAAAAAGTTGACCGCTATATCACCCTCAGTAATTTCGCCAGGGAATTGTTTCTACAATCAGATCTTCACCTGAAGCAAAAACAGTTGGTAGTAAAATCCAATTTCGTAAAAGACAGCGGTTATAACATTAAGAATCGTTCTACCAGTTTTTTATATGTAGGCCGACTGAGTCCGGAAAAAGGTATAGAGCTCTTAATTAGCGCATTTGCTGACACCAATTTCCAATTAACTATTGTTGGCGATGGCCCACTAAGAAACGAAGTAGAACAGGCCGCAGCTAAACATAGCAATATTACCTACTTGGGCAAAAAGTCAAACATCGAAACTATGGATTTAATGAGGCAAGCAAATGCACTCATCTTTCCATCAATATGGTTCGAGGGGATGCCTATGACCATTCTTGAAGCATTTTCCACAGGGACTCCTGTCATCGCCAGCCGCTTAGGATCTATTCAACATCTTATTAGTCCTGGCTACAACGGTTTACTATTTAAGGCTGGTGATCGCGAATCACTGCAGTCTTGCTTGCACGATTGGCAAAATCTTGATCCATTAAGCAAAACAGTACAGTGCATTTACTCACGAAAGACATACATCACGAACTATACGCCAGAAAAAAACCTAGACCAGCTCTTAAATATTTACCAATCCGTCATTGCGCCGAAACAAAAGACTATTGAAACCATGAAAAGAGATCATGCCAGGGAAATTACTGTTTTAGATTTCCCGGTATTCAACTCATCACTTGATAACATAGAACTTAAGAACAAGGCAATGATCAATACGATCAATCAATACTCCTATATCATGTCCATGAAGGATGCCAAGTTCAAGGAGGCCCTCATTGCCTCTGATGTGCTACTTCCCGACGGAGTAGGAATAACTATGGCATCAAAACTGCTCACAGGTAATAAGATAAAAAAGATTGCCGGAGCTGAGTTACATCAGTTTCTTCTTGAAAAATTGAATAAAGAAGGTGGCAGTTGTTTTTATCTTGGATCTTCCGAACCTACTCTTGAAAAAATAAAGGCCCATGTGTCTAATGAATTTAGTGCTGTCAAAGTAAATACATACTCCCCTCCTTTTAAGGCTGAGTTTGATGAGAAGGATAATCTGAGAATGATTGAAGCCATTAACAATTGCAATCCGGATATTCTATTTATTGGGATGACTGCACCAAAACAGGAAAAGTGGGCCCATGTACACTATAACCAGGTTTGCGCAAAAACAATCTGCTCCATTGGAGCTGTATTCGATTTTTATGCCGGAACAAAGAAACGTCCATCACAGTTTTGGATAAACATGAGACTGGAGTGGTTCATTAGGCTCCTTCGTGAACCCAACCGCCTATGGAAGAGATATTTATATTACGGACCCTACTTTGCCATTATTCTGATCAATAAAAAAATAAAGAAAAGTTTCACTCTTCCACCCACTTTTGAAAAGCAAGCCAAGGCAATTAAAACTCAATAATTGCACACCCGGCTCTAACAATTTTACTTTTAAAAGACTGAACATTCAGGCCATAGAATCCTTTACAGTTAAATCAACAGCATGCGAATGAAAAAATATGACTATCTGATTGTAGGATCCGGACTATATGGTGCAATCTTTGCTCACGAAGCAAAAAAAAGAGACAAAAAATGTTTAATTATTGATAAAAGATCACATATTGGAGGAAACATTTACTGCGAAAACATAGAAGGCATTAACGTTCACAAATACGGAGCACATATCTTTCATACCAGCAACAAAAAAATATGGGATTATGTCAATTCCCTGGTTGAGTTTAATCGCTATACAAACAGTCCGGTTGCAAATTACAGAGGGAACCTATACAATCTTCCCTTCAATATGAATACTTTCTATCAACTGTGGAAAGTAAAAACACCGGCAGAAGCTAAAGCGATAATCGACCAGCAGGTAGCTGATGCAGGTATTGTAAATCCACAAAATCTCGAAGAACAAGCACTCTCCTTAGTAGGAACTGATATTTACAATACGCTCATTAAAGAATATACGGAAAAACAATGGGGAAGAAAAGCAACAGAACTACCCTCTTTTATTATCAAACGTTTACCTATCCGGTTTACATTCGACAATAACTACTTCAACGATCAATATCAGGGAATTCCTATTGGCGGATACACTAAATTGATTGAAGTGCTGTTAGAAGATATAGAAGTAAAAACAGGGGTCAATTACTTCGATAACCGAAACGAATGGAATGAATTGGCCGACCAGGTTATCTATACAGGGATGATTGACGAATACTACGATTATAAACATGGCGTCCTGGAATACCGTAGTTTGAAATTTGAACACACTGTTTTAGAAACTCCCAATTACCAGGGAAATGCAGTTGTGAACTACATCGATTCTGAAATCCCTTATACACGAATAATAGAACATAAACACTTTGAATTCGGAGAGCAGAAGAATACGGTAATCACTAAAGAATACCCGCTCGAATGGACTAAGAAAGATGAGCCCTATTATCCTGTAAACGACACTAAAAACGACCTGCTCTTTAAAAAGTATAAAGATATGGCGCGTTTGGAAGAAGATGTAATATTCGGAGGAAGACTGGCTGATTACAAATATTACGACATGCATCATGTAGTAGGATTAGCACTAAAGAAAGTGGAAGAACTATTTCCAGATTATCGTAACCAAACCATGCAAATTCCGTAACATAACGGAAATCAGCATGATATGAAAAATTTTTTTATGATTCTCATCTTCCTTCTTACAACAATTAACTTCTGTTGCAACGAAGAGGCATCGAATGAAATAGCCACTAGCAGTGCTGTTGTTCAAGACAAATCTGTTTCTGCAGTTAACGCAACCAGCACAATTATATCAGCAGACAACCCAGATCAACGCTTGTCATTACAAAATCTAATCAACACCCAGGCTTCTCTAAAAAAGACCCTATATCTACCTGCCGGCAAATATTTAATTTCTGATGAAATCATCATACCTTCCAATACTGTTATTGAAGGTGCCGGCGATAATACAGAAATTATACTTACATCGGGAACCAAAGCCGGTCGTAATGTATTCCGGATCCCTACCAGGATGACCAACATTAGCTTTAAAAATATTAAGATCAATGCCAATCAAGCTGGTAATACAGGAACTGATCTGGTAGCACTGTATATTACGGACAATGTAAGTAGCTTATACTTTAAAAACGTCAACTTTGCAGGAGGACGCGATCGCGGAGCAGTGCAAATTAAAGGCATCAATAACTACCAGGTAAAAACAGTTACATTCCAACACTGCCGTTTCTCCGAAGCAGGACGTACCAGCCTCGAAATGAGAGGTACACGTGATGTGAGTGTAATCAACTGTCTCTTTGAAAATTGGGGATCTCAAAACCCTAACTCTCCTGCCATTCAACTCCAAAGTCAGGATAACTACAACACCCAAATAGTAACTAGTATTTTCAATAACCGTTATGGCAAACAATTTGCAATTGAATGCGCTGCAGCTTATGTATATGATGCAAAAATATGTGACAACAAATTAAATGACCCGAATAACCTGGGTGGAAATGGCATATCAGGTTACTACAAACGCACATTGATATCTAAGAACATATTTACTGGCGGTAATGGAAACCAACGCAGTGGTTTAGAGATCTTCGGACAAAACAACACTTTAAGCTATAATACAATCCCTGCTGGTAGTATTGCTCTTGCACCCGGATTGAAAGAAGACGGCTCAGACATTCTTGTGAATAACAATACAGTGAAAACAAAAGGACCTAATATTGGAGGAATCCAAATGGGTAATGGATCATATAATTTAAAAAACATCAAGATCATTAATAATACAGTTGATACCCGTTTATCTACAGGAAACTCATCCGGCATCGTAGTTGGAACCTATGGTGCTCCAAGAGTAGTGACCAACATCACGGTCGAAACCAACACCATATACTCAAGCTCCCACTGCATTCGTTTACAATCGCTTCCCGGTAGTAAAGACATCTATCTCCTTCGGAACAACTGTAAAGAAGGATATGACTGGTTAAGCGTAATCACCAATACCTTCCAAAACGTTCAAGCAATTGGAAACATCAAAGGAATGGCAAATAAAACGATCAGTTACAGCGTGAGCATGCCTCCAATTATTGAACAATAAGCATTTTTTTTAATTAGCGCTACTCTTCTAAGAAGGCTTTTTCAAAGCCGTACCAATACGTAATGGAACTCCAAAAACAGGGGTTCCATTTGCATCCCAAACAAACTGCTGAGACCTTGGTGATCTAAACTGTCCGCATCCCTGACCAGGAGCATCATTAGCATGATATAAGATCTAATCTTCTTTTTCATCCGGAGATTTAAAGAACGAATTATGCCCCGTTGCGTAGACACCAGTTTCTGGCGATTGCTTAAACACCGAATTTTCACTCTTTTTCCAGGATACCGAATCCAGCAAACTCTCTCCCGTAAACGTTAAAAGTCCCAAAGCATACGAATCAGTCCAGCTACCACTAGCAGAATATACCACAAACAGCTTATCCTTATTTCCAGAAAACAATATCCATCTTTATAAACAGTCCATGGATCGGCACCAGAAGGAAGCAGTGGATTGGTAAATGTAGTTTGTACTATGGGATCAGAACCCGCTACCTTACTGGTAGAGCAACCACTGATTCCGCAGTAAAAAAAGCCAGAAATAAAAAGCTTAACCTTTTCATAAACTACTTATTAACATCCGGTTCAGCATTTAACGTTTCCAGGCAATACTATGCAGATATACCCGCATCGTATTGAAGCCGATACCTTCAGCCCATCCCAATTTTTTATCATCTGCTTTCTTAAAGCTCTGATAACCCCAGTTGTCCTTTTGTTGCCAAACATGGTTATCTACCAGTAATCCCAGTCCACCAAATTCACCTAAAACCAAGGCATGTTTTGCACCAAAGATCTCAGGACGAGGTATAGCCGGCTCGGGATAATTATGCAGATCCACAATATGACCCCGTTGGAGCAGTATAAACCATTAGGCCACCATCCCTGATCCAGGGACCATATTGGAACACAAACTTGTTATTCAATAATCCTTTGGATTCCGTTTTTATCCGGTCCAAGAGAAGATTTCCGCATCGCAAAATAACTAGTTACTTCATCCAGGGCTTTTTCCTTTGCGCATCACCGCTATTTTCCAATGATACAAGAAAGGACTTTCGGGAGACCAAAGCTCTGCATTCGGATTCTTCAATACTGCCGCTTCATCATTATTTTGCTAAAACATGGTTAGTTCAGGTAGATTTTAAATGTAAACGATGAACTCTATTAATATTAGGAATCAGGACCACTATTTTTCCTATTGATTTTTTTCACAGCATGGAGCTGCTTATTTCTAAGTCGCTTTTCAATAGAAGATTTCTTGGGTTTAGTCGCTTTTCTTGTTTTATGAACATGCAGCGCATTTTTCAAATGTAGATAGAGCTTTTCAAGCGTCCGTTCTTTATTTAAATATTGACTGCGCTCCTCTTCACTGATCACCTGAATAAGCCCTTCCGCAGTCATGCGATTGGCTAGCTTTTGTTTCAATCGTTCCTTTTGAACAGAATCAAACACCAGAGAAGCTTCAAAATTGAAATTCAATTCAGCTTTGCTGGCTACTTTGTTCACATTTTGCCCGCCTTTACCCCCACTTCTGGATGTTTTAAAAGTGATATTGGGTAACAGATCCTGAATCGAAAATTCCATGCTCAAATTAACAAAATAAACCTGTCTTATTTAAGGTTAAGGTGAAAGATATACTGATAGATCATTATTATCTTCCTTTTAAATAAACCGCACAATATACCCAGCTTCTCCGCACCTCCTCCGCACTTTCTCCGCTCGCCAAGCAAATAAGTTGCGGTTTAGAACCAACTAAATTCAGCATTAAATACGATTTATTACATGACTTGTGAATACTACTATTTACCTTGCCAATATCATTTAACAATTTAAATTAATAAAAAAATGGCTCATTACGAAAATGGCATTAATGGAAGTTTCCATGGCAAAGTAGGTCCTACTGTAGGTTGCACATGGAAAGGGGTTGACTACATCAGGGCAGTTCCTAAACGAAGTAAAAAAACACCTACAGCAAAACAAGCAGCAACAAGGTTGACATTCAAATACCTCCAGGAATGGCTTGCACCGCTGAAAGAAGTAATTACAATAGGTTTTAAGGAATACAACCCCAGAATGACGGCACTGATGGCTTCGCATTCTTATACCTATAATCATGTCTTAAGGGGAGAATATCCAAACCTGTATATGGATTATGCATCCGTAATGATCAGTTATGGCGACCTTCCAGGGGTAGAGGATGCAGCAGTTCGGTTGCCGGGATCCAATAGGATGGAGATCACCTGGAATCCGGAAAATGAGTTATGCGATGCTTATTGGGGAGATGTACTTTTTTACCTGGTATACAACCGGGTAACGAATGACACTTTACAGGGAATTGGCATGGGAACACGCATGGAGGGAATGCTAAAAATTGACATACCTGACACCTTTAACAACCAGGAACTGGAAGTATATATTGCTTTTAAATCGCTGAAGAATAACAGGGTTTCAATGAGCCAATATTTAGGGACACATAAATTAAATTTTTAACAAAAATAAAGGAGGCCTCAACAGCCTCCTATATCAAGATTTGATAGTTATTTTTAATTTTCTAAATTATTCAAGGAAAAAGACTGGAATAACAC
The DNA here is from genome assembly GCF_000403135.1 of Arcticibacter svalbardensis MN12-7. Taxonomy (GTDB): domain Bacteria; phylum Bacteroidota; class Bacteroidia; order Sphingobacteriales; family Sphingobacteriaceae; genus Arcticibacter; species Arcticibacter svalbardensis. The sequence continues at coordinate 38,732 of NZ_AQPN01000079.1, forward strand.
CAAGAGATTATCGTAAAAAAAGGCTTGAGTAGCTAATGAAGAAATCTATATTTATTATAAGGTTCTTAGCAACTCAAGCCTTTTAAAAAATAGTTAGTTTTCTATTTAATACTGGTTAAGCAATCATTTGACGCCACAAAGTAGATCAATTTTTGTATTGAGCTCTTTGTTAAAGTCTACTTTATCAATTACCTTTCAGATTCTGGAAAATCGGCACTCAGGCTTAATTCTTTCCAAGACTCAAAATTCTCTTTTAACATCTCAGTTTTTTCTATAGCCATTTTAAATGCAGGTTCACCAAGCAAAAGCCTCAACTGATGGTGCTCAGCATAAACGGCTTCAATAATGGCTTCACAGCCTCTAACAGGATCCCCTTGTTGTTTTCCACTTCCTATTTGACTTGCATCCATGCGAACACCAACGGTTTCTTGATAGTCTTTTATAGATACTGGTGTACGGGATGTAGATCGGCCCGCCCAATCTGTACGGAAAGGCCCTGGTTCTACAAGTAAAACCTTAATCCCCAGTGGAGCTACTTCCTGAGACAAAGATTCTGATAATCCCTCTACAGCAAATTTAGTAGCATGATAGTAACCTGTTGCAGTAAAAGCTCTTAGTCCGCCAATAGAAGAAAAGTTGATGATATGTCCGTTGCGTTTTTCGCGCATTCCCGGTAATACAGCCTGTACAACATTTACGAGACCAAAAAAGTTGGTCTCAAACTGTGCCCTGATTTTCTCTTCTTCGCCTTCTTCAATGCTGCTGAAGTATCCATATCCGGCATTATTTACCAGGACATCGATCTTCCCAAAGAATTCCTGAGCTTGAGCTACCGCATTTGAAACCTGAGTTTTATCTGTTACATCCAATGATATCACTAATGATGTATCTTCATACCCTTCAACAATATCCATAACCTGATCTATATTCCGGGCGGTGACTACTGCATTCCAACCTTTTTTCAATATTAACTTCGCTAATTCTCTACCAAAACCGGTAGAGCAGCCAGTGATAAACCAAACCGGCATATTACTTTTTTCCATGATTCATCAATTTATTTATAAAGTGCTTAATTGTAATTAAACACTATTTTCTCTGATGTGTTCTTGGAATGAATATGCAACTTCAATTATTAGACAAGATTGACATTTAGCTAAATCCTTGTTTAATATTGTTATCAAATTTTGATAAACAGCTGAGGTACATACTACTCCTTTATCAACGATTTACTTAGGTATAGTAACGGGTACACCTTGAAGTTTTGCCACAAGAGTCCTACCGTTACTAAGCAATAGTTGGTTGTTGATGATGCTCCAGTTGTTTACCTGTTCTAACGCTTTAAGAAGTGTCGACTCATCATAACCGGGACATGCCATTCTGGTGGTAATCAGCGGAGAGAATTTTAATTTATCCAAGTCTGATAGTTCAAATGTTCCAGTGAGACGATTACAACCCGTTGATCCAGATACTCGATTAATTTGGCCCGGATAAAATAGAAGATAAGAAGTATCCCTGCCTGTAGAAACAGGCTGGCTATTTAACTCGATGAAATTCCATTTATACTGATAAAGCATTTCGCTGCCTCCCTGGTGGGGTGGCGTAGTTGCCAAACGTTTCTGACTACAGCTATATGTCATGCTTATCAGAGTAACAAAAAGGAAGATGTTGATTGTTTTTTTCATACTATTAATGAACTTAAAGGCAAGTTTAGTTTTGTAAATTTAGATTAGAATTCAGAATAATATAGAACATTCCATTTAGACAACCGTTAAGAAGATGACAATTGCTTATTTACTTACAGCCACTGTTACTACCAAAACAAATAAAACCGTTAAGTTTTTCAAACTTGATCTCTATTGTACAATTGAAGTGAGGAATAGTTTAAAATCAATAATTTGATAAAATGGATTCGTGCTGATAACTTGAGCCACTTGATAGTATGGTTGTAAGATTAATTTCAGTTTTAAGCAGCATAGAATGAGCTATGGCGCGTTTGATTGTTGGATGGTATATAAATGGCCCAACCCTATTACCGTAAAATTAGAAAATGTTGAAACTGTAAAATAGTTTTTAATTGAGTAAGTTATATCAACCAAGCTTTTGCTCGTTTATAAAGAGTGCAGCAATAGGGTAACGATTCAATCGAATTAATGATTTGCTATTTTTACATTCGTATGAACGACCGCAAAAAAGCTTTGGCCTTTCGGTTTTGCTGTTTTACACCTTCTTATGGTTTCGATATACTATTGCCCTTCCCCAAATCATTTACATTGCCAAGACTTTTAACTGTATTCTTTTCGGATAATTGCCCAAGGATAACTGGATATGGTGTACCATTGATTAATGTTATATTGGTTGCTTTATAGCGCTCATCCTTAAAATACTTAGCGTAATTTTCTTCATAACCTTTCGGTATTTTTGGGAAATCTGTGGTAAGAAATTCAAAACGAGCAGTATAACCAATCACAATTGGTCTAAGTGTTGCATCAAATGGCGTTGAATTTCCAACTTGTGTGAGTTTAATTTGATGTCCACTTCCTTTAATGGCGGCAAATACATGGTTGCCTACTGCGTATGGAGCAGGTAAAACTTTTAAATCAATCTGTTGGTTAGCAGATGCATCTGAATGCATGTAAATAAGAGGCCCGTAAGCAGCATTTCCACTGCAATTGATCATTTTACCACCATTATTCAAAGTAAAGCCTTCTACAATACAATCAAGAACGGTAGAATTGCTAACCTTTACTTCTCCTTTACCTAAATACAATTTGATACCTCCGCGGCATTTTCTTACAACACAATTTTCAACAGTTACGGAACCAGGAATATTATAAGATCTAATGCCATCCTCTGTAAGGTTTAACATCACATCATGCGGAATTGGCAAGCCTTTCATAGGCCCTAAAGGCATTTTATAATCAAATTTTTTGGGTAAATCTCCATCATTGGTTTCTTTATACACATCGTTACTTGGCCTAACATCACCCTCTATATAGGTGTTTTTTATAAGTGTTTTATCCGCTTCTTTCTGCATATAAATTACATGTCCAAATGCTCTATGTTGAAATTCGCAACTATCTACCGTATTGCCAATACCTGTAATCAATAGTGCACAATGTTTATCTAACCCGGTAGCGTTATCAGCACCAATTCCATACATATTGCCATAACCGTAAGGGAAAGAACCGCGTGTTGTCATTTTTACACCTATCACCAAATTGTTATTACCTAATACCTTTATATTGGCATCTCCTTTTATTCCTTTGGCGAGTGTACTTCTATTTTGATTATAGCTGCCAAAATCCGTCACTTTTTGCATCCCATTTTGATAGGTATCTTCAAATTCTCCGCCCCTTAGGATAATATTTGAACCTGTTAATATAAAATGAGCCGTGGTAAATTTCCCGACCGGAAAATTGATATAAGCACCAGATAAGTTAATGGTATTATTTGACCCTGAACATGGGAAATTTCTTGCATTTTCTGGCAATTCAGTAATGTTGTATTTGCCAGCTTTCAGCACAATAACCTGATTATCGCTTTGTACAGCTTCCCTTAATTCGGAAAGGGTTGAAACGCTTACATCGGTTTTATGGTGCTCTACATTTGTGTGAACCAAATTGTATGCAAAAGCCAATTGAAAAGCGGTTACTGTAAACACAAGAATTAATAATTTTATTTTTTTCACTTGATTATTCTATAAATATTGATTTAAGGCTTTATATAACTTAACACCTGTTTATCTGCAATTAATCGCTTACTCAATTCCCCAAAAGGTAAATCATGTATATCCATTTTTTTATCCAAAGCTAAACCAGCAATCGTCCCTGCACTCTGACCCAATATCATAAAAACTGGTTCCATACGGATAGAACCAAATGCAATGTGAGAGCTAGAAACGGCTGAGGGCACGATAAGATTTTTGCATTGTTCTTTTTTCGGTATAATGGTTCCTAAATGAATTTGATATGGTTGGTTCGCATCTACACCTAAATCTCCTTCATTTTGCACATATCCTTCAGGGGTAATATAACGCTGAACATTATGAGAATCCATAGTATAAGAGCCCATGCCGATTGGTTCATTAACTTTATGCTTCCCTAAAATTTCGTTCTCGGTCATCACAAAATCTCCAACCATCCGCCTGGCTTCTCTTACATATATTTGGTAAGGCCAGTGTCCATTATCCACAAATTCATCTTTAGATAAACCCCATTTGTTTATATTGTCACGTAAACGTTCCGGCACACTTTCATCATGTCCCCAAAAGTAAAGTAGCCCTTTATGATAACTGATGTGCTCTTTTAAAATTTCTTTTCTTTTGGCATAAGAAGCTTCTGGATAGTCATAATTCATCCCGATATTATCCGAACTAAACGGTCCTACATTATTTACATCTCTTTTATTATTTGGGATATTTCCACCGCCAAACATGTTAGTTCGACCCGAGGTGAATACTCTCCTCAAAAGTTCATATTGTGCAGGATCATAATCTTTCGGTTTTTCAAATGGAACAATGTTTCCTTTAGCATTAGTAGTGCAAAGCCTATAATTATATGCTTGTATTTGATGATCACCAGAACCTTGTTCCCCAGGCGCTGCTGTTGATATTCGCGGAAGCACACCACTTGTTGGATCTCCTGGAATTACATAAGGGCTTATGTTTAGATTGCCAAAATTATGACTATGGTGAAAAACACCTTTTTGCACCCCGTTCCAAGTTTCGTTATAAACGCTGTTGGCTTCTCTGCCTACGTGATATTTTACACCCGCAGCAGCCATTAAATCTCCCTCATATCCTGCGTCAATAAAAATTTTACCTTCAAATTTTTCACCTGTTAACATGGTGATAGATTTAATTGCTCCATTAACCAGTTCCACTCCATTTTCTCTATCTAACCACTTATCACGATAGATTTTGATTTTATTTTGCTTTATAAAATCTTCAAAAATCTGTTCAGCCACATGGGGCTCAAAAGTCCACATGGTTTTAGCAACATCATCAATTGCTGTAGTTCCTTGTCCTTCGTTACCATATTCATTTTTAGCTTGCCATTTCCAAACGTCATCGTTTTGGTAATGATTATAAACACGCTGATAAAACTCTTTAGAAATTCCGCCAATAACTACTTTGTTACCAATATCTGTAAAACCTAAACCACTGGCAGATAATCCACCAATATGCTTTTCCGGACAAACAATAATCACAGATTTATGCATTCTAGAAAGTTGCACTGCAGATGCAATAGCGGTAGAAGTACCTCCATAAATAATCACATCTGCTTTAATTGTTTTAGGTTGAGCTATGGTGTTAAAACTAAAAAACAGGATGCTTAAGCTAAATAAAATTAGCAGTTTAATTTGGTGAATATTGAAAATAGAATTTAAATTTTTCATGTTTTTAATTTAGCAATTGTCCATCTTTCAGTAATTGTTCTTTAAGTTTTGCATAGGGTACATTTTGTACTTTACCATCACCATTAGTAGCCAAAACAGCGGCAGTTGCTGCAGCTTGTCCTAACATCATATAAACAGGTTCCATACGGATGGAGCCATAAGCACTATGCGAAGCAGAGAGACATACAGGGACTAATAAATTTGAACATTCCTTTTCTTTGGGAGTGATGGATTGATAGCTGATTCCATAAGGACTAACACCTGTCCATTTTGGAGTATCTGCATGTAAAGCACCGTCTTTATCTACCCAAATTTGGGTTGGATGAGAATCCATTCCATAAGAGCCTAAAGCTACTCGATCATCTACTTTTTCACCACCTTTTAACTGATTTTCAGTCATCACAAAATCACTTATCATTCTACGCCCTTCGCGTACGTAAAGCTGAAAAGGAAAGTGATCGGTATCTAAAAACTCATCTTTAGCATAACCTAGTTTTGATGCTCTTTTACGAACAACTTCTGGTACTCGGGGATGATAAGCCATCGTCCATAACAAGCCTTTAGTGTAAAGAATATGTGCTTTGATTATTTTATCTCGTTTGGCATAATCCGCATCTGGATATTCATCAGCCATGCCCATATAATCTGTAGAAACCCAACCAGCTTTGTTTGTATCTGTTTTATCATTTGGAATTGGATTAGAACCTAATGGAATTCCTTTGGTATTTCCAGCCTCAAACCAACGAAAAAGCAATTCGTACTCAGATTCATCATAACCTTTGGGTTTATCAAAAGGCACTCTATTATCTTCTTGCGAGGTTAAGCATAAACGATAGTTATAAGCTTGCACTCGATGATCCCCTTCACCCTCTTTACCAATAACATCAGCAACTAAACCTTTAATGATACCGCTTGTAGCATCGCCCTGAACTACGTATGGATCTAAAGGTCTTTCTCCCATTCTTGATGGTTCTTTAGTTTGTACACCGTTAATTTTTTCACCGTATTGCGAATTTGCCTCTCTCCCAATGGTATAAGAAACCTCCGCTTTTGCCATTAAATCGCCTTCGTAAGTACAATCGATAAAAACTTTAGCTGCAATTTCCAAACCCGATTCCATAGAAATAGAAACGATGCGATTTGCCTGTTTTTTTACGCCTGTCTTTAAATTGAGTCTTTCATTATAAATTACTTTAACTTTTTCTGAAGCCAACATTTCATTTAATTTCAATTCTGCTACATGGGGTTCAAAAACGAATAAAGCATCATCAGAAATACGACCGGACTTTGCCCTAGCCAAAAAGTCTTCTTTGGTTTGGAATTTCCAGTTTTTGGGATCTTTATACCACTGGGCAACTTTTTGGTAAAACTCGCGAGCTACGCCTCCAATTGTGGCTTGCTTACCTACATCAGTATTTCCTAACCCTCCTGATGTCATCCCTCCTAAATGTTTTCCTGGCTCAATTAAAACTACGGTTTTACCCATGCGGGCAGCTTGTATTGCAGCAATTACTCCAGATGAGGTACCGCCGTAAACACAAATATCCGTATTTAAACTTTTATGGTTTTCAGCGCTGGTTACTGCGTTTAGTTTTATAATTGATGTTAATATAAAGCAAAGCGCAAGGATAAATTTAATGCTATTTTTCATTTATTTTATTTTGGTTGGTTTGGGAAACCCGCTGGTAATGGTGGTATTACTAAGGCGCCTTTTGGGTCTGGCTTCCTGTTAGAAAATATATTTTTATCTCCATACCAATAAACCCCTACTCCATAACCCATATTACAATCAGTCCAACTCCAAATTTCCATATCCAATTTTAAGGCACTTCCAAAAGGCATGGTATCTAATGAGCGTGTACGTGTTTCAGTACTGTAACCTAAAGTGTTTTTATCATTACTGGTTTTGCGGTTTAACTTATTGTACACAAAACTGCGTGGTTGAGCATGAAAAGGGTGCTCGTAAAAATCATTACTTTGTCCTCCCCAGGAATAACCATAATAATCCTCAGTTCCGGTTCCAAAAATAGAAGGGAAATTTTCGTTATCTACCCATATTTTCTCGTCTCCCTCACCCCACCATCTAGCAACAGGATTCATAACAGTTAAAGCATCACCAACATACACACCACGACCTTTTAAAGTTATATAATTCCAATCCGAATAAGGACGAGTTGCAACAGGATATTGACCTCGCCATGCGGCATTAAAGTACATGCTTTGTTCGTCCCATTTCCAAGCTCCAACTTTAGCTTTTAATTGGATGTTTACTGCTGTTTCACTTAAATTTTCAATGGTGATTTTACCTGTTTTTTGATAAGGCATTACCCATCTGGCAGACATTATTCCGTCTTCGTCAACTGTAGTATACCACCCTTTAAAAGGATTAAGACCTATACCCGTTCCAAAAAAATCACCTATTGGGCACCAAACCGTTTGTTCTCCGTCAAATTCCATTTTAACAATTACCGAACGTGTGATAGATGGATCTTTATAATCAGAAAGTTTTATACTAAAATTTCGAACAGCCGCATTCCCTTTTGGTAATTCTATCGATTTTTGTTTTTTTGAATCTAATTTAGCTTCAATAGCAATCTCTTTACCATCTTTTGCTTCTTGAGGGCTAACCAATGTTTTACCAACTTGTTCAATCAATGGTTTAACCTTATTAAAATCAGCCATGCTAAAAGTTTTTACTGCTGTTCCTATAGGATATTTTTGATAAGTAAACTGGTAAAAAAATGGCATTCCTGTTGTAGTAATCTTACAGGATTTAGCATAAGGAATTGGGAAAAAAGAAACTGCTGACTTTAAAGATTTATGTGCAAAAGGATAAGGAAATAAGCCTGTACCATTTAATAAACCTAACATATTGCCTTCTAAAACTGGTCTATTGCTTCCATCTAAGTATATTTTAATTTGAATATCAGTTTCTGGCTTATTCGCAGTCCTAAATGGCATCCACGTTCGAACAATTGCACCAGCACCTTCATCTTCCATTAAAACCCATTCCTTTTGCCCATTATTTTCTTCGGTTCGGATAAAATTGTGGTCAGTTTCTTTGGTATTATTATCCTTATTATCAAACCAACCTACCGTATCTTGTGGCGTTTTTGAGGCTCTGTTGTAACTACTTTGTTGTTTTAACCTAAAATCGGATTTAGGAAAACGAGCAATGGCATCGCGGTTAACCATCTCTTTTAATAAAGACTCAATAGTAATTTGCTCCTTATTTTGGGCATTCAACATTCCAGCGTAAGCCAAAGCTAAACCGCATAATAAAATCTTAATTCCTATTTTTTTCATTGTGTTTTTTTGAGCTAATTAAAGTTTTATAATAATTTCATCTCCATTAAAGATCACTTCTTCTTGCTTTGTTTTTCCAACAAACCCAATAATTAATTTCATAGGATTTTTAGAAAAGTTGATGAATTGATCTGAATCATTTTTAAGCGTTAAGGTTTTTGAAGTTTCTGAATAAGCGAAATTAAACTAAACCATAAATAGCTTCATCTCCAACTGCAAAAGATTGCGAAACCTTATTTCCCTGATTTTTTGGATTAATGTAAGTGTAATCTTTAGTTTCAGATAGTAGTTTATTATCCTTTTGGTTTTGATATTGAATATTACCGTTGGCATTTACAATCACTTTTACAGAATCGGTACTGATGATTACCTGCCCATTTTTTTCAGCTACTTGCCAAGGTGTTTTTTGAGGAGATAAAACGGTTACATAATCAGGAATTTTAGATGCAACAGAATTATCCAGCACCTTCTTGATATGAATAATGTAATGATCAATAATTTGAACTTGTAAGATTGAACTATCTACATGAATAGTTACCGTATTATCTGATTTTTCGTACTTGAGCAAAGATTTAACTTTACAACCAGCCATTAAACAAATACAAACCACAGATACTAAAAAACTATTCTTTTTGAGATTAAACATATTTATTTTCTGAGTGCTATAAGCTAATTGCTCCTTTTAACTTCACTTTTATAACCGTTGCAATAGCATCTGGTGCTGTTACAGGTAATTGTAAACTAACAATTTTATTGTTTGTACTTACTTTTACTTCTTTCCCATTTTGTAACAAAGCAGCATCTACAACGTTATTATCGAAAGCCGGCAATACCAATTTGCCATCTGTAGGCCAATTAAATACTGAAAAATAAAGCACCGTATTTCCATTTTCTACTTTTTGTGTACAACGTCCCCATTCTAATTTTTCAAAAGGGCTTGCATTTACGCCATAAACTGCTTCAGCATTAGTTTTGGTCCAATTGCCCATTTCTTTTAATCGATCTACACTTTCTTGAGGAATAACACCTTCAGAAGTTGGTCCAACGTTCAATAAAAAGTTTCCACCTTTAGAAACTATATCTATCAAATTTTGAATCAACACTGTACTACTTTTCCAGTTATGATCTGATTTTTTAAAACCCCAAGTACGATTAATTGTCATACAAGATTCCCAAGCTTCTGGAATTCCTTTAGCAGGAATTTCTTGTTCGGGTGTAAAAAAATCTCCCGCGAAATCTCCTTTTTTAGATTTGATGCTCATACCGGTACGGGCTTTATCCACTCTGTTATTTACAATGGTATTTGGCTGTATTTCTCTGATGTAATTATATAGCTCTTTTCCCATCTCAGTGGTATAATCAGCAATCCAATCTCCATCAAACCATACTACACCGATATCGCCATAATTGGTTAAAAGCTCTTTAACTTGTGGTTTCATATAATTCTCAAAGTATTTTGGAAACTCTGGATTAACGATAGTTTGATCTTTTTGCCCGGCATTGTAATTAGGAAAAAGAGGTGCTTGTGCTTGTGGATGATGCCAATCTACAATAGAATAGTAAACACAAAATTTTATATCTGCTTTTTTACAAGCTTCTGCAAGCTCTTTAATAATATCTCTTTTAAATGGCGAGGAATCCATAATATCATAATTAGATATTTTAGAATCCCACATTGCAAAACCCTCGTGATGTTTTGAAGTTAGTACAATGTATTTCATACCTGCATTTTTGGCAATTGAAACCCAATCATCAGCATTAAATTTTACTGGATTAAATTGTGCCGCATATTTTTCGTATTCCTTCACTGGGATATCCAATTTATCCATTATCCATTCGGCATTTCCTTTAACCGTGTCTCCTTTATACTCTCCGGCAGGAATAGCGTATAAGCCCCAATGTATAAACATACCGAATTTTGCATCGTGCCACCATTTCATACGCTCTTCATCGTTCAGCTTTTTTTGCATAACCGCTTTCTGAGCATTGGCATATGTAATGCTCATTAGCATTATTGCTATTATTAATTTTAATCTTTTCATCATGTTTAACTTATGCTTTTAAATTTTTTCTATACTTACATAATAAGCACCTATGGTTTCATTTTTACCTAAAGTAAAAAACGATTGAAGTTTTGCTTCTCCTTTTTTAAGTTTCACCTCAAATTCAAGGAATTCTGGATTTCCAGTTACATTTTTAGAAAGCTCTATCCCTTGTATGCTTATGGCGGCTTTGGTAATTTTTAGCGCCTTTCCTTCATTACTCGCTGTTACCGTTGTACCTGCAATTGCTGGTCTGGCAGGTATGCCTTCATTTATTCCAACATGAATTTCTTCTGGCCATCTACGAAGCTTAATTTTATATGTTCCACTTTGATCTACTTTTAATAACCAATATCCGTTGTCTTTATAACCATCTCTTATTAAATTTTGGTTCCAAGGACTATCTTTATCAGTATGCCAATCGTGGCAATATAATGTTACCGGATTTACACCTTGATGTCCAATATAGATAAGTGGAAAAATTTTAAAGTTTGGTTCAAGTTTCTTCCACCAAGCAGCATACTCTTTTTTATATTCATTTACTTTATCAGGATACTTACTGGCAATATTATTACGCTGCTCTGGATCAATTTTAATATCATAAAGTTCTGTCCCGTTGATTAAGCGCCAATTTTCTTGCATTAAAGAAGTGCGTTTCCATGCTATTGGGGTTTCATCTCTTTGCGAATCGGTAATTATTATTCTATCCTTAAAGTCTTTAGTATCTCCTTTTATAAGGGGCGCCAAACTTTTACCATCAAAATTCAAATTTTTGTTTAATTTAAGCTTACATAGTTCAACTAAAGTTGGGAAAATATCGTAATGTGCTGTAAGCTCATTAATATCTGTACCTACAGAAATTCCACCATCTTTCCAGTGCATAAACAACGGCACTCGGTGACCGCCTTCGTACATACTTGCCTTTAAACCCCTCATTCCTGCATTAAACCCTTTTGAAACAAAACCATCAGCACCATTGCCTAAAAGATCTGCACCAGCAGAAGATCCATTATCAGTACTGAAAATTAAAATGGTATTATCCAATTGCTTTGTTGATTTTAAGTAAGTGATTAATTTCCCAATGTTCTCATCAACATTTGAAATCATACTGTAAAAAGCTGCATTAGGAATATTTGGGTTGTTTTCATATTGTTTTGAATATTTGTCAGCAACGTAATACGGTATGTGTGCTGCATTGGTAGGGATATAACAGAAATAAGGTTTGTTTTTATTGCCTTCAATAAATTTAATTGCATTTTCAAACCAAACATCGGTGCAATAACCTTTATATTTTTCTAACTTTCCATTATGCGAATAGGTATCGTCAAAATAATCATTATCAAAATAATCTGGAGTTTGATTAACGCCTCCTCCTCCATTAATTAAAACTTCTTCAAACCCCTTATCTTGAGGACGTGATGGATAATAATCACCAAGGTGCCATTTACCGAAAATCCCTGTAGCATATCCGTTTTCTTTAAAAGATTGCGCCATAGTAGTTTCTCTTTCTAAAAGTATAGACCGACCATTTATAGTGTGCCAAACTCCAGCTCTATCAGCATGACGACCAGTCATTAAAGCCGATCTAGTAGGCGCACAAGTTGGACTAACATGATAATTGGTAAATCTTGCACTTTCGTTATATAGCGCATCCATATTTGGGGTTTTAATGTATTTATTACCCAAACATGCCAAATCTCCATATCCTTGATCATCAACCAAAATTATAATAACATTGGGCTGCTTAATTGGTACTGTTTTAGCCTGTAATAGGTTTAAAGCATCGGTTATTACAAAGATAATTACCACTAAAAAATATTTACTTTTTATCATAATCAATTGTTGTTTGTTTTGAATAACGATGCTGGCAAACCTTCTTTATTATATAAATTTGCTCCTTCTGGGTTAGACGACCAAGCATACCTCACCTCTATTGGTTGTGAAATTCGGGGATGCCATACTTCCACTTTATTTTTATCAATAATTCGAGCTTCTGCCCATTTCCATTGCTGATCTGCACCACAAATTTGAAAACGTTTTAAGGGTTCGTTTACTTCAACTGTTGGGTTCAGCAATTGCTTTTTCCCTACCATTAAACCCGAGCCAGCATTATCAAAGTGGATTACCATCTTACTCCCCTTAACTTCAGCATTTTTGTATAATGGTCCGCTATAAACGATATTTTGACCATAAGCCTGATGTAGAGCCCATAAGGAAAGTCTTTTTCCAACTTCCATTTTATTTTTTGGATGAATATCTGAGGCTTCACCAATATCATTTAATACCGCTAATCCTGTGTTGTTAAGTTTTAGAATTTGACTTTGCTGATAAGAAATTGTAGCCCATCCATCTTCATCTCCAACAGGCTCTTTATTTGGAGATCTATAATTTGCTAATTGACTACAAAAGAAAAAGAATTGTTTTTGTCCCCAAGCTGCTCTCCAGCCTTCAACTAAAGCCGCAAGTCGTAGCCCATAATCATTAGCGGAATTATCTGTATTACTTTCTCCTTGATACCATATTGCGCCTTTAACAGCGAAAGGAACAAGTGGGTGAACCATGGCGTTGTAGAGTGTTCCTGGCACTTGCTTATCTCGGGCTGGAGATTCTATTTTTCGAGGTTTATCTGGTGCTTTTTCGCCTTTTGTTTCTGCCGACTTTACTTTTTCTTCCCACTCAACAAGCAATTGTTTATACGCTGTATTAGCTTTTTGCTCATCCCAGTTTGAAAGATTTTCTTTGTAAGCGGCTATTTCTCCATCATAATATGCTTTCAAAGAACTATTTTTCTCATAAGCATTGATAGGCATCCAAGGTTCAATACGGGTTGCACCTAAATTGCAACTGATAATGGCTACAGGAACGTTTAATTTTTGACGCAATTCTTTCCCGAAGAAATAAGCAGTGCCGCTAAACTCGTTAACCTCAACAGGTATCGCTTTTGACCATTCGCCTCTCCCATTCGTTTGCTCTTCCAACACACTAAAACTGTTACCCACTTTAAACTGACGAAATAAAGGATCGTTTGCTGTAGCTGCTTCATTCCTTAAATAGGCTACCGCTGGTTCATAAGCGGGATCTGTTGCTTCTCCCATCAACATTCTAAATGGACGGTACATGTTAGATTGTCCGCTACAAAGCCAAACCTCCCCAACTAAAACATCCTTTATTTTAATCTCTTTCATTTTGTTGTCCCATTTAGAAGTAATGGTCATCATTTGGGGTTCAGCCGAAGCCCTTAAAGCATCCAAATCTATTCTCCAATTTCCATCAAGATTTACTTTTACCGATTTACTTTGCCCTGCAAACAACACATTCACAATTGCATTTGCCTGTGCTGTGCCCCAAACTGGCACTTTTTGCTGACGTTGTAAAACCATCTGATCTGCAAAGATGCTAGGCATTGAAAAATCTTGCGCAAAAGAGTTATTAGTCAGCAGTAACGTAAGAACTATTATTAAGCGGCTAAGCTTTAGCTTAGATAAATGCTTTCTCATTTTTTATTTTTAAATCAGTTTTAGTTATTATTCAATAAGTTATTTAAGGAATTTTAACTTCAAATTTTTTAAAATTATAATCTCTTGCTGCGGTAACGATTATTGTTTTCCCTTTATTAATTTCAAACTGTTTTTTTAAAGCAGCTATGTTTTGAATTTTATTGCCATTAACTTGTTGTATTACCCAGTCTGCCGGTAATTGAGCTGTTATCCATATTTTTCCTTTTTCGGGATCGATGGATTTGATATAGCAACCATAATTATATCCACCTGTAGCGTCAATTAAATCAGGATCATCAGCAATATTGATTAATAATGCGCCTTCTAATTCCATTTCGAGTGCTTTCTTATTTGTCTTTCCTTCTTGTCCTTCATATTTACCAGTTAACAATGTACTTAGCCAACTTGGATAAACTACTTCATTTACTTTGGTAAAATTGGCTTCGTTTACAAAACCTATTGAAATTCCATTTTTATCAAATGTTTGTGCTTTTAAAAGGGTTGAATTTTTAATATTTATAGCACCTTTATATTTTTGAGAATGAATACTTGGTTCAGAACCATCAAGCGTGAAGTAAATATCAGCTTCTTTTCCACCTCTTTTATCTGCTATTACCTCCACTTTTGTTTCTCCCGAAAAATCTCCTCCAAAAGGTTTTATCCTGGTCATCTCATGGCCAAACTCATCCATTGGGAAATTTTTAAAGCCCAATTTTAAAGCTGGCGAATTTGCCTGAACTTGATAATTTCCATTCTTTGGATCAACAAATAAAGGGTCTGCTACTTTTGATTTCTCATCAAAACCTTTTTCCTGCCATTGTTTAAAAGTTACTTTATCCACGATGTACTCATTCTTTGGCGCATTTACATTCCAATATAAATTATCATCGTAATGAGTACTCCATTTGGTATCGGTAGGCAATCCAACTTGTCTGATATAACTATTGGTAGGTTCTGCATTACCTGGAATAGCTCCAGAAATCACAAAAATGTTTTTATAAATCTCATCTTCAGATGCTTTTGGCCAAACATGCCAACCTAGCGGGACAGCACTTACAGTAATATTGTTAAACACTTTTCTCAACATCCCATCTCGTAATTTGATAGTTGATCCTAAATTAAGGTTATGATAAATTTCATAATTACTTGAACCATCATCCAAATCTATCGTCCAATTTCCGGCGCTAATAGATTTACGATAATTTGCAATTTTATTATTCCTCACAATAACCGGGTCTATTGCATCAAGCTTGGTAAGCTCTTTCATAAAATCTGCATCGGTTCCTCTTGAACCACTCCATTGCCTTTCTCTACCCCAAGCATTAAAAGGCCCATGTTCTCCGGTTTCCCTTACGGTTTCCCAAATGTCATTATACTCTATAATATGCCCCCCCCAAGTGCCATCATTAATACATATACCTGCTCTCGGACAATTATAAATGGTATTGTGTGATGCTACTATTTTGTGGCTCATAGAAATATAAACGCCTGCGACTTGCTTACCTACATCTCCAATATCATGCATCACGCTATTTTCTACTATGCAATTTTCTGGGTAATCAGGTGTTTTTGGGCCTGATGTTAAATCCATGTTTTTACGCATTTCATTCCAGTTTTTTCCATAAATTTCTTTGTCATCCCAAGTTTGATAAAAGCGTACAGCAGATGGAGAGCCTACAAAACAAACAGCACTCTCGCCAGTATGTACAAAACGACAAGATTTCACTTGGTTGTTCCGGTTATAGCTGCTCATAAAAACACCATTACCGCCAACATATTCAAAATTGCAATCTTCTACCACACAATTTTCAGCACCTTCCATAAATATGGCTCCGCCTCTGTGTATTGCCCAATCTCCACGAGCAACAGGCTCGTACTTATCCATATAGGTATAGCGAGATTGTGTAAAATTGAGTCCTTTAAAACTGATGTTTTTTACTGGCGATTCTTTAGTACCAATCAATTGAATAAAGTCTTTTAAAATGGGGACTTCTACCTTAGCATTTTTAAATTCTTGAATATTCTGTGGATAATAATACAGCAGTTTTGCTTTTGTATCCAAAAACCATTCGCCTGGAGTATCTAACTCTTCAAATATATTATCTACAAAAAACCAAGAAGCACTTTCACCAGAGCCTCCAATACCATGATCTCTTTGTAATTGCCAACCGCCTTCTCCTAAATAGAGCTTGTTTTCTGTGCGATTAACCTCTTTTACTCGGTACTGCATATTGCCCCAATTATGACTCTGGAAAGCATGTACTATTCCTGTTTCGGGGTTTTTCCAGTCTTTATTGGTAAAGGTTTTTGAATCAAAAGACAACCATTTATCATATCTATGATTTGTACCTCCTATTACTTGCTGGTAACCATTACCTCCACGTAGTGGATTTTCATAATCATAATCTGGGAAACGGGCTCTTACTTTTCTTTCTCCATTGATAAATACTTGGTCGAAAGTTAAGCCAGAAGGAACCGATGCGACATAAATACCATTTTTATAGGCATTCCATTTTAAGTTTTTCAGTTCTTTTGAGCCTTTGATATTTACTTTAGAACCAGGCAAAGCAGAAAATAGTACTGGATTTTTTAACGAACCAGAGGATTCAATACCTATCGTGATTGTTTTATTCAAATAATAATCTCCCTCTAAAAACCAAACATGAACAGGTTCTTTTCCAGCAAATTTCTTGGTCTCTAATAGTGCTCTTTCAAAGCTTAAAAAAGGCTGCACTTTTGTCCCTACATTTTTATCGCTACCGATTGAAGAAACATAAATTTCTTTAGCCATAACTGAGTTGATACCTAGAAAAAGTGTAATTAAAATAAATATTCTCATTATTGTTATAAAGGTTTTATTTATTTGTTATTCCTATTCTCTAAACATGCTATGTTTAGATATAGCTGATTATTCCACATTATCAAATATCTAAAAGATAGCGCAAGCATATTTCTCAATTCCTAACTTAAATGTCTTCACCTATGGCAATATTTTATAAAAAAAAACTGCTATTACATCCCTAATGCCAAGTAATTTTAGCCTTTCTAGTTTCTGTATTCACCCAAACACTCGCATGTTCAAATTCTCGGGTAAACTCCCAACTATTTGGATTTACTCTATTATACGCTGCTTTAGGACTTCCAAGTGGTTTTGAAAGTTCTGGATAATCTATCAGGTTACCGTCTGATAAATTCCATCCCCAGTTCCATTGAAGATAAGAATAAGGTTGTGCTCCGATAAGGAAACAGGATAAATAATATTCTAACTGATCTTTAGAGCGTTTAATCATACCGTCTGTATTTGTTGCACCGATAGTTATATCGGTAGGACCTTTACCCTTTGCACCAAACCGATAAATCGTCATTTTGCCTGCTTTTGAAATTTTCAACATATCATCCCATTCTTTAAGTAAATTTTCCTTCCTTAAAGTTTCTGGATTAGCATGTTCGAACATAAAAGCATCACAAAAAGGGAAAACCGCCTCATTATCGGCTGCATTATTACCAATAAGTATCTTGCTAGAACCTATTTTTTGTTTAAGTGCCGCCATCATTTCAGCTTTTGCCTGTACAATTTCAGGCTCTTTTTCTGCAGGGTAACCAGATTGTCCAGTTGGATTCATACGATCGATAAAAATACCGTCGGCACCTGTAAGCTTAACGCCTTCCGCGGCTTGTTCTACCCACCATTTACGAAAATCAGGATTTAAATAGTCAAAGTAGTAGGTAAATGCTGGACCGTTAGTCTTTTCCATCAATTTCCCGGTCTTAGGATTTTTGACTAAAAATGCTGTTGTAGGTTTCTTTGCAGCAACACCGGCTGGAGTAAGATCTTTATTAAACCGGGTAAATGGCCAAGCAACAAATGAATTGTAATAGTATAATACCTTGATACCAGGCTTGACTTTGTGAAATGCGTCTACCTCTTGTTTTGTACCAAGTACGACGTCGCCTAAAGCGTTAAATCCATGAGATTTTTCAATCGTTATAAAATCGGTTCTTTTCGCAATAAACTCAACTTCATCTGGTTTAAGCACTCGGTCAATATCACCGAAATGGTAGTACATCGGCGTAGTTTCCCAACTAAATTTTGGGGCAAATGTATTTTGTTTAAAATCGGTACCATCGCTTATTTGCGATGGAGAACTTTTTTGGGCACAAGCCCCCAAGCTTAATATGCTTAATCCCGCTATACTTAGCGTTATTATAACTTTTGTTCCGGTCATTTAAATTTTTTAATAAATTTTCATTCTTTAGTCTTCAGTCTCGTCATAATTTTAATACTACACGAGATTTTAGCTAAACTCAGCGGTTATTGGTAGGCTTTCAACCGTCTGGTTTCAATTTTTAACTTTTACTATCCTTAACTTTTAAGTACCCTTACTTTATAAAACCCTTTTCTGATTGAATTAATACCATTAATGGTTAATACGTTATTAATTCCAGGTAATCTTTGCCTTTCTAGTTTCTGTATTAACCCAAACATGTGCATGTTCAAATTCTCGGGTAAATTCCCAACCATCTGGGGTTACACGTTTAAAAGCTGCTTTGGGTGCGCCAAGTGGTTTTTGCAATTCTGGATATCTTATCAAATTTCCATCCTCTAAATTCCATCCCCAATTCCATTGAAGATATGAATAAGGTTGTGCTCCGATAAGGAAACAGGATAAATAATATTCTAACTGATCTTTTGACCTTTTTACCATTCCATCTGTTTTTGTTGCCCCAACAGTGATGTCGGTAGGACCTTTTCCCTTTGCGCCAAAACGATAAATTGTCATTTTCCCAGCTTTAGCAATGCGAAGCATATCGCCCCATTCTTTAAGCAAATTTTCTTTGCTGGTAACTATTTCATTATAATGCTCAAACATAAAAGCATCGCAAGAAGGAAAAACATCTTTGTTATTGGCAGCATTATTACCTATCAATATTTTATCGGGTCCTATTTTTTGTTTAAGTGCAGCCATCATTTCGCCCTTGGCTTTGGAAACTTCAGCTAATTTATCTTGTGGATAACCTGATTTTTCATCAACATTCATTCGATCAATAAAAATACCATCGGCACCAGAAACCTTAACACCTTCTGCAGCAGACTCTGCCCACCATTTACGAAAATCTGGATTTAACGCATCAAAATAATAAGAAAAATTCGGCTTAAGTTTTGTCGTAAGTTCTCCAGTTTTTGGGTTAATCTCCAAGAATTTTTTTAATTCCTTATTTTTTTCGATACCTTCTGGAGTAAATTCTTTATTAAACCTTGTAAAGGGCCAAGCAACGTAAGAATTGTAATAGAATAACACTTTAGCATCAGGCTTGATTTTATGGAATGCCCCTACCTCCTGCTTTGTGCCGAGAACTGCATCGCCTAGTTCATTAAATGCGTGTGATTTTTCGATACAGATGAAGTCTGTTCTATCGGCAATAAATTTTACTTCTTCTGGTTTTAAAACTCGATTAATATCACCAAAATGATAGTACATTGGTGTGGTTGACCAGCTAAATTTTGGGAAAAATGTTTTTGATTTAAAAATGGTGCCATCGCTCACCAGCAATGGCGATTTTTTTTGAGCATAGGTACAAAAGCTTAATGTTGCTAAACCCAACATAACCAGTACAATATTGAATATTTTCCTATTCATGATTATAATATTTTTTTTAATTATTACTGTCCTCACTGATTTCACTATATTTTATTTGCAAAAATCACTACCCGCCTTAACCTCTATATGCTGAATTTCATGATAAGTAAAAATAAATCGTTGAAATCCCTAAATTTTACATTCTATTTTTCTCAAATTGTTCTTTAATTATCTCATTCAATTTCTAAAGAATTTTAAAAAAACTCAATACTTTCTAACCAACCTAATTTCTTGGCCTGCAACAGTAGATATATCATATTCATTAATTGGAAGCAGGTCCAATCCTTTCAACGAAGCTTTTTCAGACACTAAAGGCGCTTTAATATTTCGGGGTTTGTAAAAAGGATTTGGATTTTCTCCTTTTGCCTTTTTAAGCTCACCTTTATCTTCAATCTTTAATTCTGAATAAGAACGAACACGCAAATTCCCCCCCCGAGTTGATTTAATCACAGCTTTAGCTACTTTTCCGTTTTCCCATTCTAAAGATTCTACAACAAAGCCTCCTCTTGCTCTAATTCCTGTTACACTTCCATCTTTCCAAACATCTGGCAAAGCAGGGATTAATTGAATGGCTCCATCATGGCTCTGCACCAGCATTTCTGCTAAACCAGCAGTAAAACCAAAATTACCATCAATTTGAAATGGAGGATATGCATCAAACATATTAGGAAAAGTTCCAATACCTATAGGTGAATTTGGCGCTCCTACTAATTTAATTTGATCGCCCATCAATTTATAAGCATGGTTACCATCAAGCAACCTTGCCCACATATTTATTTTCCAGTTCATGGACCAACCTCTAGATTCATCACCTCTTTGTGTAAGCGTATTTTTAGCTGCCTCAAATAATTCAGGATTTTTATATGGCGAAATTTGATTTGATGGATACAGACCATAAAGGTGTGAAACATGGCGGTGATCTTCTGTTGGGTCATCTACATCGTGAATCCATTCTTGTAATTGATTATACTGTCCAATTTGATTAGGAACCAGTTTAGTAAGCGTATTTTCAATTTTTTTAATGAACTCTGCATCGGTATTTAATAATTTTGCAGCTTTAACTGTTTTGGTAAGCATATCAAACACCAACTGATTATCCATGGTTACACCATAAGCTAAATTTACATTTTTAGGATTATCTTTTGGGCCATGTTCTGGAGAAATAGCCGGAGACATTACTAACCAGCCATGTTCAGGCTCTGGCGTTAAAAAACTTAAGCAAAACTCGGTAGCACCTTTCATTGCTGGATATACAGAACGCAGATAATTTAAATCTCCGCTAAAATCATATTTTTCCCACAAATGTTGGCTTAACCAGACGCCACCAGTTGTCCACATACCCCAAGTAGCACCATCAACAGGGCCTGCAATACGCCATAAATCTGTGTTATGATGGGTAACCCAACCATCTGCTCCATACATATCATGTGCAGTTTTTTTACCAGTAACTGACAAGTCTTTTACCATCTCTATCAATGGCTCATGCATTTCGGTAAGGTTGGTTACTTCGGCTGGCCAATAATTCATCTCGGTATTAATGTTTACTGTATAAGCACTTTTCCAAGGTGGTGTTAAATCATTACACCATAATCCTTGTAAATTCGCTGCCTGCCCGCCTGGTTGCGAAGAACTGATTAACAGGTAACGTCCAAATTGGAAGTATAATGCTGCCATAGCAGGATCATTTGTTTTGCTGAATTGCCTTATGCGTTCATCAGTTGTGTTTTTCGCACTCTCGGTTGTGCCCAAGTTAAGTGCAACTCTGTTAAAATATTTTTGATAATATGCAATATGAGCGCTTAGTAATTGATCATAACTTTTCTTTTCTGCTTTGGTTATATAATCTGTAGCTCTTTTATTTTCATCAGCACTGATATCATTATAGTTTACAAAGTTAGTAGCTGTTGAAACGTACACTATAACACTGTTGGCACCCGAAACAGTTAGCGAGGTATCACTAGCTAATAGAGTTCCACCGTTTGGAATAACTTTTACTCTGGATTGAAACTTTACCAATCCTTTTATAGGAGCTGAATTTTTGACTTTTTTATTCGCTACGTCAGAACCTTGCCCTACCATTTTTAAAATGTTCTTATTTTCTGTTGATACGGTAACTTTTGATGGGGCAGGACGATCCATAGTTGCAGTAAAGCTAATCTTCCCAGTTTTACTGGCAGTTAATCTGATTACCATTACCTGATCGGTAAAAGAGGTAAACATTTCACGTTTAAAATCTACTCCATCTACTGTATATGTTGTAGTAGCTATTGCTTTTTGAATATCTAACTCTCGGTAGTAATTTGAGAACTGATCTTGGTTTGAAAAATTCATTCGTAGATTACCCACGGTCTCATAATTCATTCCATTTGACTTTTGTGTAATAATATCTGAATTAGCTAAACTTTGAGCTTCAGTTAATTTACCCTCAAACATTAGTTTTCTAACTTCTGCTAAAGACTCTTTAGCTTTTGGGTTATCGTTACTATTAGGACTGCCCGCCCAAAGGGTATTCTCATTTAGTTGGATGTTTTCTTTACTTGGAATTCCGTATATCATAGCTCCTAAACGTCCATTACCAAGAGGCAAGGCTCCATTCCAGTCAGCAGCGGGTGCATTATACCAAAGTATTAAATTATCTTTTCGGGTTTGACTATTCGCTTTAAATACTGTGAATAGTAATAAAACAGCTATTAAATTAATTTTCATTTATTAAGTTTTGAATAAATTACTGGAGCATAGAAATTAGCCACGACAAGTTACATAAACGCATAACGCATAAAACATAAACTAACATTCTCAAGAAGAGCCCATAGAAGTATCAAAGTTATTAATGAGAGTAATTAAGATTGGTTTCTTATACTTTGCATTAAAAAAAAGTCCGATCAACTACAACAAAAGTTTGACTCATACATATTTATTAAGATTAGATGTTTATAATTCAACTTTATTAAAAAAGCTAGTGGGCATTATTTAAGTTATTTGAATCAAATGTATGAAAGCTAAATCAATTTAGAAATTTTATTCTAATTAATTTATATTAGCCTGAGTTCGATAATTAATTCTATATAAAATTGTAATCATGCTAGTAAATATTTGTATTTAAGTATCCGACATTCAAATATTTATGTATCCAACAAAGCTTGATTACATACGATATACGTTACCGGTATTTTCTGCATAGTTGACGAATTTTGCAAGAAATTTGATAAAACCACTAAAAACTTCATTCTTGGGAAACCTTCTCGACGTCCACCTACAATGTCTATTAGCGAGGTGATTAGCATTTTGCTCTTGTTCCAGATCCGCGGTTTCAAATGGTTTAAGCATTATTATATTTCTTATGTACAGAAACATATACTGGATGATTTCCCTAAAAATAGTATCCTACAATCGGTTTGTAGAACTTAGCCAAAGTGTAATCATGCCTTTGACCATATTCCTTAAAACCTGTTGTTCAGGCTCTTGTACGGGCATTTTTTTTGTGGACTCCACACCAATAAGAGTTTGTCAGAACAAACGTAACAAGGCAAACAAGGTATTTAGGGATACTACCGAAGTTGGAAAATCCACAATGGGCTGGTTCTTTGGCTTTAAGCTTCACCTGGTGATCAATGACAGAGGCGAAATTATCCATTTCCTGATTAGCCAGGGGATATAAATGATAGGATCCTTTGAAAAGAGAAGAGTTCTTGAAAAAAATATTTGACAAGTTGTTTGGAGACAAAGTCTACATTTCTAAAGAGCTGTTTGAAATCCTTTTTACAGATGGCCTACATTTGGTCACTGGCATTCGTAATAATAAAAAACAGCCTTATAAGCATGAATGATAAGATTATGCTTATAAAAGGTCTGTTATATAAACTGTAAATGACGAACTCAAAAACATCTGTCAGATTGAACATTCAAGACATCGCTCATTCATTAATTTAGTGGTTAATATTTTGGCAGGTTTGGCTGCATACAGTTCTTCCCCAAAAACCACCAATCAAATATCATACTGTAAAAACTAATCAATTGTACGCATTTTTAATTATCGAACTCAGGTTATTAACAAGATGAGTATAAAATCGAGCAAAATATCTGCTAATTGCGTTCAAAATCCATTATTATTTCTAGTTTAACCTTGGTTTAAAATACTCTCTTTTAGAAATGGATTCAAAAAATATAAACATAAAGATATCCATTGACAAATAAGCCCTACCTCTTTAATTCCATTGATTGCAATTAGGAGGTAGGGGTATAGAATTTTACTTCTTTTTTAAGTTTATTTCTTGGTCAGTTCTAATTTCAAATCTTTTAAATTAACAGGATTCCAATTACCAGCAACTGGTTTAAGTATAACTTTATAAACTCCAGCTTTTGAGATTTTTATTGAACCGAATTCCTGGCCGATAAATTTATTGTAGTCACCACTTGGTGACATACTTAAAACTTGAGATTCTTCACCAATGCTGATACTAACTTTTGCATCTTTTAGAGAAGCCGTTTCTGCAGAGATTTTAAAGTTTCCTCCAGTATGAACTGTAACTGTCCAGTTTACTTCTGCAGATTCGCTTGTCCATTTTCCTATGGCTTTTTTATTCTCTTGATATTCTGCGCCTTGTTCATTCAAATTCTGAAACTGTGCTCTTTCGGCAGGTAAAACCAAAATACCATCCGCATTTTGAATAAGTTGATCAGATTGTATGGCATTTGAGGATTCGTTAAGGTTTAGCACAATAACCGAAGCATACTCGTTAGGTGCTTTTCCGGTTAATTTTACCGTAATACCTTTATCATCACTTTTGGTTTCAAATATTCTTTTTGGATCTGTTAACAAATAGCACGACTTCACTCTGTTTTTTAATTGCACAAGAATTTCGGTATTGTTCTTCCAATCAAAAACATGCAAATAGGCAATAGATTTACCGTTTTCGGTTTTCAAAGTAATTCTGCCCCAATTAGGTTGTACCCTTGGCCCCGCTTGTGTGCCATAAATAGCTTCGTGGTTTACATCCATCCATTTCCCTACTTCTTTCAATCTGCTTATCGCTACTGGAGACAAAGTTCCATCGGCCCTTGGGCTAACATTCAATAGATAGTTTCCACCCTTTCCGGCAATATCAACCAAGTTACGTATCAACGCTGATGGAGTTTGGAATACAGTATCAGATTTTTTAAACCCCCAACTGGCACTAATTGGCTGGCAAATTTCCCAATATTTATCATCAGGTTTAACCTTAGGAATACCACGCTCAAAAGTTTTATAATCTCCGGGGTAACCTTCTCCTAATCTATCGTTAGTAATGATACCTGGTTGTAAAATAGAAGTGATACGATGTAAACTGTCGACAACTTCTTTGGTCATTTGACGAGGTGTATCCCACCAAAAAATAGATATAGGTCCGTATTCTGTTAACAATTGATTAACTTCTGGTAAAGCTTTTTCTTTTACATACACATCATTACTTACGTGTTGCATTTTTTTATCCCAGTTGTTACCTAAGCCTCCTGGGTGACTCCAATCTTGTGCTTGCGAATAATAAAAGCCAAAACGAAGACCTTGTTTTTGGCATTCTTCGGAAAGTTCCTTTAAAACATCGCGTTTAAACGGAGTGGCATTTACAATATTAAAAGGATTACTTTTTGATTTGAACATAGAAAAACCATCATGATGTTTGGAGGTTATTACAATGTATTTCATCCCAGCTTCTTTAGCCAAAGCCACAAAACTTTTAGCATCAAAATTAGTAGGGTTAAATTCGTCGGAGAATTTTTCATACTCTCCTAGTGGAATCTGACCTTTATTCATGATCCACTCGGCACTATTTGAAATTTCTTTCCCTTTGTATTGACCAGCAGGCACAGAATAAATACCCCAGTGAACAAACATTCCGAAACGGGCATCTTGCCACCATTCCATTCTTTGTTCTTTAGGTATTTGTTTAGTGATGGGTTTGTTTTGAGCAAAGGTTATATTCAGCATCAAAACAAAGACTGTTATCATTGTAAATTGTGATCGTTTCATCGTGTTAATAATTTTTTATTTACCATAAAAGTTTTACATCCGCTGGCCATTGCTTCACATCAGTATAATTCTCATTACCTTTTTTAAATGTGCTGTTTTCCATTTTAACATCGCATTTTAGCAAACCCATATCAATTTCTTTATTATTAAAAACACTATTGATAACGTAGCTATTATTCACCGAACGCCACAAAGCTCCCCACCTGTTATTTATAATTTCACATCTATTTAAGATCACTTTTTGAGGTGCATATTTTGGATCTTCTGTATAATTATACTTATCGTAATAATTTTCGCAAGGAAACCAAAGTGCTACTTGGCCGCAACCAGAAACATGGTATTTATGGAAAAAGATATAACCCGCTTCTTCATGATCGGATTGGATTCCGTTTTTGCTACAATCTTTAATGGTACAACGTTGGGCTAAAACAAATTCACAAGAAGTATATTTATTTCCTTTCCCTAAAACAGGATACGACATATCGCAATCTGATTGCAAAATGTATTTGTTATACAAAAAATAAACATTGTGATACAAGGAATTACCTGAACCATTTTTTTGGAAATTACAAGCATCCATCACAATATTATCAGTACGTTTCATGTGTACGCCTGTGCCTGCCCAGTTTTTTACGTCAACATGCTGAAGCATGATGCGGTTATGCCTTTCTCCGTTTTTGCCTGCCATTAAAATACCATGAGCCTTGCTATTTCCTCCAATTCCTATAATGGAAAGATTAGAAATCACAACATCAGTAATTTGTGGCAAAGGATCGGCCTGAAAAGCTCCTCCATCTGTTAATCCAATATCTTGCTTAATGATGGTATGCTCTGTACCTTCGCCAATAATGGTTACTTTACTTTTTAATACAATAGGTTTACTCACTAAATAAGTACCCTTTTTTAGTAAAACAACGCCACCATTTCTAGTAACTTTATCAATTGCTTTTTGAATAGATTCGCCAGGGTCTACCGCAATAACAGCATTTAACCATTGGTGAGGATAGCTTACATGCACAAAATCATTATTCCATTTTGCTTTCATAGTAGTATAAACCTCTGGCTCAATCTCTACCCTTTTTAATTGATAATCAGGAATTGGCTTAAAAGCAAAAACTGCAGTTAAAAAAATCACAGCCAGCAAAGCAAATGGTCTATTTAAGCTTTTAAAATTCATCAGGCTTAATTTTTAATTTTAGGCTGGTTCCATAAACGATATGGATCGTAATTAGCAATCATCTGTTGCAAAAGTAAACCTTCCATTTCAGCTAGTTTTTTAGCGTATTTAGGATTGTTTGCCAAATTGGTTTCCATAGCGCCACTTTTATGGTGTTCTGGTAAATATTCGTTAGGGTTTTCTGCTAAATTAAATAGCTGAGTTTGCCTAACCGCTCCGTTCATTGCATCGTATTTTATCAGTTTCCAATCTCCCTTTTTCACAGTGCGTATACCCGGTTTTGTACCGCCCGCATAAGCACCATACATAACATCTCTAATTGATGTTTTTTCTCCAAATAAAACAGACTTAAAACTTTTACCCTCTACTTTTTCAGGGATTTTTATACCTGCTAAATCGCATAATGTCGGCAATACATCTAATAAATAAATATTTCCTTCTACCCTAGTGCCCGCTTTAATACCTGGTCCTTTTACAAAAAATGGAACTCTCCACGTATGCTCATATAAGTTTTGTTTGCCCATTAAACCATGTCTACCAATAGCTATTCCATGATCTGCGGTATAAATTACATAGGTATTATCCAACTCACCCATATCTTTTAATTTTTGGAGTACTTTTTTCAGCTGATTATCTATGTTTTCAACACATGCATACTCTCTACCTAGCTCATTTCTTACGGTTTGTAAATCGCGGTTTTTCCAAACACCACTTACCATTTCTTCATCTCTCAATTCTGGATGACCGATAAAAAAAGGATGTTTAGACAAATAATTAGCTTGTAAAGGCGGTTGCTTAGGATTTAGGGCAGGTAAAGTATTGGGATCTGTATGGTTGGTTGCGCCATATTTCGACAATAACTCTGGTGTACCATCTCTTACATCATGTGGATGAGAAAAGCCAAAATAAATCATAAAAGGAGCTTCTTCCTTTGTTGCTTCTCTCTCATCTAAATAGGTCAACACCTGTTTAGAATGCCAAGCACTGCCGCTTTCTTCTGTCCCACCACGTTTTGTTGCCTCTTTATTTACGGTGAACAAAGCATTGGCTTTAGGGTATGAATTTCCTTTTTTACAAGTACGCATAGTTTTATAACCTGCTCTGTTAAAAATAGCGCCCATCGTATTATATGCCATCGTATCTGGATGGTTTTTGTTGATAAATTCTTTGCCTTGTGAGGGAATGTGCCAAAGTGTACGCCCGCTCATAATCATGTGGCGAGATGGCGCACAAACTGCACCTACCATAGATCCCATGTGTCTGGCGCTTTCAAAAACCATCCCTTCAGCAGCTAGCTGATTAATGGTGGGGCTTTCTAAAATCGACTTTCCATCATAAACTTTTAAATCAAATGGAGATTCATCATCCACCAATACAAATAGAAAGTTTGGACGCTTTTTTTCTTTTTTGAAATTTTTGAAACCTGTGAAGCATGACACTATTAACAGTGCGAGTACCCCTTTTTTAAGTGCTTTATTCATAAATTTATTCAACTAATTATCTTTATTCCCTTTTATATATAATCTATTCTTGCTGTACTTTTATTACACTTACTAATTCATTTACTGGATTTTTAGGCAGGAAAATAGTGCTCCCATTTTGATTAATTTCAATTGATATTTTTTCTGAACTACCCAAGAGTTTTGCATTTTGATTTTGCATTTGAGGAATAATTAATTTCCTGTCTTTAGGCCATTTGAAAACAGACAAATAAT
This sequence comes from Arcticibacter svalbardensis MN12-7, assembly GCF_000403135.1. GTDB lineage: Bacteria > Bacteroidota > Bacteroidia > Sphingobacteriales > Sphingobacteriaceae > Arcticibacter > Arcticibacter svalbardensis. The sequence continues at coordinate 67,512 of NZ_AQPN01000079.1, forward strand.
AGATTGTTTTGCCATTTTCAACCTTTTTTGTGCAACGTCCCCAATCAAATTTACCAAAAGGACTTGCCGTAGTCCCATATATTGCTTCGCCATTCATTTTCATCCATTCACCTATTGCTTTTAAGCGATTTATAGATTGGTCTGGAAAAACACCCTCGCCTGTTGGCCCAACATTTAAAAGAAAATTCCCTCCTTTACTTGCAATATCCACTAAGTTTTGAACCAAAGATGCGGCACTTTTGTAGTTCGTATCTGCTTTGTTATAACCCCAATGGTTATTCATAGTATAACAGGTTTCCCAAGGTTTAATATCGGCACTGTCTAATATTTTTTGCTCAGATACAGTATAATCACCCAAATCTGGTCCAACTCTATTATTTATGATACAGTTGGGTTGAATGCTATGAATTAAATCTACCAATTCTTGACCTTGCTCTTTGGTAATATGCTCGTAGGTATCAAACCACAATATCCCAATAGGCCCGTAATTAGTTAGTAGTTCACGAATTTGGGGTTTTACCTTTCTTTCAATATATTTAGATAAATCTTTCCCTGCCTCGTTAGGAAAATCAATTAGATTACTTCTCCAACCTATTTTATCTCCTTTACCTGTGGGTACATCTGGGTCTTGCCAATCTCTACCCAAAGAGTAATACACACAAAGCTTAATGTCTTCTTTGGCACAAGCAACAGAAAGCTCTTTTAATGGGTCTCGTTTAAAAGCAGAACCTTGAACAATATTGTATGGATTGGATGGAGAATTGAACATGGCAAAACCATCATGGTGTTTAGCTGTGATAACCATGTATTTCATTCCGGCATCTTTGGCAATTCTCACCCATTCATCTGCATTAAACTTTACCGGATTAAATGTTTTTGCATATGCCGTATATCCTGCCAAAGGTATTTTTGCAGTTAACTGTAACCATTCTGCATGGTTAATAGTTCCTTTCCACTCACCACCAGCTTTTGAATAAATACCCCAATGGATAAACATCCCAAAACGAGCATCCTCCCACGACGCTAACTTACTTTTGGTACTTAAAGCTTTCGGTTGTGCAACACCCCAACTCAAAATTCCAAAACTTAATAAATTCAGTATTAATATTTTTCTCACTATTTTCATTTAAAATTTTTGTTGTCCGATAATGGGTAGGGGTTCTTTTTTCAATAAAGAGCAAAAACTGCATGCAAACCTATTAAAAAAGACTCATTTTCATTAAGGGAAGTTCTAATAACCCCTGTTTTTTTAATTATCTGTCATTTATTTCATAAATTATTTTTTAGGATAAGTTATGAAATAAAAATTGGGGTAAATCATAATATTAAGGCATTTAGCACCTTGCTTTTGTGCCCTTTTTTATAGTATGGACACACTTCTCATACCGGATTGAATAATGTGAATTGCACGGGTCATATTGTAGACCATATTCATCAATGTAATCTTTGCTGTTGCGCGGTCTATACCAATAGCCATCACCTTTAATTCATGACCTTGTCTGTGCATCCAGGCAAATACATGTTCCACTCTGGCCCTTACTTTTGACTTCTCCCTATTCTGTAGCTTTTGCTCCTGGCTCAATGGTGTATTGCGGTATGCTCGTTCATGGATCTCGCTTTTAATTCCCAGTTCCTTTAGAGCAGCTTCCTGTTTATCGCTCCGGTAAGCACTATCGGCATATAAAGGTTTGCCACAATCATCCTCATTTAGCAGATCCGGCAGTATTTCACTATCATGGACACTTACAGAACTGGTCTGGAATCCGGTGATCAGTTTAGATCCGATATCGACCTTTACATGGTTTTTATAGCCGAAATAGAGCTGATTGTTCTTTTTGGTCCAGTCCGCATCGGTATCCTTGTGGCGCATCTTGTTTAGGCTCCAGTCTTCAGGAAGATCACCTTCTTTCAACTGTTCGTTTTCTTCCCTGCTGTTACGTTGCCTGGGAGCAGTGACAAAAATAGCATCTACCATACTTCCTTTTTTGGTGTACATGCCCGCTTTTTCCAGCCTGCTGTTAAAGGCTGTAAACAGGGTATCAAGTAACCCGTTTACGATCAATGCTTCCCTAAAATTACGGATCGTGTTCTGATCAGGAATCTGGTCATTCATCCCTAAACCCAGGAAACGCATGAAAGTCAGGCGGTCTATGATCTGAAACTCAGTTTGGGCATCAATAAACCATATAGGCTCTGCAGCACCAGGATCTTAAATAGCATCACTTTATCATAAGGCGGGCGGCCGCCTTTACTATAATCTATTGTAGCAAAACCATTCTTGATTAATTCACGGAATCCCTCCCAATCTATATGTTCATCATGTGTTTTTAAGGGGTCTTTATAATTGCCTAATTTATCTTGATGATCCATAAAATCAAAGAGTGTGCGTTCCCGTTTTTTCATACTTAAATTTAAACCTAAATTATGGAAGGTTCTTAGGAACCCCCTTAATTTTAATTTTTATCAGACAGCAATGATTTAAAATTTACTATTTACCAATAATGATGGCGATTAAGCTATTAGCTGGCACTGTTATTTTAGTTGATTGCGCACCATCTTTTATCTCATACCCTTTTTCTACTCCCTCATCATTTTGAACAATGATTTTTATTGTCCCAGTTTTATCCTTTACAGAAATCATCCCACCCTTATGCATAGAAGCTATTCTTACATCGCCTGGTTTTATTATTGCACTCATCAAATAAATGGCATTGTAATCTGGATTGTATTGAATAGATTTTGTTTTTCTATCTATATTGATTAATGAATTTTGTTTCCAACCCCACCCGCTTTCACCGGTTTCATTTAAAATCATATTCCAGTAAGTGTAGGCCGTACAGCCAGAATTGATATATGACGCTACCTCACCAAAGCGCTTTCTAGCTTCAGTAGAAGAATTTGCGCCACCGTTGCAATTGCCTTCGGTATGAAAAATTTTAACTTTAGGATATTTAATCTGAGTTTCTTGAATATATTGAGATGAAGAATATTGCACACCAACACCTCCCAATTGATCAGCACCTTTAGTTGATAAAAAATCATACATATCTAATTGGGCTGCCGAGCGAAAAGTACCTCCAAATAGTTCGGTATTCAGGTTATCTTTTTTGAACTGAGGAATAAGGTATGCTGTAGCAAAATTTACCATTTCTGCTGGAGGCATTAAACAACTAGGATATTTAGTACTCATATCCACTTCGTTTTGTATGGTTATTCTTTTGATATTTATGCCGTTCTCTTTATATGCCAAAACATATTTTGCCAGATATTTTGAATATGCATCATATATTTTAGGGATCTTTTTAAGGGTATTTACCTTAGCTCCGGCTTCTGTTTCCACCATAGAATTATTTTGCTTCATCCATGCAGGGGGGCTCCAAGGTGATCCAAAAACAAATAAATTGGGATTAAATTTAAGTGCATTTTTGATATAAGGAATTACGTATTTCTTATCTCTATTGATTGAAAAATGCGACATACCAAAATCATCGTTCTCATTTGAATAGCTATATGCATCCAAACCAAAGTCGCTTGCGCCAATGGCGGTACGACAAAAGCTAAAACCAGCATGTTGAGCGCTAAACAAGTTTTTAAATAGTCCGTTGATTTGCTCTGCGTTGAGGTAAGAAATGGCTTCCCCTCCATTTTCATTAAAAGCCCCACCTATTCCTTCTAAAGTTTGAAACTCAATATTTGGGTAAATAATTAAGGGACTATTTTTTTTTATGGTTCCATCAAAATACTTCGTTTTTTGGGTTTTTATTGGGTTGGCTTCTCCTGAATCTAAATTCACATATACAATTTTAATTTTACTCAAATCAAACTGGTCTGTTTGAGAATAAGCAAATTTCAAAAGACACACAAGAACAATCGTTGTGCTAATTTTCAAATATTTCATTTAGATTTTTTTTTGCTTTTATTAAAATATTAAATCTTTTTAATTATTTTACTACTTGTCTAAAGCTTCGCAGGAAACTTTTATGGATATTTAGTGTATAAAAAACAGCAGTTTTTGAATAACACACTCAAAATGAGTATATTAAAGTCACAAAACAAAAAAACATGCTGCACTCCAAAGATACCAATAGAATTTCTGAAATAAAAACCCAATTTGATTCTAAGGAAAATAAAACATTGCGTTTGCTAAACTGGTTATCGTTCTTTGAATTTAAATCTATATACAAATCACTCGATCCGGTTAAGAAAAAAGGGTTTAAGATTACCGATTTACTGGGTATGCTTTTAATTGTACCCTTTACCGGAAAAACAAATATGCATTCTCTTTTACAAAGCAGCAGTACACCGCTCACCGCCCGTAAGGATAGCTTTTACCGGATGAAAAAGATGCATGAAATGGGAGAAGCTGCTGTTTGGATTCGCTGGTCGATTTGTAAAAATCTGTTAAGCCAAAGGAACGGCTACTGCTCCAGGACATCGGATGCTGTTATTGATGACAGCTTGTTGACCAAATCGGGTACCATAATGGAAAACATCAGCCGTTTATGGGACCATGTATCCATGCGTTATGTGCTGGGGTACAGGATGCTGGTACTGGGTTATTTTGACGGCAAAAGCTTTCTTCCTGTAAGTTTCTCCCTTCACCGGGAGAAGGGTAAAAGAGAAGCAAGCCCCTATGGATTGAAAAGAATGGAATATCAGGGCCAGTATCATAAACAAAGGAATGCAGACAGCCCTGCAGGCAAACGTACCGCAGAGATAGATAAGGATAAGATTACCACTGCCATCCGTATGATCAAACAGTCCTGTGGTAGCCTGGAAGTTGATTATCTGCTTATGGACAGCTGGTTTACCTGTGAGAAAATGCTGGCCTGTGCCCATCCAGTCAAGGTAAAACTCATCGGAATGATGAAAATGGGCAACGCCAGGTACCTCTTCAGAGGGAAAGAATACATGGTCAAAGAGTTGATCGTGCTGTTAAAAAAAGAGCAGAAGAGGTGCAGGAAGCTGAGTGCTATGTATATCGAAGTACCTTTATTTTATAAGGGAAATGCGGTAAAACCGCTCTTCTCTAAATTTGGAAGGAACGGTAACTGGCAGCTGCTTTGTCTACGGACCTGAACGCGGGCTATCTGAAAACAGTGGAACGTTACCAGGTTCGATGGTCTATTGAGAATTTTAAAAAAAAAAGCAAACAGTATCTGAAAATCGGTAAAAGCCAGGCCGGAGATATTGGTGTTCAGTTTGCCAATATCTCCATCAGCATGATCTAGTATATCCTACTAACGCTAAGAAAACGGTTCGGTGAATATGAAACTAAAGGTGCCGTATTCAGGGAAGCAGAAGAGAAAATAAAAGATTCGACTCTGGATCAGCGCTTATGGGGATTACTGTTGGAAATGGTCAAACTTATTGTTGAAATATTAGAACTTCCATTAGATGATTTGGATCAGTTTATGGCTAATTTAATTCAAGAAAATAAAGTTAAAAAACTCTTGAAACTTCATTTTTCAGTTTGAGATTATTCATGAAATCTTGTGCGAAGCTTTAGTTCTTATTAATCAAATCGCCTTTTACCATAATTTTAACTACGGTTGCAATATCATTTAACTGATACGAAGCTGGCAAATCTATAATTAAACCCTCTTTTGTAATCATGACTTTAAGTTTTTTATCTCCATTTAAAAACCTGGCATTCAATACCCTATTATACAATTTCGGCACAAGTACTTTTCCAGTTTTAGGAAAATCAAAAACTGAAAAGTAAAGCGCCGTGTTACCATTTTCCAGCTTTGCAGTACATCTCCCCCAAGGCAACATCGCTACCGGACTAGCTTTTGTGCCATAAATAGCTTCGCTATTAATTTTCATCCATTTACCAATCTCTTCTAATCTTTCTATACTTACTTCTGGGAACGTTCCATCTGGCTTTGGCCCTATATTTAATAGATAATTACCGCCTTTAGAGGCAATGTCAATTAAGTTTCTTAACAATATTTTTGTTGATTTCCAATTTGTATCGGCTTTGCTATACCCCCAAGTGCCATTCATCGTCATACAGGTTTCCCAATTTTTGCCATCCATTTCATGTTGAGAAGGAATTTGTTGCTCTGGTGTTCTGGTGTCTCCGGGGAAATTTGGATGTTTCAACCTGTCGTTTGTGATAATATTTGGCAGGAGTTTTAATAATGCCTGTAATTTAAGTGCATTTTCATCCGTCATGTTTTCGGGGGTATCCCACCATAAAACGGCTATATCACCATAGTTACTCAAAATCTCTTTTACTTGTGGCACAGCAATTTTATTTATGTATTGGTCAAATGTTTGTGTATCTTGAATAGGATCCCAATGTCCGTTATGGCTTTTGGTATATGCATCAATTTTTGTAGAATCTGGATTTCCCCACCCTTCTCTAGTTAATCTTCTGGCTACGCTACCTCCTGGATGTGTCCAGTCTTGATCCTGAGAATAATAAAAACCTAATTTCATCCCATATTTTCTACATGCTTCTGCCAAAGGTTTCAATAAATCTTTGCCGTAAGGTGTTGCATCCATAATATCCCAATCTGTAACCTTACTATCAAACAAGGCAAAACCATCATGGTGTTTCGCTGTAATTACAATGTATTTCATTCCAGCATCTTTGGCTAGTTTTACCCAATAATCCGGATCGTAATTAACAGGGTTAAACTCTTTAGCTTTCTCACGATACTCTGCTACGGGAATTTTAAACCGATTTAAAATCCATTCTGCTCCGCCCTTTTTTTTATATGCCCTTGATATTCTCCTCCGTAAAGGGAATAAACACCCCAATGTATAAAAAGCCCAAACCTTGCTTCTTGCCACCATTCCATCCGTTTTTCGGTAGATTTAGCAGGACTGGCTTCCTTTATTTGCGCATTTACGGTAACTGAAATTATACCTATCAATATTGTGAGAACAAGAAATATCTTTTTCATTTAATAATGCCCTTTAAGAGTTTGGAAATCAATTGAATTTAAGCCTATCATCTAATTAATAAGTACAGAATACATCGTATCGGCAATAAATTTATTTCCAGTAGTATTCATGCGTACACGGTCTCTGGTTAAAATCCCTTTTTAAAAATCGTTTACATTATTCTTATCCTCATAATCCACATCGCCTTACGTAAATCAATCAAGTCACATTTATATTTCGAAGTCAAATACCTAACAATCTGTGCGTATTTATTCAAATCTCCATCTTGTGGATTAACAAAATTTTTCTTTTCGCCAATTACGGATGATGTGCATAAAATCACCTTCACTGCTTTGCTTTCTAAGGTTTCTATCATGGAAGAATAAAATTTGATATATCGGTCTTCATCTGTACCAAATTAGGCTTTATGCCAAACATCATTTATCCCGATGTAAAACACTACTATATCAGGTTGTTTATCTAAAATATCTTTTTGAAAAAGTAAAAACAGATCGTAAATCTTATTACCCGGCACACCCGCTCCATAAAATTGAAATTCATCGGCTTTGCCATCTTGAAACTTCTTTAAAATAAGTTCGCCAATTCCTTTTCCTTGAAAGTCGGGATGAACAATTAGGTGCGGATAATAAACAACCAAGTGTCCGTCAGAAATTGCATTTCCTAATTCAACAAGTTTATAATTGTGCCAAGCCCTAACAAAGGAATGTGAATTTAATAAAGTTTTGTAAAGCAGTTCGGGCTTTTCAGCAGAAGACCATTTGTTCGATTTATAAATTTCAATTTTGTCGTCTGTGGTTTCTTTTATTATAAAGTTCATTCGCAATTAAATTTAGTTTAAGCTTACCGCTAACTTGCCTGCGGCAGTTAAGAAACGCCCATATTTTATATCCAATTAAATTAGGTTTCACTAATTTATTTAGATTTTTCTTCTAGTTTTTTAATTTTTAATAACGCTTCCAAATAATAATAATCAGCATAAATAATAGGCACATCTATTTCTGTTCCTTTGGGTTTATGACCAGTAGAATGCAATAAAATGGCTAAATTTTTATCTTTGGCTAAGTATTCATCTGTTGATAATTTACGAATTAAGGCGATTGCCGCATTTTTATATTTTTCATTTAATGCTTCAGTTTTAACCAAATCAGAAAGCTCTAATAAACCACAGGCAGCAATTGCCGCTGCAGAAGCATCTTTTGGTGCATTTGGTATGGCTGGATCGTCAAAATCCCAATATGGAATTCCGTCTTTAGGTAATTTTTCAATAAAACGATCGGAAATTTTAATCGCTGTGTTTAAAAATTCTTCTTTTCCAGTTTCCCGATAAGCAATAGAGAAACCATAAATTCCCCATGTTTGCCCCCGAGCCCACATAGATTCATCTGCATATCCTTGATGCGTTATTGATTTGATATATGCACCGGTTTCAGGGTCGAATGATGCAACATGGTAAGTGCTTCCATCTGGCCTTACCAAATGTTTCAAAGACTGTGTTGCATGAGAAACAGCTATATCATACAATTTTTGACTTCCACCATTCTTTGCTGCCCAAAATAATAATTCTAGATTCATCATATTGTCCATAATGGTGCTATGCTTAAATTTAGAAACTTGAGATGGCCACGATAATATGGTCCCTACTTTAGGGTTATAAAGTGTTGCTAAAGTATCGGCTGCAGCTAAGAGTATCTTTTTATATTCCGGATAACTAGTTAGCCTTAAGCCATTTCCAAAGCTGCAATAAATTTGAAAACCGATATCATGGTCTTGCGCTTTTATTTTAGCTATGATAGCTATTGGAGCAGTAAATTTCTCTGCTTGTTGTTTATAAAAGCTATCTCCAGTATATTCGTAAGCGTACCACAACACACCTGGCCAAAAACCACTTGTCCAATCTAATGGCCCAACTTTTTTCCACGTTTTTTGTCCATCAGGAATATTACGCGGAATACTATCGGCTTGGGTAAGGCTTTCTGCACTTCTTCTAACTTGGGCTACAGAATAATCTAAAGCTTCTTTATTATTTAGAGGTTGGCTAGTTTTGCAACTATTTAGAATAGTAGCTCCTAATATGCAAAATAATATGGTCTTAATTTTTATCATTGGTTTAATTGTAATACAACATTTGAGTTGGTTTAATATTTTTATCGATAGCGGATAGGCTTAAAGATGACTAAAATGATTTAGTAAATCTTATTAAAAACCACCAGTTTATTCATACTGGTGGCCAAAATTAACATTACACAATTATAATGATGTGCAAAACATTTTATGAAGAGGTAGTCATAATAGAGTTGATATGAATTTAAACTGACTTAATTCCATCCAGGATTTTGCTTTAAATTAGGATTTAATAAACGTTGACCTGATGGTATTGGCCATAAATAATTTTTACGACTAAATTGTCGAGCACTTTTAGGATCAATAATCATTGCCTTTACAGGACCTTTTCCAGATGGGTAATCATTTTTAAATCCAAATTTTGCAAACGTTGTATTGAAAAGCGCAGGATTGGTTTCATATTCTGTGCCACCAATTACATATCCAATTAAGTCATCAGCAAGTTCTTTTTCTGCCGTTCCCCATCGTTTTAAGTCATTCCAGTGATTATTATTTTCCATGTACAATTCTACGGTGCGTTCTCTTCTAATTTCGTCTAACATGTTTAAGCCATTTGCCGTTACTAATGCATTTGTTAGTGGAGCTATACCAGCTCTAGCTCTCACAAGATTAACTGAAATATTTAAGTTTGCGTCAGAGATTGTATTATCCTTCTCATATAAAGCCTCTGCGAATGTTAGCAATACTTCTGCATATCTTAAGGTTGGGTAATTAAAACCTTCAGTTCCGGTAGCTCTGTAATTATTATAAGTTTTAAATTTTTGTGACGACAAATTAGTTAATGAAGCTCCTCCAAGTGCAGTTATTGGTTGAGAACCATTTGCAAGTACTTGTTCTCCAAAATCAGAGACCATTCTATAATCTCTATTTTTAAATTGATCAGATTGTTTAACATACCCTTGAAATTGACTCGATTTATTTATTGGTAACCCGTCTAAAGTCGAAAACATATCTAATGCTTTTTGAGTAGGCGAATTTCTGCCAAATGTTATTTGCACAAAATTACCACCAGCTGGTTTCAGTGCAAAATCGAACACAGATTGAATAATAAATTCCTTGTTTGTAGCTTTGGTAAATCCTCCTGGGTTTGATTTAGCATCTTCCAAAACAAATAGCCAACGATAGCTTAAATTATTGAGTTGCGCATTTTTGTTCCAAATTTCATAACCCCCATTATCTATTACTAATTTAGCACTTGTAACAGCTTCAGCAATATAAGCTGCTGAATTATTTCCGGTTCCAGACCCCTCAAAATCCGTAGTAGTACCCACATATTTTTCCCAGGTACCTTCATATAATAATACTCGTGATTTAAAAGCTATTGCAGCATATTTGCTAATCTTACCCGTATTGGCTCCAGTTGCGGTTGTAGGTAAACTGGCTATCGCTAAATCCAAATCTGTAAGAATTTGAGCTACAACTTCGTATCTACTATTTCTTTGGGCAAGAAGAATTTCTGAATCGACATATGTTGTTTCAGTTACAATAGGTACACCACCAAAACGTTGCAGTAATTTAAAATATTCATAAGCTCTAAAGAAATTGGCTGTAGCCACCGATTCCTTTATTCCAGCTGGATCACCAGGATATTCTTTTGCTTTGTCTAGTAAAAGATTAATTTTTCTAAGGTAATTATATCCATTTCTCCAATAAATATCGGCATTAGAAATAGTATTGGTACCTTGCCCATAATCTTGTACATATGCACTTAACTCAGTTCCAAAATCTGAAATCATATCAAATCCTGAACCGTCTACGGTTTGATGGGAATGCAGACCTCTGTAAAAATAGTTTGAAGCATCTATGAAATCTTGAGGTGTATCAAAATAGACAACTTCTGTTACACTATCCAAGTCATCTAAGTCTAAAAATGTTTTCTGACAGCTTACCAGTGAAAATAAAAATGTGCAAAATAAAATCACTAATTTTTTCATGTGTTTATAGTTTTTATTAACTATTAAATGCTTTTTCATAATATTTAAAATGCTATATTCAATCCTAAGGCAATTGTTCTTTGAAATGGATAGATGGCTCTGCTAATATCCGCAGTTTCCGTTGGAGCACTTCCCGATTCAGGATCATATCCATCCTTAACACTACTAAATTCAAATAAGTCATTACCTGAAAAATAAACTCGAACTTTATTGATGTTTAGTTTATTTGTAAAAGAAGACGGCAATGTATATCCAACTACAATTGTTTTAAGACGGATATATCTATTGTTTTGCTGTATAATATCATTATTTCTCCAATTCCAAGCTGAGCGACCTGCATTAGAGGTTAATCTTGGATATATAGCTCCAGTGCTCTCTGCAGTCCAAGTTTGACCAATATAACTATTAGGTAAGTTCGAAAACCGCCTTGCAAAAGGATAATCTAAATAACCGCCTCTAAATACTACTTGTTGTAAAGCGCCTTGAAAAAAGGTAGTAAAATCAAAGCCTTTGTATTGTACACCTAAATTAATACCAAATACATAATGCAATTGTGCATCTCCTACAAATTTAACATCACCACCAGCACTTGAAACATCATTAATTTGACCATTTCCATCGAAATCTAATTTTTTAACATCTCCTATACGTAAACCAGATGCACCATTCTGTGCAAGGAGGTCTCCTCCATTGTATTTTGCATAATAGGCATCAACCTCTGCTTGAGTTTGGAATAAGCCATCCGTTTGCCATGCGAAATATGAGTTTAAAGGGTAACCCTCAGCGGTATTGATTAATCCTTCTTGAATAGAAGCTGGCCCTGCTAGTTTAACTAGTTTGTTAGTATTATCGCTCATGTTTAGACCAATGTTATAAGATAAATTGCCTATTTTATCTTTCCAACTAAGCATTGCTTCCCAACCTTGAGTTCTTAAGTCTCCACTATTGGTTTTTGGTGGAGTATCGCCTAACACTTCTGGATAGGTTATTGCTATAAGCATACCATTATTGTTTTTTATGTATTTTTCAAATGTTCCGGAAAGTCTGTTATTAAAAAAGGCAAAGTCAACCCCTATATTCTTCATTTCAACATTTTCCCAAGTTCGTGAAGTGGTTGTTATTCCATCTACATAAGATGTTGCATTTAATGCTGGTAAATCACCAAAAACGGTTGTTCCTTGAGTTATGGTAGACACGTAATCGTAATTGCCAATACCCACCTGATTTCCGCTTGTTCCAATACTTGCTCTTAGTTTTAAATTGCTTAGGGCTTTAAAATTTTCAAGAAATCTTTCTTTATAAATATTCCATCCCGCTGATATGCTACCATAGTTTTTAAATTTAAATCCAGGAGCAAATCGAGAAGATCCATCCCTTCTCACTACCACTTCTAATAAATATTTTTCATTATAATCATAATTGACCCTAGCTAAACCTGAATAAAGTCCATCATGATCTTGACCTCTTAAATGATTACTATTCACTCCACCATTAGTTTGAGTTCCAGTAGCAACATTTATATCATACACTCCCTCATCTATTATATTAGTTCTTTTTGCATAAAGAGCTGCGAATTTATTCTTTTCAGCAGTTAAGCCTGCCATAAGCTGTATATTATGCTTACTTAAGCTATATTTATAGTTTAAAAAGCACCATAAGTTTGATATGATTTGGTAATTGCTTCTGCTTCAATACTGGAAGTAGTATTTATACCTTGGCTTGCAGGTGTACCGTCCCAATCGTATACTTTAACATTTAAAAAAGTTAAATCTCTCCTGCTATTTATGGAATTATAGGTTGCATTGGCGTTTACGCTAAACCCATAGCCTAAATCATAATTAGCATTTAAAGTAATTTTAGTAATATTTTCGTCTTTATTATCTTTACCACCTGCAGTTGTTCCGGCAATTGAGTTGGTACCACCACCACCTGTACCAAAGTTAGCATACCATTGCCCAAGTGAATTTTTTGAGGGAAATATAGGAGGATCTTGTACTGCAAGGCTTCCTCCTAATTGTGATGAAGGACTAGAAGAAATATTTTTTTGTATGGAGATATTAGCTCCAATGGTAAACTTATCAGTAACATCAAAATCAGTATTTAATCGCGCTGTATACTGCTTAATACCATCATAAGCCGTCTTTAGAGCTCCTTCCGATTCAGCCGTACCCATCGATAATCTATATCTTGCTGTGGCAGAACTTCCCGAGAAACTTAAACTGTGTTGGTTTCCCGTATTGGCTCCATACAACTCATCGTAACGATCTGCCGGACCTATATACAACAATCCATTTTTCCCCCATGAAGGAACAGCGGTTTGATAATATCCAGATTGACCATTAGCGATAGCCCTCATTGCGGTTTCACCCAGATTCCAATAATCACCATTACCATCCTCTTTAGCTGCATCTAACCACATTTGTCCGTATTGCTCATAGGTAGTAATTGGGGGTTTAAGACCAAGTGAATTACGTCTAAAATTAGTATTATATTCAACTTTCAATTTTCCTTTTCCTTTTTTAGTTGAAACGAGAATTACCCCATTCGCTGCCCTAGATCCATAAATAGAAGCGGCACCATCTTTAAGCACACTGATAGATTCGATATCATCAGGGTTCATCTGATAAAACTCATTCGTATCAAATGCAGGAGCACCATCTATTACAATTAATGGGCTTCCTCCATTAACAGAAGTTGCGCCTCTAATTTGTAGTGCAATACCTTCATTACCTGGTCTTGCAGAGCTTCTGCTAACTACTAATCCGGGAGTTTGACCTTGTAATGCCAAAGCCACATTTGTAACAGCCCGATCTTCAAAAACATCAGACTTAATCTGCTCAATAGCTCCGGTTAAAGATTCTTTCTTTCTTTCACCATAACCCACCACAACTACTTCGCTTAAGTTTTGTGCATCTGCTGCTAGTTTTATAGTAAAAGGCTGTGGAGAGTTTGATGAGACCTCTTGTGTTACATACCCCAAATAACTCACTACAATAACCGAGTTATTTGGAGCATTCGGTATTGTAAAAACGCCATTAACGTTAGTAACAGCTCCTTGTTGTGTGTTTTTAATTTTTACAGATGCACCAATAATGGGCTCGTTTGTGGATGCATCCACAACTTTGCCAGTTATATTTTTTTGAGCATAAACCGCTACAAAAAGATTCATTAGAAAGAAAAATAGGACATAACTACGACAATGAAAGATGAATTGTTTTTTCATAAAACTTTATTTATAATTGGTTCAAATTGGTTCAAATGTTTTTAAACTAAATCGATTTGTCATCATAACAAAAAGCTTAATTAAAATATTATTATTTGGTTAGTATTAATTAGCAAAATAAATTTATAGTAAATAAACCATTTTGGCAAATATTTTAAGCTATTTTATGACTCAAACTTAATTTTGGTTAAACTACAAATTTTGTTTTCGACAATTTAATTAATAAGATCATAGAACTAATTAACCAAATCTTTAATTGATTCTTGTTCCACATATTATTTTATTAATAAAAATGAACCAATATAGGGGTTCCAATAGTATTTAGACGAAATGTATCGCTAAGCATTTCTCCCCAATCCCTTTATTAGATGTAACTTAAACGGTCGTTAAAATATAACTATAACCAAGATCTCTGATTTCAAGTAAAACGCATCAGTAAGGCAAAATTTCATACAATCTGCATTTCCTATAAGTATAAAGCATTAGTATATTTAATGAATATACTAATAAACCGTTTTATTAAACTTATGATGATTGGTTATGCCCAAGTTTCAACCCATGACTAGAATCTAGACTTACAGCTCGATGCTCTTAAAAAAAGCGGGTTGCGAAAAGATTTATCAAGAACAATTAAGTGCTTCACTTGAGCCCCCCCCAAAAAATTATTAGAAATGATATCTAATCTACGAAAAGAGGACGCAGTTGTCGTATGGAAGCTTGACCGATTGGCCAGATCCCTGAAACATCCGCTTACGTTAGTATCGGATTTCAAAACATCAGGTATTGAATTTCTTAGCCTTCAGGATCAAATCAATACCACTACCACCCAGGGCCGTTTAATTTTTAATATGTTCACGTCGCTGTCTAAATTTGAAGAGAAATCAATAAACAGCGAACGCTTGCATAAGAACCATGTAAACGTCGATATTGGCTCTAAACTGATCACCGGATTTGAGACCAGTTCTGCAAGTATCTATGATAGTGAGGTACTGCAGAATCTGCTTACTGAAGAAGATCGGGGAAAACCTTTATATGCTGACTTGCCTACCGGAGCGATAAACATGAAGCCATTCAGAAGGAACTGGGAATTAAAAGCGAGATCCATGAACGAGCTTACCGCCATACGCCACTGAGCCAGGAGCAAAAGCTGCAGAAAAGAGAGAAGTCAAAAGTAAGGGCCAGTTGGAACATGTGTTTGCCTGGATGCACCGTCAGGGTCATGAATTAAAGGTGATGACCATTGGTATAGACCATGCCACTGCAAAAATCACATTGATAAATATGGTCTATAATATGACCCGGGCAATTCACATTATTCAATCCGGTAGGCGATAAGGAAAACATTGGACACCAAAAAACTAGGTTATATCTATGATAGAGCAGTAAGCATTTTTTACCAAATTTAATTAAAAAGCGGTAAATTAAGTATCTATTTTTTTACTTTACCGCTGTCTCTGCTACCGCTACACTTAGCAAAACCTACATTTAAGTCTCCCATTTCTTCACGGGCCTTGTCTACCACCAACATTAGCTCTTTCACTTTATCAGGATAAGTATCAGACACATTATAACGTTCCCCAGGGTCACGTGACATATCATATAACTGTGCTTTTTCTACAGCCATTGAAATTTTCTTTCCCATATCCCCATCGTTGCCAGGTTGAGTGTTATAGGATCCCCATTTATGGGGCAAAACCAATTTCCAATTTCCTTTACGCACCCCATTCAAATTGTTTACTCCGAAATAGTAAAGTATGGTTTCTCGAGGCTCTTTCTTAAAATCCCCCTTTCCAAAGATCAGTAATATCAACCCCATCAATCTTATTATCAGAAAGTTTCCCATTAATGATTTTTGCTACCGTAGGTAATATATCTATGGCACATGCCAGTTTATCACAAACTGTCCCCTCCGGTGTTTGACCCGGCCATTGGATAATAAATGGCACCCTTTGTCCTCCTTCCCAACCAAATTTGGAGTTTTAAAACCTGTTGCTCCATAAGTACCTACATCGCCATAACCTTCATCATCAATCAATATCAGTACAATATTGGGTTTACCTATATTTTTTTTGGGCACAAGCATGATTAAAGCAAGCTAATATGAAAGCTGTTAAAACGCTAATTTTTTTCATACAATTTCATATACCTAAGCAGATTCCTATTTACTTAAATGCTTCAAAATAAAATCCGCGGCCTTTTGATTAATTTCTGACATTGATGGGGAGATTTGTTTTCCGCTAAAACTATGTCCAGCATCTTTAACTGTAAACAATTCTACATTTGCACCTTTTTCTTTGGCAACTGATAAAAAATATTCTGATTGCATAATCGGTAATGTTATATCCTTATCTCCATGTAGTAATAAAATTGGTGGAGATTTTTTTGTTACATATTCTACAGGACTTAATAAATGAGCGTAATCTTTTTTCTCTTCCAAAGTCCCTCCTAGCATTCTTTCATAAAATTCAGGCTCTGTAAATTTGGACCCTTTCAATAATTTTTCTGGTTCAAAAAATGTGGTTAAAGGATAATACGAAGCAATACATTGAAATTTCGGAACAACACTTTTCAAACTTTCATCACCTAAAAAATCTTCATTATTTGCCAAAGCGGTCAATAAGCTTAAATGTCCACCGGCAGAGCCGCCCCAAAGCCCCATTTTCTCAATGTCGAAACCATATTTGTCGGCATTCTTAACCAAAAATCTGGCCGCATCTTTGCAATCAATCACACAATCGGCAACCGATGAAACACCCGGTCGCAACATACGATACTCAACCGTCGCACAAGCAATGCCTTTTTCGGTTAAAATTTTAAGCGTTTCTAAGAAATTAGATTTAAGTATCGCATACATATTTCCACCTGCCCAACCACCGCCATGGGTATAAAGCATAATCGGTGTTTTCTTAAATTTCCTTTCCTTAGGAAAAAAGATGGTCAGTTTTAATTGCTTACCATTTACAGTTTTGTAAACAATGTTTTCCGTGTATTTAAATTGACTTAAAACCTCTTTATCATCATTTTTATTTTGAGAAAATGAAGTTTGAAACAAAAAAACAGTGAGCAGACTTAAAATAGATATAACTTTCATTGTGTTGATTTATAGCTCTCTAATTAAAACGCATTCCCAAGGTGTTAATGTCCTTTTAATATTCAACACTCCATCGGCATTTGCTCTAGCCGTTATTTTTAACGTTTGATTGGCTTTGTCCTTTAAAAATTGTGTTTCTGCTCTGGTTGGCGAATGTGGAGAGCCCATCTCTTTATAGGCAGTCATTACATTTCCATCGTTATTATCCAGTATCTCCAATTCAAAAAATGCATTGGGTTCTAGATTTTTTAAAGTAAAATTCAATTCTCTTGACGATGCTTTCATGTATAAGCCTGCATCACTACTTTCAGGCACTTTACTTTCAAATTCCTTTGGATAATTATAAGCTAAGGCGGTAATCTTTTGTGTTTGGCTATTTCTGCTTACAAATAAATTATTAGTATAGGATAATTTTTCATCACCTAATTGATGTAACATTCGGTAAGCGTGATAAGAAGGTTTTACAATGCCTTGAAAATTTATCATCCCAAAACCGCCATGAAAAATATTTTCTCCTCCACCTTTTTCTTCAAAAATATCAGTAAATGTCCAGTACATTAAAGAGTTGGCTAAACCAATGCAGTCTAAATTTGCTTTGATAATAAAAGCAGCAGCAGGTAAAACATCATGAATATGATCGCGACTGCTAGGGCTAGTGCTCCATTCAGTTAAATGGATTTCTGCATTAGGATAATTGCTATTGGCAACCGTTTTCTTTAACCACTTCAAATCGTCGTTAGTAGAGTTTACATAACGGGCAGCTCCTTTGCCTCTCCCTGTTTCTACATCAAATGCGTAATCTGTTGGGTATGGGTGGGTAGAAACGAAATCGACAGGTAATTTCTCTTTTGTGCAATAAGCCAAAAATTCTTCCATCCATGGCGATTTCCACTCTTTGGTATTGATGAGATCCTTGTTCCAAAAAATTGATTTTTTATTATCGTAACGCTCACCTTCATAGCGGTTATCAGCAATAAAGTTACTGGTAGCTGGCCCTCCAATTTTATAGTTTTTATTAACCGATTTTACAGCCAAAGCTGATTCCTTGTATAATCTGAAATAAGCACTTTTGTCTCCATCAAAAAAACCAATACTTAAATTTGGTTCGTTCCAAACTTCAAAATACCATGTTAAAATTTCTTTTTCTCCATAACGCTCAGTAATGTGTTGTGTAAATGCTTTTACTAAATCGTGCCATTTATTAAA
Source organism: Arcticibacter svalbardensis MN12-7 (assembly GCF_000403135.1). GTDB lineage: Bacteria > Bacteroidota > Bacteroidia > Sphingobacteriales > Sphingobacteriaceae > Arcticibacter > Arcticibacter svalbardensis. The sequence continues at coordinate 86,005 of NZ_AQPN01000079.1, forward strand.
TTTACTGGTATCGGGAGAAATATTGGCTTTCCACCAAAACTGAGTTTTACTATCAGTTCTGGCAATTCCTGTTGGAAAGAAAGCCAACTCCACAAAAGGTTTTACACCCATATCCAGCATCCTATCAAAAAGCTCATCAATATATTGCCAATTATAAACAGCTTTACCATCATTTTTCTCAAAATATGGAAACATATCATCGTGAAATAAGCCGTGAAAACGCACATACTCAAAACCACAATTGGTTTTTACCGTTTGTAGTTGGTCTAACCATCCAGCTCTCAAACCTTCGTTTGCCCTACCCGCCCCTACACCTTTGCTCCAAAGAGGCTCAAATTTTTCACCATTAGTTTTGGTATCTATGGTTTGAGAAAACAAGTTTGTACTTAAAAATAAAAAACAGATAGAAAAGAGTTTAAATAATTTGTTGCTCATGATGTATTAATTATAACCAATTATATTTCATCATTGGTTATTGGTAATTATTTGGTTATTTTAAGTTGAAGGTAGAAAAAATAAATTGATTTAGCAAAATGAATAAGTTTGTTTTCTTTTTGTTGATGGAATGCATTTCTTTTATAGCAACAGTACAATTTATATCACCTATAAAATTTAAAGGAATGTGGCAAATTTATATTTGCAGATCGGCCCTATTTCTTTCTGATTCATCTATAAAAACATCAGCATAATTAACTGGTCGCTCGCCAAAATCGTGTTATTTAACAAACTATTTATTTGATCTTTATAATTGTATTTCCAGCACTGTTCCCAATTATCGCTCCGTTTGTTTTAATGCTACTTGAATTTACCTTAGGTCTAATTTCTACCGGTAATCCTGTATAATTATTTAAAACAAGATGAGTTGACGCTCCACTTCCTATTGGTGAAAAAGGATTAGACCCAGATGATCTGGTAGCACCCAAAATAATTGGATAACTTTGCTTTTGTGGTTTGTTTTCCCAGTTTCTAATGGTTATTACATGATTATCGCCAGCAATACAAGCAACTGCATGCAGTTTTGTAATGGCTACGTTGGGAATTAAATAAAGCTCTGCTTTAGATGTTGCGCCATCATTAATGTAAAGCAATGGCCCATTAACTGCATCTCCCCTGCTATTCTCTACATTTACTCCAGTAATATTAAAGCCAGATTCGCATCCAGTTGCCTCAGAATCTTTAATTACCATTTCTTCTTCAACTTTTGTAAAAGCAAAGCCAATACGTGTATTCTTGGCCTTACAACTAATTGCACTTACTGCTCCAGTACTTCGTTTATTAACCCCACCTCCGCCATAGGTACGGAAACCACATTCGCTTAATGATTTTGTATAACCGGGTGTAATTGCATTTTTTCCTTCGTAGTTTTTATATACCGATTCAAAATTTAAGTCAAAAGCAGGACCCGATTTTTCGGCAAGCATTTCATCAGTAGTTCTTGTAAAGGCTTCGGCATAACAATCTTTAAAAAGCACATTTCTACCACCTTGTACAAAAAATAAATGCCCAAAAGATTTAGATATTACCGTACACCTATCAATAAGAACATTAGTACCGCTAATTAACATTCCACTGTGTTTTTTTAAGCTACTTATGCTCCCTCCACCTTTTCCAAGTAAATCGCCATAACCATAAGGATAAGAACCTTTTACATTTAAGGTTACATTTTCTATTTTCACATCTGTACCTTCTACTGTAAAAGAATTTCCTCCTTTGGCAGGGAACTTATCTCCAATATCTGTAATAGTTAAACCATTTAGTGAATTTTTATTTCCTGTAACATAAAATTCGATCACATATTTCCCGAAAACATTTAACAATTTTGTATTCACCTCTATGGTTACCCCTGTAAAATCATAAGTATTATTGTTTCCGCTGAAAGTAATCATAGCTGCTCTGTTTATCACATCGGCTGTTGTATTATTTATTACTTTTTGGGTTAAATAATCTTCCATTTTATAAACTCCAGGAAGCATTTTCACCTTCTGATTAGAATTAGCGGCAACACTAGCAAGTTCTTTAATGCTCGAAACGATAAGTGAATCTGAAATATTTTGAGATTTAAACCTTTTTACCTTACTACTGTTTAACCCACCAACATCTTCAGTAAACGGCTTTGCATTTACAATAAAAGCAACACCCGCTAAAAGGCTTAATGCCAACAAATATTTTTTTCCCATCTTGTTTATAATTAATGTCTCAATAAACCAATTCTATTATTTGAATAGTACACTGGTGATGTTAATCTTTTTTAACTAATATATGAGATTTACCGGATCCCAAATAGCCTTGCAAATCATCCCCTTCAATGTGAATGGAATAATTACCCACATGGTCCGAAGTGAAAAAACTTAGCTTAGCTATTCCATCTTTATCAGTTATAAAATTAGGTTCCCAAAATATTGTAGAACGCAAATCTGCTATACTTACTTTAGTGCTTAATTGATATTTAGGCGAATAGAATTGTTTTGGCAAAGAAAAAGCCATAGGTTTAAATAGATAGGTACCAACAGCTTTCTTTAAAAAAGGCCCTACTCCACCTCGTGTAGTAACTTCCAAAAAAGCATGTTCAATTGGATAATCTAAGGGATTACGGTACTCGATAACATATTTCACAACATAGCCTGGGCTTTTCATCAACTCAATTCCTTTTATATCTTCCGCGTCGTAGTAATTAAAATAATCATTAAAATAAGTGGATAAATCAACCCCTTCAGGTTTAAAAAACTCAACATCAACTCCATCTATAATTAAATGTAATTTTTGAGAATTTATACTGTAAGAACCATGACCAGTTTTGTTATATCTAAGAGTAATTTCGGGTATTTTTTTTCTGATTAAATCCCCCAATGTAGCCTTTCCTTCCTTTTGAATAACTTTTTCGTCTAAAACTAAATCTGCTTCGCCGGGACCATTTAAGTTTTTAGAGTCTTTAACCATTTTTTTTGCGGTAACTGATACCTCTTTCAGCATATTACCCTTCAATAGAAGATTTCTGTTATTATTTAATGCTAACTGATCTTTACCATTTAAAAATTCATTCTTATTGATATATACATTCCACGGAATTTCTGCTGGAAATTCTTTTGTGAATACCGGTGGATTAAACTCCTCTACTTCTATGCCCACATTAAAGCTTTTATTATGTTTGTTTTTTGCCTGAATAAAAAATATAGCGGAATCTCTTGGGAAGATATTTTTGTAAACAAACCTGCCTAAAGAGTCGGAAGTGGTTTCTAAAATTTCAAATGGCTTTTTTGAGAGCAAAACAATATCTGAATTTGCTATAGGTTTATTAAAGGCATTACTGACTTTTCCTTTAATCTCAAATTCTTTTTCGGCTTCAAAATTTAGTTTTCTTTTGACTGCAAAAGTTTTGTCCATCGCATAATTTACCCAGCCTTGGCTAAGTAGCAAATTATCTAAATTTTGCCACTTTATCTTATTATTAGTCACATCAGAATAATAATTAATATTTTCAATCTCGCCCTTTAAATGCGAGGATAAATTCATATAAGTAGTAATTGCCTGGTAGTTTAGGCTGTCGTTTCCTGCAAAAAAATCATCGGTTACTGCTAAAGAGAAACTTCCAGACACAGGTTTCCCGTGCTTATCCGAAACTTTTATAGTTAAACCTACACTATCTCTTTGATAATAAATATTTTTATCATTTGATACTTCAATTTTCAAATTATCCTGATGATCAATATATACCAATCTTTGGATTACGATTTGTTTTTGTTGGTTAACAAGCAATAATGCAGTAATGCCTGTTGGAAATAAGCTTTTGCTTATTTTAAAGTCCAACTGCTTGCCAGCTATACTAGGCATAGAGGCATAACAAATAATATCCCTTGCTTTTGCCAAAAAACAATAATCCGGTGAATTTTTACTTTTACTAATTCTGACCAACAAGCTATCAGAATCTAAGGAATTGTCCACTTGTAAAACACATCCTTCGTCTTTAATTTCGGGCAAGGAAAATATCTCTTTGGATGGCGCACCGTTACTGGGTTTTAGTAAGACATAATATTTTTTACCGCTACTAGGTTGTAAATAAAAGTATCCTATGCCATTATGACTAGAGGAAAAATCTAAGATTTTTTTAGAATTTCCTTCTTCGTATAATTCTCCTGCTACCGAGGTGCTCAGTCCTAAAGAATTGATTGCTTTAAACGCAATTTTAGATTTAATACCGTTTACCAATTCCCCACTTTCGGGCATAAATTGTAAATCGATATCCAAGTTGCTATTTAATAGCAAAGGAAAATTAGAAATTTTGTTCTCATCGCCTTTTTTAAGACTTTTAATACTTAGAACCAATTTCTGTTTGTTAACCTTATCAGGAATGTTAGCTGTAAAATTTACATTCCCAGTAACATCTGTTCTCAATTTATTCTTTTGCAATCTTCTCTTATCATCTCTTAGACTCAGTTCTAAATCATTTAAGATTATTCCATCGCTTCCAAATTTTTTGATATTTAAATCAACAGAATATTTATTACCAGTACTATCTTCTAACTTACTATTATAAGCGACAAGCCAGTCTTGGTTATTGATATTAAAAGTCTTTTGAAATAAAGTGGCTTCACCAAAATTCCTCATCCAATTGGTGTAAGCCCTAAGAATATATCTTCCTGTTGGATATTCATTCCCATCTAAAAAAAACTGCCCAAAACTAATCCCATTCGCTACTGGCAGCATCCATCTTTTCATTACAAAATTACTATCGTTAGCTATTTCTACGTATAATATCCCACTTTTTATACTAGGAGTTAAATAATTGGCATTCAATATATACGCCTTAAACCACAAGGTATCATTTAGATTGTAATCTGATTGGTTTGTATGTAGATAGATTTTTTCTGCAGGGTTTTCTTGAACAAACTGATTGGACGAATACACCAAGTTTTTCAGATTACTCTTATCTTGACTAAAGGCAAATACAGAAGTAAACAAGAATATGATTAAAGAATATGAAATTTTCATCGTGAAATGCATTCAATTTATCAATAATACCAACTAGATTTCCTGAGATTAGAACCAAATGTCAATCTAATAAAATGCTAAAAATATTAATTTTAGTATTTTCAATCTACCCAAAAACTCTTTGACAATTTGATATCTTCAGAAGAAGTGCCAATTCTTAACTCAAATTCTCCTGGTTCTACTGTCCAATTCATATTTTTATCCAATAGCTCTAAATCTTCGGGCTTCAGGGTAAATGATACCGTTTTGCTTTCTCCAGGATTTAAGCCTACTCTTTCAAAACCTCTCAATTGGCTATCGTAAGTAATTACACTGCTTACTTTATCTTTGATATAAAGTTGAACGATTTCATCTCCTTTGCGTTCGCCTGTATTTTTGATATCCAAAGTTATTTTTAATTCGCCTTGGGTTTTGATTTTATCGGCACTTAATTTCAAATTGCTGTAAGCAAATGTGCTATAGCTTAAGCCATAACCAAAAGGGTAAAGTGAGCCATTTACCCTAGTTTTACCGAAACCATTTGAGCCAGTTTTAGGTTGATCTGCTTGTGAAGCAGGTTTGAATGGAAAATTAAGTTCAATTTGCCCAATCGATTTTGGGAAAGTGACGGGCAATTTACCTCCTGGATTATAATCGCCAAATAAAGTTTCGGCAATTGCTTGCCCTCCAAATGCGCCAGGAAACCAAGCTTCTAAAATAGCTGGGACATATTTATTGGCCCAATTAATGGTTAATGGCTGCCCGTTAATCAACACTAATACAACAGGTTTACCGGTGGCATATAGTGCTTCCAATAATTGTTGTTGTCTGCCTGGCAAATCCAATCCCGATCTTGACTTACTTTCTCCTGTTCTTCCGTCATCTTCCCCTAAAACGGCAATAATCACATCGCTTTTTTCTGCTTGTTTTACCGCTTCTGCAATATCCAATTTCTCCTTATCAGTTAAAGGATAGTTCATAATTTCACTATCAGGCCAATTCGCATCAATTACATCACAACCTTTTGCATAACTCAAATTAACAGAATTTCCTAAATAGTTTTTAATCCCATCGTAAACGGTAATTAAATCTAAACTAGTGGGTCCGTACCTACTTACCATATAATCGTCTTCTTTGGCTAAAGGGCCAGTAATGAAAACATTTTTTAGCTTCGATTTATCAAGTGGCAATGTTTTATTATCGTTCTTCAACAATACCATCGATTGCTTTTGAATATCCAATACAAAATCTTTATGCTTATCGGCACCTACTATTTTATCGGCCGCTTTGGTATCTTTAACATAAGGTTCATCAAACAAGCCCAACTCAAACTTTACCCGCAATACATCCGCAACCCGGCTATCTAAAGTCTTCATGGAAATACTGCCTTCGTTTACTAATTCCCTTAAAGGCAAAATAAAATCTGCCGCTGGAGTAAAATTGGTACGAACATTTAAACCCGCTTCAACTACCTGACGTACAGCTTCTTTATAAGTATCCGCAACATGATGTTTGGAATATACATATTCTACAGCCTCACTATCAGATACTATATAACCTGTAAAACCAAATTGTTGGCGTAAAAGGCTAGTTAAAAAATAATAGCTTGATGTTACTGGTACACCGTCATAATCGTTATAACTACTCATAACACCCATAGGATGTGTTTCTTGAATCACCTTTTTAAAGGGATATAAAAATAATTCATGCATTTCTCTGGGCGCAACATGTGGGTCGGTACGGGCGTTGCCATCTCTACCGCCTTTAGGGACGCTATATACTGCAAAATGTTTTAAGGTTGCTGCTACTCCTTGCCCTTGAATACCATTTACCATCTGCTTACCCATTTCAGCAATTAAATAAGGATCTTCGCCGTAAGTTTCTAAAACTCGTCCCCAACGTGGATCTCTGCTTACATCTAAAATTGGTGCATAAATATTGGTATAACCCAGAGCTTTAGCTTCTTTACCTACAATTTCACCGGCCTTTAAGACCAATTCTCTATTCCAAGTACTGCCAATCCCGATTGGAGCGGGCAGAGGAGTAGCTTTGGTATGGTTTAAGCCGTGTATGCCTTCGTTGGTAAAATCAACTGGGATTCCCATTCGGGTTTCTTCAATAAACCATTTTTGTGTTTTATTTATGGCATCGGCATGGTTACTAAAGGGATAAGTTAAATTATTTTGATAATAACTCCCTCCTCTTATTACTCCGTTATTTTGCTCGTCTATATTGGCAATACCATCTTTCCAGATTTCATTTTTCCAACTGGCTACAGGTAAAGAATCTTTTAAAACCCTGTGATAACCATAAAGTGTAGCCAATTGATTGGTTTTTTCATTCACATTCATCAGCGAAAGCAAATTATTTATCCGCTCGTTGATATTGGATTTAGGATTTTCAAAAATATCCATCACACCATTCTTGTTAAAATCTATCCAACCTTTATGGTAAATATTACTTTTGTTTTGTGCATTGGCTGATCCAAAAATTAGAAACAGAAATAAAGGAAGTATTTTCCCTTTTTTAATAAGTGTCATAATTAATTTATATTTGGGTTAGCCTTCCCAGAAAAGACTTATTAATGTATTAATCAAAATTAACAAGATAAAAGCTTTAAATCAATAACCCTAACTGCTTGAAAATTTGATTTAGATAACTAAAATATCTCAATATTAATGATGTGATAAATATAGGTTAAATTGATTTAGTAACACTAAAATTCATACGAATGTTTATATTTTATGCTGTTGCTTACGATAAAGATAAAACTAAGGAGTATTTCCCTACTTTGGATTAGGTCTTTTCCCAAACTAAAATTCTAATTTTGCAGCATCCATTAATTCTTGATAAGTAATATAAGCTTTAGGATGAGGTTTTCCATTTACTTTTAAGGATTAAATGTATTTTCCTTTTTCCTATTACCATTCGTTTTAATTCCTACCTTTTTACCGTTTTTTAGGGTTATTACAGCATTTTTTAATAAGAGACTGCTGATCATGTATTCGTTAGACACAGGATTAACAGGATAGAAACCTAAGGACGCAAAAACATACCAAGTACTCATTTGCCCAGCATCATCATTTCCACTCAACCCACCGGAAGCCCTACATGACTAGATTTTTCTGTAACGATTTTTCGAGAAGTTTAACATTTTTTGATGTGAAACTTGACGGATAATAGCAATTGAGAAACTGTTCGAGTGGTTAGGAGAATTCCTAATAGCAAACAAAAACCCCATTCTATTGCTAGAAATGGGGTTTTTTGCGATTCTCGGACTTGAAAATCTGAGCTCCCAAGACTGGGCTCGAACCAGTGACCCTCTGATTAACAGTCAGATGCTCTAACCAGCTGAGCTACTTAGGAGTATTTCTGGTTATGTTTGGTTTGCTAATTTACATTGGCAACCCTCATTATTTGAGATTGCAATATTCGGCATAAATATCTAATATTGAAAGCCCTACGCGTTGATATTTACACAAAAAGCCGTTAAGTATTCATAACTAACCGATTAAAATTTAATAATGGCCTCATATGGCTTAAAAAGTCATAATTTCAGTCCTAACATCCTAATCTATTATCACAGGATAGTTCATTTATAACTCAATTATTAAGTATCCACGTTTATCTGCAAAACCACATCATTGATTACCTGTGGAGATTTGAATATTTTATCATGACCAACGCCTTCATAACATACAGCTACAACCGCAGGATTTCGCGCAAGGAATTCGGCAATATATGCATAAGGAGAAATGAGGTCTTGCGAATCATAAGCGATCCAATGTTTAACTTCAGCATTCATGTGATATAAATCAACTAAATTATAGGCAGATGCCTGACCTTTGAAGAGCTGTTCAAATTTTTCAAAAAAGTTATCCTGAGCTACTTTAGTTACACCCACGCTATCCATACTGAACTGAAAGTTTTCTTTTAGCCGGATAAGAGGTGTTAAACTGATTAAAAGAGATGGAAGAATTCCGGTTTCATGTATTGCCAGCGTATTTGCCATGGCACCTAAGGAATGCCCAATTACGATTTTAGGTACAAAACCATTCCTTAATATTGCATTAACAGCTTGCACATATAGCCCTAAATTAGAAAGATCGCCTTCAGAACTTCCATTACCAGGCGCATCAAATGCGACAATCTCGATATCGGGCATTGTCCTAAATGTAGTAATCAGCTCGGCAAAATCAATTGCTTTTGATCCCCATCCATGGGTTAAAAGTACTTTATGTTTTCCAGATCCCCATTTAAATACATTAAAGCGAAGTTCTGTAGCACTAAATTCCGCGTCGTATACGCTTAAGCTAAACTTAGTCGCCTCATCAAGCAGATTTTGCTGAAGCAGGCGAACTGGCATTTTAGGTGGATAACAAATCAACTGCCAAAGTAAATCAGACCTATCTGTTCCCTTTTCCTGTGCGTCTTTAATATCTTTAATGATCTGTTTTAACCTTTTCATAATTGAAATAAGCGCTATTTTAGGGTAATCATTCTGAATAAAGAAAACTATTTAACGTCTTCAAGTTATCGACAGCATCACCCATGGTATTGTTAAAATAGACATAAACTACTTTTCCGGCATCTTTCCATTCCTGAATATATTGAGCATACTCATATAAAAAAGACTCGGCATAACTTTCTCTGTAATTACCATTTGGCCCATGGAATCGTACATATACAACGCTTCCAATTACATCAGTAAAGGGTGTTGCTGAACCTGTTTTATCGTGAATTACCATACCTGCATGGTATTGATTTAATAGATCAAAAGTACTCTCTTGGTACCAGGAATTATTCCGGAATTCCAATACCACCTTCCATGTATCATCAGGATCTGCATCCTGTATACACCTCAATAATTGGTCTACTTTTTCTAGGCTTAGTATCTTGATACCTGGTGGAAATTGCACCAGCAAACATCCCTTTTTATGTCCTACTTGCGAGATGGTCTTTATGAAACGATCAACATCTTCAGGGTTAAAATCAAGCCCTTTGATATGCGTTATTTCTTTCCACAGTTTAAATGTGAAACGAAAATCCTCTGGAACTTCAGATGCCCACTTAGCGACAGTAGAGGCCATAGGCACTTTATAAAACGAGCTGTTAATTTCAACACTATTAAACAAAGTGCCATAATAGGTCAACCGACTTTTATCTTGAAATTCCAGAGGGTAAAATTGCTTACTTGGAAAGGGCAACACGATGCCACTGGTACCTGAAAAAAACAAAGTTTTATCCCTGCTTTGTATTTGATCCAGGCTCCTTTCTTCCAAAGTACGTTATATTATAATGTAGCCAAGTCAATAACAAACCGATAGCGAACATCACCTTTCACCATACGATCATACGCAGATTGAATATCTTTTATATCAATCATTTCTATGTCTGAAACGATATTATTCTCTGCACAGTAATCTAACATTTCCTGAGTTTCAGCAATTCCACCGATGCCTGAACCAGCTATACTTTTTCGTCCGCCCAGTAAACTAAATGCAGAAAATTCGTTAGGCTTTAAAGTGACACCTACACAAATCATGGTACCGTTCGTTTTCAACAAAGATAGATACATATTGAAATCATGGTCAGCTGATACCGTATCTAAGATAAAATCAAATGATCCCAGTGCAGCTTTTACTTGCGCTTCATCAGAAGTGACAACAAAATGATGTGCTCCTAATTTTTTGGCATCTTCTTCTTTTTTAGGAGAAGTACTCAAAACGGTTACTTCGGCACCAAAAGCAACACCAAATTTAACGGCCATGTGTCCTAATCCGCCTAACCCTAAAACAGCTAATTTATGACCCTTCCCTACTTTCCAATGTCTTAATGGAGAATAAGTAGTAATACCGGCACATAGTAAAGGGGCAACTGCAGCCAGGTCTAATTTGTCGGAAATGTGAAGAACAAATTCTTCTCTAACCACAATTGTTTTGGAATAACCACCATAAGTAGGCGTTTTACCATCCCGCTCATAGCTATTATATGTTCCCGTATTACCTTCCAGGCAATATTGTTCAAGATCCTGTTTGCAGTTTTCGCAAACCTGACAGGAATCTACCATGCAACCTGTACCTGCTAAATCGCCTACTTTAAAATTTTTGACATGATCACCTACTTTTACTACCCGACCAACAATCTCATGACCAGGAACCATTGGGAATATTCCAGGGAACCATTCGTTTTTAATCTGAGACAAATCAGAGTGGCAAACCCCACAAAATAAGATATCAAACTGCACGTCATGAGGACCAACTTCTCTTCTTTCAAAGGTCCATGGGGCTAAAGGAGTTGTAGGAGTTTGTGCTGCGTATGCTTTAGTTTCTGTCATTTTTATATTATATTTAATGATTTATAAATTAGTGAGCAATTGACGTCAATACATTTAGCTTCAAAGCTAATTATATCGCTCTCAAGTCTATGAAAAGAGTGAAACATGATATTTAAATTATTAATACTCTATTTTAATCTTTCGAATACTAAACGTATTATTCAACTTGAAGTTTTGTTTATAAAAGTAAAAGCGGCAATCAGTTATTTAAATCTTGTTTTTCTAAATTGCATTTTATATCAACGGTTTATTTTATGAACAAAAAGCTATTCATCATACCTGCTTTAATCATTCCAATATTGCTTCTTAGCTGGAGTATGAGGAAAAAGTTTTCCCGTCCAGAGATAGAAACAACCACTATATGGCAAAACTATTCGCGTTATAAAGAACCTGCGCTAAAAAACAGGATGTTTAAACATAGCGATCTACTACCCCTTATTCAAAAACATGTCAATTCAAAACTTTTCACATCTGAGATCTTAGGCAACTCCTTTCAGGGAAGAAGTATCAATCACTTAAGCATCGGCAAGGGTAAAATTAAAGTGCTGTTATGGTCCCAAATGCATGGCGATGAATCTACAGCAACAATGGCCTTATTTGATATCTTCAATTTCCTGTCCGTCAGTGATGATAATGATGACTTCAGGAAATTTATCCTGAATAACCTGGAATTGCATTTCGTACCCATGGTTAATCCTGATGGAGCAGAAAAATGGAAAAGAAGGAATGCGCTTGATATTGATCTTAATCGTGATGCTCGTGCGTTAACTACACCGGAAGCAAAGATCTTAGCGCAAATAGCTGATAAGATCAAACCGCAATTTGGCTTTAATCTGCATGATCAGAGTAGTCTTTATTCAGCTGGTAATACGAAACATCAGGCAACGATTTCTTTTCTTGCACCGGCATATAATTATTCGAGAGACTTGAATGATGTGCGAACAAATGCGACTAAGCTGATCGTAATGATGAATCGTACCTTACAGAAGTACGCACCTGGTCAGGTAGCAAAGTATAGTGATGCGCATGAACCAAGAGGGTTTGGCGACACCTTTCAGGGTAAAGGTATTTCAACTGTACTGATTGAATCTGGCGGTTATCCAAATGATCCGGATAAACAGTATATCCGAAAACTGAATTTTTATATTATCCTAAGCGCATTACATTCTATTGCTCAAAAGTCCTACGAAGATGAAGATATCGAGGACTATGCGGCCATTCCTGAAAATACAAGGTTTGTGTTTGATCTTGTCGTTCGAAATGCAGAGATCACTAAGGGTGGCTATAAATACAGAGCCAGCCTGGGGATTAACCGTGCCATTATTGTAGACACTGATTACAGGAGTTTGAGCTATCGCGGTAGCTTAGAGGAATTGGGTGATATGGGAAATAATTTTGGCTATGAAGAAGCTGACGCAAGTTTATTACTCTCTCTACCAGGCAAGATCAAAGTATTGAAGAAAGTAGAATGGGATAATATGTCCTTTGAAGAAGAAAAAGTGCTTATTCAACAAGGGTATCTATTTGTTAAGTTTTCGGACAAAAGATCCTCTTCAGGACCTATTAAAAACAGGTTGTTAAACCTAACAAATAGTTCAACTGCAAACCCTGAGGCTATTGGTTTAGGCCGATACCCTAACTTTATTTTAGCGGATCAGAATAAAAAACCTGTTTATGCGGTATCAAATGGTTTTTTAATTGATCTGACTAAGGAAATTAAGGCTTTACCTAATTCTTTTGGGTATTGATTTACACTAAAAAGAAATGAATTAATACATTGTATCACGCGCATTGATACGCTATAGCTCGAAATCTCTATTTGAAAATATACACAGATACCTGTTGTCAGGGCACCTCTACTTGAGACACCTTGTATCAATATTATTTACTGTCTTAGAATTCTTTGCAGTACTTGTTTTTTACCATCTATTGACTCTTTATATTTTAGGCCTAAAATATTTGTTACCAGCGGATATACATTTACATTCTCAAAAGAAGGAATATGAATCCCTGCTTTAAAAACTGGTCCCCAGGCATAAAAAGCAGCATGCATATTTTTGACAACCTGAGGATCAAAACCATAATACCCAAAACCGGGCTTACCTTTTGAAAAGACTTTTGGCCAATCTTGTATCATTAAAATATCACCAATATGGCATCAATAGTACCAGTAGCCAAATTTTGAATTTATAATTCAATGTAGCTATGTTTAGATCTTAATTTTTAACAGCGTAATACACGGTAATAAAAAAGGGCAAGCGACCGTTTTACCGTGCTTGCCCGTTTGGCTCCCAAGCCTGGACTCGAACCAGGGACCCTCTGATTAACAGTCAGATGCTCTAACCAGCTGAGCTACTTAGGAGTATTACCCTTTTTCAGCGTCTTTGCTACTCTTTTTAACAAGAACAGTATTGCTGTGTTTGGGATTGCAATATTCGGGATTTTAATTTATTTATGCAATATTTGCTGAAAGTTTTTTTTAAATATTTTATGAGCTTAGTTATTATAGGTACTGTGGCTTTCGATGCAATCGAAACTCCTTTTGGAAAAACAGACAAAATCGTCGGAGGAGCAGCAACTTACGCAAGTTTAGCTGCCTCCTATTTTTGTGATAATGTAAAAATCGTTGGTGTTGTTGGAGACGATTTTAACGAGGAAGATATTAAAGAATTCAAAAACCATGGCATAGATGTGGAAGGTTTACAAATAAAAGAAGGAGAAAAATCATTCTTTTGGGCAGGTAAATACCACAATGACATGAACAGTCGCGATACACTTGCCACTGAATTGAATGTCCTTGCTGATTTTGACCCTATTATTCCGGAGTCTTATCAGGATTGTGAATATCTTCTTTTGGGAAATTTAACTCCACAAATTCAACAGACTACCATCAAACGCATGAAAAGCCGTCCCAAGTTAATTGTATTGGATACGATGAACTTTTGGATGGACGTTGCAATGGGCGACTTAAAAGAAACGCTAACCATGATTGACGTGCTAACCATTAATGATGCTGAAGCCCGTCAATTGTCTGGTGAATACTCTTTAGTTAAAGCAGCTAAAAAAATCATTGCAATGGGACCAAAATACCTAATCATTAAAAAAGGAGAACACGGTGCTCTTCTGTTTGATGAGGATCGCGTGTTTTCTGCCCCTGCGCTTCCTTTAGCTGAAGTATTTGACCCTACTGGTGCTGGTGATACCTTTGCAGGTGGATTTATCGGCTACATGGCTAAAGTTGGTTCAGTCAATTTCAATAATATGAAAAACGCAATCATCTTTGGATCTGCATTAGCATCCTTTTGTGTAGAAAAATTTGGCACGGAAAAAATTAAAAACCTGACTCAGGAAGAAATTAAAAGCCGCATTAAAGAATTCGTAACCCTAAGTAGCTTTGTATTGGAAGCATAGTTAACTAATAAAAGTTTTTTAAACATTTGAGGCTTTATCAATAGTAAAAACCATGTATTGATTTATTACTATTGATGAAGCCTCTCTTTTTTTAAGCATCTAAAACTTTTAATATTTTCTAACCCTACCTTATTTGACCAATCTTTTTAAACCTTAAAAAAACCAATTCTGTATGTGGAGCATCAGCAAGCTCCTCTGTTAGATCTTGTCCGGCCCAATGTTCATAATGCGTACCATTTTTCCATAACCTGCTTTCTGTAACATCGTAAATCACGCCATTTAAAGCTACCCAAATCTGTGGTTTATCTTGTCCATTTCGCAATGCAAGCTGTGACCGGGTATAAAAAGGCAATTCCTCTTCCATTACAATACCTGAGCTCTTTTCTTAAAGTACTCAAAAAACAAGACGTTCATTAACAACATAGTTAATGAATAAAAGTGATCTTCAAAAGGAATAGTCCCTACTCGAAAACCTACATTTTGGGCATCATTATACAACACTACAGGAATAGAAGTCAATAAACCATTCACAATATAAAATGGCACTAATGAAATTAGATAGGCTAAATAAAAGCGACCAAGAAAAACCGGTTTCCGAATATATACGTATAAACCAATGAGGAGTAGCAATCCAAAAGTAATCAGTGTATACACCCGGTCATAATACATACTCAACAGTACCGCAGACATGACAACCAATACTAACGTAATCCATGAACTAAACCGACCCAACAGATCCTTTTTGAGATACTCATTTAAACATGCGTAAATAAATATACAGGAAAATGGAACAGTCACAAAGAACAGAATCTCTTCTAAAGGCAGGTTCAGAAAATATAACCCTATCACATACTGATCATTAAAAGACCAAACATGGTAAAGTGTAAAAATATAATCCCATAATAAAAACGAGAGTCCAGTCAACAAAAGCCCTGGAAATATATGCTTCCAGCTCTTATAAAAATGCACTCTTTTGTCAAAGGATAAAAGCACCGGAAATAGTACGGTTAGAAAATTGATCAGCAGGTAGGTATAATGATCATTCATGTTGAACTGCCCCTCTTAGTATGCCCAGTTCCTGAGGAGTAAACCTCTTGGAGTAACCAAAAAAGTCAACCATATCTTTCAAAAGCCGCTGATCGACAGACCCATACCCTTGTTTACCAATCAGCTCCACAATTTTAGCCTTGTCTTCTGGCAGATTTTTACTCATCCCCAAAAATGCAGGAATATAATGTTCTATGCTAAACCGTAGAAACCTGATCTCCAGATTGTCCGGACTCAAAGCTACTGCTCTACCCAAATCAATCATGCCACTTTTCAAATAGGCCAGTTTATGATATGGATTCCAGGCATGTTTAGCCATCAGTGTCTGTGCGGAACCATAATAAGCCAGACAAACCGGACTTATTCCCTGATCCTTTTTCATCCGGGCATAGAAGTTCTCAGCGACGCCTTTATTGTCCACTGCTTCATAAAACTCCAATCTAATCTTTTTAATATCCAATGCCATTGTTGAAAAAGGCAACAATAAAAGTAGTAAACAAAACCTGATCATATTCCGATAACCCTCTCTGTAAACAATGCCCTGGCCATTAACCATAATTTTCTTTTATCTGATACACGTATTCTTTTACTGGATAATGTCTTGGCCGGATTATCCTTAATCTTATAAAAAAGATCAAGATAATATATATAAGCAACATAAACACCTGCCCTTGACTTACGTGGAAGTCCCCTTATCCCGATCAAAGCAGCATCAAAATCACTTTTAATATCCGCTTCTATATCCTTTTTATCCTCTTCGGTAAAACAAAGAAAATCTATCCCCGGGAAATAAACCCTTCCCTTATCTTCAAAATCAGATCGAATGTCCCGCAAGAAATTGATCTTCTGAAATGCTGCTCCTAGCTTTTGCGCATTAGGCAATAACGAATTATACAAATCCGTCTGTCCATTACAAAACACCTTCAAGCACATCAATCCTACCACTTCTGCCGAACCATATATATATTCATTAAATAAACGTGGTGTATAGGTAACCTTCTCCAGATCCATTTCCATTGATTTAAGAAAAGCCTCTATCAGATTCCGGTCAATATGATATTGGTTTACCACTTGCTGAAATGCATGTAGTACCGGATTTATACTCACTTTCCTTTCAATGGCCTCAAACGTATCTAAACCAAATTGCCGGATCATTTGTACTTTATCAAAGTCATGAAAGGTATCAACGATTTCATCAGCATATCTTACAAAACCATAGATAGCATAAATAGGGTTATGAAGTTCCTTATGAAACGCCCTGATTCCCAAGCTAAAAGAGGTACTGTACGTTTTGGTAATAATCTTACTACACTCAAAGCAAGTGTAATTATATAATTCCATCATAAATTAGGCGCATCATTTACCAATTATACGGAATTTTGCTTTAATTGTTTTTACGAGTACATTTACCTTCATATGGGCACCTCTACAATAGCCATTATCGGCTCTGGTTTTTCAGGACTTTCAGCTGCGTCTATTCTTGCAAAAGAAGGACACACCGTAACTATTTATGAAAAGAATGACCAGGCTGGCGGTAGAGCACGCACATGGTCCAAAGATGGCTTTCACTTTGATATGGGACCAAGCTGGTATTGGATGCCCGATGTCTTTGAAAACTTCTATGCTTTATTTGGAAAGACTGCTGCAGACTTTTATACTCTTAAAAGACTAGATCCCTCCTACCGTGTTTATTGGGCCAATAAGGAATTAACTGATGTTCCTGCAGGCATGCCTCAGTTGAAAGCACTTTTTGAAACCTTAGAACCGGGTGCCTCTGCAAACCTTGATACCTTTTTGCATCAGGCAGAATATAAATACACCACAGGAATGGGCGACTTTGTATTTCGTCCCTCTCATTCCATCCTCGAATATGTTGACCTGAAACTCATTAGTGCCAGCTTTCGTTTACAACTCTATACCAGTTTACGCAAACATGTAGGTTCTTTTTTCAAACATCCTAAAATAGTCAAGATCCTTGAGTTCCCGGTTCTCTTTTTAGGAGGAACAGCTAAAACCACGCCCGCTTTATATAGCCTGATGAACTATGCGGACCTCGCCCTCGGAACCTGGTATCCCATGGGTGGCATGAATGAGATCGTTAAAGCCATGGTTTCCATTGCAGAAAGTAACGGCGTTAAGATTGTGTTGAATGCAGAGGTAAGGCACATTAGGGTTAAAGATGGAATAGCACAGGGTCTTGAAACAGATAAAGGTTTCCAGCAAGCCGATGTCATCATTTCCAGTGCCGATTATCAGTTTACCGACCAGCATTTACTGGATAAACCCTATCAAAGTTATACTTCCGAATACTGGAATTCACGTGTCCTTTCGCCCTCCTCCCTGCTGTTTTATATTGGCGTAAACAAAAGGTAACCAATATCCAACACCACAATCTTTTCTTTGATGAGGACTTTGGCAAACATTCCGATGAAATATATAAAACACCACAATGGCCTGAAAAACCATTATTTTATGTGTGCTGTGCCTCTAAAACAGACGATACCATCATTCCCGAAAATGGTGAAAACCTTTTCTTCCTCATTCCTGTGGCACCAGGATTAACCGATACAGAAGCAATCAGGGAACAATACTTCGACCTGATCATGGATAGGTTTGAGGAAATCACAGGGCAATCTATCCGCGATTCCATCGTTGTTAAAAGAAGTTATGCCATCAGCGATTTTGAGAAAGACTATCATTCGTTTAAAGGTAACGCGTACGGACTGGCTAATACGTTAGCACAAACAGCCTTTCTTAAGCCAAAGCTTAAATCGAAGAAAGTTAAAAATCTCTTTTATACCGGTCAGCTTACTGTTCCCGGCCCAGGTGTTCCTCCTGCTATTATATCAGGACAAGTCGTTGCTAAAGAAGCAATACTGCTTTTAAAATCACAACTTTAATACTACTGCATGGAAAATTGGACTTCCTTTTTTAAAAACACACCCGACTTTATCTGGAACATTGTACTTGTTCTCATAGCGATTTTTATAGGCCTTTTAATCCGGTTCATCCTTACAAAAAGCATCCGCCTGTACTATCGGCGTACAAAAGTTCATACATTCCCTGAAATCATAAAAAGGCTTTACCGCCCTGCCGGATTCTTTTTCCCATTGATCATCATCAATGCGGCAATTCCATTTATGAAAATGGATAAAATCCCCTTGGCAAACACAGATCGAATTATCGAAGTTTCCCTAATGGTCGCTTTTGCAGCTATGCTCATCAGCACCATAAAAGTTTTCGAATCTGTCATCTACCATATATACGACATTTCCCAGGAAAACAACCTAAAAGCCAGAAGAATAAGGACTCAAATGCAGTTCGTCAGACAGCTTTTAGTGGCCATTATAGTTGTGCTTACCATTGCGGCCATACTTTTAAGCTTTGAAAATATGCGCAAACTAGGAACAGGACTTTTAGGTGGTGTCGCTATTGGTGCAACCATTTTGGGTTTTGCTGCGCAACAGTCCCTGGGGAATCTCCTGGCAGGGTTCCAGATTGCTTTTACACAGCCTATCCGTATTGACGATGTGCTGGTAGTTGAAGGCGAATGGGGACGTGTGGAAGAAATCACCCTAACCTACGTAGTACTTCATATCTGGGACCAGCGGAGATTAATTCTTCCCATCAGTTATTTCATACAAAACCCTTTCAAAATTGGACCAGAAGCTCTTCAGACATTTTAGGTACGGCCTTCTTTTATATGGATTATTCTGTTCCTGTCGAAAAAGTACGGGAAGAACTTTCACGTTTACTTCTTTTATCTCCATTATGGGACAAAAAAGTAGATGTACTACAAGTTACTGATACCAAAGAAACGACCATAGAGATCCGCGCATTAATGAGTTCCCGCAATTCTGGCGATGCATTTGATCTGCGTTGCTACGTACGGGAGAACCTTATTGCATTTATAGAAAAGAATTACCCGAACAGTTTACCACGAACCCGTGCAGAAATCAAAGGCATGGACTGTAACAATTCGTTGCCTGCCGCACTCTAATAATTCGTTAACCATTGCGCAGCATGCCGGTAAATAAAAACTATAAAGAAAATGTAAGAGTTGCATTACAATCTGTAAAAGGCAATAAATTACGTACCCTATTAACCGCTGCAATTATTGCGATCGGGTTAATGGCCCTTGTGGGAATTTTAACATCAATAGATGCCATCAAGAGTTCATTAAATAGCACCTTCTCCAGAATGGGAGCCAACTCATTCACTATCCGAAACAGGGGTGGTGGTATCCGTTTTGGTGGTCCTGGTGAACAGCCCAAAAATCACCCTAGTATTACTTATCGGGAAGCTATCGCATTTAAACAACGGTTTGATTATCCGGCCGCTGTTTCCGTCAACACCTTTGCATCACAAGGAGCAACAGCCAAATACGGCAGTGAAAAGACAAATCCAAATATCAATATCATTGGTGGCGACAGAGAATACATTACCACGGGTGGGTATTCACTTTCTGCAGGACGTAATTTCTCTAAAGCAGAGATCGATTATGGCACCAATGTGGTTATTATTGGTGAAGAACTGAACATACGTCTCTTCCCAAATCTGAACCCTGTTGATAAATTCATCCTACTAGGGAACAATAAGTATAAGATCATCGGGGTGTTTGCAAAGAAAGGATCAGGCGCAGGTTTCGGTGGCGATAAGATCTGCGTAGTGCCTTTAGCCAAAGCTCGTCAGATCTCTACTATGAGCAAGCCTAGCTTTACCATTGTGGTGATGAGTAACGACTCCAGAAGCAGCGAAACTACCATTGGTGAGGCTACCTCACTATTTAGAACGATCAGAGGACTGAAAGCCGGAAAAGAAGACAATTTCGAGATCACAAAAAGTGATGCTATTGTTCAAACCTTGCTTCAAAACATTAAATGGGTTACTATGGCAGCTATTGTAATCGCTTTCGTCACACTTGCAGGTGCATCTATTGGATTAATGAACATCATGCTCGTATCCGTTACTGAGCGTACCCGTGAAATAGGTATCCGTAAAGCTATAGGTGCGAACCCTACCCTGATTCGTCAGCAATTTTTATATGAAGCTATTGTTATCTGTCTGATTGGTGGTATCGCAGGAATTATCCTTGGCATCCTAATCGGCAATGTAGTTGCTCTTGCACTTGGTGCAAGTTTTATTATCCCTTGGTTATGGATGATTACTGGTGTAGCCATCTGTATTTTTGTAGGAATTATATCGGGTATTTACCCGGCATCTAAAGCATCAAGACTCGACCCCGTTGAGGCATTAAGATATGAATAAATAAAAAGCCCGGTTCATTAGAACCAGGCTTTTATTAATATATAATGCTTATTCAGCTAATAAGTACTTCTAATCCTTATTTAATTGGATTCTCTTTGATATAATTTTCCCAAGCCCAAGCAGATCGCATCATCTCATCCAAATCAAGCTCCGCTTTCCAGTTAAGCTCCGAATTTACCTTCGTAACATCACCCCACACTTGCTCAATATCTCCACCTCTGCGTGCACCAATTTTATAATCAAGCTTTACACCTGTACTCTTTTCAAAAGCAGCTATAACCTGTAATACGGAGCTACCAGTACCGGTGCCTACATTGAAAACCTCGTAGTCACTTGCCATCTTCCCATCTTCCTGATATTTCAAAGCAGCTAGATGAGCTTTAGCTAAATCAACTACATGGATATAATCGCGTACACAACTACCATCCGCTGTGTTATAATCATCACCATAAACCGTAATAGCACCACGTTTTCCAATTGCACTCTGTGTGATAAAAGGAACCAGGTTCTGAGGCACTCCTATAGGAAGTTCCCCAATTAACGCAGATGCATGAGCACCAACCGGATTAAAATAACGTAGTGATATGATATGATAGTTCTTATTTACTTTCGCTATATCCGTCAGAATCTCTTCAGCAATTTGCTTTGTATTACCATAAGGCGACTCTGCCTTTTTTATTGGCGCATCTTCAGTTACCGGCAACACATCTGGCTGACCGTAAACCGTACAAGAAGATGAAAATACAAAATTGATATCCCTACCTGCAAATGCGGTTAACAGATTTAAAAGCGAAAAGAAGTTGTTCCTGTAATATTTCAGGGGTAAGCTTACCGATTCGCCAACGGCTTTATGTGCCGCAAAATGAATCACTCCGGTAATTTCAGGATGCGCAGCGATAAAATCTTTTACCAATTGCTCTTCACCCAGATCAAGCTCATGAAATTCAGGTTTGATACCCGAAACGCTTGTTATCTGATCTAATATTCCAATACTTGAATTATCCAGATTATCTACAATAATCACTTCATAACCAGCCTGCTGAAGTGCAACAACCGTATGCGAACCAATATAGCCAGTCCCACCGGTTACTAATATCTTACTCATGTTTATTTATTATACGTCGTGAAATCTTTATGTTCTATTTTCTCAATGACATCCGTTGGCAAGGATTTAAAATATTCGTAGGTAATTTTCAAACCTTCAGCACGAGATACCTTAGGCTCCCAGTTTAACAATTTCCTTGCTTTGGTAATATCCGGGCGACGTTGTCTAGGATCATCTGTTGGTAATGGTCTCAAAACCAACTTTTGGGTAGTACCAGTCAGCTTAATAATTTCCTCACCAAATTCAAGAATTGTAATTTCATCCGGATTACCAATATTTACCGGGTAAGAGTAATCGGAAAACAACAAGCGAAAAATCCCTTCAATCAGATCATCTACATAACAGAATGAACGGGTTTGTGATCCGTCACCAAATACAGTAAGATCTTCTCCACGGATAGCCTGTCCGATGAAAGCAGGTAATACCCGACCATCATTCAGACGCATACGAGGGCCATATGTATTGAAAATTCGTACGATACGGGTTTCAACACCATGGAAGGTATGGTAAGCCATTGTTATAGCCTCTTGAAAGCGTTTTGCTTCATCATAAACCCCACGTGGACCAACTGGATTCACATTTCCCCAGTACTCTTCAGGCTGTGGATTACAATTCGGGTCACCATATACTTCCGATGTAGAAGCAATCAGCATCCTCGCATTTTTTGCTTTAGCCAATCCAAGCAAGTTATGTGTTCCTAAAGATCCAACTTTGAGGGTTTGAATAGGAATTTTCAAATAGTCTATCGGGCTTGCCGGTGATGCAAAATGGAGGATATAATCCAGCTGTCCCGGTATATGCACATAATTGGATACATCATGATGATAGAACTCAAAGTTCTCCAGCTTAAACAAATGTTCAATATTTCGCAGGTCACCGGTAATCAGGTTATCCATTGCAATCACGTGAAAATCTTCCTGAACAAATCTGTCACATAAATGCGAACCTAAAAATCCAGCCGCTCCGGTTATTAAAATACGTTTTCTTGCCATTCTTCTTTTAATGCTTATTTTTTTAACTATTGATTCTACTAAATACTTCGATCTTGGATATCAATTCGAGCGTTTTACTGATATGCTTTAATAAAAACAGTATTTTCGCAGCAAATTAACACTCAGAACATCACATGTTATTCCTGTACAATATTGGCATTCAACTTTTCAAATTCCTACTAGGTGTAGTACAAGCTTTCAACCCCACTGCCAAACTTTGGCTTAAAGGTAGAAAAAACTTGTTTCAAAAGATGAAAGAAGAAGTCAAAACTGGAAAACAACATATTTGGTTTCATTTTGCCTCTCTCGGCGAGTTCGAACAAGGGAGACCAGTGCTTGAAAAAACGAAAATAGATTTTCCTGAATATCCCATAGTAGTGACCTTCTTTTCTCCTTCCGGATATGAATTGCGGAAGAATTACGCATTAGCGGACCATGTATACTACCTTCCTCTGGATACCAAAAGGAACGCACAGCGCTTCATAGAAATTTTCAATCCTAAACTGGCTGTATTTACCAAGTATGAATATTGGTATCACTTTTATAATGAACTGTTTAAGGCAGAAATACCCATTCTCGTTATTTCCGCCTTATTCCGAAAAGAACTGGTCTTTTATAAATGGTATGGAGGTCTGCACCGCTCTATTTTACATCGTGTAACCCAGTTTTTCGTACAAGATCAAGCAAGCGTAACGATCTTGAAAACGATTGGCATTACGCAGGTTACTATTGGTGGCGACACCCGCTTTGACCGTGTAGCAGAAAATGCAACCAATCCTGCACAATTTCAGCTAGTAAAAGATTTCTGTGCCGGAAATCCTGTTTTTGTTGCAGGAAGCACCTGGTCTCCTGATGAAAACCTGCTTGCAGTGGTCATTAAAAAGTACCCGAACTGGAAATTTATTATTGCTCCTCATGAAATTAAGCCAGAGAAAATTAAGGCATTGGAAAGCCTTCTTCCCGCAGAGAGTTTTATGAGATACTCCACTTTAAAAAACAACCCTCAATCTCCTGTTTTTACTAAAAAAGATCAGGTATTGATCATCGACAATATAGGCATGTTGTCCTCCCTTTACCAGTACGGTCAGATCGCCTACATTGGTGGAGGATTTGGTGTGGGCATCCACAATACACTTGAGGCTGCTGCTTTCGGCATCCCTGTACTATTCGGTCCCAACTATCAGAAGTTCCTTGAAGCCCGAACGCTGATTGAAAAGAAGGCAGGTTTTAGCATCAGCACAGAAAATGAACTTCTTGCGGTCATGGACGATCTTCAGGATAACAGTTACCGTGCACAGAGCGGAATCATTGCAAAAAACTATGTCATGCAAGGAAAAGGCGCAACTGCCGCCATTCTATCCTATATGCATGAACACGTGTTTACTGTTTTACCAACTTCTCCAGAACGTTAATCCATGCCGGATTGTCGTTTAAACTTTCCACTAACTGTAATCGTTCCCCTCCAAGAG
Organism: Arcticibacter svalbardensis MN12-7; assembly: GCF_000403135.1. Lineage (GTDB taxonomy): Bacteria > Bacteroidota > Bacteroidia > Sphingobacteriales > Sphingobacteriaceae > Arcticibacter > Arcticibacter svalbardensis. Next base: position 110,599 of record NZ_AQPN01000079.1, read on the forward strand.
CCTTAAATTCAAGTCCGTACTCTTCTGTAATTTCATAAAGCGTTTCTAAACAATCCGCTACAAAAGCAGGACTAAAAACCAACAAACTTTTCGTTCCAGCTTTTCCCAACTCATCAATAACCTCTGTAGTGTACGGTTTCACCCAAGGATTTTTCCCCAATCTGGACTGGAAAGAAATCGTATATTTTTCTTTTGGAATATTCAGCTTAGCCGCTAGAAGGCGTGCTGTATGATGGCATTGCGCTGAATAACAAAACTTATTGACATCGGTTAGAGCGGAACAACAATCTGCAGATTGCAGACAATGGCTTTTTGAATTATCCGTTTTAATCAGCTGGCGTTGCGGTAAACCATGAAAGCTAAACAGGATATGGTCAAAAGTTTCAGGTTTATACTTTAAAGCGTTGGCTGCAAAAACATCAATCATTCCCGGTTCATCATGAAAAGAATTCAGGAATGAAATATCAGGAATTGCCTGCCATTTACTCACAATCTCCATCACTTTTTGATGAACAGATCCGGTAGAGGCCGAAGCATATTGCGGAAACAAAGGAATCACCCGAATGCTCTTTACATCGGCAGCTTTTAACTTATCAAGCGCCGATTGGATAGATGGATTTTGATACCGCATCCCCATTTCTACCTGGTACTCCTCACCCAATTGGGCCTGTAAAAGGTCGGTCATGAGCTTCGTGTAATACAGCAAAGGGGAACCTTTTTCGCTCCAAACCTTCTTGTAAATTTTTGCCGATTTAGGTCCCCTGAAAGGAACGATAATTCCCTTTACCAGTAATGTTCGATTTAATTGGGGAATGTCGATCACCCGCTCATCCATTAAAAACTCATCCAGATACCGCCGTACATCTTTTACCGAAGGGCTATCCGGAGTACCCAGATTGACCAATAAAACACCTTGTTTACTCATAGAATTTTGTAAAGCAAATATAGCGATTCTCCTGATTTTTATTTCATCTGCCAGAGCTTCCACCACGGTATTGCAGGCCATTCATGATGTTCATAATGGTATCCAAAAAAGTAACAGGAGAAAAAACCAACTAAGTGATTCTTTTTTAAAGAGCAGGAATGGTGTACATTGTCATGATCACCATGATGAGGGATCCAGGTGCCGAAAGTAAAGAGTTGCAGGGTGCTCAACAATGCTGGTGCTACCCAAAATAATAATAAATTAGATTCTGGTATCCAGATATTTAGCACATTAAAAGCAATGGCCATAAATACAATTTGCATAACAGACATATACTCTTTCATAAAGCTAAAATACCAGCTCAGGTATGTGCCGTCATGATAATCAGGGTCCTGATCGGAATGCACATAACGATGATGCTCATGATGTTTTTTGAGCAATTTGTTAAATGAAAAAGCAGCGTAAAGAGCGGTGCAAATCTGACCAATGATGCTATTAAATTTACCTGAGGAAGACACAGTTCCATGCATCGCATCGTGGGCAGTAATAAAGAGGCCGGTATACAAATGCATTTGTACCAGTACCATCAGGTACACCAAAGGATTACTCCATGAAAAATCCCATCGCAATAAAAACACTAATGAAACGCACCAGGAAGCGATCACTATGAATGCCACCAGTATGCCATAATTAGATGCCTGTTTCATAACCTGATCCTGATTAGAAACTTTCCAATGTACTTTTAACCTTTTCCATCAGCCACATCGGTGTGGAGGTTGCACCACAGATGCCAATTTTATCACCCGGACTAAACGTATTAATATCCAGATCCTCTGCCTGTGATATAAAATAAGTGTTCGGATTATATTTCAAACACACTTCATACAACACCTTCCCATTCGATGATTTTTTCCCTGATACAAAAATGATCTTATCAAAGTTGGTTACAAAACTTTCCAAATCCTCATTTCTGTTTGATACCTGCCTGCAAATCGTATCATTTGCTTTCACATCGTATCCGCGGTTTATAAGTTCCTCTTTTATCTGATAAAATTTCTCAGTGCTCTTTGTAGTCTGGCTGTATAACGTAAATTTTGCAGGAAGATCAACATGATCCAGTTCAGAGATATCCTGAAATACCAGTGCTTCATTATTAGTTTGTCCCTGAAGACCAATCACTTCAGCATGCCCATGTTTGCCAAAAATTAATATAGGTTCCTTTTCTTCATGAGTAGTCTTAATCCGGTTTTGAAGTTTTAAAACAACCGGACAAGAAGCATCAATTAAGGTAATATTATTTTTAAGTGCAGTACGATAAGTATCTGGAGCCTCACCATGAGCACGGATCAGCACCTTTTCGCCTTGCAGATTTTCCAGATCTTCATGCGCAATAATCTTAAGCCCTTTGGCTTTTAACCTTTCCACTTCTTCATCATTATGCACAATATCACCCAGGCAATATAAGTAGCCGTCTTCGGCCAAAATTTCTTCTGCCATGTCTATAGCGTATACTACGCCAAAGCAAAATCCCGAATTTCCGTCTATTGTTACCTGAAGATTGTAGCTCATCATATGTTAAACACAAAAATAAGAAATTGTTTCTATTTGGCAGCTAGCTTGTTGATGGTAAATTGTTGGAAGATTTAATAATTAAATCGTAAAAGGTATTTATTCGTTTGACTTGCTAAAATCTACCGCTTCATGGGCAAAGAAGAGGTAAATTACAAAACCGTACTTGGTTCTTCCGATGAGGCTTCTTTTACTGTAAAGTACACGGAGACGCTTCCCCAAGGAGACTGGATGGCTAGCAGCTATACTGCCGGAGACTGGAAATCATGTTCAGCTCCTATAGGCGACGATGCCAAACAAGTGAAGTCACTTTGAAAATCTAAAGACATCTGGGTAAGAAGGACTTTTAATGTTGCCAGTCCGGCTATTATCAATGAACTATTGTTAAAGATAACCATGATGACAATATCGAAGTGTATCTAAACGGGAAAAAGGTGTATAGCAAAATCGTATTGAAGACTGCTTTATAAATATCACCCCGAGATTTTCACCTGATTTACCATGAGAACTCTTTCTGACAAGCATATATTAATTACCATTTGCTTGCTTGACCTCATTACTCATTTGATCGTTCAGCACTTCGGATGTAAATAACAATAAATTATTTCATTTGCATACAGATGGTTATATTCGTTATGATCAGTGGTAATGTAATAAAACTTCAAATGATGTCAATTAAAAAAATTGTTATATTCCCAACCAATACTAAGGCTATTGCTTTCTTTAATGAAATGGCGGATAAAAAAACGGAAATTTTTAAAAAAATTGATAATATCACTTTAGTCCGTCAAATCACTCAAAAAAAGGAAAAATAGTTTGAATGATACTGGTTATTACTCATTCCTTAAAATTGAGGATGAGACCGACACATTTTATCAATTCATCACCGCGAATAATGTTGTTTACACTGTCTATTTTAAAATAGATGAGTATTCCGATTATGTTGATCACTATCCTTTATTATTACAATAAGGTTATGCATTCGGCTTCCGACAACAGAAATATGAAGATGATGTAAGAAACGGAAGTGATAAAATCGTCTTTTCTACGATCTATAAAATCATCTCAGATTTTTTTGCTGACAAAGGCAAAGAGACCATCCTATTGTATCATAGCGACACTAGTGATGGTAGACACCACAGCAGAAACAGACTTTTTAATTCTTGGACAAAAAATTTAATAGGCCTGAATTAATATATCTGTTGGTATATTTAAGCTTACATTAAGTTTTCTAATCATCTCAATAGTAAGCTTTCTTTTTCTATTTAAGATCTCACTTACCCTGCTCTGAAGACCAATTACTTTAGCCAAATCATTTTGAGTATAGCCTAGTTGCTCCATCCTATATTTTATTGCCTCAATCGGATCAGGATAACCGATTTTAATGTGCTGATTTTCATAAGCCTCTATTAAAACACCTAAAATTTCCAATTCATCACCTTCCGGAATTCCATGGATAGAGTCAAAAATTATTTCAAGACGAGCTATTGCGTTGCTATAATCCTTTTCTGTTTTTATTGGTTTAATATTCATAGCTTAAATTCTAGTTGCATCAATTTTATCGTATTCAGCATGTGTTCCTACAAACCTAACCCATACCATTTGGTATGCATAATTTATTTTAACAATGAGCCTGTAGTGATTTCATATATCCCAGAATGGGAAATAAAAAACACGAAAAATGGATATACAATACGAGTGGATACTTGGAAAGGCATCCTCAATATAAAATTAATATTATGATCTGCATCCCGCGTAGAAGTCAGCTCTATAGCTCAACCGCTACTCCCTCCTTCTTACTTCGCTGCTCGTTCGACAAAAACGCTGTTTTATCGAAGCACCAAGCCAGCACGAGCGAACAACCAACGAACAAGCAACCCATATTTCCCCAAGCGGTTTCCTACCTGGTACAAAGGGAATAATACTCCAATTAATAGAAAACTGGAGATCTAAACTAACCCATCCCGTTCATTTTCCTCAGCCCCAAACACGTAACACAAAGAAGAAAACAAACTGCACAACGAAATACGTAACAGCAGCCGAATTCTGCTTTTTAAAGTCCATTTTATAAAACAAAGCCAATAACAAAGCAGAGAAAATAAACCAGACTACATAGTTTTGCAAAGGAATCACAGCAGGATCCCAGCTCCAATAATCAAATTGAATAGCAACAGGCTCAATCAGATAATCGAGCAAGGTTACCATTGAAGCTCCAAGTACTAAAAAAACATAAATATTCCGAATACGAAGCGAAGACAGCAACATGCCAGCAGAGTAGATGACCAAAATCCAGTTTACACCTATCATGAGCGGTGTACCAGCAACTTTGATCCCCAATGTGGCACCATAAAAGTAGCTTCCAAAAACCAGTCCGGTTTGTGTTCCAACTAATTCAATCAAAAAACCGGCAACATAGATCTGCAGAAAAAATAGCCAAAAGAATCTGTTTTTTGCAGGCTGACTGATCATCATCAGCAACAGCATGAGCAGCAAATGATAAGGCACCAGAGCTTTAAATAAATTAATATATGGCGGATAAAGAAAGCCGCCAAGGCCTACTGTAAAAAACAGTACAACCAACCAGGCACAAATCCTTTGTGTTGCTTTCATTGTTTGATAGTCCTCCCCTTCCAGGTTATTGTTTTGCTCAAGTATTTCTGCACAGAGAGGATGGCGATGAAAAGCAGTGTAGCCATTTGAAAGGGATGGAGCAACACATTCCATAACGCATGTTGCCCGCTTAACAGAGAAATCATCACACGACTTAAGATGATTAGCGTCAAGGCAAACATAAATAGGTGAAAAGGAAGGTAGGAGGCAATAAACAGTGGTCCGATCATCACCAGCATCAGATAACAAATTAACGCACCAATATTTTTATTAAAGCCGGCCAACAGATTTTTACTAAATCCGTTTATCCCTTCTTCATAACTTTTATACATGCGGCATGAAATATAGCCATTTGCCAGTAAGGCCTCGGCATTGTACCGGTAAGTTTTAATCAGTTTAATCAGTTCGATATCTTCCAGGACTTTGTCCTTTACCTGGGCATGCCAGGAATGATGATGGTATAAGGCACTTTCAAACAACATAAACTGGCCGCTTGCAGCTGCAAAAGCAGAATTTTTAGAAATCCGCACCAGCCGTAACGGAAGCAGATTGAGCAAAATGAAGTGCATTAAAGGAACAACCATCCTTTCGCCGATACTTCCCATAATTTGGTTGGTAAACAGACTTAAAAGGGCAAGCTTTCCTAGCTTCATCCGGTGTAATACACTATTTATCAATCCCTCTTTGATTTGCGTATCGGCATCAATAAAGAGCAAATATTTCCCTTTGGCTAATTTACTGAGCTGGTGACAGGCATAGTTTTTCCCCAACCATCCATCCGGCAATTTATTTCCTTTGAATACTTTGAAACGGTCGTCAAGTAGGGCATATTCCGTACAGAGATTGAAAGTGGCATCGGTAGACTGATCATCCAGTATTAAAATTTCGAGATTTTGATAGGACTGATTGCTGATCGATTGAAGTAATGCTTCAATACGCCCTTCCTCATTGCGCGCAGGTATTAATATGGAAACCAAATCGTTGTATTTCCTTGATGATGACGGCAGTTTAGGGTTAGAAATAAAATTAAACAGGGTAACTGCGAATCGTATAATTAAGAAGAAGAAAATAATATAAAAAACAAGCATTGATTAGACGATAATACGGCTTTGCACTTGCCGCGAGTGTTCATAATGTTTATTATAGGCACTTTTAATTAATTGCAGACTTGTAAACTCTGCTCCTTCCCAATTTTGCAGATAACTAGTTATAGTTGGTTTACGATTCTCAAAGTAATCAACGAAGGAAGCTGAAAAAACGTATTGAAAAGTTTTATTGGATGAATTTATAAGGTTCATCAGCCCTTTTTCAAAGATCACTTCCTTGGCAGTACCTGAATGTAATTTGCCTTGTGGAAAGATAAGAACCAGGTTATTGGGATCATTAAGCAGCTGCCCGGCATACTCCAATGAACGGACCATACTGCGGGAATGTTTTTTCACCGGAAATGCTCCCAGATACTTCAGGAACCATACCTTTTTGTAGTTCTCCTCGGTAACCATGACATAAAAAGTTTTCCGGTAATGGATCCGGTTAACCTGATACATCATAAATCCATCCCACCAGGAAAAATGATTAGCCAACAGCAAAATAGAACGATCTTTTTGAAAGGGTTCCCGATTAAAGGAAAACTTTAAAAAATCTTTTTTTATTATCGAGCTGATATACCAGGTAAAGAATGATTTAACCAGTGACTTGTACATAGAATCAGGTTCAAGCCGGTAATATAGCTGTTTTTGAAGTTTATTCCTAAAGTTTAAATAAGGTGTTCGAATTTTTCCCAAAAACCATCGTGTGGTAAGGGGGCAATAATGTCTACAGGCTCATTTTTTACCGGGTGAATAAACTGAAGTCTACGGGCATGCAGGGCAATTGTCTTCCTTAAACTTCCTCTGGGATAGCCGTATTTATTGTCGCCAACAATAGGGCAGTCCAGGGTAGATAGTTGTACTCTGATTTGGTGCGGGCGACCTGTTAAAGGGTCTACTTCAATTAAATAGTAGCCTCCCATTTCGCCAATGAGTTTATAGTTGAGTTCAGATCGCAAGCTTCCCGGAACTTCTTCGTTATAAGCTTTGGTAACGTTCTTCTGTGGGTTTTTAATGAGCCAGTGTACCAGGTTTCCTGATTCGGGAACGGGTCTGTTGCGTACAACGGCAAGGTAGGTTTTGTTCATGAGGCGCGACTTGAACAAGGCATTTACCCGCTCGAGCGCTTTACTGGTGCGGGCAAACAGAATCACTCCGCTTACAGGTCTGTCCAGCCGGTGCACTACCCCTAAAAAGGCCTTATTGGGCTTATGATATTTGAGGGCAATGTATTTTGCAACCTTTTCATCCAGAGATTCGTCTCCGGTATCATCTACCTGAACAATATCTCCTGCCCTTTTATTCACCGCAACGAGATGGTTATCTTCGAATAAGACATCCTTTTCTGTTACATCATGATTGATATATAAATTATCAGCTTTACCCATTTATCACCTTAATATTGTTCTTTCTCGTTGGGAAAGTCACTCGATTTTACATCACTAATATACGCCTTTACAGCACCACTCATTACCTCATAGAGATTAGCATATTGACGAAGAAAACGAGGTTTAAATCCCTTGTTCAGTCCTAACATATCATGAATAACGAGTACCTGTCCATCGCATGCATTTCCGGCGCCGATACCAATAGTAGGAATTTTAAGACTTGCAGTAGCTTGAGCAGCCAGCGAAGCTGGTATTTTTTCAAGTACTACACCAAAACAACCAGCTTCCTGTAAGACTAAAACGTCCTGCAACAGTTTATAAGCTTCAGCTTCTTCCTTTGCCCTTACGGTGTAGGTGCCGAATTTATGAATAGATTGAGGAGTTAAACCGAGATGACCCATAACAGGGATACCTGCAGTAATGATGCGTTCGATAGATTCTCTTATTTCTTCGCCACCTTCGAGTTTTACAGCATGTGCACCCGATTCCTTCATGATCCGAATGGCTGAATTCAGAGCCTCTTTGGAGTTACCCTGGTAGGTTCCAAAAGGAAGGTCGACTACCACGAGGCAACGTGTAGCTGCCCGTACGACAGATGCCGCATGATAAATCATCTGATCAAGAGTGATTGGCAATGTAGTTTCATGTCCGGCCATTACATTAGAAGCGGAGTCTCCTACAAGGATCACGTCTATGCCTGCTTCGTCCACAACTTTGGCCATAGAATAATCATAAGCAGTAAGCATGGAGATCCTTTCGCCCCTTGATTTCATCTCATGCAGGGTATTGGTGGTAATACGTTTTATCTGTGTATGCACTGACATCGTTTTGTCTGAATTGATAATATGCGCAAATGTAGAAAGTATAGTGGATTAATTGGCAATTAATTTATACCTTTGACCCCTGTGAAAATTGAAGTGACCTACTTCAGTATGTTGTACTCTGAATCCGGAAAATCTTTCGGGAGTTTTAAGCTTTTTCATTTTTTTACCGATTTACTAAATCAAGGTTATGCAGAGAAAGATTTCATTCTGGCATATGGCCCCGGTGCAGAGAATCTCTACTACGAATGGACGAATGCGCTATTAAACGAAAAGCAACAAATAAATTTATACGATATTAATTGACATGATCAACTACATCAAACTACCTGCTGTGCTCCTTTTAGAGGATGGAACGGTATACCACGGCAAGGCAGCCGGAAAGATTGGCACAACCACCGGGGAGATTTGTTTTAATACAGGTATGACTGGTTATCAGGAAATCTTTACGGATCCTTCCTATTTTGGCCAGATTATGGTTACGACCAATGCCCACATAGGAAACTATGGCGTGAATTCGGAAGAAATTGAATCGGGTGATATTAAGATCGCTGGATTGGTTTGTAAGAATTTCAATATCGCTTACAGCCGGAAACAATCGGACAAGTCTATTCAGGATTATTTTCAGGAAGAGAATGTTGTAGGGATTTCCGATGTGGATACCCGTTCTCTGGTTCGTCACATTCGTGATAAGGGAGCAATGAATGCAATCATATCATCAGAAGTGTTGGACATTGAGGAATTAAAAAAAACGCTTGCTGCGATTCCATCTATGGATGGTTTGGAGCTTGCTTCGCTGGTAAGTACCAAAGAACCGTATTACTATGGAAATGAAGGTGCTAAACATCGGGTGGCTGTTTTGGATCTGGGTGTTAAGAAAAATATTCTGCGCAACTTTGACCACCGTGATGTTTATGCTAAAATATTTCCGGCAAAGACTTCTTTTGAAGAAATGGAGAAATGGGCACCGGACGGATATTTCATATCGAATGGCCCCGGCGATCCCTCTTCTATGCCTTATGCCATTGAAACGGTAAAAAATGTACTATCGGCTGATAAACCTTTATTTGGTATTTGTCTGGGACATCAGTTACTGGCACTTGCTAATGACATCCGGACGATGAAAATGTTTAATGGTCACCGTGGTTTAAATCATCCGGTTAAAAATATTATTATCGATCATTGCGAAGTGACATCACAGAATCATGGATTCGGTGTAATTCAGGAAGATGTTCGTAATTCGGATCTGGTAGAGATTACCCATCTGAATCTGAACGATAATTCAATTGAAGGAATAAGGGTAAAAGGTAAAAAGGCCTTTTCGGTACAGTATCACCCTGAATCGTCTCCCGGTCCGCATGATTCACGCTATCTGTTTGATCAGTTTATAGATTCAATGATTCCGGAAACGGCTATCTAATAACAAAACCCGTTGATGTAAGATCGGCGGGTTTTTTTGTTTAAAATCACTATTTTTTGTAACATATGTTATTATCGGTGTTTTAAAAAACATTACTTTTGCGATTAATCCTGCTTAATGTAATAAGCTACGCAGAACACGATATAACCAAATCAGGTAAATAAAACTAATAATAAAAATCAAATGAGCTTAATTTTAGATGTACATGCCCGCCAGATTCTTGACTCAAGGGGTAATCCGACAGTTGAAGTAGATGTAATTACTGAAAACGGTGCTATGGGACGCGCAGCGGTACCTTCAGGAGCCTCTACTGGTCAGTTTGAAGCGATTGAATTACGTGACAATGATAAAAGCAAATACATGGGTAAAGGCGTTTTAAAAGCGGTTGCCAATGTAAATGAAAAATTAGCCAAAGAATTACAGGGTATCGACGTTTTTGAACAAAACGTAATTGATAAACTGATGAATGAAATCGATGGAACAGACAATAAAGGTTCTATGGGTGCAAATGCAATTCTTGGTGTATCTCTTGCTGTTGCTAAAGCTGCTGCAATTGAAAGCCGTCAACCTCTTTACCGTTACGTTGGTGGTGTAAATGCAAATACACTTCCTATTCCGATGATGAACATCATGAATGGTGGTGCTCATGCTGATAACAAGATTGATTTTCAGGAATTCATGATCATGCCAGTTGGTGCTGATACTTTTTCTGAAGCATTGAGAATGGGTACTGAAGTTTTCCATACTTTGAAATCTGTACTTAAGAAAAAAGGTTATTCTACTAACGTAGGTGACGAAGGTGGATTCGCTCCGGAAATACAGAGCAATGAAGAAGCTATTGAAACTGTGATCAGTGCAATCGAAGCTGCAGGTTACAAACCAGGTGAAGATATCTTTATTTCTATGGATGCTGCTAGTTCTGAAATGTTCGATGAAGCTACACAGACTTACAGCTTTTACAAATCAAACCCAGGTAAAACATTCAGCAGTGATGATATGGTTGCTTACTGGGCTGACTGGGCTTCTAAATACCCTATTCTTTCTCTTGAAGATGGTTTAGCTGAAACTGACTGGGCTGGATGGGAAAAATTAACTCAGGCTTTAGGTAAGAAAATTCAGTTAGTAGGTGATGATTTGTTCGTTACTAACGTTAAATTCCTTCAAAGAGGTATTGATACTAACGTAGCTAACTCTATCCTGGTAAAGGTTAACCAAATCGGTTCTTTATCTGAAACTATTAATGCAGTTACAATGGCACAGAATAGTGGTTATACTACTGTAATGAGTCACCGTTCTGGAGAAACTGAAGATGTAACTATTGCTGATCTTGCTGTAGCACTTAACTGTGGTCAGATCAAAACTGGTTCTGCTTCACGTTCAGATAGGATTGCAAAATACAATCAGTTGATCCGTATTGAAGAAGAATTAGGTTCTACTGCACGTTTCATCGGAAGAGACTTTAAGTTTCTAAAGAAGTAAAATACTGATTTTTTAAATTATTATTTTTAATTGAGCATCCCGTATGATAATCATACGGGATGTTTCTATATTTGTACTAGATGAAGCAAATATTACATCTGTTCAGCAATAAATATTTTCTTTCTGCAATGGTATTTGCAGGATGGATGCTATTTTTTGATCGGAACGATCTGATATCGCAATATGACTACAGAACAGAGCTAACCAAACTTCAGGAAGAAAAGGATTTTTATACGTTTGAAATTGAACGTGTAAAAAAGACGTTGGATGAGTTGACTACAAATCAGGCTATGCTTGAGAAATTCGCACGTGAAAAATACCTCATGAAAAAAGAGAATGAGGATGTTTATGTGATCATTCCGGAAAGTCCGAAAGAGAAATAGGTATATCTATTAAACCTTATTTACATTGAATCCGTTATTTAAGATCTGTTTTACGCTTACAATAGCTTTATTGCTGTGCGGAAAACAATTGGCAATAGCGCAAAATGTTGCTGATTCGCAAAACGATGTCATTGTTCTGAATGATAATACGCCCATAAAAAGAAATACTTCGCTGAATTACATTGGAGAGATAAAAGGTCGCTCTTATATTAAAGTTGTATTGAATCCTTCTCTAACGGATGGGTTAGAGTCTAATTCAGCAAGTAGGATTATTTTGGTTAAAGGAACGTGTTATGAGGCTGCGTCGGGTAACACCTTTTTTATGAGCGGAGACTTCAATTCGCAGACAAGAATATGGCACCTGAAGTGTGTGAATAGTAAAAAGCAGACGATCTATACTTTTCAGGGAAGGGAGAATTATGAGGGGACTATTGAGGGTTCTTTTAAAGCGAAAGGAGGAAGTCTGGCTTTCTATCTCTTTAAAAAGGATGATTATAATTCGTTGTAATTTCTTTGAGTTTGTTTATAGTTTCATTGGTTTTATTAACGCGATGCAGGTTGTACTATATGTTATAAATCGCCACTTCGCTTAGTTGAAGCGAGATATTTGCAGGACTAGCTTTCCTATTTATTATCTCCTTAATGGTTGATTTTCATATTATAAATTTCTGCTCTTTTCTTAGAAATCACTCGGCGGAAAGGAATGCAAGGGTTGGCTATCCGGATTTTTTATTATAAATCGCCACTTCGCTTTCTTAGAAACCATTCGATGGAAAGGAATGCGATAATAAGGAAGAATAATGCTTTTTTATTAATGAGTTCGACATAGCTTGAATCAGCGTAAGATATTGTTTTAACCATCTCGCTTTTGTTGATAGCGTTAAATAGTTGATTCAATTGATCGGGAGAAAACATTTCTGCTCCACTCTCTTTTGAGAGCTGACTTAAGAGATGATGATTGGCTTTGGTTTCTTGAAGCTCCAGTTGATTTTCTGTGATCAGAATTCGACCTTCTGCGGTATAGGATTGACTTCCTATGTTTGTTGTTGCCTGATATACATATTCGCCGACTGGTAAAAAACCTGCATCTAAGGTATAAGACTTATTTATTCTGGAAAATAGAAATGAAAATACCTGCTTTTTATTGTTACTGATTGTAAGGGGTACATCCGGACTGTTTATAAGCTCGTAGGCGTCATTATAAAGTTCGGCATTCAATATGACCCGCTCATTTTCGTTAAAGGTTTTCTGAGCGGTATATACCCTAAATTTTCGTTTATCTACATCGGCTAACAGGTACTGTACCGACTTACTGAGTAACTGATCGATGCTAGCCGTGTTTCCATAGGTGTTAAAGGACTGTAACCGCCATTTCCAGATTCCTTCTCCGGCAAGCACAGCGGTCTTTGGTTTGGCATCGACAGAAAAACTTAAAAGTGGATTTGTGACCGGGTTGCCCGTTTGCTGGAACAGCAGGTCAACATGATTCCCTTTAAACTGAACATTGGAAAAAGGAATTAAAAGCGGACCATATTGCTTGAGCTGATCTTTTAGACTGTCGGCCATTACAAAAGAGGAAAAGGAAGGATTTAAAACGGCTGTAACTTCTCTTAATTGGCCGTTTGAATTGACCTTCAGCAAATTTTGATGATTGGAAAACTGATTTAGATTGCTCTGGGCACCTAGAATGAAGAATATTGGTTTATCCTTAATCTGGTTCATCAAAGTACTTACAGGCTGAGTAAGAGAAGGAAGCTGATGTAAAATAACCAGATCAGCTTTTTCCAATACGCTACTATTGATAGCTTGAGCATATTCAACCTGTACTTCAAAGCTTTTAATTGTTTCAAGTGCTTGTTTAATAGCACTAATATCAGGATGCGGCGAGTTGGCTACCAGGAGTATATTTTTTTTGTTTCCTCTATCCTGATGTAAAAATCCTGCTGATTATTATTTTTAGACAGTTCATTGTTTACCGGATCGATCGCTACGGTATACTTTTTAATTCCTGGTTTATCGGAAGGAAGGATTACAGGAATATTAACTTGATAATCATTGGAATTGATGTCGAGATCTTTTTTAGATAATGTAGTGTTATTGCTTCGAACAGTTATTCTGCTTTTCAGTCCTTTACTTTGATAGGCTGCCGCCTGAACTTCTATTTGGAAATCATTTCCGGATTGAACGGTCTCGTTATAATTTACGTTTGCAATCAAAAGATCTTTCTTAGGAATAGTATCTCCAAGGGCAATACTATAAATTGGTGCTTTAATTGAGAGTGCTGCCTCTTGGGGGTCTCCTCCCCGATTATATAGACCATCACTTGCAAGAATTATAGCTCCAATGTTTCTGCCCGCATATTGATTCCTGATGAAGCTGAAAAGGGATGATATATCAGTGCTTTTATCGTTGAAATTAAGGGAATAACCAGGTCGTGTAGTACTGCCTAGCAATAGCGTGTCTATTTGATATTTTTGAGACAGGCGCTTATAAAATTCATCCATTTGCTTTTGATATTTTGCAAACTGGAATCCGGCTGGTGCTGAGGTTTTGAGAGAGGTAGAATTATCCTGCACGAGAATTAAGACAGGTTTTTCAAGTTTGAAACTATTAAGCTTAAGGAGAGGGGCAAAAAGAAGGAAGGTAATGAGTGCGACACTGACCGTCCGGAGTGAGAAATAGAGATATTGAGGGACGGTTGAGGTTATCCGCTTTTTACCATACAATAAGTACGCATATCCTAACCCTAAAAGGATACTGGCTAATAACCCTAAAAAATGAGATGTATTAAATTCCAAAGGCAAATGAAATAGCATATTTACTACTATGTAAATATGCTATTTTTAATTCAAATTATGACATGCCTTCGTTAACTGAAAGGGGCTGGTCTTTATAAGAATTAATTGTTTTAATTTCTTATTAAGACTTGCCTCAGTCAATTCAAATGACTTGACATTAATTTTAAAATATTATTTTCAATTATTACTAAGACATGCCTCAGTCAACTGAAAGAACCTGGTCTTAATATTAATTTATTGTTTTTATTTATTATTAAGACATGCCTCGGTCAATTCAAATGACTTGACATTAATTTTAAAATATTATTTTCAATTATTACTAAGACATGCCTCAGTCAACTGAAAGAACCTGGTCTTAATATTAATTTATTGTTTTTACTTATTATTAAGACATACCTCCGTCAACTGAAAGAACCTGACCGGTAAGGTAAGCACTTAAATCAGATGCCAGAAATAGGCAGGCATTAGCCACATCTTCGGTATCACCAGCACGTTTTAATGGAATATTCTGCTCCCAGGCTGCAACAACCTTGGGATCAAGAACCTCAGTCATCTCTGTTTTGATGAAACCCGGAGCAACCACATTTGTCCGAATATTTCTCGAACCAAGCTCTTTAGCCATAGATTTAGAAAATCCAATAATGCCAGCTTTAGATGCGGAATAATTCCCTTGCCCGGCATTACCCTGAATCCCGACAACTGAACTCATATTGATGAATACACCTTTGCGATTCTTCATCATGATCTTCGAAGCGGCTTTGGTAATGTTGAACACAGATTTCAAGTTCACTTCAAGCACATCATCCCATTGCTGTTCAGTCATGCGCATCAATAAACCATCTTTAGTGATTCCTGCATTATTCACCACTATATCGATAGTGCCAAAATCGGCAACTACATCATTTATAAGCTGTTCAGCCTGATCAAATTTTGAAGCATCGGAACGATACCCCTTAATTTTAGTGCCACCAAGTAGTAGCTCCTGCTCAAGAGCAAGTCCTTTTTCTACTGATGACAAATATGTAAAAGCAACATTTGCACCATGTTCAGCAAATTTTTCTGCTATTTTACGGCCAATACCTTTTGAAGCACCCGTTATGAGCGCAGTTTTTCCTTCAAGTAACTTCATAAAAACTAAGATTAACGGGTGTGAAGGTAGAGTTTTTTTTAATTACTTTGAATCGGGCACAAAAGCCATAGACACAGAATTTACACAATGACGTGTATTTTTGTCTGTAAACCCTTCATTTAAAAACACATGTCCCAAGTGAGCACCACATTTTGCACATTCAATTTCTGTACGTTGTCCATCAATATCAGGGATCCTTTTAACGGCACCTTTGATTTCATCGTCAAAACTAGGCCATCCGCAATGGGAATCAAACTTAGTTTCTGAACGATATAGCGGGGCATTACACCTTCTACAGATATAAGTCCCTTTGGCCGTATTATTTAAAAGTTTACCTGTACCCGGATATTCAGTTCCTTTACCTACAATAACGCGCTCTTCTTCGGCCGTTAACTTGTTATAATTCATATTTTTAGTTTCATTAGATGTTTTAATATTTTCTTGCTGAACAGGCTTTTTATCCTGTCCACAAGAACTAAGCGCAACAAACAAAAGACTGCTGACAACAAGAATTACTTTCATAGTGTACATATAACGAAGTTACTTTCCTTATTAATATACGGGTTACAACAGCTAACGGTTTTATTAGCCTAATAGATGAATTATTTATTTAATTTTACACTTCAATTAATATACTTCCTTTTTGAAAGGATCCTCTGCTAAAACAATCTTTAATGAAAATAACTTTTCTTGTTGTAGGCAAAACTGAAGATAGCTACATAAATGAAGGAATTAACAAATATTTAAAAAGACTTAAACACTACGTTAAATTTGAGCTTGTTGAGATACCAGAATTAAAGAATACGAAGAACCTTAGAGAAGATCAGCAGAAAGCAAAAGAAGCAGAACTAATTTTGAAAGCACTTAGTCAGTCTGATCACGTAATTCTACTGGATGAAAAAGGCGATGAACTCACATCTTCTCAATTCGCACAATTTGTCAACAAAAAAATGATTGGGGGAATTCAGAACCTGGTCTTTATTGTTGGAGGACCTTATGGTTTCGATGAAAGTATTTATAAATTAGCTCAAGGGAAAACATCTTTGTCCAGAATGACGTTTTCTCATCAAATGGTTCGTTTATTTTTTGTAGAACAACTATACAGGACGTTTACGATTTTAAAGGGAGAACCATATCATCATGAATAAACACTACCTCTATGCCATTTAAAACACGCAATTATCGATATAAAGGAGGAAATTCAGAGTCTGAACGAAAGAATTTTTGGATTTTCATTGTAATAGGTCTTCTTATAGGTGCCGCAATTATCTATTTTTTCTAGTTAATATGAAGGTTATTTGATTTATCAAAACAGTTATTTGTAAACAGAATATACTTTTGACCGACCTCCAATAGTAATAAAAAGCAAGGATGCATCATTCACCAAATTACTATCCATGAGCAGAATGCAATTTTAGCACCATGTAATAATAATAAATAGACAAACTTATATCACTAATCAGGATCACCTTCCATAAGCAGCATATATTTTTGAGTAACTTCTAATAGTAATAAATAGTTTAAAAAAAACCCGGCAATCCTCATATAGAAAATTGCCGGGTTTTTATTAACTAAAAGACTACCTTAAACGAAATTTAAGGCAACATAGAGCTCAAATCGAACTATAATAACCCCATTTGACCCTTATATTATATTTACTCTGCAGGCTTTTCTGTTTCTGCTACCGCAGCAGCAGGAGCTGCAGCTGGCTCTTCATCAAACAAAGGCATTTCCTTAATAAGTGAATACCAGGTAAGGATTTTCTTCATATCAGAAGCATATACCTTTTCCTCATCATGATCAGGTGCTACTTCTCTGAAATAAGCCCGTAAAATCTTACCATCAGATTTAGAATCCGGAGGTGTAGAATCACTTGTTTTGATTCGTTCCAGAATATCAATTAATTTTAAGTCAGTATTCTCACCGAAAATTGTGATATCCTCTAATGTTGCCAACTTTGATGCAGATATACTGACAACAAGTTTAGTTTTCAGTCCATCCAGACTCTCCAGAATAAACCCGTTTTTATTCTTACCAATAACTTTGTATAATCCCGGTTTGCCCGAAACAGATACCAGACCTCTTAAATTCATCCTTAACTAATTTTCTTCTAATACTTCAACGCTCAAAATCTTGTCACCTGCACGAATTGCATCAACAACATCTACATTTTCAACTACTTTGCCAAAGCAAGTATGATTTCTATCCAAATGAGCAGTATTATTACGGCTATGACAGATAAAAAACTGAGAACTACCTGTATCTCGACCTGCATGAGCCATAGAAAGGACACCACGGTCATGGTATTGATTTTCGCCGGTTAACTCACATTTGATCTGAATACCTGATCCACCTGCACCTGTTCCTGTTGGATCGCCTCCCTGTATGACAAAATCAGGTATAACACGATGAAAAGTTACTCCATTGTAGAATCCTTCTTTAGAAAGTTTCAAGAAGTTAGCTACAGTGTTAGGAGCATCCTTGTCGTAGAATTCTACGGTCATATCGCCTTTTTCGGTTTTTATAATTGCTTTACTCATGATTTCAAATTTAAACGCCAAAGTTAATTATTTCATTTAGATTTAATAGATTAAAGCTTTTTACTACAATCTTATTACGCTATGCTCAGGTTATTTCTCATCAGTACTCTTTTTATATTGTCAGTAAGGTCACATGCAGCGTCTTTACTTATCCCAATGGATGAGGATCAAAAGGACCACCTTAAAGCTTATGGATTAACGTATTGGACGATTAAGAATGGACTTGAAGCAAGTTGGCTGCTTAATTACAGAGGCGGAAGTTTTCTGATACCCTATTCGGCTCCAGCAGAAAAAGAATGCAAAGTTAGGGGAGTTACTTATCAGCTTATTACAGATGCAGCAGTAAATGCAATTTTAAATCAAATTACAGATAACCAGTCCAATACCGAAATAGTTAAACTGGAGAAGGCTCCAAAGATGGCCGTATATTCTCCTAAAAATAAGCTTCCCTGGGATGATGCGGTAACGTTAGTTCTAAAGTATGCAGAAATACCCTATGATGTTGTTTATGATGAGGAAGTACTGAAAGGCGACTTGTCTAAATACGATTGGCTGCACCTGCATCATGAAGATTTCACTGGACAGTATGGTCGATTTTGGTCAACCTTCCGCATGGCTCAATGGTATACAGACGATGTAAAATTTCAAGAGTCCACGGCAAAGAAACTTGGTTATAAAAAAGTGTCTCAAATGAAATTGGATGTAGCTAAAACCATCCGCAACTTTTGTGCGGGAGGAGGTTTCCTCTTTGCGATGTGTTCCGGAACAGAAAGTTTTGACGTAGCACTAGCCGCCGATGGAATAGATATTTGCGAAACGATGTTTGATGGGGACCCTGCGGATCAGCATGCACAAGAGAAACTAGACTTCAGCAAGACCTTTGCTTTTCAAAATTTCAAGCTGGACTTAAATCCCTATAATTATGAGTTCTCAGATATTGATGCCACTAGCACGAGAAACCTCGACCGCACCGACGATTTTTTTACCCTGTTTGACTTTTCAGCTAAGTGGGATATTGTTCCTACAATGCTGACGCAAAACCATGACAAAGTAATTAAAGGATTCATGGGGCAAACTACTGCATTCCGGAAGTCGCTGCTAAAACCAGATGTCCTGGTGCTTGGCGAAACTAAATCCGCAAATGAAGCCCGCTATATCCATGGAGAATATGGTAAAGGGCAATGGACATTCTATGGTGGGCATGATCCAGAAGATTACCAACATGCAGTAGGAGATCCACCAACCGACTTGAGCCTTTATCCCAATTCACCAGGGTACCGCCTTATACTAAATAACGTATTATTCCCAGCTGCGAAAAAGAAAAAACAAAAGACCTGATTTAGTCATAAAAGCTCCAGCTTACACCTAATTTAAATAAAGAATTAGGCATTGGATAACGATTAACAGTATAATATCCCTTAGATAAAAGGCCTTGATTTGCATAATCATAGCGCACAAATATGTTGGCTCTTCGTAATGCAAAACGTGCCCATACATCCACTATTGGGTATGATGCATACTTTACATTATATCCATTGTAAAATTGGCTTACGTTAATGGCATAAGAATTTGCGGAATAAGGTGTATTCATCCGCACATCAAAACCTATATCACCAGATAATGCCTTCTTGAAATAAGTATTTGAAAAATAAACGCTGTTGTATGTATAAAATTCGGGGGTACTTAAAAGATCCTGATAGTCTGTTTTTTGATACACTACAAAGTTTTCCATATTAAATTTCCCAACCTTGAAACTCTTACTCAGCGTAAGCTTCAACAAATTGATATCACTATTCATTTGGAGGGGCTCAATTTCATTAACAAAAGGCGTCTCAGCAAGATATAAATAATCAGTCATTAAGAAATACTCTGCCTTTGCCTGCAGTTTAAACTTCGAATTGAGGTAAGCAAAAGAAAGATTATTAATTTTAGTTTTATCAAAGTTATGCTCCCAATTATGGTAAGTATACTCCAGTTTATTAAAAAATTGCTCAGGCGATTTATTCTGCGAATAAGCACCTAAAATGATCTTACCAACTGAACGGCTTAACATAATTTGTGCTTTCGCATCATATAAATAGTCACCGGCATTACGACCTTGGGCAATCTGCTGTATATTGGCATTTAGAGAGATCCGGTCACTAAACCGGTACCCTGCATTTGCCTTTAACATAATATTTTGAAAAGACGTTGAAAAACTCATCTGATCATACCAATATAAATCATGCTGAATTCCAAGATCAAGCTTCACTTCATTTTTAAGAAAGCTTACTGATCGTCCCCTTAAGTAAAAGCTGTACATAAACTCATTTCGCAAGTTCCTTATATGCGTAGAATCCTGCACAAAATCGATCTCCGTATTTAAATCAGGAAAAACATTATAGGTATCAGTTTCATATTTATAAAACTTGTATTGCTCAGCGGAGTAAAGCAATGAATGAGACATCCTTTGTGTAGGCAAAATTTTGGAATCAGCATTTTTCCCAGTGGTATCAATACGACCGAGATAATAGAACTGCTTTAGAAAGAAAGATTTTTGATTATATGTCTGTCTGGTGGGGTCACTGGTATTATTCAGCTTTACTGATTCCTCCTGAGCTCCAAGGGTATTGGTAGAATTAAATATATCGTTACTCACCATTGACCCATTTTCTTCTGTTTTCAAGGTATTAAACAGGCCATTGACTAAAATATTATACCGCTTAGTTGGTGATTCATACCAGCTGAAAACTGCAGCATTTAAGTGATCCGAATTCTGATTTCGATAAATTCCTCTTGCACCAATTCTAAAATAATTTCCGCCTATATTCCAATTCGGTTTAATATTCTGCGTATGGATAATCTTAAAAACTTGTTCTGTAGTACTTCCATTTACATAATACAAGGAAGTAAAGGGAGTTCTGGCCCGGTAATACTTAATCGAATCCTGAGTCAGCTTATACCTATCCATAGAATGAAATCCAGCATCAAAACCAATAGATTTAGAAGGATCAAACAACAGATCATTATAGGGCAATCCTAAATTTCCTAAATTAGCCGTAGGAGTCTCCGGCTGATTCATTATATTATAGTTCTGAAAATGACGCAAAGTAGTATCGATAGGTTCAGTTTGCGTACTATCTTTTAGCAAATCAAGATTCGTATAACGAATATAAGTAGCATTAAAAATCACCGTATCTCTTCCCCCTTCTTCAATCTTACGAAGTGAATCAAGTTCAGCATCTGCCGTTTTTGGAGTAGCAGGTTGTCTTACTTGTGCCAGTGCCACATTGTTACCAAATAAGAAGAGGCCTAACAGAACAATTAAAATATATTTCATTAAGATTTCATCGTTATAAAAAACTAAGCAATTCTTTTAATATTAAAGTCATTTTAGGCTCAGCCTCTTGTGCAACCCGCACTATTTCTTCCAGAGATACAGGTTCTAGTGCATGCAAAAAACCTTCATCAGTAATTACTGAGACAGCAAAAACCGGTAGTCCCATATGCTTAGCTACAATCACTTCAGGAACTGTACTCATTCCAACTGCATCTCCACCGATCATCCTTAGATACTTGTATTCTGCTTTAGTTTCTAAATTTGGACCTAGGACAGATACGTAAACGCCCTTATGGCATCTTATGTTATTAGCCAAAGCAATTTCTAATCCTTTAGTAATTAGATTACGATCATAAGGCTCATTCATATCTGGAAAACGGGGACCAAAATTATCCCAGTTCCTTCCTCTCAATGGATTGTCACCTAGAAGATTTATATGATCTTCAATAATCATAAGGTCACCCTTTTTGATATCTTCATTTAAGGATCCACTCGCATTTGAAACAAAAAGGTGAGCAATTCCCAGCATTTTCATCACCCTTACTGGAAACGTAATCTGCTGCATAGAATATCCTTCATAATAATGCAAACGGCCTTGCATGGCAACCACCCTTTTTCCATTCAATAAACCAAAAATTAACCGGCCAGAATGAAACTCCACTGTAGAAATCGGGAAGTCAGGAATATTCGAGTACATTAATTTCTGATGCACCTCAATTTCATTCGCCAATCCGCCTAATCCCGTTCCAAGAATAATTCCTATTTCAGGTTGAAAATCACCGATTCTCTTTTTTATATATTCAGTTGTACTATAAATGCTGTTTAACATATTTACTTATTATAGAATTAAAACACTCATTATCAAAAGGATGAATCTCAGCCTGTATAGGAATATAAAAAACAGGTAGTTCTTCTAAAATTCCATGAAGGCTTACAGACCTTAAACGCTGAACATCTTTTTCAGTCGTAATTATAATTTTTCTCAGTCCAGCATCCATACTAAAATCCACTGCAAGTTTACTAATATTTTTCCGGCAGAAAGGGTGATGATCAGGGTAATCATAATGCCTGATCTCACATCCCGCAATCGCCAGTTTATCCAACAATGGCTTCGGATTAGCAATTCCGGTTAGTAAATATACAGTATACGAATGATCAAGGGACGCTAAAGCCATCTTGTTTCCCTGATATAGGGGCAAACAATCTCCATACTTCAAATAAGAAAAGAAAACCTGTTGATGCGAAAAAGGTTTTACCCTCTTTATTGCACGCTTCCGATCTTCATCAGAAATAGTCAAAGGACTTTTTGTAATAACTAGAATATCAGCCCTTTCTCTTCCCATAAAAGGCTCTCTCAAATCACCCGCAGGTAAAACAATAAATGGATTATCTAAACTGGTATAGTCAAAAAGCAGCAAACTCAGACCAGGAACAACTGCTCTATGTTGAAAGGCATCATCGAGAATAATTACATCATGATTA
This sequence comes from Arcticibacter svalbardensis MN12-7, assembly GCF_000403135.1. GTDB lineage: Bacteria > Bacteroidota > Bacteroidia > Sphingobacteriales > Sphingobacteriaceae > Arcticibacter > Arcticibacter svalbardensis. Next base: position 133,550 of record NZ_AQPN01000079.1, read on the forward strand.
TCCTGAAGTTGTTCGATCCCATACACCCTTTTCTCACAAACAGCTACTGTAATTTCAGGAAATTTCTTTTTAAACTGCAAAGGCTCATCCCCCGCTTGTAAAGTAGAATCATCAGTAGATACCAGTCTATATCCTTTTGTCGTTCTTCCATAACCACGGCTCAATACAGCAACACGATATTCTTTACTGAGCAAGCGAATGATATATTCGGCCATTGGACTTTTTCCAGCTCCTCCAATCGCCAGGTTGCCTATACTGATAACTGGGACATCAAATCGTCTCGAGGCAAATACCCCGTTTTGGTAAGCAAAGTTCCTAATTATACCTATTAATCCGTACAGACAAGAAAAGGGAAGCAAAAGCAGTCGCAGGTATTGCATGTGCAAAAGTAAAAAATAGCCAGTTAATTTTTTAAGATTGCTTCAGCAACTTGCTTACCGCTTACTAAAGCAGCCTCCACTGTACCTCCATGTGGCCCCTCATACATAGATTCACCCGCAAAATAAAGCGTTTCTTCAACCGGCTCCTTTAAAATTGCTTTAGATTCCGCTCCAAGTAAAGTAGTAAAACCATACCCACCTCTTGAAAAGGGATTCGTATTCCAATTGAAAATATAATACCCTTCAACCTGTTCAAGGAGAGATTCATTACTCATTCCAAAAACCGAAGAAAGAGAATTTAAAGCTTCATCCATCAACTGCTTATCTGTATAGTCATTTAAGGCTTCCGCTTTCGGGCCAGCAATCCATCCATTTAATACAGGCACAGTATAAGGTTCATGAAGCCACCAGGTTGGAATTGTTTTATCTGAAAACAGAAAACACGTATCAGGACTTACCATACTAGTCCAAAAAGCAGACTTAAAACGGATCACAATCTTAATTACTTCACCAAAACCCATCAGTTTAACAGCATTCGAGCGCAAAGGAAGAGGTGGATTAAACAACACAGAGCCTGCACGACCATCTTTTATACGCAGCACACCTGGAGGGATCGTTATAATCAGTTTATTAGCCGTATAACACTCTCTATTTGAAGTAAGCACTTCCACAAAACCCTTATTCCACCTGATATGAGTAACCACTTTGTGCAGCAAAACAGAACAACCAGCCTCTTCACATTGGGCCGCTAAGAAATCAATCAATTTGCCATAACCGGCATCCACACGATATTGCGGCCCTTCTTTTGACCATTCATCACGCAAAGAAAACATACTAACAGTGTATGGATCAGCAGCATCATAGCCTTGTGCAAAGCGTAAGACTTCGCCTCTTAACCCGATATATTTATCATCATCAAAATAATTTTCAAGAAAATCAATCAAGGTCTGGTCACTTTTCAACAAGTTAAGCTCTTTCATAAACTCGTCCCAATAATTTTTTCTATCCAGATCATTTACCTCAACACCGCCAATCAATTTTACGCCTTTCTGGTCCATTTGCGTATATGTCAGACCAGCCTCCTTTAAAAGATCAATGGTAACAGGTAAGTCCCCGTGAATAAATTCGGCGCCCAAAGATATTGGAACAGGCCATTCCGGATCATTAATATCAAGGACACGGCCCCCAACACGAGCACCTGCCTCCAGAACAACAACCTTTTTCCCTGCTGATGATAATAAACGTGCCGCTAACAGCCCCGCTGCTCCTGCACCAATGATAAGAATTTGAGAATGAGCCATATTTCGCATTAAAGCTAATGAAACCCCTGCTCTTTTCAAACAATTCTTAAAGAGTAAAAAAATTCACCGACAAAAAAACAGTATTAACCGAGAAGTTCCTTTAACCCGCCTAATTGTCATTTCAGAGCAGTAAAAACGCATATATCTTTGATTCAACAAATAAGACAAACAAAAATATCAAGATTATGAAAACTATTTCAACCCTAACAGCAGCATTATTAATCATCGCATCTTTCCACGCATCAGCCAATGAAAACATAGGGAAGTCCAGTATTAACTTACCATCTCCAATCGTAGCAACCGCTGAAGATGTAAATGCAAAAGAACTTGAAGAATTAAAAAGCAATGTTAACTTCCTTTTACCTAGTATTCCGGAACTAACACCAGAAGATGTAGATGCAAAAGAACTTGAAGAATTAAAAAGCAATGTTAACTTCCTTTTACCTAGTATTCCGGAATTAAATCAGGAAGATCTGGACATCAAAGAAATTGAGCAACTTAGAGTACAAGCTCCTGAGATGGTATGGAGATCACCTTCCGATGTCGATACTGCTCAACTGGAATCATTAAAGCATTCTTTCATCGTCTTACTTTTCCCAGAAGTCGATATTGATGCAACAAACTTATGCCCAAAAAACAATAAACATCAGGTCTATAAAATTTAAGGATGATTATTGATTGGTGCGCTAAAAGTGCCCACCGAACATTCCAGCTCGTTAATTTTCCTAACATTCTTTTTGATTGTAATGTCAAGATCAAGCGAACTTTTTTCAAGGAGCACTAAAACCTCATTGCGCTCGTCTTCATTTTTAGATTCTTTCAACAACTCAATGAGGCTCAATATAGAACACAAAGGTCTCCTTGCTTCATGAGAATTGGCCCAGGCAATTTCCCGAAAAGCTCTATTCTGCAGATTAAGTTTTTTCTCATTCTCCTTTTGCTGAGTAATGACACTTTCTACAGAAATATAAAATTCAAATTTTCCTGCATCATCAAAAATGGGAGAAATGCTAATTTGCGTCCAATACTCCTCCCCATTTTTCTTATAATTAATTAATTCGCAAGAAAAAGGTATTCTCTGAGCTATTGCAGACCGCATTGCATTAAAAATTTTCTGGTCTGTATTAGGGCCAATTAAACTTTCAACAGTTTTTTCCCCCACAATTTCTTCCATAGAATACTCTGTAAATTCTAAAAAGGCCATATTTACCCATGTGATATAACTATTTTCATCGAATAGAACGACCAAATTGCTAAGCTTATCAATCACTTCACCCATCCGGCGGCTTTCAACATGCGCTTTGTTTACAAGATGTATATTTTCCTCAAGCGCATAATTCAATTGCTGCTCATTCAGTAGCGCTTCCTTAAGTTTTTCCTTACTGTTTACTACGGCTGTTACGTCTGTTACCATTGCCATAATACACAACTGGTTATTAAAATCAAGACGATTGAATTGTAAAGATACAATTATTCGCTCCCCTGATTTCAATACATGTTCACGTAGTCCACATTCAGGCAAATCAGCCGTACCTTTTTTTATGTCATCATCAAGTTTTTCATAATCAACAGCAGAACGAATATCTTTAATCGTCATTCCTAAAAATTCTTTACGCGAATAACCGTATTTCAAAATCGCCGCATTATTTACCTCTATAAATTGAAAATTATCAACCGAGTAAATAACCATTGAATTAGGATTAACCATAAAAAGAGACCGGTACTGCGCTTCCGAAAGCAAGAACGTTTTCCTTTTCTTTCTTATCTGCAGAAAAAGCAAAAAGGCGGCGCCAAATACAAAGGTCAGATCATTCCCAATTTCCGATGTAAAATAAAAATCTGTTACATCCTTATTATCAAAATAATGAATAATAGGATCGCTTACTAAAGCCCAGATTGTTCCGAATAACAAGAAAAACAAAGGAATCGAGAAAGCTCTAAAATGCATACATTTTATTTGATTTAACTGCTGTAAAAAACACCAGGGCTGAGATTTTTAAGTTTAAAATGAAATGTAAAAACACATTTTGATTATACGATATAACAAATTTTATGTTACATATAATACAGTAATCGAACGTAATATTACTGATAAACAAGAATAATGTCTCATTGTAATCTGCCAATGTACACGAATAAAGTTAAATTAACATCCTTGCTAGTTAAATCAGACCATGATTAATTATAAACACTTTATAAATACATTCAAATTCACAGTTCCTTGCTGTCTACTTTTTCCTTACTTAGGCCGGATATTCATTACAAGCACAAACAAAAAACAACCCGGTTAAAGTATCTTATCAATTTAAATCTACATCGTTTCCTTTAGATCACAAACGCCAGGCAACAGCCCTATTTATCGATTCTTCCGATGAAGATGTTGTAAATATTGCCTCTACAGCCCTCCAAAATAACATAAAGCTAATGACAGGAATAAAGCCTGCCTTGGCAATAAACAAACAAATCAATAGTCAATATGCTGTTGTAATAGGCACAATAGGGCAATCCGCTGCCATCAACCAGTTAATCAAAGACAATATAATACAAGCTTCCAAAGTAAAAGGAAAATGGGAACCCTTCTCCATAGCTGTAGTAAACCATACCTTTTAAAAATGTAAAACAAGACTTAGTCATTTATGGCAGCGACAAACGAGGAACTGCTTTTGGCATATTTGAGCTGTCCCGACGCCATTAAGCACATGGAAAAAACACAGTGGCAACCCAATTATCAGCCGGTCAACTCTTCATTATAACGGCACAGGACACGGCTATTTATTCCAAGATTAATCAGGAAATTACCGTTATATTATGCATACCCATAACTCTCAGGCGAACGTATCTCCCAGAGCTACAGGTTTAATCAATATGAAGTTTGTAGGAAATGGGAATGATGCAGATATACTGGTTGCCGATGAGTTGAGTTTTAAACTTTTAGTCAAAAAAAAATCTATTTCTATTGCCCGATTGTGGATACTATTAATTAATTGAGCTGGTCTATTCTGCCCTTCTACGATCAAACTTCCTGCTCCAGGGCAATCTTACTGACCTTCAAGATTTCAAACTCCTGTACGCCTCCAGGCATTTCCCAACTTGCAGATGACCCTTTCCTGTAGCCCAATAAAGCTATGGCAATAGGCGCAAAAACAGACACCCTTTTCTTTCTTACGTCAGCCATAGCAGGCAATACGATTTGAAAGATAAAATTCTGCCCGCTTTGGCATTCCTGAACATGTACTAGAGAGTTCAGACCTATAGCATCAGCGGGAAGTTCATCTTCATTTACCACTTTAGCGGACGCTAACTGTGACGAAAGGTTCTTCTTATTAAGATCCGTCAAAATGGATTCCTGCAGATATCTTTTTAAGATATCCAGTTCTCGCTGGATCACGATTAATGGTTGTGTGTTCATATTTTATAGTTAAGTTGAAATACGGTCAAATGGATTGAAAAATCAATTAAGATGTACGTCCAAAGGCATTGATCTATCCTGTCCAGTTTGGCAGAAAATCTCGCTCAATGACACGATTTCGATTTCATTGATCCTTCTTAAAAAATCAGCAGGATCCGCATCTGACAAGTGCTCATAGCCACAGCGCTGCATAAGTGCCTTATTAGCCTCGACTGTATTACGTTGAAAATTGGCCAATCGAACGCTTGGAGACATGGAACGAAACGTCAACTTTTGTTGAAGCAACCCATTTCCCAATAAAGGGCCAGCCGCACTGAAACAGGCATCGGCACCCAAAGCGCAGAGTCGTAGAATGTCATATTCCGTCAGGATCACCCCGGTAGCAATTACTTTAGTTTGTAATCCATAACTAAGAATTAGATTTTTGGCTGTTACTATGGGTACAAAGAAACGCTGCTCACCGGCTTTGTACAATGCACGATTAAGCACTCCCGACTCCTCAATATTGATAAAGTCGAGGCAAATACCAACGGAAAGCATTGATTTTACCAATCGGACGATCATCTCCTTTGAAGGGTTCAACAGGTGAATCCCTATTGGCTTACCGCCAGACCAAACCTGAAGTTTGCTTATGAGAGCAAAGATCGCCCGTTCATTTAGCACGCTTTGACAGTCGGTATGTTGTGCTGAATGGAGCCGTAATTCAATCATTTTGACGTACGGCTTGCAGGCAATCGTTTTCAGTAGGTCTTCATTAAAGGAACGATCAGGACTTCTTAAAGCAATGTCACTGTAACTGATCTGCCAGATGATATCACCGCCTCCCCGAACTATTTCGGGCGTAAGACCCTTTTTGCCTGAATTTACAGCACAGTTGCAAATGTTAGCTGCCTGTGAGACGGCATGAACGCTTGTTTTATTCATCGCACCTTGGTCGAGCGCGCCAAAATTGAATACGCTTAAGCTATAAGGGCGCAGGCAATGCGCGGTGCCTACCTCAACTCGTAAATTAAGCGGACTAAGCGACATGAAGGTCGGGCAAGTTTGCAAATATTCAAACCCTGGATCATGCTCATTTAACAAGTTATCCTCCACTACCATTGTGTCCACACTTTTTGAGCGACGGATAAGGAGCTGCTGCTCCTTTTTTGTCAGTTCGTTACTCGTCCCACGAGATGTTAAGAACATTCGTGTGATCCTTCCGGGAACGAAGGAAAAAAAATCTTTCAAGCAATGGCCAAATGGATAATTCTTTAAGGTGCTGCTCCTGCGCCTGAACAAGTCGTGCAAATAGTATTGAAAACAAGAAAGCACGATCCCCAATCCAATCAGCATGTAATTACTGGTGATAAGGGAGACAACGACCAAACCGATATTAAAAATAAATAGCAAGATAAAAACAAGACCAATTACAGATCTGAACTGAATTCTTTTCATAAAGCAACAATTAAAATTGGAAAAATAAATAATTGATGGCTGGCCCCAAACCTGGATTTGCTCCGGGGCTTACTTTAGAAAGTCTTTGCTGGTTGTTTGAGCGTAAAAGCCAAAATGAAACTGCACAGACAAGCCCTCCAAGACGAAGGACGCCTTTGATTTGCTGCACTTGTTGTGCCGCATATTAAAAAACTTGAATGGAAAATGAATCATTTTTTAACTTTATCAGACAGTGAAAAAACATGTGTTTTAAAACTTGCCCCAAACCATGTATGGTCAGGGCTTAATTGATAAAGTCCTTGCTACTTTGAAGAAAAGCGTATGATAAACTATTTTGAAAACAACGTACAATAAGGCACACTTCAGTGCTACATGGATTGCTTTTTGCAAGTCCGGTCACCTGTTTGCGATATGACGTGTTTTTCATTAACATGATTTATGTTGGCTTAACAAATAGAAAGGGATTTGCTTTTGCTAATTTATCTTAACGCTGATATATATTTATTATTGTATTAATCATCACATAATTTAGTTAAAAGGGATAAGTATGAGGTCTTAAAGGGCTGCCTACCGTTGGGTATCTGGCACAGTCATTGAATATTTCTCCTCAATATTTAAGTAGCCTACTTAAAGTGCTCACTAGACAAAATACCCAGCAGCACATTCATTATTTCTGCTTCTATTCGTATCTTTAAAAACAGTAAGAGCTGAAACGATAATGCTTGACAAAAGACCCGCCTCCAGTGGCATCATATACCTGGCAGATCCTACTATTCTTTCCGATCAAGGAAAATACTATTTGTATGGAACTAGCAGCCATCAGGGATTTAAGGTTTACGAATCAACCGATCTTGATCACTGGAAAGGACCGGTGGGCCATAATAATGGATTTGCACTAAGTAAAGGTGAATCATTTGGCGACAAATGTTTTTGGGCACCACAAGTTTTCAAACGCAATAACAGGTATTACATGGTTTATACTGCCAATGAGCAAATAGCTATCGCTAAAAGCGACAGTCCACTAGGACCATTCAAACAAAAAGTTTTAAAGCCACTCTTCCGTATAGGGAAACAAATAGACCCGTTTATTTTCCTTGATGATGATGGTAAATGCTATCTATACCATGTAAAAATCAATAAAGGATACCGTATCTATGTTTCAGAAATGAATGCTGACCTTTCGGATGTAATATTGGATAATACAAGCGAGTGCATTAGCGGCTCAAAGCCCTGGGAAAATATAGAAAAAACAAAATGGGCAGTAACCGAAGGACCATCAGTGGTCAAACATAAAGACCTTTATTACCTAATCTACTCTGCCAACAGCTACAGAAATAAAGATTACGCAATAGGATATGCCACAGCCAAATCTCCCTTGGGTCCCTGGAATAAATACAGCGGCAACCCAATCATCAGCAAGTCAACTATTCATTATAACGGCACCGGACACGGCGATCTATTTAAAGACCAATCTGGAGATTACCGGTATGTGATGCATACACATAATTCTTTAACGAAAGTCTCTCCCCGATCGACGGGCTTAATCAATATAAAATTTACAGAAAATGGAAATAATGCAGATGTACTAGTTGCTGATGCGTTGAGTTTTAAACATATATTAAAGCAGTAATCATGGTAAGAGACTAATTCAACCTGATTACTAATCTTTACACACGAGAATCTTCTACTATTCAGCACCCCCAATGCAAACAACTCAATTGTCTACGCAGTGCGTAGACAATTCTATATCACGCCAAAACTACCTTTTTTACTATAGTTTTGGCGCGATATAAGAATCTATATCACGCCAAAATTAGTATTCCAAACTATATTACCTTCATTTCAAAAAGCAATAGGGCATTTTGATCAGACTTACAAACGTATTAAAATACCCTTCCTCTCAATTATTATTAACTATTCCTTTCAGTATAGAACCTGGGATATCTAGTGTTGTTTCATCAGAAAAATCAGCTGTTATTTTTTCGGTATTAAAGTTGTTTATTTTAACATTATTCACTCCTAATGTTTTGATTCGTAAATTTTTAACAATTGGCTTTTCTTTATTTTGTGAGATACAATCAAGTTCTAAGAAGGAATGATTTTCAGCCTTAATATTTAATGTTTCCATGTTCATATCACTTAAAAGGAATTTTGAATCATCCAGATCAACATTTAACATTTTAATTATCGTTTCATTAAATTTCATATGGTTTGTTGTGTCTCCATTATACGTTTGAATGTGCGTCTCCATAGCTGAATTACTGACAGAGAAAGATTTACAACTCTTAAGATTAATGTTTAAGCTGTCAGCAACTGCAATTAAATTAAAATTGGAAGCATTTTTAACGCTTAGATCATCAAATCCAGGGGAATAAGCGAAAATTACAATCCGATCTCTGAAATCTTCTATGGAAAATCCTTTTTTGAAACTAATGTTTAAAATACCATTCTCAACTTTAAAGTCTAGGTGCTCCACTACGTCATTCGCTATTTTAATTCCAGAACTCTCATCCCGTATGAGTCGTAACTCAATACTGGATCCATTACCATTAACAATGTTAACAGCATGGTAAGGCGTATTTATTACAATGGTCGTTCTATCTGGGGAAGGTGTTCCAAATGATTGATTAGTCACATCCATTAACTCCCTTTCATAATTACTCGATGTGTCACGGGTTTTATAGTATATGCTAGAGAAGATGATCATTCCAATTAAAGGGAGGACGAAGAATAAAATGCCTAATGAAATTAATAACTTATTACTTGTCTTCATTTTTTAAGATCTAAAGTTTTGTTCAATAAATACTTGGTAGCTGGATTGTAACTCCTTAAAATCGATGTTCAGTAAATAGAGATTTCTGAATACATTAGGTAACTCGTCTTCAATAAAAGTGGTTTTTCTATACTCTTTCACTTTAGATATAGAATCTTCAGCCACAAAGAAACCAATTCCCCTTTTATTATTAATAATGTTTTTTGATTGCAGCAACTCATAAGTTCGCATTACTGTATTTGGATTCACTTCCAAAGTAACTGCCAGTTCCCTAACAGATGGAATCCTATCTTCATCTTTCCATTCTTTCAATAGAATATGTTCGCAAACATATTCTGCTATTTGTAAATAAATAGCCTTGTGGTCACTAAATTCCATTTAAACCTCCTTTTCTCTAAGCCTTACGTAAGTAATAGCCCAAAAAACTATACTTAATAATGCAATAAATACGACCGTCAACCACTCTGCACTTTGGTTACTTTCAATCAAGTTATAACTCCCAATTTTTACTTTATCTTCGAATAGATATTTAGTGGTGTAGACGATGAACGTAATCCATATTCCGCAGAATACCATTAAAGAGATCATTGTTTTCACATATTGTGATTTAGTAAAATATACTGATCCCAGGAAAAACAGGCTACTGATAAAAATTGGGATAACATACAGCGGCTTAAATAAAGTAGGTAAATTCTTCTCAAAGAAATAATCAGGGTAATACGTATTCATAACCGCCTCTTTTACACTTTCAATATGAATATTTTCAATTGATTGAGCATAATACGTGTTTTTTAGGTCTGAGACATAGACAAATACAAAGGTAAAATCAATTAAAAAAAACACCAAGAGGTAGCTCAGCAATGGCAGGAAGATTGAAATGAATAGTCCAATTAAAAACTTCTCCAAAGTGGATGCCGGAATCATTAATTCTACAATCAATTTAGGCTTCTGACCTAATTGGGAGAAATGTGTGTTTGCTGCTATCGTTAAAAATAAAACTCCTAAAATGCAAAATAGTGGTCCTCTTAAATATAGCAGGGATATAAATTCTCCTGCAGACCGATCTTTAATTAAATTGAAGAAGAATAATCCATAGAATCCTATGATTATACCCGCTACTATGCCTAATGAAATTACGTAGATCTTTCCAAATTCAAGCCATTGCCTCTTCATCAGAAGTTCAAAGCGCTTGATATCGAATGTGTTGTTCATGTTTGATAAGGTTTAATTAAAAATTTGTTTCAGTTTTCCACTTTCATTAAGCAAGGCATTGAACAACAGCTCGATATCCAGCTTGCTCTCTTGTTCATTAGAATTTGAAAAAATTGCCTGATAACCAGATATAGATGGTTCGGAATATATTACCGTTTCATCCAGTTCCTTCACTCGTTTGAAACAAAGTTTTTGTGTAATTTCCTCTACTGAAGCATTCAAGGCTATACTATTCTCATTCAACATAATTACCGTATCAATCAAGTTATCCAAATCTCTCACCTGGTGGGTTGAGATGATAATACATCGATCTTCTGTTAACGCCGATGCCATTATTTTACGAAACTGTGTCTTGGAAGGAATATCCAGTCCATTGGTAGGTTCATCCATAATCACTAAACGGGCTTGGGTAGATAAACCAAAAGCAATGATAAATTTCTTCTTTTGCCCATAACTAATCTCATTCAGTCGCTGGTCCGATGGAATATTGAATTCACTTATCAGCAATTTAAATCTCTGATAATCAAACTTAGGGTAAAATGGAGCAGTACTTTTTAGGTAATTGTCAATATATACGGATGGAAGTTCAAATTCTTCGGGAATGAAACAAATATCCTGCAATAATGCAGGTTGCCTTTTCTTAGGGTCAAAACCCATGACATTTAGTGTCCCGCTTTGCGCATAAACTAAACCGACTATGTTTTTTAATAAAGTTGATTTTCCGGCTCCATTCTCACCAAACAATCCATAAATATGACCGCAGTTTAATTGCATGTTCATATCTCTGAATAACATTGGACGTTTGCTGTAACCGAAATTTAAATTTTCGATAGTGATCATCGCTTAGTGTATTAGTTTAATAATACACTAATGTATATATCTATTTTTAAATCATAAATTATTTTTATTTATTTTAGAATAAAACGGTTATAATTCCTTTCTTTATACAGAATATTTCAGATAGTACCAGCAATAAAAATCCACTACATCAAAGTTGGTTAACAAATACTTTCTTAAGTAGGACCTAATGAGTAATTACCAAAAGAAATATGGCAGTAGCTGATAGTGACCAATATCTTGTTTGAAGACTGATCAAAGAGGATAACTTTATTGGTTTACAGCCGTATAACATTACTTTAGGCTTCTTTAAAGAACCGATGAGTTATAGTCTATGAAAAAGTACATTACGCTTTTCTTAATATTAATTTTTCAGAATTCAATTGCTCAGGATAGGCTCAAATTTGACCGCTTACAAACGATAAAAGCATTAGAAAACAAATCGATTAACGCTATCGTCCAGGACAAACAGGGGTTTCTATGGATGGGAACGCAAGCAGGATTATTGAGATATGATGGGTATGAGGTAAAGGAGTTTAAGAGTAACCTTAAAAACCTTAATTCTCTTTCTAACGATTACATTAATGGTTTAACACTAGATAAGAAAGGAAACCTTTGGATAGCAACCCTGGGCGGTGGATTAAACAAATATAACACGATTACAGAAAAGTTTACTCATTATGTAAATGATCCGAATGACACCACATCTATTAGCGAAAATTCAATCCAATCTGTCTTTATAGATTCTAAGGGTCTTTTGTGGGTGGGTAACTACGGATACGGCTTAAATCTATTTAATCCCAAAACTGAAAAATTTATTAGGATTAAGAATAAAACGTCCCGACGAATTAACACCATCATAGAGGATAAGGAGGGCGTAATCTGGTTTGATTCAGAAGGCCTTAATAGAATAAATCCTAAAAATTTAAAAGTAGATAATTTTCCTGTTTTATATTCGAACAACCGCGTTGGAGATCTGGAATCAATGATACTAACTAAGGATGGCAAAATTCTCTTTACAACTTACGTTGGTGTGTTTGAATTTAATAGAAGAACAAAATCATATAAACCTTATTTCCTTTTTGACAAAAAAAGACGTTCATTAAGCGAAGGTTACTCCCTGTATCAAGACAAAGCAGGCAAAGTGTGGGTTTCTACTTCATATGGACTTAATATAATAAAAAATGGAAAAGCTGAGATTTATACAACTGACAACGCTAACAGCAACTCGTTGTCATCAAATATTATAAAGGCAATATATCAAGATAATAAAGGAGAAGTCTGGATTGGCACCGATGGAGGAGGACTCAATCAGCTAAAAGAAAAAAAAGGATTTAGAACCTTTCGGAACTCGACTAAAAAAACCATACTATATTCAAATACTATAAAGTGTTTTCTACATGACAGCAACAATAAAATATGGATAGGAACGGTAGGTGGAATTAATATTTACGACCCCTTAACGAACAAGTTTACTGCCTTTCCCGTTGCCAAAGGATACGAGATAACGAATATCTTTGAAGACTATGATGGCACTTTCTGGATAGGAATATGGGGACAAGGGCTCATTCATTATAGTAGCAAACTTGGTACAATTGCTCATTACATGGAAACAGAAAACCCGAATTCATTATCAAATAATTTTATACAAACAATTTACCGAGACCGAAATAAACGACTTTGGATTGCGACAGACGATGGCCTTAACATTTTTAATGAATCATTAAATCAATGGACAAGTTTCCAAAAACCTTTTTTTCCTGTTGATTTGCTTGGCAATGGCATACAAAGCCAGGCATTTGTTGAAAGCAAAGGAGGGACAATTTGGGCAGGAACCTGGTTGGGGTTAAATAAGATAAGTCCCGATCTTAAATCTGTAAAGCATTTTGCTGAAAACGTCAAATCACTCAATTCCTTATCAAGTGCTCATGTGATATCGCTCTACCTTGACGAAAAGCATAATTTGTTGTGGATCGGAACTTTCGGTGGCGGTTTGAACAAATTGGACCTACGCACAGAAAAATTTGTTATCTACTCAACAGATGAAGGCTTACCTAGTAACGTAATATTTGGAATTAAGCCTGATCAGGTTGGTAACTTATGGTTAAGCACAAATAATGGACTTAGCAGGTTTAACCCCAGTACAAACATCTTTAAGAATTTTGGACTTGAAGATGGACTTCAAGGAAATGAGTATTATTGGGGAGCTGCAGGGCTAACACGGCAAGGAAAATTATTATTTGGTGGCACTAATGGGTTTAATCTATTTGATCAATCAGAAATTGGAGAGAACCGCACTCCTCCAAATGTTGTAATCACAGACTTTCAAGTTTTCAATAAAAGCGTTTCAGTTGCAGACCACTCCTTTTTGACACAAGCCTTGTTTGCAACTAAAGAAATCATACTACCATATGACCAATCCGTTTTTACGTTTGAATTTACGGCATTGAGTTTCACCGATGCTTACAAAAACCAATACGCCTATAAACTTGAAGGATTTGATAAAGATTGGAATTATGTAAAATCAAAAAGGTCTGCTACGTATACCAGCTTGCCTCCTGGAGAATATATATTCAGGGTAAAAGCATCAAATAGCGATGGATTTTGGAATGAAAAAGGAACAGCGATTAAGATAATAATTCCACCACCTTATTGGATGACCTGGTTGTTTAGAGGACTAATAGGTATACTAATTTGTTCCGTCCTGTATACATTCTACAGGTACAGAATGCAACTATTGGAATCTCAAAAAAGAGAACTGGAACTTCAGGTAGAGGAACGTACAGGGCACCTTCAAACTGCAAATGACCAGTTACAGGCCACATCAGAAGAACTTCACTCGCAGTCTGAGCATCTGCAGATATTGAATGAAGAACTAAGTGCAATCACCCTGGAAGCAAAACAAGCACGATCAGATGCTGAGAAAGCAAATCAGGCAAAGAGTGAATTTCTCGCCACCATGAGTCATGAAATCAGAACGCCCATGAATGGAGTAATCGGTATGGCATCGCTCCTTGCCCAAACCAAGCTAGATCAGGAACAAGAGGAATATGTAAACATCATTAATACAAGTGGAGATGCCTTATTAGGTGTAATTAATGATATACTCGATTTTTCTAAAATTGAATCTGGTAATATGGAGATTGAGCTGCAAAACTTTGACCTGCGTCAATGTGTTGAAAATGTGATGGATGTTTTTGCAGGCAAAGCAGCACAAATTGGAATAGATTTAGTATACCAAATTGGCTATAATGTTCCTGTTATGATAGTTGGTGATAGCTTAAGGTTACGTCAAATATTGATTAATCTGGTAAGCAATGCCATAAAGTTTACTCATCATGGCGAAGTATTTCTTCAAATATCTGTAGAAAGCACTCAGGGAGAATATATTATGATCAAGTTTGATGTTCATGATACTGGAATTGGGATACCAAAAGACAAAATATCAAGATTATTCAAAGCCTTCTCACAGGTAGATTCGTCAACGACTCGTAAATATGGGGGAACTGGACTAGGATTAGCAATTAGTGAGCGCCTGGTAAAGCTTATGGGTGGAGAAATTGGAGTTAAAAGTGAGGAAGGCAAGGGAACATCCTTCTACTTCAATATTAGATCGAAATGGGCTGAATGCGCTCAGAAACAATACGTAAATATTGGCACCGGAAGCAATGGAAAACGAATACTTATAGTTGATGATAATGCAACCAACCTAACAATTCTTAAAACTCAGTTAGAAATTTGGCAGTTGAAAGTGGTTGTTGCCATCTCAGGGAAGCTTGCACTCGAAATATTAACGCATGACACTAATTTTGATCTAGTTATATCAGACATGCAAATGCCAGATATGGATGGGGTTGGCCTTGCTGAAGGGATTAAACGAAAGCTTCCTGAGATACCTATTATGTTACTTAGTTCCGTGGGTGATGAAACTAAATCGAAATATCCTCACTTGTTTAGCACTGTCTTAACTAAGCCAGTTAAACAACAACAATTATATAAGCTGGTTCAAATGGAACTCAAGCAGACAAAGGGAGAGGTCTCTGAACCTAAAAGTAAAACTAGTGTGCTAAGTGATAAGTTTGCTATCCAATATCCCTTAAAAATTCTCATTGCAGAAGATAATTTGATTAACCAGAAATTGGCTCTTACCATATTAAAAAAGCTAGGTTATAAACCCCAGGTTGCAAATAACGGGAAAGACGCAGTAGACATGCTTAGCATTAATGACTATGACATTATTTTAATGGATATCTTAATGCCCGAAATGGATGGATTAGAAGCAACTAGCATAATCAGATCATCCTTTGAAAAACAGCCGCAAATTGTTGCTATGACGGCCAATGCTTTGCCCGAGGATCGAGAAATCTGCCTGAAGGCAGGAATGAATGAATATATCAGTAAGCCTATAAAGCTGGAAATATTAATGGATATATTAAAACAAACGGCATCAAAGATTTTAACACAATAAAGCTTAAAAACGTTTCAGTAATCTTCCAATTAACCCTACACACCTCCTAGCGATGTATTAAAAATTCCAGTAAGAATGCAGTATGCTTCCCATATAAGTCCGACCTACGGTACTTAAAGTCGGACTTTTGTCGGCAACATACCACTTTCATTTTGTCATCAATAGCAATCAGGCTACTGGCAAACCATTAAATATTACTTCATTTCACCTAAGAAATCAAGCAAAACCCTACACCTTATTAGCCTTAAACCATTCAGCAGTTGCCTTCACACCCTCTTCATAAGAAGTAGGTTTAATATTAAAAGCCTTCTCAAACTTAGACGAATCAAACAGGAAAGGGAACTCATCCTGATAATTCATTTCACGCAGTTCCTTCATAAAGGGCATAAACAAGCCCAATATTTTCAACAAGAACTTAGGTAAAACCTGAACCTTGTCTGATGCATTCATATGCTTAGCGACCAAGGCAATAAACTGCCGGCCAGTTAATGGTGGATTTACCGATGGCAAATGCCATACCTCACCAATTGCCTCATCACGTGTCGCTAAAATATATATGGCCTGTGCACAATCAGGGACAAAATTATAAGCACGTGGTAAATCCGCATTAATAAGCCACTGCGCCTTCTTTCCTTTTTGCATATTGCTGAACACTAAGATACTCGCTGCACTTTTATCTGTTACTCCAGGTCCATAAAAATCAACCGCACGGGCAATAGCAGCTTTAATAGTCCCTGCCTTCATTTCTTTAAGCAGCATAGAAGCAATTTCAGCCCTTACCTTTCCTTTCTTGCTTATCGGCTTGTAAGGCGTCTCTTCGGTCATTACACCATCCACTTTGCCATACATATAAACATTGTCAAAGAAAATCAGTTTAGCACCCGTTGCTTTACATGCCCTGATTGTATTATCCATAATAATGGGCCACTCTTGCTGCCAGAGCTTGGCATTATACGTGATGCCGATCAGCAAGTATACCACTGTCGAGCCTTGCAGCGCCTGCAATACCTGATCGTAATTTAATACGTCAGCAGCCATGACTTCAGCTCCGGCAATCGGTTTAGGGGTACGGGATACCAATCTTATATTTTCTTGATGTGCTTGTAAAACAGGGACTAGCGCAGTGGCAATTGTACCATTTGCTCCCAGAATAGTATGTAAGACCATATTTAATTAAAGTTTTTTTTATTGAGTAGAATTCTTTAAAATTAATAAGAACTGCATTAATAGATAATGAAGTTCTTATTAATTTTAAAGAATTATTAATTTTTAACCCTTCCTGCTTCTGAATCAAGTCCGGTTTCACGCTTCCGACTTTCCTTCACTTGATTATTCCCGAATTTATAGGATAATGTTAAGCGCGCAGTACGGGTATCATTCTTTTGATATAACTTGTAATCCAATCCAGGGAAGGCACTGCTAATTTTAGCATTACGGGTATTAAACACATCATTTAAGGCCATTTTTACATTGAACTTCTTTTTATAAAAAGATTTGCTTACTCCTAGGTCCATCGCATACTGAGGTTGAATCTTAAGCGTACCCCAGATGATTTCAGATTGATAATTTCCACTCGCATCAATGGATAGGGTACTATTAATAGTAAAAGTCTGACTATGGTATACCTGGAATGCAGCTTGATTATTATCCAACACCTGTCCGTTCAAATTAGGTGATTTAAACTGGTTGTTGAAGGCTGTAAAGTTGGTATTGCTGCTCCACCATTTTGTAAAAGTAAAAGGTATACTCAGGTTGAATGAATAGGAAAGCTGTTCTGCCAGGTTTCTATCCGTTTGGAATAAGGCGCTTTTTTCCGGAGCAGGAAGAATGACTTGCGTAATAACATCCGTGGTTTTGGTGTATCCTAAGGAAGCAGTATACTTTTTCAGAAGTGTGTACGACAACTCATACGTATTGGTATATTCGGGTTTAAGAAATGGGTTTCCCTGGCTGTAGGTATAGCGGTCAAGGTAATATTCGAAAGGATTCAGATCATCATAACTCGGACGGGTAATCCGTCTGCTGTAGGTTAAACCCACTGAATTGTTGTCATTGAAATTATGATTTAAGGATGCACTTGGGAAGAAATCAAGGTAATCTCGTTTAACGACTTCATTGGTAGTAACCAAATCCCCTTTCGAGTTGGTTTGTTCTACCCGCAACCCTACCTGAATATTCGTATTCTTATATTCTTTTCTCAGGTTGACATAACCTGCATTTACGTTTTCGTTGTAAATAAAGTGATTACTTCTTAACGGGTCATTACTCCACTGGTTATTTTGAAAATGAGTAAACTGTAGGTCGTTGTCTGTCTTCACCCAGCTTACTTTAAAACCAGTTTCCATTTTTATGCTTTTAGAAAATGGATGGGTATAGTCTAGTTTTATCGCGTAAATATCAATATTTGATGGCGTCCTGTTTTTTATCAACTCATTTACGGTTTGATTTAAAGCGGTATAGGTATAGCTATTATCATACGTAGTCTTACGATTTGCATAATTGTCAGCATAATCCAGATCTACACTTAATTCCCTTCCTGAAGTGTCAAGCACTGACTTAAAGTTCAAATTATAACTAAGGTTGCGGTAATTGGAACGGGTAATATTCTTTGAAAGCACAGAAGAATCGAGAGTTCCCTGCATAGATCTGATCTGTGTGGCATTGTTAAAGTCTTCATTCCATCCATTGAAATATCCGTTTACCATAGCGCCTATTGTATTGTTTTTATTAATAAAGTAGTCCGCCCCTACCTTAAAGTTATTGTTGTACCAGTAACGATCGCTTTGTCCCTTCTGACTAAAAAGCGTCTGCACTTCAGTTCCAGAATTCACACGTTCAATTTCCAATACTTGTTCTCCTTTATTATTGTTGTAATTGTAATTTCCAAATAGATTTACTTTTGTTCCTGTTATTCAACGAGATTCCTGCATTTGCTTTCGGCTTGGTACTATATCCT
>NZ_AQPN01000080.1 GCF_000403135.1 Arcticibacter svalbardensis MN12-7
AGATAACAAGCTGCTTATCGATAACGGCAGGATTAATAACAATCCTTACTATCAGTCGATCGTTTATCTTGGTCACAATTCCAGCTATCATTCCATGTTGAGTGTCGTTTGGGGCTTTGAAAAGATGCCTAGGAAGAAACGTTTGCCAATCTCCTCCCATAGAAGCAACTAGAGACTTAACGACATCGTGGGTCTGCGCGCTAACTATATCCATTATTCCTGCAACCATTTTTTCAGTTTGGTATTCCACTTTTTGTTCAATACTTTATCTTATGTCATCCAGTTCTTTATCGCCTGTTTCCATTATATCTGTTTTTAATAGGAAGCTTTGAAGTTCATTAAGATTTACTATACTTAGGTCGATGGCAGTAGCCTGACAGCGGGGTGCAGAAATAACAAGGTTCGGAATCTGACAGTTGTGACACACTTAATTAAAAGTATGCCACTGTGGTATCGCTGTGTTAAATTATTGTTTAGACCACCTCCATATTTACCTGCAAAAGGATTATGGATACCAAGGGGGGGATCAGTTAGTTTTATGTAATTTAGTTTTTTTAAAGCTAATGAAACCAAGTAAGCAAAATTATCATAAACAACTAAAAGACCTTCGTAATAAGTTAGCGGCAAATCAAATGTCTTTGTTAGTGGGTTCAGGACTTAGTAAGAATGTAAGCTCAAAATTTCCTACTTGGGACGAGTTGTTGTTTGATCTTGCTTGTGAATTAAATGAGCGTACTATTTCATCGGCTTATGATCAGTACCTTAAAACTGCTCCAGCGACGCCCTTAAAGGAGGGAGATTTTAAAAAAGAAGAATGTCTGCACCTGATTCGGCAGCAAGGTTACCTAGAAATTGTTTCCGAGTATATCAAGCGAAAAACAATACCGGAAAGTATAACAACATACATTGAAGAACGTATTCCTTCTGTTTACCGCAAAGGCGATAATTTTTTTTTGGATTGTAATGGTACTGTCGAATTGCTGCAAAAGGAAAATCTTATTTTGCATAAAAACCTAATCGGTCTGCCTTGGAATAATATTTATACTACGAATTATGATGATTTACTGGATGTCTGTATAGACAACAGTCGGTATGAAAGGCTGGTGAGCGAGATTGACCAACTGGAAAGCGAAATTCCAGAGTTGGAGCAAGACATCAGAGATAGCGAGGAAAAAAAGGAATCGCTGAGCAAACCTCTAGTCAAACCTGAAATTGAAGATATTGGGATGACACCCCTTGAAGGTTTGGAACCGTTGATGCACGAGAATCCCAATTTAAACCTAGAAATAAATAAGCTGTCAATTGACATTAAGCAGCAAAAGAGCCGTCTGCAGCAAAAGGAGTTATTATTGTCCGAAAAGAACCGGGAAGTAGATGATTGTTATCAGGTGGTAAAAACGTCAGCCGACTTGCGTATCAAGAAACGAAAAAATATTATCAAATTACATGGTTCACTACGTTCTGCTCGCGAACGTCTTGAATTCTTTTTTGAATTCGATGGCGATCATAAAAAACAATACGTGATCTCTAAGGAGGACTATGAAAATTATCCGACGAATCATGAAGCTTTCACGCAGCTCATGCGTATATCCCTTTTGCAGGAGTCTTTTTGTCTTATTGGATTTTCTGGGATCGATCCAAACTTTTTACAGTGGATCAATTGGGTTAGGGACATTCTTTACAAAGCAGCAAGAATAAATAATAAAAACAATCGCTATAAAATTTATTTGTTGGATATCGGTAAAGGCGAAGTATCAAGGGATAAGCAACTGTTTTATGAAAATCATAATATAATACGGATTCCACTCTTGGATCCGGATGTACTCCAAGTCTTCAGGGAGGATCTCGGTGCTGAGCCAAATATTTATGATGGGGCGTCCGCTATTGGTACACTGATCACTTATTTGGGTAATGATGATAACATCAAACAGGATATCCCGTCGCCGGATATTTCGATCCGGAGGGAACACAGGCAAATATGGGACGCCCTGTGCATTTTAGAAACCAAAAATATACCGGACGAACATACCATTTTACCGATGCTGAATCGGCTGGAAATAATCGCAAAACAGATTTGGCTGCCAGATCTGAGTTTTAGTGCAACTCATAATCAGCATTCTCTTTTAGGGTTCGTATTTGCTGAAAATTCAAATTATAATTTACTGGAACGCCCATTGCTGCGAAAACTGACGATTTCTGCTCTGTTGGATTTGGCAGTCCCGATCCGAAGCTTTTTGAAAGCGGAAGTTATTGCACAGTTGTTGTCGCAACCTGACAACCAATCTGCTATTGCCATGGCGGTCAGTAGAAATGATGCGTTGTCAGGAGTAATAGAGCGGACACCAGTATTGCAACAGGACGAATTACTTCATTTGGCTTACTCTTTTCAATTTTTGGCTTTGCAAGATTTCCTAGATAATTGGTCTGCAACCGGCCGACAAGAAATCGTAAGGGCAGGCTTTTTAGCGATCTTTGATCCACAGGCTGCCGGTGATTATATTTCGGAGGCTGTCGAAAATGAAACACTTACTAGTGGCGAGGAAAAACTGTATGCATTGGAAATGCTGCATCACATTAAGCAGCCCTTCCTTCTTAACAACAATAAAAGAATATCCCGTCTTATATCGGCTTACGAGCGTTCAGGTAATCGTGGCTTACAAAACCGAATAGAGGAACTACAAAAAAAAGTCGCGAAAAAGGCGCAACAACTCAAGCCTTATAATGATAAACTTTTAAACCAAACGCGTTCAGTCAGGTTATCTAAACATTCTGATGCTCAAGCCGCCGTTCAATTGCTAATGCTACTGGCAGAATCGGGTTTTCAATTGTCGATCCGAAACATTTATTTATTATCGTCTGAGGATTGGTATCCAGTATTGAAAGCTGGATTCGAGTATTATCCATTACCTTTTTTATTCTACAGTCTACAATACAACAAAAAGGATTTTCTAAAAAAAGCTGGACAAGATTATGCTTTCTCCAGCGCTGAAAATGTAAGCGAGCAGTTACCTAGGATCTGCAGTGCTTTATTTGCTAATTTACCTGAAGCACCTGATAGTTATGCCGACAATATTCAGGTGTTTCTTTCAAGTCTTGTTATTGGGGTAGATCCAGCGATATGGCAGCTTCATTTCTGTATATGGTGGCGCACTCTATTACAACGAGGAATTGCTTTTAGAAAGAATAATTTGGATACACATCCCTTACTGGTCAATGCTGCAATCCAGTATGTTTCAGACACAACCATCTTGTACGAAATCGTTGCCAATTGTCTTGATTCGGTACTCATCGGTGAAATTGATCAGTCTATTAATTTTTTGTACTACTTGAATCGGAATCAATACTTTAAAGCGATGCCATTAGATGTGGGGCTTGCCAACGTTCTGAGCAAACAATTTGATGAACTGATATCAGGCTTGGACACCATAAACATCGCTCGGATCTTCGTATTAGGAAACTTATACCGGCTACTTACACCCGATCAGTCTGCAAAAATTGTCTCGCAATTATTAGATGTAGATTATGAAAAGATAACTAATGCACGTATATGGAGGGTGCTACTTCATTTTGCAAACGGACAGGCCATGCTGGGAAAGCTTATGAGGCAGGCACTGGTAAATCACCGTAATTTATGGTATACAGGGATAAATGGAAATCAGATCAGCAGCGGTCAGAACGATGAGCCAATACTGATTTCTGATTTATCTTACGGAGATTTACGTCCTATTGGATTACAATGGAATAATACAGAGTTGACACATATATTTGACCGACTGCAAAACAGCCTTGCAGATTTGGAGCGTATGGCACCGGCACCAGATTTTTGGTTTTCATTTATACCAGTGCTGGAAGAAATGTTTGAATTTTTGACTGGGTTTGATGCTAGAATTGGGCATTATCCCGAATATGAAGCAACGCTGTCAAGAGTCCAACAACAATTAGGTATACATCGAAAATACAAGGAACTAGAGGAGGGTCTGACAAGCCGTGATGAAACTGCAGTAGAA
The DNA here is from genome assembly GCF_000403135.1 of Arcticibacter svalbardensis MN12-7. Taxonomy (GTDB): domain Bacteria; phylum Bacteroidota; class Bacteroidia; order Sphingobacteriales; family Sphingobacteriaceae; genus Arcticibacter; species Arcticibacter svalbardensis. The sequence continues at coordinate 4,008 of NZ_AQPN01000080.1, forward strand.
AATGCTTTACGTGAACTTGATGATCGCGTTTACAAAAATGTTTTTGAACGAGATAATATCACGCTCTTACTCAATAAGATTCTTTTACAAGCCGAGCCAGCAGTTGAGACTTCTTTAGGTTATATGACAACTTGGTTGTTTTACAAACGCAATTTAAACCGGTTTCGCGATCAAGAGTCATTATTGCTGCGCATACTTCGTAAATATGATGCACAGCCGCTAGAAGATGCTGATGTTGCGTATGTGGAAGAAAAGCTTATACGGATCGCTTGGCTGTTAAAGACCTGGGATAGCCATGATCCCATTGTTTTGAGTTGGCTGGAAAAAGCCGAAGAGTCACGGTACAATAACGTGCGGCAATTCATAGCTTCTGTAAGCGAAGGCAGTGAAGATCAAGATGAGGAGTAGTGCTTTTTGCAGAAGTGTTCCGCTCATTGCAATGGCTCTTTTGTCAACAGACCTAAATATCGAATTTAATCTCACAACGCCTATGGCAGTTCACAGAGGATTACTATCAATCATGCTAAAAGTTAAAGCTATGAATAACCTTTCAGGAAGGATTCTTTTGCACCCTTGCTTTTACTCCCGTCAGAACAATTAATATTCGATTATACGGTCGCTCCAATGTTGAGCGTTTGATCGATGAAAGTTTGTGTCGCTGCTGCTTTTGTCATAAGTACTTTTTTCCCATTCCCGATGTGCTGAATTTCAAGTCCACGTAGCGATTAAAATAAAGATGATTGACAGCCTCAAGGTAAGCGTTCGGTAAAAACCGTTCCCGGTCAGATTATCTAATTTTCTAGATTCGCTTCTGAAAATTAAACAGTCAGGGAAATGAACCAAGGATTACAATCAGAAATGTTACGCCACGTAAACGATTGGCAACATAGTGGCTTAAGTCAGATCGGCTATTGCCAGGAAAAAGGC
>NZ_AQPN01000081.1 GCF_000403135.1 Arcticibacter svalbardensis MN12-7
GGATATTCTGGTCATGCTGACCCCAGTAATGCATCATACTGACCCCACTTGGGGATTTGGCCTGTCATAGCTGACGGCATGACAATTTTACCTTTTTTTTCTTAGACTTTCACCTTTTAGTTCAATTCGGTATGAAGTGTGCACCATACGATCTAAAAATGCATCCGCTAAAGTTGAATCTCCGAAGACATCCCACCACTTTTCCACGGGAAGCTGGCTTGCTATTATCGTTGCCTTTTTTGCATGCCTGTCCTCAATGATTTCCAGCATATCTATCCGTTGTTGCTGTTCAAGATGCGTCAGCCCGAAATCATCCAGGATAAGTAGGTCTGCTTTTGATATCTTTTCGAAGAACTTGAAAACACTTCCGTCGATCCTGCTCATCTTTGTCTTTAACAATAACTTCTGCACATTGAAGTAAGCCACCCTGTATCCCTGCGTACAAGCATGGTGTCCCAGAGCAGAAGCGAGAAACGATTTCCCTGTGCCCGTGGAACCGCAAATCAATATGGCCTCACCTTTGGGTATGTACTCACCGGTAGCAAAAACTGCGACAGTAGCCTTGTCAAGACCTCTCTTTGCATCCATCTTCAGTTCCTCAATTGAAGCCCTGTAACGGAAGTTTGCATTCAGCTGGAGCCTTTCAAACCGTTTTCCATCCCGATCATCAGACTCTGCCTGAAGAAGTACCTCCATTCCCTCTGTAAAGGTAAGCTCATGTAGTTTTCTTGTTTCTGCCAAAGCCAGCCAGCTCCGGTTCATACCATGCAGACGCAATTGCTTAAATTGTGTTTCAATGTTCATTTTATGAGTATTTAATTGTTGATTGTGAATAATATTCTTTGCCCCGGATATTCTGATGCTCGGGAAGTGACTTTTCTTGTTTTGCTGTATCCTGATGACCGACCATATTATTCCTTAAGATCCGTTCAACAAACATGTATGAAAAGTTACGGCATTCCATTGCCAGCTCACATGCGCTAGAAAATGCTTCAGAGGATGCGGTTTTCTGTAACCTTAACAAGCCGTCACAGGTCCGGTACAGCTGTTCAGGATGTCTGTTTTGTCCAAAGACCATCTGGAATAACAAGTGAAGTTCAGGAGATTTCTCCTTCGCCCGGGCAATATAATAATCGGGACTTCTGTCCAGATAATGCTGGTGATGGGAACTTAGATGCTCTTTTTGTGTGGAGTAGCCTGCCGGGTTCAGGTTCCTTATATGTACCGCGATCTGCTTACCTCTTGCATAGATCTTTACCATGCTCCTGGTGTAGATCACCTGGACCTTTAGCCCTACATATGCAAAGGGAACACTATAATAGTGTTTGTCCTTCCCAAGATAAATATGATTATTATGTGCCACTTTGGGCTCTGAATAGTACTTTACCTCAAAGCCTTCGCCCGGTAGTGGTTGGAGCAGGTGCTTTTCTGCGGCAAGAAACCTTTCTTCCCTGCAATAGGGCTTTTGTTGCATCCGTGTCTGATTATGTGCCTTTACCTTTTCTCTGATAGCCTGGTTAAGGGACTCAATATCGAAGAATTGGCGGTTTCTGAGCCGTGCATAAACGCGGTTATATACCAACTTAACCTGGTTCTCTACCAAGGCCTTATCTTTTGGCTTTCTCGACCTTGTGGGGATGACGGTAATGCCATAATGGTTGGCAAAATCCTCAAGTGCACGGTTGATCTCAGGCTCAAACCTGTTTGCCTTGATCACCGCGGACTTTAAGTTATCTGGTACCAATACCGCTGGAGACCCTCCAAGTTCCCTCAGGCAACATTCGAGCGCATATAGGAAATCATCTACCCTTTGGCTTCTAACAGCCATAACAAAGCAGTAATCAGAAAAAGGGAGCGATGCAACAAATATCTGGCAGCCGATTAACTCTCCGGTATCCCTATTGATATAATGCATCTGCTTACCAGCGAAGTCAACAAAGAGCTTATCTGCGGGAAGGTGCTCAAGGCGCATACCTGGACGCCTGGCAACCAATTGCTGGCGGAGATGGAAACAGAACTGGGGATAGCTGTAGGCGGGTTTACAACCTGCCTCGTACTCTTCGTAAAGAAGGAGCCGGGTCATGCCCACTGACTCCAGTTCTTTGGCATAGTAGGCTAGGTTTTCACGGAGATATTCGAACCGGGGATCCTTATAGGCAGGGCTGCCAACATGGAATTTGCCTTCTAAAAGAGGATCTTCCATGTCCATAAGTTCAGAAACCGGTATAGTACCTGCCCCTAGTTTGGAGATATAAGACTTCACTGTATTCTTGCTGATGCCTAGATTGCGGGCAATACTTTTGATGGAATCGCCTTGTTTATGAAGACGTAATAATTGTTTGATCTGACTCATTGCTTTCGGTTTTCCGGCCATCAAGTATGCTGATTAAGTGAAATATTATTCACCTAAATAAGCCAAATCAAATTAAAGAGGGGGTCAACATGCTCCATTAGACACTGTTTAATGCAGATCCAGAGGGGTCAATATGCTCCATTACAAAATCTTTAATACCTTGGGTGGGGTCAGTATCCGCCGGAATGTCAGTAAAAGCTATAAAAAATCTTTACTGTAAACCGGAATTGGAAACCATAACTGGGGGGTCAACATGCACCAGAATAT
>NZ_AQPN01000082.1 GCF_000403135.1 Arcticibacter svalbardensis MN12-7
TTAGTCTTTAATTCCATAAGCAATATCGCCAGCATCGCCTAAACCAGGAACGATATAGGCTTTAGTAGTCATTTCCTCATCAATGTCGCCTATCCACAGTTTTGCACGGGGAAGATTTGCTTTGACATGTGCAATTCCTTCTGCGCTGGCTATAACGGAAACGATATGAAGCTGCTTAATGTTATAACGGGCAATGATTTCTTTACAGCTCAGTACCATACTTTGACCTGTAGCAATCACTGTATCAGAAACAATAAGCACTTTGTCGTTCAGGTCCGGACAGCTTACATATTCTTTTTGAATAGTAAAAGTACCGTCTTTAGTGGTTTTACGATATGCAGCAATAAAGGCTGAATCGGCACGGTCAAAGTAATTCAATAAACCCTGGTGTAAGGGCAGACCTGCCCGAAGGATGGTTGCAATTACGGGGTAGTTATCAATTACAGGGACGGAAGCAATACCTAGTGGAGTTTCGAAATCTGTTTCAACAAAATTCAATGTCTTGCTGATTTCATAGGCAAAAATCTCACCTATCCGTTCTAAGTTTCTACGAAAGCGCATACTGTCTTGCTGAATCTGAGCGTCTCTCAGTTCTGCAATAAAGTTGTTGCCAATGCTGGATGTGTTTGTTAATATAAACATTAAGCTAAAAATAAGCATTTTAAAACATGCTATGTAAAAATTCTCGGGCTAATTTTGATCAATTTCGCCAGGTAATGTAACGCCATTGTTTTTTTATTTACCTCCCTGTTATTCCTTTATATTTCGTAGGTATACGTCCTGATAAATACGTATTTTTGAATTGATGGATTTTAAATTAATATCAGATTATAAGCCGATGGGGGACCAACCGGAAGCGATCAGACAATTAGTAGATGGAGTAGAGAGAGATGAAAACTATCAAACTTTACTGGGGGTAACCGGTTCGGGAAAAACATTTTCCATAGCCAATGTGATTCAACAGACGCAAAAGCCAACACTTATTCTAAGTCACAATAAAACCCTGGCGGCTCAGTTATACGGGGAGTTTAAACAGTTTTTTCCTGAGAATTCGGTTAATTACTTTGTTTCCTACTACGATTATTATCAGCCGGAGGCCTACATTGCCACCACAAACACCTATATAGAAAAGGATCTTCAGATCAATGAAGAGATTGAGAAACTCCGTTTAAGGACAACCTCCTCTCTGATGTCGGGTCGAAGGGATATCATTGTCGTTTCTTCTATTTCCTGCATTTATGGTATGGGGAATCCAGAAGATTTCAGCAATTCGGTATTTAGCTTTGCTGTAGGCACAACAATCAGCAGGAATGCGTTTTTGCACCGTCTGGTAGAAATTCTTTATTCAAGGACAACAGCTGATTTTAAAAGAGGAACATTCCGTGTAAAAGGCGATACGGTAGATATTTATCCGGCCTATTTAGACTATGCCTATCGGGTTTCCTTTTTCGGGGACGACATAGAAGAACTCATGGCTATAGATCCGGAGAGCGGTAAAACACTGGAGAAAATGGTGCACATGGTCCTTTATCCGGCGAACCTGTTTGTAACGCCTAAGGAACGATTCACAGAATCTATCTGGGCTATCCAGGAAGAGCTGGAGATTAGAAAAAAGCAGTTATTGGATGATCAGCGGTTTTTAGAAGCAAAGCGTCTTGAAGAACGGGTTAATTATGACCTGGAGATGATGCGTGAGCTTGGCTATTGCAGTGGTATTGAAAATTACTCGCGCTTTTTTGATGGACGGACACCAGGAATGCGACCATTCTGTTTGCTTGATTATTTCCCGGATGATTACCTAATGGTGATTGATGAAAGTCACGTTACCGTTCCCCAAATCAGGGCAATGTATGGAGGCGACCGGTCAAGAAAGATGGCATTAGTGGATTATGGCTTCCGTTTACCTGCAGCATTAGATAACAGACCACTTAATTTTGAAGAATTTGAACGTCTTGCACCTCAAACTATTTATGTAAGTGCAACCCCTGGAGATTTTGAACTGGAAAAATCAGGTGGTGTGGTTGTGGAACAGGTAATTCGGCCGACAGGCTTGCTGGACCCTCCTATTGAGATCAGACCTATTGGCAACCAGGTGGATGATTTACTGAATGAGGTAGATAAAACGGTTAAAGATGGGGGCCGGATACTGGTGACTACACTAACCAAGCGCATGTCTGAAGAGCTTGCCAAGTACATGGACAGGCTGGGAATTAAGGTCCGCTATATCCATTCGGAAGTTAAAACGCTCGAAAGGGTAGAAATACTGCGTGGACTTCGATTAGGCGAGTTTGATGTACTGATTGGAATTAACTTACTGCGGGAAGGATTGGACCTGCCAGAAGTCTCTCTGGTAGCTATTCTGGATGCCGATAAGGAAGGGTTCTTGCGTTCGCATCGCTCTTTGATTCAAACGATAGGAAGGGCTGCGCGTAATGAACGAGGAAGAGTAATCATGTATGCAGATAAAATCACTGAGAGTATGCGGATTACGATAGAGGAGACTAACCGGCGTCGTGAGAAGCAGGTGCTATATAATGAAGAACATGGAATCACCCCAACAACGGTAGGCAAATCAAGAGAAGCAATCATGGAACAAACCTCTGTGGTAGATTTCAAAGGAGGCATTCAGAAAGTGTATACCGGTTATGATGAAGCAATTAGTATTGCAGCCGACCCTATCGTGCAGTATATGACGAAAGCTGAACTCAAGAAGGCAATTGAGAAATCGAAAAAAGACATGATGGTAGCAGCTAAAGACATGGATTTTCTGATGGCAGCTAAAACACGTGACGAAATGTTTGCGTTGGAGAAGATGATGGAAGAACGATTTGGTGATAAGAAAATAAAATTATGAACGGACAAAATAGAAAAGATATATATCCAGGACTTGAGGTTGATGTTATTTTAAAACAGGATCAACGCTCAGGTAAACTAACAAGAGGCATTGTGAGTAATCTTCTTACCAGCTCTCCTTTTCATTCCAGAGGGATTAAAGTTCGGTTAGAAGATGGTCAGGTTGGACGTGTTGCCTATATTACAGACGAAAATGAGGATTAATTACCGTCTTTCAAATGTAATTGTTAAGTTGTATTTATAATAATTACCCAATTTTATCGTCATATTTGTACTTTAATTATGACAGCTTTACTTAAATTTTTACTTATAACAATCCTGGTCATGTGGCTTATCAGAATGATAGCCAAAATTTTACTGCCTTTTCTGTTTAAAAAGATGGTAAAAAAAGCGCAGGATAATTTTAATTCAGCAACGGGACAACAGCCATTTGGTCAGCAACAGACTCGTCCGCCTCATACTAACGGTAAAATCAGTATCGATTTTATCCCTCCGAAGGATAAAGAAGCAAGGGCAGCTGATAAAGCAGGGGATTTTATTGACTTTGAAGAGTTAAAATAAGCAAATTACTCATATAGCTATTTGCTATACCCTAAAAAGTTCTATTTTTGGTCTTCAATTAAAGATCGAATGAGTAACTGGTTTAAACGAAATGGTGTACACGTAGCCATTATTGTATTTTTCATAGTATTATGCTTTGTTTACTTTAGTCCGGCCATACAGGGTAAGGTATTGTATCAGGGTGATGTTTTGCAGGCGAAGGCCATGCAGAAGGAAATCATGGATTATACCTTAAAGGACGGGAAAGCTCCTTTGTGGACAAACGCCATGTTTGGAGGGATGCCTGCATTTCAGATATGGGCACAATACCCCAAAAATGTTACTTCTTACGTTATCCGTTTTTTTACTTCTGTATTTCCAAATCCGGTATACAATGTTTTGCTGTATCTGCTAGGTGCTTATTTATTATTTATAGCACTTAAGGTGAGACCAGTACTCGCATTAGCAGGTGCTATTGCCATTGCATTTTCATCGTATAACTTCATCATTATCGATGCGGGACATACCAATAAAGCATTTGCCATCGCCTTTTTTGCACCAATTCTGGCAGGAGTTTTACTCACATTCAGAGGACGGTATTTATGGGGAGCCATGCTAACCGCACTTTTCCTTGCTATTGAGATCCGTGCGAATCACATCCAGATGACCTATTATTTATTCATCGCTTTGCTGATATTGGCAGGCATTGAATTATATCATGCTATTAAAAATAAAACACTTCCTGCCTTTACAAAAAGCGTTAGCTATCTTGCTGCTGCAGTTATATTAGCGGCTGCTGTTAATGCAGGTACGCTGTGGGTAACCTACGAGTACGGTCAGGAGACCATACGTGGCAAATCTAATTTGAGTCAGGATGCTAATGCAGGTAAACCATCATCAGGTTTAGATCGTGAATATGCGTATGGATGGAGCCAGGGAGTTGGCGAAACGCTCACTTTTCTTATTCCAAATGCGTATGGCGGAGAGTCAGGACATAAGCTGGATAAAGATTCGGAAGTTGGAAAGGCACTTGCGTCTAAGGGCGTCCCTCCAGATCAAGTGGACGGCGCTGTACAACAATTACAACAATATGGGCTGCTGAATACCTATTGGGGTGATAAACCTTTTACATCAGGCCCTTACTATTTTGGTGCAGTGATATGCTTCTTATTTGTGGCCGGTTTATTTATAGTTCGTGATCGGATTAAATGGTGGATTGTAGGGGCAACACTTTTGAGTTTGTTTTTATCCTTTGGAAAGAACCTGCCTTTTATTTCAGATCTGTTTTTCGACTATTTCCCATTATACAATAAGTTTAGAGCAGTGGAGTCTATATTAGTCATCGCTGGACTGTTGTTCCCTGTTCTCGCTATCCTGACCATTCAGGAGATTGCTACAGGTAAGCAGGATGCAAAAGATCTATTAAAGAAGAGTTTATATTCTTTGTATATCACTGGAGGAATTCTCTTATTGATCATTCTGGTGCCGAGTGTATTTTTGGGTTTCAAAACTGCAAATCACGAAGAAGTATTAAAAGGGCTTACACAGGCTACCGGAGATCAGGGATTTGCTAATTCATTGGCAAGCGCATTGATTGAAGACCGGGTTAGTCTGGCTAGAGCTGATGCATTCCGCTCACTGATTTTCGTTCTTATAGGTGCTGGTCTTATTTGGGCACTGATTAAGAAATCGATCAAACAGGAATATGTATTCGGCTTATTTGCAATCGTTATATTAATCGATATGTGGGGTGTAGACCGCAGATATTTGAACAATGATAAGTTCGTAGAGAAAAATACCCTTGAGCAAAATTTCAAACCACGTCAGGTTGATGAGTTGATCTTAAGGGATCCTAGTCTGGACTATCGTGTTCTTGATTTAACCATCAATACTTTTTCCAGTGCCAATGCATCTTACTTTCATAAAACTGTAGGAGGATATCATGCTGCAAAACTTAAACGCTTCCAGGAAGTGCTGGATAAGCAGTTTAATAATTCCATCAATGAGGATGTGCTGGATATGCTGAATACCAAATATGTGATTACTAACGATGAAAAGGGGCAATCGCAGCGGATTCAAAACAGAAGTACTACTTGTGGAAACGCCTGGTTTGTATCGAATATTTTATATGTAAAAAATGCAGATGAGGAAATGCAGGGCATCAGTAGCTTTGATCCATCGAAAGAGGCAATTGTGGACGAAAGTTTCAAACCTCTGATTGACAGTAGAAAAGTAGGGGTACCTGATCCTAATGCCAAAATTACGTTAACAGACTACCATCCTGATCACCTGACATATGACTATACTGCCGGTAAAGACATGATTGCTGTGTTTGCAGAAATATGGTACGATAAAGGATGGAATGCATATGTTGACGGAGTAAAGATTCCTTATTTCAGGGCAAACTATATTCTTCGTGCTGCAGAGCTTCCTGGAGGAAATCATAAACTGGAGTTCAAGTTTGAACCTGTATCCTACTATGCCGGTGAAAATATTTCATTGGTAGCTTCCATACTTCTGATAGGAGGAATAGGATTTGCGGGATATAAGGAAAGGAAGAAGAGTATTAAAAAATAATTTTAATAGCGCGTCTTTATTGGGTTTATACCAATTAAGGCCGAGCGATTGCATTAAAGCCTAAGCAACAGGATGATCATATTGATCCTGTTGCTTAGGCTTTTAATTTACCTGTTGTTTCTTTCCCAACAAAAGGTATAATATTGATCCTAATATTGGCTTTAGAATAACTATAAGTACCCAAATTAGCTTAGTTGTTTCATCTGAGAACTTCGATTTTATAATATCTAAAAGGCAAAAAACTATTAATACGATTGGGATTAAGGCAAACATAATTAATATGAATTCAGGGGCCCCTAAATCAAAAACAGTAAATGAGTTATAACTGGCATAGTGATCTAATTTAGACCCAATTATAACAAATTTGGATATACGAAAATGGGGAAAAGGAATGATATGGGTGAACGGGCATAATTTGGGTAAATACTGGAGCATCGGTCTTCAGCAAACAATTTATCTACCAGCGGAATGGCTAAAGAAAGAAAAAAATGAGATGGTAGTATTAGAGCTTATCAAACCGCAACAAAAGGTTTTGAGCAGTTTAAGTAAACCGATTCTAAATGAATTGAGGTAGTATGATTTCTAACTTAAAGCGCATATTCTTGCATTAACTTAAAATATTACTTTATTATTTTACTATTTTAGTGTAGTTATTAGCTTTCATTTGCGTATTTGTGCATACATTTATCAAAACGATGTTCAAAAACGCAGTTAGCTTCATTTTAAATGACCTTTAATGACACTAAGATAAAAACATGAACAAAAATATCACTCAACTTTATCATTTATCTTCCAAACCGGTTAAAAGAATTATAGGTCTAATGTCTGGTACTTCTTTCGATGGATTGGACGTTGCTTTGTGTGAATTTAAAGGTAGCGGCAAGGATACTGAAGTACAGATTTTAAACTTTACTACGGTTAACTATGAGGAGCCTTTCAAGCAGGATTTGAAGTCTATTTTTTCAAAAAGAGTTGGGGACATCCAAAAGGTTACTTTACTGAATGCTTTTATCGGGACTTACTTTGGGGAATTAGTATTATCCTGCCTTAAGGAATGGAACATAAATCCTTCCACTGTTGATTTTATTGCCAGTCATGGTCAGACTATCTTTCATGCGCCAAAATCACTACATCGTTTAAAAGGTTATGGAAATGGCACACTGCAAATTGGCGATGGCGATCACCTTGCGGTTAAAACAGGAATTATCACGATAAGTGATTTCAGACAGAAGCATATTGCTGCAGGTGGAGAAGGTGCCCCACTAGCTGTATATGGCGATTATCTTTTGTTTTCCAGTATGAGTACAGCCCGTATTATGCTCAACATAGGCGGGATTGCCAACTTTACGTATTTGCCTGCCGGCAAAACACCAAAGGGCATCTTTTCTACAGATGTTGGTCCGGGTAATACCCTAATGGATCAGTATATTCAATTAAACTATCCGGGAAAGTATTATGATGAAGGTGCAGAGCTGGCTTTATCAGGAACTGTAAATCTGCCTTTGCTTAAGGTCTTGCTTGACAACCCTTTTTTTGATGCCGGCTTTCCTAAAACTACCGGCCCTGAACTCTTCAGTCTGGCTTATCTACAGCTTGCCATTACTAAATCGTATGAAATCAATCTGAAACATGAAGATGTAATGGCCACCTTATCTGCTTTTTCGGCACAGAGTATCACTAGCGCCATTACGAAAAGTGTTCCTAAAGGCGACCCTTTTGAGATTTATGTAAGTGGCGGCGGGATGCATAACCCCTTGCTGATGCAGCAGATTGAAAAACATTTCGGATTGGGTCCTATTCAATCCACAGCTGCACTAGGCATAGATCCGGATGCTAAAGAAGCGGTATTGTTTGCTTTACTGGCTAATGAGGCTGTAGCTGGTGGAACAGTTGACTATGGCGATACTGTAGGTTTCCCCTCTGTATCTCTTGGGAAGATCAGCTTTCCATATTAAATTCTATTTCTTTCATTGCTTAAATATTTAAATCTACCCTATATGAAACAAGTTTTACAGAAAAGCTCAGTCAGGTTTTGGTTATTCCTATTCCTGCTTTTCCCATTATCAGGATCCCTGGTATGGGCACAAAATCCGGTTATAGTCAGCGGAGTGGTTAGAGACGCAAGAACCGGAGTAACATTGCCAGGTGTAGTCGTTAAGTTATCAGGAACCAATGCGGCTACCTCAACCACAGTAAACGGCTCGTATAAATTAAATGTTAATGTACCTGCAGGAACTCATCAATTTACATTTTCTTTCATTGGTTATAAAGCGGTTACAAAAAGCGTTCAACTCAGTTCAAGTGCAGTTACCGTTGACGCCGTTTTAGCAGAAGATGCTCTTAACCTGGATGAAGT
>NZ_AQPN01000083.1 GCF_000403135.1 Arcticibacter svalbardensis MN12-7
CTCCCCCACTACACACAACTTTTCTTCCGGTTTTAGCTTACTATTTAGTTTACATTCTCAACTACTTTCAAATTCGAGTTTACCTGTCTTTTGAAAACGTTTTTGTATACTTATATATATGGTATGATTTTCTTCAGGTTCAAAAAGTCATAACTTCATGAACCTGTTGGTTTTTTCTTATATAAGCTGGATACATCTTAAAGAATTGTTCACCAGGTAGGGCCAGAAATAAAAGTTCTTTAATCTTTGTGTCACCAACTTTGTCCCTTTATGAATAAGGCATTTGGTTATCGGGATCCAATAGGATTTGGTTTTCTATATTTAAATTATTAATGGATGGTTATTCAGAATCACTATAATTGTATCTTATGATTTCTTCAAATAATATGAATACCCCTAAAAATTGGCAAGACTTTGAAACTCTTTGTCTAAAACTTTGGGGTGAAATTTGGAGTGTTTCGCATGAAATTGAGTTCAATTCAGATAACGCACAAGGTCAGAAAGGGGTTGATATTTATTTCCCAGTAGAGGGGGGGAGGAAGTATATTGGCATCCAGTGTAAAAATAAAAAACTCAATCTTATTGATGGTTCCCCAAATCGAATTACCATCTCTGACGTTCAGAAAGAAATTGATAAGGCTTTGCATTTCAAGCCAGCATTACATAAACTTATTGTTGCAACGTCCCTTCAAAAAGACCAGAAGGTTGAGGAGTTTGTTCGTGAGAAAAGCGTGGAACATGCTACTTCTGGATTGTTTTCTATTCAAATTTGTTTTTGGGACTTCTTTGAACGCAAGTTGACTGAATTCCCAAAAACATACGATTGGTATTTGAAAAACGAAAATTTTCATCGTATAGGTTCAGCAAAGGTTGTTTTTTCTGTAGGTTCTGATAAAACTCTTTACCAGCCTAAATTCCAGCAGAGTACTGATAGATTCATTATTAAAAAGCCCTTACCCCCTATTCAATCTCCATCATCATTCTTATTTACTAGCGGTTTGTCTCTCGGAAAAATTTATGAAACACAAGAGCAGAAGAATCGGGTGATTATGAGGAATTTTAATATGGCTGCTGAAACGTATCCCTGGCACCAAAATGTTTGGTTTAAATTGACAATTATAAATACTGGACAACGAGTTATTGAGGATTTCAAATTAAATTTGGATTTTCAAGGTGACTTTTTAGAAGTAGGTTCTGAATCCCCACCATCTCCTTTGTTTAACAAGAACTTCAAAACAGATATCCGTGAGTATAGCAATTCAAATGACAGCTTGTATATAAAACCGTTTGAAAAGTCAATAGTTCAAAGAGATAGTTATACCTCTAGAAGTATTTATCTTAAACCAAAGTTAGCAGTCGAATCTGATGTCGTTATTAGATGGAAACTGTTGGCTAGGGATTTTGAGGATGAAGGTACATTGCTTATACAAATCCGTCCGCTTTATTATTTGGTATCTAATGAGTATGAAGTCGATACCTTGGATGAAGAAAAAGTAGAGGTTACTTATTCTTTGATTAATCGCCCGGGTATTAGGAATATGCTAGACAACCAAATTCAATATTCCGATGATGTTTCAGATTACACATTCGTGAACTTGGAAAGTTCTATTGAATAATAGTTGTTTTAAATAAACCTGCTGTTATAGAAGTTTTTGAGCCAAATATAATGCCCGTTGATAGTTGCTATTTCATGTGGGTTTATTAATACCCTGGTTCGGTCGGTATTAATGAAGCCAATTAAATACATATCTATTGGGATTGGTCTTTTTCCTGTGCTTCCATATATTTCAGATACCGGTATAATGTTGATTTGCCAATTTTAAGGATTTCAACTATTTCAGCAATAGAGTAATTCTCTTTTGTTTTCATTCGGTAAGCCCTCTTTGCAGTCTTTTGATTGTCGGGCGTTAGTCCAGGTTTCCTTCCTGCCTTTATGCCTTTTTCTTTAGATGCTTTTAAACCAGCCATTGTACGTTCAACAATCATTTCACGTTCAAACTCAGCCAAGGCAGCAAAAAGATTAAATGTAAATCTTCCGGTGGGTGTTGATGTATCTATTTGGTTATGTAGGCTTATAAAGTCAACTTCGTGTGCTTTGAATTGATCTACAATGTCAATCAGATTTTTTATGGATCGCCCTATCCTATCGAGTTTCCAAACTACAACCTGGTCTCCTTTTCTTAACTCTGACAAAAGCTTTTGCAGCTCAGGCCGCTCGGTATTTTTGCCTGATAATTTTTCTTTGTAGATTTTCTCGCAACCTGCTTTTTCAAGCTCACGAAGTTGCATGTCTAAATTTTGATCTGTGGTACTAACTCTTGCGTAACCAATTTTCATATTTGGCAATATTTCTCTCAAATATACAATTTAAGAGAAAAGTTTGTGGCACCGTTTTAAGAGAATATGCAAAATTACCTTACAGTCTGGAAAGGCATTTTTTACACCTTGGGGGAAGGTTAAAAACTGAGTGCCATT
>NZ_AQPN01000084.1 GCF_000403135.1 Arcticibacter svalbardensis MN12-7
GATCAGGTAGAGCAAATTGATGTGATGCTTTTTTCTGCTAATAACTTATTGTCTATCGTAAATGATATCTTAAATTATAACCGAATCGAAGCAGGCATCATCACTTTCGAGCATATTGAAATGAATGTATCAAACATCATCCGAAATGTTATTTCGGGATTAAAAAGTTCGGCTGAAGATAAAGGGATTGGGTTAAAATTAAACCTGGATGATAATTTAAAGCACACCGTATTAGGTGATCCCACCCGTACTTCTCAGGTAATTTCCAATCTGGTTCATAATGCGATCAAATTTACACAAACCGGGTATGTAAGAGTAAGTATGGAGGTAGAAGTACAAACTGAAACCCATGTGACCTTAAAAATTATGGTAAAAGATACAGGAATAGGAATTTCGGAAGAAAAGCATAAACTAATCTTTGAAAGATTTACTCAGGCAGATTCATCCACATCGAGAGGATTTGGTGGTACCGGACTTGGTTTAGCTATTAGTAAAAGAATTTTGGAGTTACAAAACTCTTCCCTTGAACTGATTAGTGAAGTAGGAAAAGGGTCTACCTTTTATTTCGTTCAGACATTTGAAAAAAACAAGATTACTCCTGAAGAATTAAACAAAAGGGTATTACCGAAAGAGGAGGATAAGCCCCTTACAGGCATTTGCATTTTACTTGTGGAAGATAATCCAATGAATGTGCTGGTAGCTAAAGCCTATCTGGAGCGATGGGGTGCAACAATTGACATTGCCCTGAATGGACTAGAATCGTTGAAAAAGATAGATGTCGCCAAGCATAGGCTTATTTTAATGGACCTTCACATGCCTGTAATGGACGGATATGAAGCATCAACAAGAATGAGAGAAAATGGGGTGATTGTCCCAATTATTGCACTTACAGCAAACCTGCCGGATGAGATTAGGGAGCAAGTGAAAAATGCAGGTATTAATGACATTGTGTTAAAGCCTTTTTTGCCCGACGAGCTCTATAGCAAAGTGTTACACTATGTTTTCAAGGATTAATCGGGTTGATAATAACATAAAAGGGGGCTGTTTCTTGAAAGAAACAGCCCCCTTTTATGTTTAAAACAGGACTTTGTGTATCATCATAAGATACTTTAATCCTGTAGTATATATTGCTTAGTAAACTATACTTATTAAACTTCTTCGCTTGAAGAATCAGCAGTTACCGGTTTAAAAGTGGAAATGTGAGTGGTTTTAATCGTTAACAAAAATGATTTCCCTACACTTATCTTTACATTTTTTTCCAATAACATTGCTTTAATAGTTTCATCAGATTTTAGTGCTTCGAAAAGGTCACGTGCTACTGCTGATCCACTGATGTTATTAGTTACTTTACCATTTTCTAAAGCTATATTGAATGTATAACCTGATTTTCCACGATCACCTGCCGATTCGAAATCGGTAATGTTCAATTTAAAACTTTGTTCTCCAGTAAGACTTTTTTTCAGATGTAAACGAATAACTGGAATGTATTTTTTCCAAGTCGTTAAATATTTTCTTTCTTCCATGATTATGTTGTAAAGGTATTAATTTAATGATGAGAAATTCACAAATAGCTCATTTTGATTTATTAAAGAATTTCCGCTTGAAGAGTAAAGGTATTGATTTTTTAATGCACGCTCTTCATTTACTCTTTCCAGATGACCACATCGGCCGGTTTAATTGTTTTTTGTCCTAAAAATACTTTTGCATTATTAGGAATCGGAATTTCCTGATTTTGAGAAGAATAATTAAATCCATACCAGAAGCCATTGCTGTATTCGACCAATACTCCTTCTGGCAAATTGAATGTTGGTACGTTTGCCTGATTGAAGATTTTTGTAAAACTGTTTTCTCTAATTGCCCATTGTCTGTATCCGCACCTACATAGGTAATAGTACCTTTGCCCAATTTCCGGTGCAATACAGCTGCTTTACCTTTATAAAACGGATCGCTGTAAGTGGCCCAAACATCAGTTTGCCTGATAGGTTCAATCACGTCTCCCCAATTGCTTTATTCATAATTAGCCTGACCCATGTTTATTTTCCCCATTAAAGACACTGGAATCAAATCAAAATAAATTTCTTTAGCTCCGATTAAATCAAGGATAGGCTGTTGAAATAGGGCTTCCCACAGATGAGCCTCACGATCCTTCTGACCTGTACGACAAGTTAGAACCAGGTTACCTCCATTCTCTACATAGGGTTTCCATCTGGAAACCAGTTGATGATCTAAAAGCTGAAAGGCAGGGGCAATCAAAAAGGGATATGCAGCGAAATCCTTTTTCTCATCAATTCTTCAACGGGGGCACCTAAAGATTTAAGGGCTTTATAATACCAGTTTACCGGTTTTCATAATTCCATAGTGATACTGCTCTCCACCTGATAGAGGCTCACGGAAGCGGTAATTGCACACAAACTTATTTCCACCGGCCGTCACATGGTAAATCCACATGCGGACAGTTCCCGGCATGGTTTGAGGATTAAATATTCCCCAGTTTACTTGTCCTGGTTGTAATTCCATCACACCTGTCACCCCATTTATTGGTCTGAAAAAGTCATTAGAAAAACCGATGCTATTGCTGATCCCATACGAAAACTTTGCTCTCCATGCCCATATCATATCCTTCGGCCAAATACTTCGTATAGGTAAGGAAATCAAGATCTTTCATTCGAAGTGGATAAACGGGAGAGTAAGTTGGCATCAGATTAGTAGTTACCCATTGTGCTGGCGGAGGGTATAACTTTTTTTACTGCACAAATTAAAATGGAGCAGAATGGGGTTAAAATTGAAGACATATGTTTATCTGGGTTAACTATTTGCTAAAATACACTTGTATCAGCAATATATGGCTCTGATTTTATGTTTTTTAGCAAATAGTAAATCATCCAGCACTTATTTCATCCAATAGAATTTTACATTTTCATCATCTTTACCCCCTAAGTAAGAAGATACAGCAGCATCATACGCCTCTTTACTTGAGCTCACTACTTGAGTAAGTGGATAGGTCAACCGCTTGATATAAGTACCTAAAGGTAGAAGCGGATTTTGAGGCGACATGATGTAATATAATTTCGGATAGTCTGTTCTTCGAAATTCAGCCCAAGCCTCTGTTCCTTCAGGAAATACAGCAATCCACTTCTGGGTAATGATTTTCTCTAGCTTCTGTTCGAATGTGGCACTTTCATCCCACTTCACAGTCACATCCGATAAGCGAGCTGAATTATAATCCGGTCGTTTAGGGTCTACATAGGCCAGCTGCATGCTTGTACTATTTAAATAATTACCTTCCGATACACCATTCAGTTTCAAAGAAGCTCGAATCCCTGCTTCATATAATGCTTGTGGTGTTCCTCCCATATTCCAACCCCGTAATGCACCTTCTGCCCTTAGAAAATAACTTTCAGCACCATCGACCTGTTTCATTGGCGTAGTGGCTTGAACATTATACTTTGAATAGTTTTCATATACGGATTTAGTTGGACGTTCTACTCTAGGGCGAATACCCCGATAGCTTCCATTTAATACAGGATCGGTAGCTGGCAACACGTATTTAGGCAAACGCGGATCTCCAAAACCTTGCAGATAAGTAACTACTGCTGCAGAGATCCGGGTATTCAGACCATGCGTTGGTCATCGTATAGTGGCCGTTAGTGCCATCAGGACTGGCTACAGACCATGATCCTTCTACTTCAGTCAGCAGACCTCCACTTGTTTCGACCACTGCCTTTTCTGCTTCAGTTTTAGCTAATGCGGCATCAGCCGTTGCTGAAATACGAATAGCCAGACGTAAACGCAGCGTATTGGCCAGTTTAATCCAGTTGGTATATTCTCCTCCTAAAGTGGATACATCCCATTTCTTAAAGCGAGTCAGATCAGCATCTGGATTTTCAGCTTCTGCTGCTTTTAGTGAGGTGACTGCCTCATCTAGATCTTTAAAAAAGGCTGCATAAGCTTCCTGTGGGGAATCGAATTTAGGTTCAGCTGAACTTCCATAAGTGGTATATGGATAAGGACCGAAAGTGTCAACTAAACGACTTCCTGCAGCTACTTTTATAATTAAAGCAATGGCATACAAATCCGGATATTTGGTTGCAATCCCCCTTTTCTGCATCTGAAGCCAGTTGTTCATTACTCCGTTTGTGGATATAGTCCATGAACTGGCCCAAATTCCCCTGGTCGCATATGTAGTAGTATTGACATTTCCGATGAAATTACTCGGCGCTTCCAGGTAATTGGCATAAGATTCGGCCTGCAAGTTCTGCTCCGTCTGGTTAGATGTGGTAGGACTATTCACGCTGGTCATCATGGTAGAAAGTAAAAATCCTCCCTCATTAGCGTCCTGTATTAAATCATCCGCACTTAAATATTTTTTATCCTCATTCAGTCCATCCAACTTGTCTGTACAGGCTGAAGATACCAGCAATAAGCAACTTAATATAAGTAGTTTATACCTATTTGGAGTTATTGTTTTTTTCATCTTAGTTCAACTTTAGTTTGATTATAAACCTGCTCTTAAAGTAAGGCCCCATGATCGTGCAGATGGAATTTGAAAGGATTCAAAACCCTGGCTTTCAGTTGTTGTTCCAAGAGCAAGCTCCGGATCAAATGGAGCATCTCTCTTAAAGAAGAATAAATTTCTTCCAATTAAGGACAGGCTCAAATTTCGTACTGCCTTTGTGAATTGTGGAAATTTAAAACCTATGGCAAGCTCTCTCAACCTCACATTGGTAGAGCTGAAGAGATATTCATCAGCAGCTGCTCCATAGTCGGCATTGGCTGAAATATATTTGTAATAGGTTTGCGCATCAATTAGCTTTCCGTTCAACATTACCCCACCAGCGTCTCTCGCTTCACCGCTTCTTTTAGATAACCCTTTATAATCCAGCCATTGCTCTGTTGATGAAGCGACCAGTCCACCAAAACGACCGTCAATTAAGAAGGAAAAAGTGAAGTTTTTATAGGTAAACTGGTTATTGAAGTTTAGCAAAAAGTCTGGATTCGCATTACCAACATACTGATCATCCACACCTGATAATACCGGCAAACCGGTAGTTTCATTATAGGTCATATTACCATTATCATCCCGCACATAGGCTTTACCATAGAGATCATAGAAAGAACCGTATTTCCTGCCATTTAACAAGGTACTTCCAGGGCGGATAAGGAATAAATTAGTCAGACGGTTGGTGTTGTTTAATACAAACCGGTCGGTAGTCAACAAGCTGCTTAATTCTTTTATCCGGTTGGTATTTCTCGAAAAGTTTACGCTAGGCGTCCAGCCAACCTCACCAAATTTATTGTTATAACTTAAGGATGCCTCAATACCCCGGTTTTGTATGGTTCCCCCGTTAATCCAGAAGTAGGTAGCACCTAAAGCAGCAATTCAGCAGCAGTTATGGTTATGAATTACCATGATGATAAACTTACAGCTCCTGATGCCGCAGTAGAAATAGCAATAAAGGACCTTCCTGACCATCAAAGGTGATATTAAGTCACTATAGGATAGACGACGAAAACAGCAACTCCTATGAAACCTGGAAGAGAATGGGTTCTCCTAAACAACCATCAGCAGAACAGATTAAACAGCTCGAGAAAGCCGGTCAGCTTCAATTACTTACATCGCCGGAATGGATTAACCCTAAAGATGGTATGACCGCTATAAAAATGCGACTTCCAAGGCATGGTGTATCCTTATTGCAGTTTAATGGAATAACTAAAATTTTCTGATTTCTGTACGGGCATCAAAAGGCCATTCCTTATTTAGTTTGGCCTTAATAAAATAGACCAGGGCACCAATGGTTGTCGTAATTATTCCTCCTAAAACCATTACGAATCCGGTTGAAATGAGGATCCCGAACCACATCATAATAGCCAAATATACCGGCCAGGGAAAGAAAGGCATTTTATAAGGGAAGTTTGTACTGCCGCGTAGCTTTCTTAGCATCAGTAACCCTACTGCCTGAGCAATAAACTGAACCAATATGCGCATGGCAAGAATGGCGTTAATAACATCGCTTAACTTAAACAGTAAGCTAAAGACAAAAGCAATAGAACCGATGAATAACAAAGAAACGTAAGGAAACTTCCCGGTAGGGTGTAGTTTGGCGAACACTTTAAAGAAAGATCCGTCTGCAGCCGCAGCATAAGGAATCCGGCTATATCCAAGAGTTGCAGAAAACACAGATGAAAATGCGACCAGTAATACTAAACACGTAATCACCTGGGCTGCCGCAGGTCCCGCTAGCTGTTGCATAAATTCACTGATTACAAACTTGCTGTCCTTTGCTTGCGCCCAGGGAATCACACTAACCAAACTGACATTCATCATCAGATATAAAACGGCTATTCCGGCAATAGAAAGGAACATGCTTCGCGGGATATTTTTTGAGGGATTAATGATCTCGCCTCCCAAATGGCATATATTGTAATAGCCCAAATAACTGTATACGCTTTTAACACTCGCAAATCCGATCGCAGTAATAAAGGCATAGTTAATCGTTAAACCATCATTGACATGCTTTATGGGTTCCAGGAAATTTCCATGAGCAATTCCACCACCAATGATCCAAAATAAAGTTAGAATTACTGTCACCCAAAGGACTACACTTATTTTCCCAATGTCTTCAATCTTGCGATAAAGTAATACGATAATGAGTATAACTACACCTCCACTTACCATCTTGGATAGAATTGGCGTTAAAGGAATCAGATAAGATAGATAATAAGCAAACCCTATAGATGCGGAGGCGATAACCAAAGGAGCCTGAATCATGGTTTGCCATACAAATAAAAAGCTCATCAATTTACCTACACTATTCTTCCCATACGTTTCTTTTAGAAAGTTATAGGAACCTCCAGCTCTAGGGAATGCAGCCCCTAATTCACTCCAAACCATAGCGTCCACCATGGATAAAAAAGCACCAGCCAGCCATGCATAGAGGAAATACGGTCCGTTCATCATACTGATGACCATAGGTAAGGTTATAAAAGGCCCTATACCTACCATATCGATCATATTGATTGCCGTTGCCTGAACCAGACCAAGGCTTCTTTCTTGTTTGATAGCTGCTGTATTCACAAGGAGTATTGCATGGAACTAAGATAAGATTTTATAGCTGTTTTATGAGATTTAAAGGTCTTTTATCATCCAAATGGTGCATGCATGATGTCCTGAATTCCCTAATGCATTGGGCAGATGATAAAATCCGGATTTCAAATACAAACTAACTGCTTTACCCAAAGAAGGAAACGATTCCAGGTACAATTGGGTATAACCAAGCTCAACAGCAGCAATAAAACATTTTTCCAATAGAAGCTTACCGGTGCCCTTACCTCTTGAATCTTCTGATAAATACAGCTTTACCAGTTCTGCACAGCCATTAGGTAAGCCTTCCGTTGGAAAAACACCACATCCTCCAAGTAAAACGCCATCTTCTTCTACTATGTAATACAGGGAACCAACAGATGTAAATAACGTAAACAAATGGTCGGTAGTAGGATCAGAATAAACAGTACCAATCTTTGGAACATCATGTTCGGTTAATGAATCACGAATGATCTTTGCTAAACCTTTATCATCTGTTTCTTTAATTTGCCTAATTTTTATGGACATTCAAATTGATTTAAAAGCGCTAAGATAAAGGTTAGAAAGGCTTGAGGCAAATTGACAGGTCTATATAAAAATCAAATAAGCCGTTTCTTCAACGGAAAACAGCTTTATTTGATAAACAAGTACAATGGTAAAAAACCATCTATAACCCTATTTTAAATAGGATCTCGTACTACATGTTGTAATTTAACAGTAATAAGATGCGGGATTAACACCAACTCCTGACAGAGGATATAGTGCAAACCCGAGGTTTAGAGGAATGCTTGGGTAATTAATAGACATTGGTTTTAACCCGAGTCTTATTCTAAAATAGTTTGCCGCGAAACTCAACTATCTCTCGCAAACTATGGAGCTCATAAAAAAAATCATCTCCTGCCGAAGGAAAAGAAATAATGAATCGTATAATATAAAAACAACATGCTATGGTTTTTAGAATTTTAATTTTTGCATCAATAATTAGTTTGACGAATGCATGCAAAAAAGACGCTGCCACTTTAACTACCTCTACAGATACAGTCATAAATGTCGATGCAGCAAATTTCCTTACGTCAACTGGATCAGTAACAATAACAACTGAAAACCGCACTCTTTCCAATGGAACTACTGCTACATGCTATAAAATTGTAACAAAAATAACCCGGCAGACCATGCCATGGGTCCATGGTGCCCTACCAATATCTCCGATGATGCCAGCAAGGGTGGTATATGGCTGATTGGTGGCAATGTATATGATGTAGATGGCGCCTTTATAAAAAACCTGGCATTAATTAATAACGATGCAACCTGGCAAATGTACAATAGAAGCACAGGGGCTATCACCAAGACTTTGACCCAGGCGGATTGTGAAGCTGCCGCAAATCCTAATGTAGGTGAAGCTTACAAAAACTACTGTGTGGAATGTTTGCCATCTTATGTTTCTACTTTAACAAGTACCTATTATATCCCGGTTACACCCGTGAAGTTGAGTACTTCCTACACCTTTGCTACCGGCCCAGGCGGCCCAGGAAGTACAGGGGGCCCATCTACCAGGGGCATTGCTTTTGATGGCGTCGTATTTGACGCTCCGGCTCCTCTAAACGTAATATTAGCTGCTTATACTCTAGCCCCTTTTGATGATTATGGTGGTCATATAAATCCTCATGCTGGCTACCATTATCATGCCGCTACGGGCTTAACAAAAAAAATTACTCAAACTGATGGACATGCAGCAATGATCGGTTATGCAATGGATGGATTTGGTATCTACGAGAGATTAAGTGCAGCAGGTACAGAGGATTCAGACTTAGATGCAAACCGCGGACATTCTGATATAACAAGAGGTTACCATTATCATGTGGATAAAGCAGGCAATAATAATTTCATAAATGGTTTAGCTGGTGCTTACGCAAACTAAAATATTTTTCAAACATGAAGGCAGTATATCTTATAGTTTTTTTATTAGGGTTCAAGACAGTTTATGCGCACAATCCCGACTTATCTAGCTTAATGATTTATGAACAAAATGGTAAATCTATTTTGGTTATAAAAAGTTCTCTTACAGCCTTTGAAGGTGAGGTAGATTATACTTTCGGTAAAGCAGCTTACAAGACTCCGGAAGAATTTAATCAGTTGGTCATCAGACATTTTCAGAAGAATTGTTTTGTAATCGCTAATGGCGACACTATAAAATTTTCAAACATCCAGGTTCAGCTTGGACATGAAACTACTTTATTTGCAGAGCTAATTAATATGCCCAAGAAAATAACAACATTTTATGTTAGTTGTGCCTTGTTTAAAGATATGTCTGATAATAGGTGCGAATTAATTTTAACTGACATAGGAGGACAACCTCAAAAACAATATATTTTAAATAACAGCAACCGGCAGACGGTAATGCTAAAAACAGAAAATAAAAAATGGGTGGTAGTTGAAACTGACAGACCGTTCAACCTTAGTATAACTTATATAATAGGAGCAGCTATTTTGCTTATTGCTTCATTAATTGTTTTTATTGCAATAAAAGGAAAGCATTAATTGGCAGTTTTGAAACCTTTTCTTTTAGCATAGCTCAGCCTTTTACTTATTTCACTCTTTTTTATGATGGATTAAATAAACTGTTTTGGAATTTTTCATTGTTCGACACAGTCCCACACTATATTTAACGCGTTGCAAGGCGCACAAAACCCCGACACAAAACTAATCTTACAGAGCTAACAATGCCTCTGAACAAACAAGCAATACCGCGTAACGAATATCTATTGCCATTATTTGACACTTAAACAACATCTCCTTAATTAAATCATAGCCCATCCACCACTCAACTGAAGAAGCTCTATCAACATTAGTCAATCTCTTGAACAATATTTCTTGTCTAAGCAAACCCAAAAGAGTAGTTTTATAAGCAATTGTAAAAAAGCTACAGGCAGCAAGATACCCAAAACTGGAATTTTCATAATTTAAAAAATACATTCTAAGGTTATCTTCATTTTTTTATTAGCATAGGAACGAAAAATCAATGACAAATGAGGCTCATTTTGAAGCAATATACAATGAGCATAAAAATATTGTGTTCAACATGTGCCTGCACTATGTATTGAATGCAGAAGATGCGCAGGATATTACCCAGGAGGTGTTTGTAAAGGTTTACCAGAAATATCACCAGTATGATACAGCTTCTGCCTCCTTAAAAACCTGGATTTGTAGTATTGCTATCAACCAGTGCCTGGATTTTCTGAAAGCAAAAAAACAAAAAAAGATTTGGGTTTCTAAGCCCTTTGTTCCATAAGGAAAGCAATGAACCAATTGATGATGCCGTAGAAGTGGATCATCCAGGCATACAAACAGAAAACAAGGAAGCCATTGAGAACCTGTTGAAAATAATTTACCAACTACCCGAAAACCAAAAAACTGCTATTATTTTAAGCAAAATAGAAGACCGTCCCCAAAAAGAAGTGGCGGACATTATGAAGACAAGTGTGAAAGCTGTGGAATCGTTGTTACAAAGAGCAAAACAAACAATTCAGAAAAAATTAACAGAAAGCGAAGGATTGTAAATGATATCTCGTATAAACTAAATGAAGCACATGAACATGGATGATAAACTTGATTTGTTAAAGCAAATAAAAGAAGTGGATACCCCACCATTTTTATTAACCCGTATCCGGCAGCGGATTGAAACCCTTTACGATGTGGAAGCCCCGGTAAAATGGAAATGGACTTTTGCGGTTGCATCATTTGCTATTCTTGTATTGAATATTTCAATTTTTTTAAACCTGGTAAATACAACCGAAGAAAAAACTGCAGGTATAGAAACAGTGGTCAACAGTATGAACATTGCCAGTACAAATAATATTTACAATGAGTAAAATAAAGATATTATCTATTGCAGTAATTGGCCTCCTGCTCATTAATGCAGCAATTGTTGGCTTTCTTTTGTTGAAAAAGCCACCGCACCTACCTCAGGGAAGGCAGTCAATGGCTAATGAGGGTCCAAAGCAGATCATTACTGAAAGGCTGAACTTTAATGCGCAGCAAGCTGATGATTATGATAAATTAATCACTGCTCACCAGGTTTCAATGAGAGCGTTGGAAGATAGCATGGGCTTGTTAAAAAACAAGCTTTATCAAACACTGAACAATGCATCTTTTGCAGGTAAAGATTCGTTGATAAACGAATTAGGTACTTTGCAAAAGCAAATTGAACAAATAAACTACGATCATTTTGTCGCGTTAAAAAAATTATGCAAACCTGACCAGTTGGATAAATTCAACAAACTCACCAATGAACTGGCGCGCTTTTTCGCCACCGGTAAAAAAGATGCTCTCCCGCCGGCCAGGGATTAAAAGAAACCAGGAAAAATGACCCGAAGGCAAGTTTTTTGCTGCGCATTTGCCAGCTTTTGCTTCTTTATCATTTCTTCTCATACTTTTTTTGTTGTCACCGAAGGATTTATTCAATGTACTCGTATAAGAGTATTAAAAACTTAAAAAGAACTTTTATGAAGAATATAGTTGGCATTGCCGTTATCGGAGCGCTGGTTTTTGCTGTAGTCGCAGCGGGTTGCAAAAAAGGTTCTACTAATGATACCAGTGTAACAGGTACTGTGCCGACTGTATTTTCCAGTAATTACAAATCTGCAGTAACCTTATCTGCAACAAGTACAACAGTAACAATGAAATCAAGCGGCGTGCCCGACCATGTAACGCCTTATTGGGGTGTTGGTAATGCCCTGTATGAAGCACAAACTACAGGACAAACCGTAAACCCTGGAAATCTGCAATCACAAACTTTTGTAATGACCATTCCAACAAATCCTACTTCAGCAACTACAAAAGAGGAAACTTCATTAGGCCCGATTGGGATGGCGCTGAACGGTGTAGCTATTTACAACGACAGAGAGGGCGGAAACGTACCCGTAGATGCAGGAACACTTTTATCTTTTGACAGAGCAGGCGCACATAGTGGCCCCGGTGGATTATATCACTATCACTTTAATGGAGATTTTACTTCTGATGATGATGCCAAATTAATTGGCTGGTTAAGAGATGGATTTCCTATCTACGGAAGAAAATGCAGTTCTACTGGTGCTTATGCTACAGGTTTAGATGCTAATGGCGGACATACCACTTTAACACCCGAATATCCAAGTGGTATTTATCATTATCACTGTTCGAATGTAAATTATATGAATGCAGGCTTTTACGTTTTAAAAGCTGGAAGTTATTATGGCACGAAAGGAACATTTACTTTTTAGATAAGTATTTTCTTGAAACTATATTTTAAATAACAACAATGGCAAGCGGAATAAAACTGAATCTGAAAAACATGACTTTTTTAAATAGTAAAACGATTATTGTCCTGGGAATTTTCACTACTACGGCATTCAATTGTAAAAAGGATAATAATACTGCTACAGCTGCAAGCACTGGAACTGTGGACATAACCAGTGTAATACAAAGCAACTATACAGGCACCACTACTTTTTCGGTTAGTAGCGGCAACATTGTTATTAAAAGTGATGGTTTGCCAAACCATAAAACGCCATACTGGGGAGTTGGTAATGCGTTATATGAAGACTTTCCCACGGGCTATCATGCCAATGTTAATACTTCAATGAGTGCCCATAATTACTCTATGACGATCCCGAGTAAACCAGGCACTGTTACTGCACATGAAGAAACTACACTTGGCCCGATCGGGATGGCGCTCAATGGCGTACCAATCTATAATGACAGGGAAGGTGGTAATGTCGCATTGGATGCTTTAACCATCACAACTTTTGATTACTCAGGTGCTCACCCAGGGCCAGGGCAAGATTACCATTATCATACAACTGGAAGATATACTTCTCAGGATGATGCCAAACTGATTGGTTTTTTAAGAGATGGTTTTCCTATCTACGGTAGAAAAGATACCACGGGAGTTTATCCATCTTTAGATGCTTATGGCGGGCACACCGGCCCAACACAGGATTTCCCAAATGGCATTTATCATTACCATGCGTCAAATGTTAACTATCTAAATACGGGATATTATGTTTTAAAGGCCGGCAGCTACTATGGAACCAAAGGAACTTTCACACAGTAAAATTATTAAACAAAAAAACAATTAATTATGAAAAAGACAATCCTCAATGGTTTTATTGCAACGATGCTTATTGGTTCAATTGTTAGCTGTTCATCTGCGAAGAAAGCAACCGCTAACGGGCAAGCTAATGGTGGCCCTCCTACTACGGCTGCGTTATTTTTACAAATGGATAGCAATAAAGATGGTAAACTAGCCAAGTCGGAGGTGAAGGGCCCGCTGGCAAATGACTTTGCCAAAATAGATACAAATAGTGATGGATTCATTTCCAAGGAAGAACTGAATAAGGCTCCAAATCCAAGTGGGCAACGGCCACCGCAAGGGCAGGCAGGACAACAGGGGCCGCCGCCAAATGAAGGCAAATAAATATCAAATTATGTTTAAGAAACCAATATTGTTTCTAATCGTATTATTTTTTCTAATCAGTTGCCTGGACAACCGAAAAGAAGGGGGAACAACTTCCCTTTCTTTCATCGTGGATACCGTACTTATCCCCAGAGATACTATTTTGGCTAACGCAAAAAATCTAAATCTTAACAATGGTGTTTATTATTGGAATGAAAAACCGTTTTCGGGCTATATAGTGGATTCTTATGAAAACCACCAGGTAAAAATGATTGCCAGTTATTTGAATGGTATGCAGCAGGGCACCACCACTACCTATTACGAAAATGGAAAATTGCGGGATAGCAGAAGCTATAAAGAGAACAAAAGTTTTGGCAAGCATATTGGCTATTGGGAAAACGGAAACCAAAAATTTGAATTTTACTATTTGAATGATAAAAGAGAAGGGCCAAATAAGCAATGGTATTTAAGTGGCCAGCCATACGCTTTCCTTAGTTTTAAAGATGACAAAGAAGATGGCATGCAACAGGCATGGCGGCAAAACGGTAAGGCTTATATCAATTACGAAGCTAAAGATGGTTTCCGTTACGGTCTTCAAAAGTCTAATTTATGTTACACCCTGGAAGACGAAAAATTTAACTCAGCAAAGTGAAGTATATTATATCCCTAATTTGTTTAAGCGTTTTAATTTCCTGTAAGGAAAATCGAAGAAAACTGCCCTATTATGATACCGCAGACTTTACACCTAAATGGGAAATGAAAGATCCAAAAACATTTCATGCCATTAGAAAATTCAATTTAATTAATCAGGAAGGTATGGCTTTTACCGAAAAGAATCTTGATGGTAAAATCTGTGTGGCCGATTTTTTCTTTACCTCTTGTCCCGGCATCTGCCCAAAATTGGCCATAAGTATGTCTGCTTTGCAAAAGGAGTTTTTAGAAGATAAGGATGTATTATTGGTTTCTCATTCGGTAACGCCTGCTACAGACAGTGTGCCGGTTTTAAAACAATACGCGGAAGCGCATGGAGTTAATCCTAAAAAATGGAATCTGCTCACCGGCAATAAAGATGAGATATATGATCTGGGAAGAAAATTTTATTACGTAGAAGAAGACCTTGGCTTAAAAAGCGATGCCAGTATTTTTTTGCATACAGAAAATTTTGTGTTGATAGATAAACAAAGGCATATACGAGGAATTTATAACGGCCTTGATCCCAATAGTATGCTAGCTTTAAAGAATGATATTAAGGAATTGAAGAAAGAAGAATAAAAAAAATCACATCTAAAGAAAATTAATTGCATAAAATCCAGGATGCGAAAGGCATTTCAAAAGTACCCCAAAATAACTTCATCTTCAAATACTGTTGATCCATTTAAAGAATAGCTCAACCTGCCAACGGTGCATTATTGTAATAGCACCTATCTCAGTAGGCGGCACAGTCGGGACGATAGCAGATCCGAAAGTGATCTTTGTCTCAGCACTTAAATGCAACGCTGCTTCAGTGATCTTTGTACACAATCATCCTTCAGGTAATTTAAAGCCAAGTAATGCGGATACAGAGCTTACAAAGAAATTGAAAGCAGCAGGACAATTTTTAGACCTTCCAGTTATCGAGCATATTATATTAAATAAGGAGGACTATCTTAGCTTTGCTGATGAAAGAAGGATGTAATTCCAGTTAAAACGTGTCAGTTAAGGTGTCAATAACGCTTAAAAACACTATAATTACAGTTACAAATATTATTAATCATCGACACATATTAAGCCATCAAATAGCAGATATGAACGTAAAACAGCTCAGAAAGCACTTTAAACAAAAATAGCCTCTCATAAGAGAAGCTATTTTAAGTGCGCCCACCTGGGCTCGAACCAGGGACCAAAAGATTATGAGTCTTCTACTCTAACCAGCTGAGCTATAGGCGCAGCTAAACAATCTTTTCCGATTGCGAGTGCAAATGTACATTTTTGTATTGAAATTTTCAAACAGATATGCAAAACATAAAAAATATAATTTTCGATTATGGTAACGTCATCTTTCTCATTGACTTCCTTAAAACTCAAAACTCTTTTACAGAGCTTGGAATCCAAAATGTGGAGACTTTTTTTGCACATACCGGCCATAATCCAATCTTTGATCAGTTCGAACAAGGCGATATTGCCGCTCCAGAGTTCAGAGATGGGATAAGGAAAATAACCGGTCAGCCTGAACTTTCCGACGAACAGATCGACAAAGCTTGGACCAGCCTTCTTATCGGGGTTCCTCCTATAAACCACGAATTGCTGCTCAAAGCAAAAAGCCAGTACCGCATCTTCCTCTTAAGCAACATCAATGAAATTCATCTGGACTTTATAGAGAAATACTTAAAACGCGAATTTAATATTGATTCTAACGACCAGTTTTTCGAAAAGGTGTACTACTCCCACCTCGTAGGTATCCGAAAACCAAGACCCGAGATCTTTGAATTGGTGATAAAAGAAAATAACCTGAAAGTTGAAGAAACGCTTTTTATAGATGATAGTCCGCAACATCTAAAAACCGCTCAGGCACTCGGATTACAAACACACCTGATCACCAACGAGGAATCCCTTGAAAAATTCTTATATAGTTCCGGACTCTTAAAAAAATAAACAAAGCACAAGAGCCTGTGTTAAACGTCTATGGAAAACTATCAAAGCATGGTCGATGCACTCAACGACTTAAAAAAACGAGGTTTCACCCTGGACTTTAACCTTGCAAATGGAGTGCTTCATAACAGCGAACAAAACATCACGTTAAGTCCTGAAGATTTCAGTATTGCTGAATTTCATCGGTTTGAAGGACCATCCGATCCTGCAGATAATTCGATTGTTTATGGAATACAATCCGATAAATACAACGTAAAAGGCGTCTTTGTGAATGGCTATGGTGTGTATTCCGATGACCTGTCTGAAGAACTGCTTAAAAAACTAAACACACCAGGTTAATAAATCCGGAATGATCAGGCTTTACTACGTCTTGACTTCTCCTTCATAATTAAACTAAGCTCTCTGCCTGTCTGACCGGCTAATGAGGTATTCTCTTCTGCCCTGCGAAATAAGTAGGGCAGAACAGCTTTAACAGGTCCATAAGGGACATATTTAGCCACATTGTATGCGGAGTCTGCCAAATTGAAACTCAAGTGATCACTCATTCCTAAGAGCTGAGCAAAATAAACAGCAGGATCATTTCTTTCAATCCGGTAGGTATTCATTAAATCAATCAACGAACTGCAGCTTTCCTCATTATGAGTTCCTGCAATAATAGAGACCTGCGTAATATGTTCCATACAAAATCGGATGGCCTCATCGTAATCGAAGTCTGTAGCTTCCTTATCCTTATGGATAGGTGACTCATAGCCCATTTCAGCTGCCCTTTCGCGTTCTTTTTCCATATAGGCACCCCTTACAATTTTAGCACCCAGCTTAAATTCATCTGTTGCAGCCAGGTAAACTACGGCTTTTAAGGAAGCCAGTTTATCCGTACGATATAACTGATACGTATTATAAACAATTGTTTTATCCCGGTTATACATCCGCATCATATCCAGCGCAATGTCATCCACAGCAGTTTGAATCCACGATTCCTCTGCGTCAATCATGACGGGAACATCCAGATCATGCGCAAATTTACAGATCTGATTAAAACGCGCCTTTACTTTAAAGTACTCCGCATGTTCGGCAACACTCAGCGTCTCTTTGTTATTAACCTTTACATAAAGATCAAAACGACCTACACCCGTTGGCTTAAATACAGCAAGAGGAATTCTCAAGTCATTCTTTGATTTCCTAAGCACAGTCAAAATCTCTTCGGTGGTCTCTATAAAACTCCGCTCCTCCTGTTCTCCCTCCACCGAATAATCCAATATCGTCCCAACTCCCCCAATTGCCAGTTTATCAATTGCTTTTTCGCAACCGACAATAGTTTCTCCACCACAAAACTGAGCGTAGATCGTACTCTTTATTAACGGAACGATAGGCGCACCAATGCGAAGAAAAAAGTTGGTAGCACTAGCTCCTAATTTGGTTATAAGCTGACTATTGATAGCCTTAAACAACCAGTATGCCTTATTTAATTCGGTATTTGTTTTACCCTTAAATGCAATCTCCGTATTACTGAAATCAGGAATACTTTTATTTATCTTAAGTGAATTATCAGACTGATTAATCATGGGCTCAAAAATAATGCTAAATAACTAAACTGGAAAAATAATAATTTTAACTTTGTTCATGATAGAATTTGAACTTGAAGGTGAGTTTATACCCCTGATTCAATTACTTAAAGCAACCCATCTGGTAGTAACAGGTGGAGAGGCTCAAATAGTTGTATTTGAAGGAAAGGTAAAATATAATGGCGAGGTCGATTACAGAAAACGGCTCAAAGTGAAACGTGGCGATATAGTAGAATTTAACGGTAACAAGATCTTAGTGAAGTAATTATGACGCCAATACAAAGTAACGGATACGCTGTTTTCTTCGACAATGAACTAAAAGAACTCCAAATTTTTCTGGATAATTCAAATTATTCCAAGGTGTTTTTCCTGACCGACATGAATACTTCAGAACATTGTTTACCCTTGATCAACCAATTTTTACCACTGCTTGACAACTACGACATCATTGAAGTAGATCCCGGAGAGGAAAATAAAAACATAGATTATTGTATCGGCGTATGGCAAAACCTGCTCGATTTTGATGCGGATAGGAATAGCCTGCTCATCAATCTGGGCGGTGGAGTGATTACCGATATGGGTGGTTTCGCTGCTTCTACCTACAAACGCGGAATTGATTTTATCCAGGTTCCAACTACACTTCTTTCTCAGGTAGATGCCTCTGTTGGTGGAAAAACAGGGATCGATATGGGCAACATTAAAAACATCATTGGTACTTTTACACAACCCAAAGCTGTTTTTATTTCTGCTGAATTTCTAAATAGTCTGGATGAACGTCAAATTCAATCCGGTTTTGCTGAAATAGTAAAACATGGTTTAATTGCGGACAAGGCTTATTTCAGCCAGCTTAAGGAAATCAAACCTAAAAGCGTTACCTCAGAGATCATCTACCATTCTGTTGAAATTAAAAATAAGGTGGTACTTGAAGACCCTTTTGAAAAGGGAATTCGTAAAACATTGAATTTCGGACATACAATAGGTCATGCTGTGGAGACGTATTCTTTAAAGAATGACAAAAAGCCACTTCTTCATGGTGAAGCCCTTGCCCTGGGTATGATTTGCGAAGCTTATCTTTCCAATCAGCATAATGGCCTTTCGGAAGAGGAGCTTACCGAAATCATTCAATACATCAGTTCTATTTTCTCGCCGTATAAGATCAAATCCGGCTCTTATCCCGACATCATGAACTTCATGAAGAACGATAAAAAGAACAACAACGGCGAAATAGGATTTGCTTTGCTTACTGAAATAGGAAAGTGTGACTTCAACATCTACCTCGAAGAAAAACAAATTCTGGATAGTCTGAGTTTTTACACAGAGTTAAACAGTTAATTCGTTTAAACTGAGTATTGACTATTTGAATAATTGCACTACGATAAACCTTTAACTATTTCATTTTGTCTATAAATACTTTGAATTAATACCTCGAATTAAACTTTAATTATTTCATTTTGCCTATTGACACTTTGAATTAATACTGTATATTTGGCTTAACAAAAAGAAATGAGAAATATTAACACATATCTGTTCGGTTATTTTTACTATTATCAGTAAGAAACGGGACGAATATGTTATAAGTTTAAGAACTATATAAAGTCCCGGCCAAACAGCCGGGACTTTTTTTTTGATCATGAACAGAAAAAGAGTAGCAATACAAGGAATTAAAGCTTCATTTCACGAAGAAGCCGCATTTAAGTTTTTCGGAGAGAATATTGACACCATTGAGTGCAGTTCTTTTAAGAAAACTTGTGAAGTACTAAAAAACAAGGAAGCTGATTTCGTAGTTATGGCTATTGAAAATTCCATTGCAGGAAGTTTATTGCCTAATTACACCCTGCTTCGCGATTACCATTTATGTATTATCGGTGAGGTCTACCTTTCCATTCAACTCCACCTGATGGCTTTACCCGGTGTGAAATTTGAACAGATTAAAAATGTAGAATCGCACCCTATTGCCATCCGTCAGTGTATCGATTTTATTGACGAATACCCGCACCTCAACATTGTGGAGAGCTCAGATACAGCTGCATGTGCCAAACGGATCCGCGACGAACAACTTACAGATACAGTTGCCATTGCCAATCAACTCGCAGCAAAATTATATGGCTTAGAAATTCTGGAACGCCGTATCGAATCAAATAAGAAAAACTTTACCCGTTTCCTGATTCTCTCTGAGCATAATGGATGGGATATCCCTAATCCGAATAAGGCTTCGCTTTCTTTTGAAACGAATGATGAAGTAGGATCTCTGGCTAAAGTGCTTAATATCTTTGCAGAGCACAATGTAAACCTAAGCAAGATTCAGTCGATGCCCGTTTTAGGCAAACGCAATGAGTATAACTTTTACGTCGATATTGAATGGGAAGATACTGCCGCCTACAAAGAGGCGTTGAGTAAAATACTGCGATACACGATTAACTTCACCCTAATGGGCGAATACATCAAAAACGAAAACGTCAAATAAAAACATAAAGCAAACAAATAGTACGATGAAACTTAACTTAAACATAGAACCATTAGAAAATTGGTTACCTACAAAAAGCCAGCCTTTAGTTATTGCAGGTCCTTGTAGCGCAGAAACAGAAGAACAATTAATTGCTACGGCACACCTTCTGGCTAAAACAGGTAAAATCTCTGCTCTTCGTGCAGGAATCTGGAAACCACGTACTCGTCCCGGAGAATTTGAAGGTATCGGAAGTATTGGTCTCGAATGGCTAAACCGTGCTAAAAAGGAAACAGGTTTACCTATCACGGTTGAGGTTGCTAATGCAAAACACGTTGAAGAAGCTTTGGCTGCTGGTGTAGATATTCTTTGGATTGGCGCACGCTCTACTGCAAACCCTTTCACAGTTCAGGAAATTGCTGATGCTTTACGTGGTGTAGACATTCCGGTAATGATTAAAAACCCGGTTAACCCCGATCTTTCTTTGTGGATTGGTGCCCTCGAACGTATCAACCAAGCCGGTATCACCAAGTTGGCTGCTATTTCACGTGGTTTTTCATCTTACGAAAAATCTCCTTTCAGAAATGAACCAATGTGGGAACTTGCTATTCAGTTGAAGACACTTTGTCCTGAATTACCGATCATTTGCGACCCTAGTCATATCTGTGGAAACCGTGAGTTAATTCCTTACATCTCTCAAAAAGCACTGGATTTAGAAATGAATGGCCTGATGATTGAGTCACATATTGACCCTTCTGTAGCCTGGACTGATGCGAAACAACAATTAACACCTTCCGCATTATCTGATCTGATAGACAATCTTACTGTACGTCATCATGAGCCTAAAAGTCAGGTTGTATCCGATAAATTAGCTGAACTCCGTAAAGACATTGACAAAATCGATGATCTTCTTATTCAAAAGATAGCCGAAAGAATGGGTATCGTAGAGAAAATAGGTGAGTTCAAAAGAGATAACGACATCACTATTCTTCAGATTAACCGTTGGGATGAAATCATCAACAAACGCGCTGAATTTGCGAAAGCTCTAAAACTAGATATTGAATTTACTACTAAATTACTTGAATTGATCCATGCTGAATCTATTAAGAGACAAACTAAGATCATGAATGTAAAAACAGTTGAAGAACACTAATGGCTGAAAAAAGCAACATACTTTCAAAATCAGAACCTGATACTTTTTGCAAAATCCAACTTACCGGATCAAAAAGCGAAAGCAACAGAGCACTGATTTTAAAAGCATTAAGTAAGGGAAAGGTTGCTATAAACAACCTTTCCTCTGCTGATGATACCGTTATACTGAATGGGGTACTCGAAGCATTTGAAAAGGGCATTAATGAAGCCTCTTTTGGTACTGGAAGTTTGAAACACTTAGATGGTCAGCTAACCGCCAATATAGGTCCTGCAGGTACCGCTATGCGTTTTCTAAGTGCCTACCTGGCCGTTACGGGTACAGAAGCTCAGCTAACTGGATCTGATCGGATGAAACAACGCCCCATTGGGATCCTTGTTGACGCACTTTCTACATTAGGTGCAAACATCAATTACGACGGAGAGGAAGGTTATCCTCCCCTGAAATTTAGCCCAGACTTTAAGCAGAAAGCTAATGTTATTCATATACAGGGAAATGTAAGTTCCCAGTATCTCTCTGCCTTACTACTGGTTTCTCCTTATCTGCGAAACGGTCTTGAACTTCATATTGATGGTGAGTTAACCTCCCGTCCTTATGTGGAAATGACGCTGTCGATGCTCAAAGAAGTAGGAATTGAACATTCCTGGACCGGCTCTATTATTACTATTGCGCATCAGCCTTTTATAAATGCCCAAATTACTATTGAGCCTGATTGGAGTGCAGCTTCCTATTGGTATGCCATTGCAGCTTTGTCTGACAATGCCACCATTACCCTCCCCTATTTAAAGAAAAATAGCTTACAGGGCGATAGTCGCATTGCTTCTATTATGCAAAGTTTCGGCATCAAATCGACCTTTACGGAAAGTGGTTTAATGATAGAAAAGACAAAAGGTCGTCTGGATGATTCGATCATCTTTGATTTAAGAGACTGTCCTGATTTAGCACAAACCATTATTGTATGCAGTGCGGCATTAGGAAATGATGCCACATTTACCGGACTTGAAACACTTAAAATCAAGGAAACCGACCGCATCCTTGCGCTACAGACCGAACTTGCTAAAATCGGTGTAACGCTTTCGGAGGAATATTCTTTTTATCATCTGGATTGTTCCAAGCTTCATTTTCCGGAAAAGCTTACTATCAAAACATACGAAGACCATCGGATGGCAATGGCTTTTGCTCCCCTGGCTTTAAAAATACCACAGCTCGAAATTGAAGATCCACAGGTAGTGGGCAAATCATACCCGACTTTCTGGGATGACCTCCTGAAGGCCGGCTTCCACATCAATACCAATTAAAACATGGCAGGAAATACATTTGGACAATTGTTCCGCATCAGTACATTTGGAGAATCTCATGGTAAAGCCATTGGAGTGATCATAGATGGCTGTCCCCCTAATATTGAAATTGACTTGGATTTCATCCAGGGAGAGCTCGATAAACGCAAACCCGGACAGTCCAAAATCACTACACAAAGGAAAGAAAGTGATACAGCAAGTATCCTATCGGGAGTTTTTGAAGGCAAAAGTACAGGTACTGCCCTGGCATTACTTATCCCGAATGAAGACCAGCGTTCAAAGGACTACGACCATAATAAAGATATTTTCAGGCCCTCTCATGCCGATTATACTTACCAGGAAAAATATGGGATCCGTGATTATCGGGGAGGCGGACGTTCATCGGCACGCGAAACCGCTGCCCGCGTAGCAGCAGGAGCAGTAGCTAAACTCTACCTGAAGCAAAAGGGGGTAGAGATATTTGCACATGTTTCCTCTGCCGGCACTATTAATTCGCCAAATCTACCTGTAC
This sequence comes from Arcticibacter svalbardensis MN12-7, assembly GCF_000403135.1. Lineage (GTDB taxonomy): Bacteria > Bacteroidota > Bacteroidia > Sphingobacteriales > Sphingobacteriaceae > Arcticibacter > Arcticibacter svalbardensis. The sequence continues at coordinate 23,107 of NZ_AQPN01000084.1, forward strand.
AGGCTTTGTCAGCATTGCTGGTAATCCGTGAAAGTAATATTGTGCGTTGTGCTGATCAGGCAACAGCAAATGAAATGATTGAAATGATCGACGGTGTCCGCAAGGATGGCGATACGGTTGGCGGGAAGATCTCCTGTATCATTCGCAATTGTCCGGTTGGTTTAGGTGAACCGGTATTTGACAAACTACATGCCGACCTTGGAAAAGCGATGCTAAGCATTAATGCCGTACATGGATTCGAATACGGATCAGGGTTTGCAGGATCTGAAATGAAGGGATCTGAACACAATGACATTTTCCATGTTGCAGAAGGTGGAAAACCAATCAGCACCAGCACTAACTTCTCCGGAGGGATTCAAGGTGGCATTTCTAATGGCATGGATATCACCTTCAGGGTAGCCTTTAAACCGGTAGCCACCATAATGCACAATCAGCAAACGGTTGATAAATCTGGAAACGCTGCTGAGATTAAAGGCAAAGGTCGCCATGACCCTTGTGTGGTACCTCGGGCAGTAGCTATTGTGGAAGCGATGGCGGCTTTGGTAATAGCTGATCATTACCTGAGGCAAGCTGCTTATCAGTAAAGATTTTTTCTATAAAAATATTTGAGAAGACCGTTTTTTCTATAAAAAGCGAAACCAGGTATTCTTGTTCATGAAATTGATGAACAAGAATACCTGGTTTCGCTTTATTATTTAAGAACCCTATAATCGATCTCTTAATATATTGATGGATATAATGAGGGATTAGTTTCACTCATCATTTCATAAACAACTTCAATAATGTCATCCGTAGACGGTTTACTAAAATAATCACCATCTGTACCATATGGAGGACGGTGTTCCTTAGCAGTTATAGTTCGTGGCGCACTGTCCAGATGATAATATCCATCTTGTTTCTCCAGTATTTGCTGCAAAATATAAGCAGAAGCACCACCGGGAACATCCTCATCAACAATCAATAATTTATTTGTTTTCTTTAGTGATTGTGCGCACAGATGATCCAGATCAAAAGGATGTAAGGTTTGCAGATCTATAATTTCAATAGAAATGCCCATGTGTTCCAGCTCTTCTGCCACTTCCTGAACCACACGAAGTGTAGAACCGTATGAAACAATCGTGATGTCCTTACCTTCCCGCATCAGTTCTGCTTTTCCAAGAGCAACAGTAAAATCACCAACATTAGAAGGGAGACGCTCTTTTAAACGGTAACCATTTAAACATTCGACAACCAAAGCAGGCTCATCAGCACGAAGTAAGGTATTATACATCCCTGCCGCCTGAGTCATATTTCGGGGTACACAAATATGCACACCGCGCATAATACCTAAAATAGCTGCCATTGGCGAACCTGAATGCCATACACCTTCAAGACGATGTCCACGGGTACGGATAATCAAAGGAGCCTTCTGACCACCTTTGGTACGGTAACTTAAACTTGCCAGATCATCACTGATCACATTTATAGCATATAAAATGTAGTCTATATATTGAATCTCAGCGATAGGTTTCAAGCCACGTAGACCTAACCCAATGCCTTGTCCGATAATGGTACTTTCTCTAATTCCGGTATCAGCTACTCTAAGTTTGCCGAATTTGTCTTGCAAACCCGCAAAACCCTGATTCACGTCACCTATACTTCCAACATCTTCACCAAATGCAATAATCCGTGCATCCCGGGCAAAGTTCTCATCGAAACAGCCATTTAAAATTTCCCTTCCATCAATAAGCTTAGAGTCTGCGTCATATATAGGAGCAACAACGGGAACGTGCACATGCGAATCAAAAGAATCGGTAAAGAGTTTTGAATTATAGCGTTCATTGTTATCTATCATCTGTGCCTGGTACCAATTCTGTAAATTTTGCTTTTGTACAGAATCCTTTCCTATCAAGGTACGCATTGTTTTACGAACATGTACCATAATCTCTCTTCGGGTCACTTCTACAGAAGAATGAATAGACTTTGCCATTTCATTAAATACCGGAAGATCAAACGCTTTCAATAGTGCTTCAGCTTCATCAGCTTCCTTGCGTAATTCCTTTTGGAAGTTATCCCAGGCATTCTTACGGCATACCCGAACGTATTCAATAGCCTTTGTTTCCAGTTCAGCCAGTTCTTCTTCATTAATAATGGCACTTTCAACCATCCAGGTGCGCATTTTCAACAAACAGTCAAACTGCATCTCCCAGGCTAATCTTTCTTTTGATTTATACCGCTCATGTGAACCTGAAGTGGAATGTCCCTGCGGTTGAGTCAGTTCGTACACATGAATCATCACCGGAATTTGTTTTTCCCTGCAAATCGCTATAGCCTTTTCATAGGTTTCACAAAGACCTGCATAATCCCAGCCCTTTACTTTGAAGATCTCAAAGCCTTCGCCCTTTTCATCACGTTGAAATCCCTTTAGGACCTCTGAAATATCCTGTTTGGTAGTTTGCAATTCTGAAGGTACTGATATGGCGAAACCATCATCCCAGATAGACACAGCCATCGGAATCTGTAGTACTCCGGCAGCATTTATGGCTTCAAAAAACACACCCTCAGATGTTGAACCATTACCTATGGTACCAAATGCGACTTCATTACCTCCTGCCGAAAAATGCGAAAGGTAACTCAGGTCCGGGTTATTTCTATATAATTTAGAAGCTTGTGCTAGTCCTACTAAACGAGCCATTTGCCCCCCGGTAGTAGATATATCCGCAGATGTATTTTTAGTAAGCATTTGATTTTTCCAACTGCCGTCCTCATTGAGTACGCGCGATGAAAAATGACAGTTCATTTGCCTGCCTCCCGAAAAAGGCTCTGCCTTAACGTCAGTATTCGCATATAACTGCGAAAAGAATTCCGTAATAGTGGCCATTCCAGTAGCGAACATAAACGTCTGGTCACGATAATAACCAGACCGCCAGTCTCCCTTTTGGAAAACTTTAGCCATCGCTATTTGGGCAACTTCCTTTCCGTCGCCAAAGATGCCAAACTTGGCCTTACCTGTTAACACTTCACGACGGCCAATTAAACTGGCCTGCCGGCTTTCGAAGCATATTCGATAGTCTTTAATTACAATATTTTTAAAGTCCTCAAAGCTCAATTCAGGAACCTCAAACTGATTACTTAGTTTAGAATGTTTTTCTGACATATGTATGAGAGTCAATTCCTCAAAAATAACATAAAATAAAACCGTTATGCTGTTTAATCAGAAGAAAATTACAAAGAGTGATCAGGATATAATTTGGCTGTGCGCTAAAAAACAGTAAAAATCACCTTATTCGATACATCTTTACACTACGATGTGTTTCAGTATAAGACCTGTAGCGGTTTTGGATACCTCGGTTTTATATAATTCATTTCATTCTTTTTTAAGGGATACATGTGGTAATCGTATTTATAACTAAAAGGGATTTAAGTCTGATCTGAAACGCAGTTTGTTTTCTTCCAGAGCGGAGAAGGTGCGGACAAGGTGCGGAGAAGGTGCAAGTAATGTGCGATTTAATTATGATGGAGAGATATACTGTCTCGTCCTAATATAGCTAGACTCTTGTAATTGATGGTCCTGAATTAATTATACACCTGGTGTTGATAATCCTACAATAACTATACATGTGATTTTATAGTCCTGCAATTGTCTCGTCCTCAAATTTTATACATTTATTACTTTGTTTGTACAAATAAACGACTTAGATAAAGGCACATAATGTACTACAATCCTAAAAATATTGTTACTTAAGGGCATAGTTTTTGAATAGTTAATTACTTGAGTTACCTTTACAAAAAGTTTATATTATAACACACATGAAAAAGCTTATAGCCTTTTGTTTAATACTATTAGGATTTATTACGGTTTCTGCAATGCGTGCAGATCAACAACCTGATTTCAAGTTTGAGAAAGAAACGAATGACTTTGGTAAAATCCCTCAGGGAAAGCCAGTTAGTTACGAATTCAAGTTTACCAACACAGGGGATCAGCCTTTAATCATCAGCAATGTAGAATCTACTTGCGGTTGTACAGTACCTAAATACACCAGTACCCCTATTAAAAAAGGCGATACCGGCATTATTACTGTAACCTATAATGCAGCTGCTCCTGGAGCTTTCAACAAAGCATTGACTATTAAATCAAATGCAAAAACTCCTGTAAAATACATTTACATCAAGGGAAGCGTTTCAACAAGTTAATAAATATTAATAAATTTAGCTTCAAGCATAAAAAAACCTCTCTTTAACAGGGAGGTTTTTTATGTTTGTATATATTATGCCACATATTTCAAATAAGGGGAAAGGAATGCCTGCTTCACCGATACGCAAATTAACACCATTTGCAGAGCAGGCAAGACTACAGGGAAAGACTGTTTATCATTTAAACATAGGCCAGCCAGATATTGAAACTCCGGAAGTCATGATGAATGCGATCAGGAATGTCGATTTCAAAGTATTGGCATATACGCAATCTGAGGGAACAATATCCTATCGGTCCAAGCTGGCAGATTATTATAACCATGCAGGATATAATATTACTGCTGAGGATATTCTGGTTACCACTGGAGCCTCTGAAGCGATTGTTATAGCTATGCAAACCTGTCTGGATCCCGGAGATGAAATCATTATCCCAGAGCCTTTTTATGCCAACTACAATGCATTTGCATGGATGAGCAGTGCGGTAATCAGACCTGTACTATCTCTTATGGAGAATGGATTTGCGCTACCTCCGGTTAGCGAATTTGAAAAACTGATTACTCCAAAATCAAAAGCAATCTTCATTTGTAACCCCAATAATCCTACCGGATATTTATACTCGTATGATGAATTGGTCGAATTGAAGAAACTGTGCTTAAAATATGATCTTTACTTCTTTGTTGATGAAGCTTACCGCGAATTTTGCTACGATGGAAATACGTTTCATTCGCCTATGCATTTAGATGGTCTTGATGAGCATGTAATCGTTTTTGATAGTGTTTCAAAACGGTATAGTGCTTGTGGAGCTCGTATAGGCTGCTTTGTTACAAAAAACAAACAGGTTTTGGCTACTGCATTGAAATTTGCACAATCACGTTTAAGTCCGGGTATGGTCGATCAGATAGCGGCAGAAGCGGCTTTAGATACACCAGATTCTTATTTTGAACTTATAAACAAGGAATATACCGAAAGACGCGATTTTCTAGTAAATTCGCTAAATAAAATGCAAGGCGTTTATTGTCCGAATCCTAAAGGTGCTTTTTATGTTGTTGCCCGCTTCCCGGTTGATGACTCAGAAAAGTTCTGCCAATGGATGCTGAAAGAATTTGAATATGACAATCAGACAGTCATGCTGGCACCAGCAGCTGGTTTTTACAGCACAGAAGGTGCTGGAGCAGACGAAATAAGATTGGCATACGTTTTGAACAAGGAAGACTTAGCGAAAGCTATGATTTGTTTGGATAAGGGTTTAAGAGCTTATCCCGGCAGAAAATTAAGAGTCAGCCCGGCTAATGCTGCTGGAACTGTCTTTATTTAAAAATTTTATATACGGGGCCGACCGGAATTGACAGGATGGTAGCAGGTATGTAAGCATGCAGCGCGTTGTGAGACTAGCGCTTAAATCTGAACTCTCAAAACCACAATTGGCGAAAATAACTACGCCTTAGCTGCCTAATTTAGAATTAGCTTAGCTTTTGTCCCGCTGGTATTCTGTTCTGTTTAATCAGCATATGGGGCATCGTTCAACAGAACTGGTCTGATAAGAGGTGTGATTACCGGACAAGATAAAACACCTAAGGAAGACGGTACAGGCACTCGGTCAGCCTTCCCCTTCTCTACAATTAAATGACAGATACGCATGTAGAAAGCATAATTTGTTCCATGTTTGGACGAGGGTTCGAATCCCTCCGGCTCCACGAGTTATGTTTTAAAGAACATCAAAAAACGCTGTAAATGAACAATTTACAGCGTTTTTGTTTATAGTCCTATGCAAATAAAACCAAATAATCGCATTCTTCTGGTGACCTATTGGTAACCTGCACGATTTCAAATGATAATCCTTTATAATTAAGAATTAAATTTTTTACATAGTATAACAAACAGAAATTAGCATCTCGAAACTCCAGGAGCTAAAGAAACAGGTAGAAAAGTATTTAATATTAAATCTAAAGCATATAGGTGAGGTGTACCACTATATATATGCAGTTGACTATGATAGAAAAGGAACCAACATCAGGTTGTTTGAAATCCTTAATCCGAAGATAATAATCAATCTATCAGTTTCGGCTCATATACCATCAAAATGATGATATACAGTTGATAGAGCGTAGAACTTGCTGGATATAATGAGGTATTTAGAGCAAATGTTTTTGATTTATAACAAATATTACCGTAATTCGTTAAACCGATTTAGTTACCCTTTGCAAAACCTGATTTATTCTTAATAATAGAATTTATAATACCTTCTTTCTTGTTTTTTGATAAAAAATTAAATTCTTAAATTCATTTTGGTGGTTTATTGGGATAAAAAATAAGATTAAAAATATACGGTATAAATTCCTAATGAAATAGGGCTTAGCCGGAAATTAAATTTTAAATGATGATACCTATTCCACGACACTCCCAAAAGGATCAGAAGGAGAACAAATGGGAAAGACCTTAAAAGTACTGAAGAATAAACATACAGGTTAATTTAAGATGTGCAATTTTTAATAAAAAAAATAAATGAAAATACTATTCGTTATTGTTGGCCTCATACTGAGTAACATGGTTCAGGCACAATTTAAGTTTCCGGAAAAGATTGAGCGCAGTCATCCACGGTTAATGTCTCCCGATATTACCAAAGAACAGATTCTTCAGGAAATTAAAAATTCTCCAGAAGTTAAAAATGCGTATGGAAAATTTAAAAGTCGGATAGCTGGATATGTGAAGCAATATGAAACCGATCCGGAGTGGATGGCTTCACGTTTGCAAATGTATTGGAAAAGCCATGCCACTGATGTTTTTATAAAAGGCGAATTTTATTCACATGCAGAAGGAAAGGCTCCAGTTCCAACAGTGCGTTTTACGGGAAGCAGGGATAATATTTGCAACTATAATATGCCAAGTACTGAAGATGTTTTACCTTATATGGACGACGAAAGAGGTTTGTGGGTACAAAACAAAACAACGAAAAAATGGGAGTGGGCGGAACAATCAAAAACCGGTAGAGTTGTAGAAAATATCAACCAAAGGATAATGGAGTATGCAAGGGATGCCGCATTGGTTTATTTTATTGAAGGAGATACCCGATATGCTAAATTTGCTACCCACCTATTTGATGTGTACATGCATGGCATCTATTATCGAAATGTCCCTTATGATATAGAGCATGGAAATATACAGAACTTGGTCGGATATACCTCATTTCAGGTAATAAAAGAAGGAGTAGTAGATCCTTTAGCCAGTTGTTACGATTATTTATATGGTTATTTAAAAGAAAATGCCAAGGATGAAATACCTATTTATAGTACATCTTTTAAAAAGATGGCTGAACAGATTATTAAAAATGGGGTGCCAGATAACAATTGGAATTTAATACAGGCAAACATCGTTCTTCAGGTGGCATTTATTTTGGAAGATGATAGTAAATATGAAGATGGAAGAGGTTGCCAGTATTACTTGGATAGGATATTTAATAAAACGGAAGCGCGGCAGTGGGGAATTACAAAGCTTTTAAATCAAGGCTATGATCCACATAATGGTATTTGGGAAGAATGTGCTGGATACAGTATGGGAGTAACAAAAGATTTTACAAGTCTTATGATTACAATTCAAGATGCGGTGAACATTGATATTTTACCTGATATGCCTGTGCTTCCTAAAGCAGTTAATGTATTGCCTCAATATATGTTCCCCAATAAATATGTTGTTGCTTTTGGTGATACACATTATGGTAAAGTAAGTCCCGAGGCGATATTTAATATGGTGAGAAATGCCCGGAAATTTGGTAAAGCAGATCAGGAGAAGAAATATACCGCTATGGCACTCATGATAAATAATGCCAATGGTGATTCAATAGACCAGAATAGAAGGTCAAGAAATGCTTTCATGTCTCTTTTGACAGGTAATGGGACTGTTCTGGATAGAAATATACAGCCCGCAAATATTAACGATTATGTAACCCCCACTTTTTATGCACCAAATGTTAGCTGGTTGGCATTGCGTAACGGTTTCGACTCAAAACATGGTTTAATGATTTCACAGGCAGGCTCATTGGGTAATCACATGCATTCCAATGGCATTGCAATGGAATTATATGGTAAAAATTATGTTTTGGGAGTGGAGGGAGGTCGTGGTTCAAGTTATTTTCAACCGGATTATCTCGAGTATTATTCCCAGTTTCCGGCACACAATACCGTATCTGTTAATGGGATATCACAATATAAGGCAATGAAAAGTGAGCAGCCTTTTAAGATGAATGCGGTATATCCTCAGTCTGAGCGAAAAACAGGATATTATCCTGGAATTTCATTTTCAGATCTTTATTTCCTGGAACCCAAAACAAATGCCGATCAAACCCGCTTAATGGGTGTTGTTAGAACGGGTAAAACATCGGGTTACTATATTGATATATTCCGTTCAAAATGTAAGGCTGGAAATGACAAATACCATGATTATTTTTACCATAACATAGGTCAGAAACTTACCTTATCCGACACAAAAAATGAACTGCTAGCTTTAAGCCCAAGCAAACAATTATCATCTGCTGAAGGAGATATTAAGGCATACGATTATATATCGGATAAAGAATCGGTAAAGACGGATCAGGATTTTAGGGCCACCTTTGAATTGAACATACCTGGCGAAGAAAGGGTAAGCATGAATATGTGGATGAGAGGTGATGTTAACCGCGAAATATTTAAAGTCAAAACACCTCACTCTGAAGCTATGCGTGACGCAATGATTCCAAATGATATTGCAAAAATGCCTCTTTTAACAACCATAGTGCGTAACAATGGTGAAGCATGGAAACATCCATTTGTTGCAGTATATGAACCGACAACCGAAAGTGAACCAGCAACCATAAAAAACATCACATCATTTAAGGCAAATGGAGCTTCCGATGCTTTTGTTGGACTCAAAATTGAAAGTTTATCTAATCGGACGGATTACATCTTTTCTTCCGACACTTTTACACCCTGTACCTTTCAGAATATTTCATTTAGCGGAACTTTTGGTATAGTAACAAAAGAGCTGGATAAAACCACGCTATTTCTTGGATCAGGCAACGCGATTAAAAATGAAGGCTATTCAATTAAAGTAAAGGAAAATGGCTCAAGTTCGGCAACGCTAGAATATAATAGTAATACGATACACCTTACCACTGATTCAACCATTGTTTTAACAATTCCAGATAAATATAAAAAAGGAGAAATTGTTCTTTGTTATGGATCAAGCGAGATAAAAGGAGAACGCCAAAAAGACCAGGGGATTGAAAGTGTTAGATTTACCGTACCAGCCATTCCCTATCAAGAGGTAAAAGTGAAAATAAAAAAATAGGTAATATTTGTCGAACAGGGTTTCCCCGCTCTGCTTGAATGCTACCCGGTCAATCTGGCCCATCTTTTTAGAGTGCTCCGCATTCTTGCCCCGCGAAGTATTCATCGGGCTCAGTTTGATCTTGTTCGTGGCATTCTTAAGGCTGACAATGACCTGTCTGGAATTACTAAATTTGACTGGAGGAAATTTGAAAGACAGATTTAAATAAATTAAATTTGATATTTTGAATAAACAAATGTTTGATGACTCCTTTAAAACGATGGCTGTAGAATTAACGCATGCCAAGGGATCAGTTAAAGAGGTAGCCGATGATGAATTAGCTAAAGACAATGAGATCAAAAGTGAGGGTGTTGGAATTGCTGGAGCACGAACAACACAATGGGATAGATTCGAGAAACTTTGAAAGATGGCTACTAACAATGAATTACAAAGACTTACAAAATATCCTACAGATACTACAAAACGACTTTTTGAAAGAACATTGCAAGGCTCTGATTAATTTCGCCACAATACTTTAGGCAAATACATGTTCATAGCCTTAACCCGGTATCCTAACCCTACTTTTGCTTATATTAAAATTAAAATCAAATTGACGGAATATGATAAAAGTGATGTTAAGGATGAAATGTATACTGAAAAGTAAAGGCCTTTGAGATAATCTCAAAAGCCTTTTTATGCTTATTGTCTAATAATTATATATTATGTAAAATCATAAGTTGCAAAAGCTAGAATTAGACTAGCTTATTACCAACAATCTACTTTAAATCAAACCTATCCAGGTTCATCACTTTACTCCACACAGCCACAAAGTCTTTTACGAATTTATCCTGACTTCCTGCGCTATCGTACACTTCAGCCACAGCTCTTAATTCTGAATTAGATCCAAAAACAAGATCTGCACGCGTGCCTGTCCATTTTATTTCTCCGGTGACACGGTTGGTACCTACATAAAGTTCTTTATCCCCGGACATTGATTTCCATGCAGTACTCATATCGAGCAGGTTTACAAAGAAATCGTTACTTAGTAACCCGGGACGTGATGTAAAAACACCATGCTGAGACCCATCAAAATTAGTGTTCAATACCCGCATACCTCCCAGTAATACCGTTAGCTCAGGTGCTGTGAGTGTAAGCAAATGAGCCTTATCGATCAGCATTTCTTCGGTGGATACAGGAATCTTAGAATTGCGGTAATTACGGAAACCGTCAGCAGCGGGTTCAAGGAAGCCGAATGATTCTGCATCGGTTTGTTCCTGTGAAGCATCCATACGACCAGGTGTAAAAGGAACAGTAATTGCATTCCCTGCATCCTGAGCTGCTTTTTCGACTCCTGCAGTACCGGCCAGTACGATTAAATCGGCCAGGGAAACTTTTTTACCATCTGTTTGGGCTCCATTAAATTCTTTTTGAATGCCTTCCAGGATGTTTAATACTTTTTGCAATTGCACCGGATTATTCACCTGCCAGTATTTTTGTGGAGCAAGGCGAATGCGGGCACCATTGGCACCACCTCGCTTATCCGATCCGCGGAAGGTAGAAGCCGAAGCCCATGCTGTGGAAACTAACTCAGATACGCTTAACCCTGATTCCAAGACCTTTGCTTTCAATGTAGCAATATCGCTTTCAGCGATGAGTATGTGGTCAACGGCTGGAATAGGATCCTGCCAAAGCAATTCCTCCTGTGGTACTTCAGGACCTAAATAACGTGCACGTGGACCCATGTCGCGGTGTGTTAACTTAAACCATGCACGAGCAAAAGCATCTGCAAATTCATCAGGGTTTTCAAAGAAGCGCCTTGATATTTTTTCATACGCTGGATCAGACCTTAAAGCTATGTCGGTAGTAAGCATGGTAGGTAGATGCTTTTTCGAGCTATCGTATGCATCAGGAATAAAAGCTTCTGCGTTTATAGCTACCCATTGATGTGCACCGGCAGGACTCTTAGACAGTTCCCATTCAAAACCAAACAAGTTTTCAAAATAGTTATTGCTCCATTGGGTGGGTGTTTTGGTCCATATTACTTCCAGCCCACTGGTAATCGTGTCGGCACCTTTGCCAGAACCATAACTGTTGTTCCATCCAAAACCTTGCATTTCGATATCATTGGCTTCAGGCTCTTTGCCTACATGATCAGCAGAGGCAGCTCCATGAGTTTTGCCAAAGCTGTGACCACCGGCTATTAATGCAACCGTCTCCTCATCGTTCATGGCCATCCGACCAAATGTATCTCTGATATCTTTGGCTGAAGCAATTGGGTCTGGGTTACCATCTGGACCTTCAGGATTCACATAAATCAACCCCATTTGTACCGCTGCAAGTGGATTTTCCAAATCGCGGGTGTGGATATTACCGTCGGCGTCATCGTCTGATACCAATACACCATGATCCTCTTGAACGCCTGGTGATCCATGTGCATAACGCAGGTCACCACCCAACCAGGTAGTTTCAGATCCCCAGTAGACAGATTCGTCCGCTTCCCATACATCTTCACGACCACCGGCAAATCCAAAGGTCTGAAATCCCATTGACTCCAGTGCGACATTCCCAGTAAGAATAATCAGATCAGCCCATGAAATTTTGTTGCCATATTTTTGTTTAATTGGCCAAAGTAATCTGCGGGCTTTATCAAGACTTACGTTGTCGGGCCAACTATTAAGTGGGGCAAAACGTTGTAGTCCTGCACCGGCACCACCACGTCCATCACCTACACGGTAAGTTCCGGCACTATGCCATGCCATACGGATAAATAAACCACCATAGTGTCCAAAGTCTGCAGGCCACCAGTCCTGGGAGTCAGTCATAAGTGCATTAAGGTCCGTTTTCACAGCCGCAAGGTCTAGACTTTTAAAAGCTTCAGCATAATTAAAATCATCACCCATAGGATCAGACAAAGAGGAGTGCTGTCGCAGAATACTTAATTTTAACTGGTTGGGCCACCAATCACGGTTGCGGGTACCGCCACCGCCAATATTACTCTTCATGCTACCATTAATAAATGGGCACTTGCTGATATCATTTGATTCATTTTCCATATTTTACAAGTTTATTTATTGACCACTTTATATGTTTTGGCAATTATAAAGCACTATAAAATTATGCTATTGAATGAAATAATCACAATCATTTATTTCTATGTTAAATAGATAATGTCTATTAGGCAAAAACCTCTATCAAAAGATATCGACTCAGTTTTTGCACCATTTCATATCTCTATTAAAAAAAATATTTATTAGCAAAAAATTAATACGTAGCTTTAAATAACTAATAATGAAACTACTGACTTAAATTCTAGCCTACACTATTTTGATATGAAAGAAATTAAAACATCATACTTTGATTTTTTAAAAAAATCAAGAAATAGAAACGGAACTGAATTACCTGAAGTGAACGATTTAATTGAGCAATTTAATCGTGAATCAATCAGCAATCATTTTTTTCCTCATGTTTTTTATTTCAGCGATTATATACAGAATACCAACTATTTCAGACCGTTTTCAAGCAGGTATTTCCTTGGCTATACTTCTGAATTCTTATTAAAAACAGATGCCTTGTTTTTTAATAGAATGAGGGACCAAAAGGATATGGAAATTTTCGATGAGCAAATATTTCCTGATCAAATGGCTTTTTTAGCCAATCATAAAGGTGATAAAAATGTAGAGTATACATTTATCACGAATTTCCGATTAAAAAACTATAGTGATACGTGGTCGTCACTAGTGCAACGCACCCATTATCTTTTTAATGATCATTCCATAATGCCTGTTGCATCCATCAATTCGTTAACAGATTTTACTTATCTTAAAAATGATTTAACAATTAATCATTTAATAGAAAAATGTGAAGAATGCCACGAGAAAACTGTAATAGAAAGCAAATGTTATTACCCAAATAACAAGAGCGACATTTTCAGTAAACGTGAGGTAGATGTATTGAAACTGGCGAGTCAGGGAATGGGGAGTAAACAAATAGCAGATCAGTTAAATATCAGTATTCACACCATCAATAACCACAGAAGAAATATGCTGGTAAGATCTAACTGCAAAAACTTCTTACAACTAGTAGATATTGCCGTTAAATCCGGGGTTCTTTAGCCGGTCTACAATTCATCCCTCATTCCAAATTTAACCTGTACTATTTCTTTCCATGAATTGGCATTTTGGAACATCAATTCTAAATTGTCAGCATCAAGGGCTTTTAGCCAGTTTTCTGCTTGTGCTTTTTCTTCAATGTGATCCAGACTAATGCGCCGTTCCTGATTGGTAACATTTCCTCTGGTAGTAGCCTCTTTACCTTGCGGACCAAGTACAGCAAGTGGAGCTCCATCACCTTCCATTTCAAAACCATTCTTTTTCAAGAATTCTACCGCAGCAGGATCTCGTTTTACATTTTCCCAAAATTTACGTCTTGCGGTATGATACATTTCAATTACGGTTTCTTTTTTATAATCGGTAACTTGCTTGCCTTTCAGAACATCCTTACGTGCTGACTCCCAGTGCGCTTTAAGCTCATCAATATCCGAAATCTTTCTTCCCATTACCTTATTAATCCGATCCATTGCTTTTTTAAATCCACCTTTACCCAGTTCTTTAATTTCAGCATCAGTCATTAGGTCAGTAGCATCGATCTGCCTTCTTTGGCGTTTAGGTATTTTGGTATCATCAATTCTATAGCCAGACTTAGCGCCCCCGGTTACATTAGCTGCATCCATAGCTTCAAGCGCATTGTCCACTTCTTTATCCGTCATTCCGAACAGATGTTTTCTTAAATCATCAGCTTCTTTCAATTTACTTTCAAATACAGCTGCATCGTTCGCCACCCTTTTTGCCTCATCTTTATTTCCTTTTGCAGCCGCGTCTTTCGCTCTTGCTTCAAGATCAGTCATTTCTTTGTTAATCCAAGGATCTTTTTCAAGAACCTCATTGTATTTCATACGCAAATCCGAACAGAAATCTGAACAACGAATAATACGTCCTTTTTCCGTAACCGTTAAATTATGCTGTTTATCTACTGTTTGACTTTTGCCCATTTCAAACACAGTGGATTCTTTCCAGGCAAGTTCACCTTGTTGTGCTAATGGAGCTACTTTTCCAGGTTCAGTGTTACTGCTTTTATTTCTAATAAATGGAGGTGCCTGATCGGTTGGTTTTCCATGTTCATCAACCCATCCCCTTTCATGGAATGACTGGTACTTGCTTTTTTCGATACGTGCGGTTAAATGTTCTCCAATATCTTTTACTTTACTGAAAGATGCAAATGCAAGCATTGCTCCTTGCTGTATGGCTTCCATGGTAATTTGTTGCAGCATTTCGTCTTCTTCAGCTTTTGAGAGACCTAGCGATTTAACTGCCGCAATATCATCCTGAACTTTTAACCCGACGAGCACTGCATTGCCTGTTAACTCTACTCCATCGTAAATGAGTAAAAGTTTATCTAGTCTTTGGATAGTTACTGCCCTTTGAATGGCACCTACTGATCTGCTTAAGGTAGCTGTTAATCTACCTACAGTGCCAAATACTTGTACAACAGCTCCAATAATACTGACCACATCTATCGCAAACTCTGCATCAAGCTCAAAGGTTCCCTGGTCGACATGCTTATAAATGTTCCGTGCTGCCAATGCCGCTCCTGCCACAGCGGTACCAATTCCTAAGGCCATGACGATACCACCAATTGCGGCTGCAGATGCCGGAGCAAGAGTTCCCATTGATAAAACAGCTCCAGCAATTAATAGCACAATACCTATAACAGCCAATGCCTGAGCAAGATATTCAGTAGCTGTAGTTACAGAATCAACTTCTCCTCTATATGATGTTCCAGCTACACGGTATATAATTTTACCGTTTCCATATTTATTGTCTTCACCAAATTTGATAAATGCACTGTTTATAGCATCCTTTTCTGTTGAAGACTCTTCGCCAACATAGGTCATATCCTTTTTAGAGGAATCGAAAGTTACATCCAATAGCATCATTTTATAGTTTCCGTCTTTGGGGTCGCTATCTTCGTGATGACCTATAATTAAAATCAACGGAACCAAATTACCGTCTTCTTGCTTAACCAATGCGGCTACGCACCTTTGTGTTGGGAGATCTTTTCTGAGCTTTTCATTGCCCGTCATCCGAACGATACGTTTGTCAAGTTTTATAAGATCATCGTATTGTTTTTGAATAAGTTTGGTATACTCATCAACGGCGGTTATATCTCCGGTTTTATAATCAAAAATCTGACGAATTAATATATATAGATGGAACAGGTCCGGATCAAGAGCCTTAAGTCTTAACATGAAAGGATCATGGGTCTTATCACCTGAAAAACCGATACTCCTGGCTCGATCGTCTAATATGAATTTTTTAAGTTCGCCAGCTTTTTTAATCAGATCCTGTGTTTCAGCGGCATCTTTTTTGGTGAGTTTACGCAGATCAGATTCTTTCTCTCTGGCTTCCATTTCCTTGATCTGATCAAGAAGGAGTTTCTTCTTTATCGGATCTTTTTCTGCTTCGGCTTGTTTCTTGAGCTCTTCAATGGCATTTGGATCTGCCAGCGCAAATGCTGATGCAAGATCCTTCGCATTTTTAATTGTAAATGGATAAGCTGCCAAACTTGCCTGCCTTTTCACTTTCCAATCGTCGGGAAATGAAACATAGGCTTTAGATGTCAATAAAAATTCCCCCTCGCCCAGATCACTCATTTTTACTTCCTGTTCCCAATCCCTATCTACTTCATAACTTTTTTTAGAACTTCCAAATGATGATCCATTTTTAAGTACATACTCCTTACTAAAGGAAACAAATTGATCTGGAGTGACCTGCGGATTGTTTTTTAAAACGTTTAAATCATCAGGCAATGGATAAATATTCCATGAATAGAAATTATTCATTGCCATGTGAAGTAAAGTAAGATTTAGCAAATTGTTGCCGTGTACGGATGCTGTGTCAAGCACCATTCTGAAATTATTACTCGCTACTGTAGCTGTGTTTCTATCGGCACTTAGGTTGCGGGGGAAGATGTTAGCAGGATAAGGCGGAAGAATAGTTGGATCACCTTTTTGGTCTTTATCGCCAACTTTTACATCCATATTATCCGTAGTAATATTACCACTTCTAATGGCTCCAGCAGCTTTCCGAACCATTGGAGCCCAATCTGCCGCTTTATCTGTTTCTTTTAAAGCGATCGGAATTGTGCCTCCTATAAGTTCAGGCAGTTCAGTTATCGATGCCTCTTTTTTAATTTTATATATCCAAACCCTTAGATAAACGTTTTCCGTTTCAGCTTCCTTCTGGATGCTTATGCTTAGTTTATCTGGAAAATCAGTAGCTTCCTTTTCACTTTTCCTCTGTTTAGAAAGTATTTCTTCTATTTGTTGTCTTAGTTTTATTGCCCAGGCAAATTTATTGCCTTTAGTTTGCGGAGTGCTGTCAATGTCTGTAATTTCTTTCTGTTCGTCTTTCTTAATATCTGCCTCATCAATCATCAATTTAACCTTCGTGTACAGTTTCTGTACTACCTCTACTGTATAAATATCTTTATCATTCGCAGCATCCCATTCAGACTTTAATACAGTGAGATAGCTTTCACTTTTCCCTTTTTCGACTTCAATTGTCCAGGCATCGGCACCTTTTGTGATCTGTACTTTATCTGACCCGTAAAAGAATATCCGATCTGGCAAATTAGGATTATCTTTATTTGCGGCACGATCCTCCGCTATTTTAGCTTCAATTCTCTTTTTTAAATCTTTAAACCAATCCGGATAGTTTGTACTTAAAACAGGACCTTCTTTTTTATCCTTATCTCTTTTATCCGTCGTTGAAAAACTACCTGCGGGAATAAAGGCGACAGCGAAACCTATTCCTTCAGCTTTAGAATGAAAATCTTTCCTCTCTGCATCTATGGAAAACCAAGTATCAAGCTGCAGCTCTTTATCATCAAGATCTGCAGCTTTTTTATCCTCGGGGGTTTCACCCTTCCAACCCATGAGTGCATATTTTAAAATTTTATCTCCATCTGCCTGTTCTACCTCAACCATTCCAAGTAATGCAAATTTGTTACCCACAGTTTGGATGAGATAATGATTTCCAAAGGCTATGGAACGGAATGTGTAAGTAGCTTGTATGGTTTTTTCAAACCCAGTTACATCACCCTTTATGGAGTACAACACTGCGGTAGTACCACTTATAATCAGGACATGATGTAAACTTCCAATACCTTGAATTTCATCATACGCTCCTAATAAAGTATAAACAATGACATCCGCCTCGTTGCCTGTAGACTGTAAATAACTTTCGCCCAGGTCTCCAGGTTTACGTTGAATTTCTTCCTCTGCTTCACAATGCGCACATTTCCGTTGTATTGACAAATCATTTAAGCCTGTATTAGGATCATCTGGTGGTGGAGCAAAACTTTGTTTTTGAATCCCAATACTGTTTTTTTGTAGAACTTCTGGTTTAATCTCGGGAACAGGTGTAGAAACAGCCTCATAATTTACCTGCGAATTCAATTCGTGTTTTCGCTGTAAGAAAGAGTGCTCCCTATCCGGGGTTAAACTTTCGGATTTCATATTTATATGATTCCCTCCTTGTTGTATAGTATGCGTTAATTCGTGAGCTAATAATTGTTTCCCTTCTGATGATTGGGGTTGATATTGACTTTGATTGAAATAGATATCATTGCCAACAGTAAATGCTTTAGCGTTAAGCTCTCTACTTAATTGAACAGCATTTGAATCAGTATGGATATTTACATTGCTAAAATCGCTACCAAAACGACTTGACATAAAGGTTTGAGTGGTATCATCTAAAGATGATCCATTTCCCCTTGAATTGTGAATATTTTGAGAGACCTGATCTGAAGCTGAAGTAGGATTTCCTATACTTTTTCGCTGAATAAAAGTCGTTACAGTATCAGATAATGGCTTTTTATGGATAGATTCTTCTTTCTTTTCTTCCGCTTCACACTCGTTACATTTGCGTTGCAGAAAATTTGATTCGGGCATACGCATTACATGGTCTGCTACCTCATCCGCCTCTTTTTCCAACGGATCATCCGGAGCACCAACATTTAGCTTTGTCTGAAAAAAGAATCCAGGTTGCCCATCTACTTTAAGTACATCAGATTGCAAATTTTCCTGCACTGCAGATTGTGCAGGTAAGTTTACTGGTTCCGGAACAGATACTTCTTTCATGCGAATTATTACATGTGGATTATTTATTTTCCGAAAGATGAGCCAACTGGAGCAGGGATAATTTTACCCCATATTTGCAGGTAGTGGTACAGTTCAAAAGCGGGCTGATCTGCAAAGATCTCTGTATCTATTTTGCCGGGATCAGCAGTAAGATCAAAAAGATGATCACCTGAAGTGGTTATTTCAGGCTCGTACATCTTGATATGACTATCGGTTAAGTCTTTATAAATAAGCATTTGATGACCACCTTTATGATCTCTGTTTAGGTCAATTTGACTAGCGGTAGGTTTTTTAGACGCATCTATTCTCCTTATAAATACACTTCGGCTATGTTTGCCTTCCTCATCTGTAATGTTTAGACGAGTGGATTTTCGGTTGGAAGGAATATCAGCCAAATCAAATGTAGAGTTAAAGCTTACCCCCCAGGTATTCAACATCAACTGTTCCCCAGGATTTAATGCGTTAGCTTGTTTTAATAACTCATCTTTGTTATTGCACCAAACATCCATATTTACCATACTTTGAGCACTGTCAAAAGAGGGCACGATCTGGCTCCTTACGGTATCTGGTGTAGCTGCCGGAGTTCCTCTCCTATCTGAATAAAACAGATCATGAACCGCTTCCATTGCCCAGTACATGTGGCCGTAAGTTGCTTGCTTTGCTTTAATCTTTGCTTTTACAAAATCTATTACTTTCATGGCTGACTTTTCACGTTGCCCTGGCACTCCGGATTGTAAAAAACCCTGGAAAGAAATGGATACTAAATAATTGATTGCTGCATCAGGTCCATTAAGAATATGACTCATTAGCGCAACTGCCTGCACGCAACGAACGGCGTCACTATCTGTACCCGGAATGCGATCATACTGCCCGAGCTTGTTGGCAATTTCAGTACCGTTCCATCCGGTTTCAGTAAATGGCAAAGTTGTTTCTGGGAGCTGACTGTTTGCTTCGATTGTTGCAGTGTCTCTTCCAGCCGACATTTCCCCCGGCGCTAGTGGGGTACTAAGTGAGCTTGTATCTGGAAAACCTGAAGTTACGGTAAGCGGAGGCATATTTACCGTATCGGGTTCCCTTTGCACTTTCGGAGCAATGTTGTTTTGCTGAATGGTGTGAGTTAGTTCATGTGAAAGCAAACGTTTCCCATCTGCAGAAGCAGGATTATATTTACCTTCATTGAAATAGATGTCTTTTCCAATGGTAAAAGCCTGAGCGTTTAAGGATTTTGAGAGTTGGTTCGAAACGGGATCAGTATGTATTTTGATATCAGAAAAAGTAGATCCAAAACGACTTTCCATAAAGTCCTGCGTTCCTGAATCCATTTTGTTTCCACTCCCTCTTGTTGATTCTATCTGTTTACCAGTATCTCCAGATATGGCAGTACCGCCTAAATCATTTTTCTTTTGAATAAAAGTTACTTTTGGCTTACGCTGTAATTCTTCTTCTTGACAATGGGCACATTTCCGTTGAATAAAAGAACTTTCGGACATTCGCATAACCTGATCGGTTACTGCATCGGCTTCATGTTCAAGGGGATCATTGGGAGATCCTACAGATAGTTTGGTTTGAACATATAAATTAGAAACAACTGGATTTAGTAAGACTTCAGTATGCTGTATTTCTGGCTGCTGCGTAATTGCAGCAGGCATTGCTTCAGGGTCTGATACCACAGCTTGTTTCATTTCCTCTTCTATTGCCTCATTATAATTAAATGACTTTTATCAAATTACCATCTGCTTTTGGTTTTCTCCGGAGTGGTTGTTACACCACTAGTTCCAGTCCAGGTAATTTCTTCATCCCAATTCCACCACATATATTGTGGTTCCATTCCACTCAAAGTAAATGCCGGATGACTTGCAAATGCTCCAAATGATGCCTGGTCCATGGTATTGTACATCCACACGCGTAGAGTAGCGGTATGTGCTGCACAATCAATTGTATCAACAGTTACATACAAACCAAAAGAACCTATCGAACAGGTATACAGATCCGTTGTTTGCATGGCTGGTCCAGGAAACATTGTTCCTACATACAAAATAAAAGCATTCCTGCAGGTATCAGGATCGGTTCCCGGCGGACTATTCACCCAAAGCGGGTAAGCATTTGGATCGGTTACTGGTGGTTTCGTCATGCCTGCATGCCAGCTTGCGTCGGTTCTGTGGCTAGCAGCCCAAGTAGCACAATCTGCTGCTGCATCTGCTTTAATTGTATTCAAACCATCTATTACAGGTTGCCAGGCCCTTACCAGGTTTGTATAACTATCACTTTCGGGCATATCCCACTGTGTAGGACTAGAGAAAGGAGAGAAAAATTCATTTAATATAGAGCCGATAGCTGTGCGTTGTACCCATTCTTTATTCTGAATAGCTGCACCTTGTCCCTGTTGAATCGTATGTGTAAGTTCATGTGCCAATAGCTTTTTCCCCTCGCTTGAATTTGGTTGATACTGTCCATGATTAAAATAAATATCTTTACCTACTGTGAAGGCTTTAGCGTTAAGGCTTTGGCTTAATTGAGATGAACGGTCATCAGTATGGATGTTAACATGACTTAAATCAGTTCCGAAGCGGCTACTCATAAAACTGTTAGTCTGGCTATCCATACTACTTCCACCCCCGCGTGAAGAGGCTATTTCGCTAGAAACTCCATCGCTCACTTTTGAGGTATCGGCACCCTGAGCTTGAATTTGTGTTATAGTAGAACTTAATGGTTTACGCTGTGCCTTTTCTTCTTCTTCCTGGCAATGTGCACATTTCCGTTGTATAAATGAATTTTCGGGCATCCGCATTATTTGATCGGAAACAGCATCTGCTTCCCGTTCAAGTGGGTCATCGGGTGCCCCAACCGTTAACTTAGTCTGAAAAAATAAATTGCTTCCATTCTCAGCAGGCAACACATCTGTCTGCTGTATTTCTTGCTGTTGTGCAATTGCAGCTGGAATTGCTACTGGTTCTGATGCGACAGCCTCTTTCATAATACGTGTCGGTTTAAAGAATATTAGTTAATTCGGGATAGCATTTTTGCCATCTGAATGATTGTTAAACTGTCTTTCCTTCTTTCCTGAACTCTTTCTTAATGCCTTCCATAATATCCCGGGCACGAATGATATTTTCATTCCGGTGCAAGGCCATTAATGAAGCATACTGCACAATATTGATGATGGATCCACCTGCAAGCTCATACTTGTCTGCTATACTATCAATGTCCAGATCTGCTTCAAGCTCTATTTTATCACTAAATGTTTGGCGCCACAAGATGGAGCGTTCATAACTTTTGGGAATAGGGAAATGAATAATTGATTGTAATCTGCGTCCAAAGGCCTCATCTACATTTCCCCTCATATTGGAACTCAAAATCACCAAACCGTTATAGTCTTCAAGGCGTTGCAACAGGTATGCAATTTCCTGATTTGCATATTTATCATGGGCGTCTGAAATGGAGGTTCTTTTACCAAAGAGCGAATCGGCTTCATCAAAAAACAAGATCCAGCTTTTATGTTCTGCTTTGGAAAAGACCTTTTCCAGATTCTTTTCTGTCTCGCCAATATACTTAGATATCACCATTGATAGGTCTACACGATACACATCAACACCAGCAAGCTTACCAAACAGCCCTGCAGTAAGGGTTTTGCCTGTTCCCGGAGGGCCATGAAATAAAGCTTTATAACCTGGTTTAAGCGTTTTTTTCATCCCCCAGTCATTCATCAATTTATTGCCATATTCCAACCATATTCTTATTTCATTTAGCTGCTGCATAGTATGCCTATCCAGTACTAAGTCTTGCCAATCCAATGTTGTACTGATTCTCTTGGCAGGGAAATCCATACTAAAAGATGGTTTACGAAGTTTACCTCCAGTAAATAAATCTATATATTCATCGTTGATTAACAACTGACCACTTAAGATAGGTTCGTTTGATGGCGATGACCCCAGCCATAAGATATTATGTACTCTGAAAAGATGATCGGTATCAAAAAATTGTTGCACTTTAAACCTTTTACTTAAATCATTTCCTGATAGTAAAAATGAAGCAGTTTCTCCGGTAGGAAGAAAACCACTGTGTGCTGTTCCCTTTAATCCGCCGAACTCGGTATTACCTCTATCCTTCAAAGTTATTTTGTTAAAAAACACATCCAGCAACTGGGGGGAAATATGAGGAAGCAGGGCGAGAATTAAAATAAGCCTTTCAGAAAACGATAATTTATAGAAACGAACAAATTCGCTGAATACTGATTCTTTGTTGGTTAATTCGGGTGGCGTAATTGCATAAATATATTCAAAATCAGCTTCTTCTCCATAGTGATTTTTCAAGCGTGCCTGCATTACTTTTTCAAACCAGTTAATTTCATCCAGCAGATCAAGTGCATTCAAATAATATGCATCCTTTTGTACTATTTGGCGATTTATTACCATTCGGTATGTATCAAATCTTTAAGCCATGGTAATTTTATGGTTCCGATGCTCCATGGTAAACGGTCAAGCAGGATGTCAAACCCATTTCGTTCGACCTGTAGAAGCCAGTGGTCTTGTTTATAAGTTATCTTTCCTTCACGTAAAAAAAACGTATTGAGCATTGATTCTACACTCGATCCTTTCAAAGCAACCCAATAACCAACCACTGTTTGAAGCAATAATTCAGATTCATTTATTTCCTTTTCGGACAATTCAATATCTCCGTCAATCACCTCATTGCTGTTCATTCCACACAAAATCTTATTCAATGGCATCTCCCATTCTTTGTAATCCTGATCCCGCTGTTGTAAATAATAAAGCAGAACGGTGGCTTTCATTTGCGCTTTGACGGAGACAAACTGGTTTTTATCGTTAATTAGGTCTAAACCTCTGAAATAAATTGGCAGAAAAGGATGAACCACTATTAACCCTGCATTATGAATATACAAACCTTTTTCACTTTGAGTAGTTTTAGTCCTCTTTATGTTTTGAATCGTATCCTTTGCCGAATTAATATTTTGATCCTTTTTCTCGGTAAACCCAAATATACTGGCTTCAATATCCGCTTTTCCAATCCTCTCTTTCAATTCTTCTGTTGAAATTGGAAAGGTATTTTTGAGCTTTAAGAAAAAGATTTTAAGAAAATCAGGTTCATTAGCATGGAGAAAAATAAAACTGAACAATTGTGTGTAAAAAGATTTCAGGGCGATATTAAACAGTTTAATAAGCTGATCTCTTTGACTTAAAAGCATATTTATATTAATTTCAAGAGTGTTATCATTGTATAGCTTGATCGTATAGTTAATGTAAATTTCGCAATCGGCGACATCAAGACAATTTACGAAACGTGTCAGCAGTCCTTCTATCTCGGGTATGGCTATACTTCTGCTTCTAGCTACTATCTTAAATAAAAAGCTACGCTGTTCCTCACTATCAAAAGCATATAAAATTTCAGATGGGGATTTTATTGTTTCATTATTATACCACCATGGGTAATTCCCATGTTCCAAATAAAACAGTAGTGCAGCACTTTTCTGTTCTTTCTCTGTGGAATATTGAACTGAGGAATGTTGAACCGAGGAATATTGAACCGAAGAGGTTTGGTCATCGAAAGGCGAATCATCGTGGCCACTACCACCAATATTTTGAGGGCTCTCGGCAGTATATGCAGGACTCTCTTCGAACAGTGTTTTAAGTTCCAGGATAAGTTTTTGTTCAACAATAGCTATAAAATTTTTCTTAAAATCATCCTCTTGTAAAACACCTAAATTAACATGAACAGCACCAATGTTAATGTAACTATCCGGATGAATGTTTTGATGAAAGATCCTTTCATACATTTTTGGTAGCTCTACATGAATAATATCATTTATATACTGCCTGCAGTCGAACGCAAGCTTTTCATTACCGACTTGCAGTTTATTTTTTGTCTGCGGATAATAACATCAGCAATCATTTTTACCTATTAAATCGCAGATTTCTATTGATTACGTTAGCACGATCGGCAATGGTTATGGCCTGGCCTTTTAGTTCAGCATTTTGCACCAGGCTGGTACCAGAGTGTAAATCAGCCAGCAACCCTTTAACTTCTACAGCACTATTAACATCATTGGTTACTGCAGCATTATTTAGCTTTTCAGTTAAAATATTGGCTGAGTCTAACAATTCGGCTTCTTTTTCCTTACGATCAGGAGCATCTACAGGCAGATCTTGTAATAAAAGCTGATTATCTTTATACTTTTTTATTTCAGCAGTTAAATCAACGCCTCCAAAATTAGTTAAATCTCTGCCTGGGATTGTAGTTTTAGGAGAGGTAAAAACAGTTGTGAATAGGTTAGAACTTTCTTTTAACCGTTGATCAAATCCCTGCAATCTTATATCCAATCCTGATGTTGCCTCCTTTATGCCCTTTTCAACTTTAATATTCACCCGATCATCAAGATCCACATCTTTAAGGTAAGGAATAAGTTTAAGGTCCAGATTTTTAGTGTAACTGGGAATAATTTCGAAGACATTTCCTATTGGGAATCTTGGTATTATTGGTGTGTCAGGTGGAAGCGGTAATGGTAGTGGCGTATAAATTGGTGGATCGGCAACTACATCTTTATCAATACTTGCATAGGGAAGCATAAAATCTCCAACTACAACCATATCATCAGCAGTGTAAACGAGTACAAAAGTTCCACCTCTGAGTACGCCTCCGGCATGTTCTAAACCAGGGTTATCTTTCATAAAGTTTCCAAGCATTAAGCCAGTTTTCTTTTTGATTACTGTATTTTGATAAATACTCGAGATAACGTCTGTTTTTCGAAGCACATCAGAGTTAAGAATAAAGTCGTGAGGTATTGCCGTATTGGAAAAGGTAAATTGTTTAGTTTGAGCTTTAACATTACTCGCAGCTGTAATTACGTTTGATACTGCAGATCGGTAGCTCATGTAATTAAACTGCGAATCGCCAATATCTTTTGCATTATCATATACATTTTGCCTTGCTGTTTTAAATTCAGTTGCAGGGATTGTAGTCGTAGCAACATCAGTTCTTTTAACTAAATCATCATTAACTGAATCTGCATCATCTATACGATCAAAGAATGTACTTTTAATCGATTTTTCATACATGTACAGATGTGGGAAAAACCATGATCTTGGTGGAATTGTATCTAACCTTTTCTCTACCTGTACCGATATGAAATTTATGGGAAGGTTATTATCCAGTATAAGTTTATTTAAAGAAGCTTCAACATCAGTAAGTTTAAAACCAATATGTCCTTCAATTCTGAAAAAAGTATATTTTAAAATATTGAAGTTAAGTGGTGTACGTGCTGCAGCACTACTGGCGTATTGTGTTGCGTTATAGGAAAGAATTTGATTTTCTCTTTTACGATTATTCGCATTGAAATTCCAATATAGGTTCATCGGGAGCTTTTCATCGTAACGATAGTAAAAAGGAATACTGCGTTCGCCCAATGGAACATCTTCATAAAGACTTGGGATGATTTTTAAACCCTGATCTAATGATTGTAAATCTGTGGCGGTAGGTATATAAAAATTGGTAATCATGCTATGAAGGCGCATGAAATTAAACCTTGTCAATTCATCCGATTCGTTATTACTATTTAATATCGGGGATTCGTAAAAATGATGGCGATACTCCAGATCAATATGAACCGGATGAAACCTTTTGATCAAAACTCCAAAGTTAAAACGAATACTGCTTGTTGAAAAAAGATTGCTTCGTAACAACAAATTGCGTCTTTCTTCTAGTACTGGAATTCCTGTGGGTTGAGGGAACCTGATATCGGGAAACACTACAGGTATTGGCCTTTTCAATGTTGCATCTCTTACTAAGCCAATCAATACATGTTTAGGAAATAATTCAACATCCGGAGAGGCAAGCATATCATCAGAGAACAGACTTTCGCGTAGTTCAGTATACGCGTAACTGATATCCCTGGCATAGTCATATACATATTGACTGTAGAAGGGAGCTTGCGGATTGAATTGATCACTGAGCAGGCTTTTCCATTTTTCAGTTGGATCGCCTCCTTCAAAATCATCTTCCACTATTAATTTACACGTTTGGTAAGCCTTAGTTATTTTATCTATGATATCATCTTTAACGGTTAATGCATTGGCAAATGCAGAACTCAGTTCTGCATATTTATCGATACCGGTATTTACAACCACTCTCGGAATATCTAAATCTGCAAGTGCAAAATAATCTTTATTCATTGCAGGCATACTCTGAAGTAGTGCGCCGATGTTGTTTTTATGAATGAGCAAAACTTTTAACTCCTTCATTGCTGTTGCACCTTTATTGTCGCAATCAGCACCTGTACAAAGGTCTGGATCGTTGTTGTAGTCTTCGAGGTATAGAACGCCTGCATAATCTTTAAATGTAGTACCTGTGGAAGCTTCCAGAGCCCCTAAATCATTGCCTGGTATTGACCCTGTAATACGACTGTCTCTTAGTTCGAACATCGGCATAGGTTGTTCGGTATCCGTTAGAAAATAAGCGTATTTAGCGTTTAAATCTTCAAAGACAGCATACTGATCAAATTCCTGATCGTAATCAAAATGAAGGAGATCGCCATCTGTTGTGATCGCAGCCCCTCTAGAAATTACCAGATGTTTGCTATCAATTACACCGATTTCCAAGCCATAAATAATACCTACACCAATGGCTTTGGTTCTGGTCAGTTTATTTTGTACTTCCAGATAATTGAATAAGTCATTTAACTGGTCAGCTGTTAATACCTGATCATTTTCAAAAATAGTAAAGCGGGTATTGTCTTTACTAATGTTGTCGAGCACATTACCCATGATTTTTATGTTTTAAGTGTTCCCAATGCATTTTGATTTAACAGGAAAAGTGTTCTTTCTTCGCTGCTACTGCAATCTTCGAGTCTGGCTACCGGATAAATGGATTTCAATGCGGTTAGTATGATTACAAACCGGTACAATTTTTCATTTCCGGGATCATTCAATTTACCTGATTTTACTTCAAGCCAATTTTTATAAGCATTTTCAAACTGCACCAATTGTTCATTACTAACCCAGCAAATTTTCACAAATATGTGTGCGGGCGATTCCATTCTTATTGTTCTTTCGCAATACTGCCTAAACCCCATGTTTAAAAACCTCGGGGCATATGCTGGCAAAACAATACTGATCCGGAATGAATAAGGATCCTTATCCTCGCAATCTTTACAGCTTTCATCTACACAGATTGGCAGAAGACCATCGAAATTCTCTTCCGCTGGCAGCTCATCAGGTACTGCATTTACTGAAGGTAAAAGCAACATATGTTCTATTAAAAACAGTCCTTCTTCTGCTCTGTTTTGCGTTACAAAAAGAACGAATTGCTGAAGTGCTACATTTGCTTCTATATTAGACGAATAAAGCTTACTACTGGTGCCCAACACCTTATCTCCGGTTAAAACCTGGTACTGAAAGGTGTTATCGCCATTATCTATGATTTTTAAATTTATAGGATTATAAATCATTGACAATGAATCGTCGAGTGCAAATTTTGCGGCTTCTTCTTCCGGGAATTTCTCGTTTCCTTCCAACAGCGTTTCCCTGTTTCTAAAGTCAATTATCCTAAACCAAAATTCATCGTTATTTGCAGGATTTAAACCGTGCTGAATTTCAGTGAATATATTCACCAGGTTACGCCTTTTTAAGTTATCAAAACCGAGTAAGCGTTCTAATCGTTTTTCTAAACCACTAATATTCTGGCTATCCCAAGTGTCATCCATCGCAGTATAATTATACGCTGAGAATCGCTTGGCACTATATTCAGGATAGTTTTTAAGGAAATTAGCTTTATCCTGAACGATATCCTCCTGATTTATAATGGTTGGGCTTATTACATCTTTAGGGTTCGAAGTAAAACCCGAATAAAGCACGTTTACATATTCAGAAAAAGATTCTGAATAGCGCGAAAGTAAATGATCCAAAAACAAATTGCGCCTTTTATAATAGGTTGTTTTATCCTCTACCGCTTCTAAGACCGCATCATCAATGGTACTGCTATTGACAAATATCTTATCAAAATCTTTAAAGCTTTTTACCGCCTTTGCAAAATAGGTATTGGCTTGCGTTTCTGTAGAAAACAGGTTGTTCAGATTTGAAAGCTGTGAGAATGAGTTAGCCAATTGCTGATCAAAGAAATAAAGATATCCTTGCAATTGATTTTTCTGTGCAACTCTTTCTGCTGTTGCATCATCTGATAAACCCCAATGGCTTATGCCATAGTTTTTAGGGAAATGATTCTGGAAAGAATAGTAACTGCCAGTATCTTCAAATGTACCTGTGTCAAAAGTAATATCATCTGTTCGAACCAAATCATTTCCTCTAATGTAATCATTCATCAATAGCTCAAACTTGCTTTTAATAATATGCATGTCAGGTCTAAGCGGAATACCATTTTTATAAAGCAAAACGTTAGATTCTACTATATTAATGATGGCTTGTCTGCCTCTTTTCACTGGAATAATCCATTTATTCGCCAGTTCTTTTACCTGATCAGTAGGGTTAAATAGGATATCAAGAATATTGGTTACACCAGAAACGTTCAGCATTTGCTGCATGATATCAGATAGGTGAATTTCTCTCTTCAAATCGGAAGCAGTAAGTTCTTCTTCTTTTATAAAACCATGAATTAGCAAGGGGCCCTCGAATATTACATCGGAAGTATACCCCTGATCTTGCAGGTCTTTTAATGAATAAAATTTTATAAGTGGTGTGAGGTATAATTGAATATTAAAAAACAGTTTTGCCAAACAATCAAAAGGATCTGCATCGGTTTTTAATTCAATTTCACTACAGAGGCGAAATTCTTGTTGACTTACTTCATTGATGCTTAAAAAATCTTCGCAGAGATTTCTGTTTTGCATCAGCAATTCTTTCGTTTCTGTTTTTATTTGTTCTTTGCCAGCTGATGATACATTGGTATCGAACTCGATGAGCACATCATAATAGCCTAAAACATCAACAGGCTCCCATTTACCACTATCAGGTTGAGTGAATTGAAGTCTTTTATTTCGGATATCAGCAAAAATACCAATGCTTCTTTTTTGTAACCAAACGTTTTTTACACCTAAAATATCAATGACCAATTTGCGGTAGTCATTAATGGTTACCGCAGTATTTGGAAATATTTGTGCTGCTGTAAAAAAGTGCTTTAAAATATTTGCTTTTGTATCTGTGTGCGTTGCAAGTAAATCTGGAATGGTATTGTTGGCACGATAACTTAAATCGGTGAGTACGTAACATAGCAACTCAAGTATAGTAATCCCAGGATCATGTACATTGTAATCCGTCCAGATTTCAGAACCTGTCTTCTCAATATAAGCTATACCAGATTTTCGCAGCTCTTCGTAATCAAAAGCTGAATTTTGTGGTTTTTGCGACGAAATGCTCAGTGTTTCACTCATGTACCTTTTATTATTTGCTGGTTTAGCTTTTGATGCTTCTTTCGAAAGCTATAAAGTCAGTTGTTACCGTAGTATCATTTGTTATCGAATGTTGAGTATGTGATACTAAAATAGATGCCGGATTAGAAGCTTCTGCAACCTCCACATTGCGGCCAAAACCTCTTAACCTTGATGAGTATTTGTACAGAGATAAATCTGTCAAATAATCAATAAATTCAATATCTTCTAAAAATTTAATGATCATTGATTTAGTAATTTTTCCACCGAAATGAATATCGTTTCCCGAAGTTTTAATCCATGGGGATAGAAAATCCTGAAGTTTTTGGTCTATTATTTTTTGATAATAATTAAACTCGTAACCTTTTCTTAGTTTAAGGCTAACCACCACTTTAACGGGCTCGTAGAATGGATTAACCACTTGATAAGTTACCCAGGCCGATGAATGCTTGCTTAAAAATGT
Organism: Arcticibacter svalbardensis MN12-7; assembly: GCF_000403135.1. Classification (GTDB taxonomy): domain Bacteria; phylum Bacteroidota; class Bacteroidia; order Sphingobacteriales; family Sphingobacteriaceae; genus Arcticibacter; species Arcticibacter svalbardensis. The sequence continues at coordinate 53,629 of NZ_AQPN01000084.1, forward strand.
GTCAATCTCATCCAACGTATTTTTATCAACTTTTGGTTTATAGGGATCAACGGCGTTGCGATTTGTAAGATCAGGAACAACAACTATTAATGTGTTGCCTGGCGCATAAAATGAATTGGGTGTAGCATGATTGATGCATTTAACTTTATGTACGGTTGGAAAATGTTGTAGAATTAAACGTTCGTAATCCCAGATTGCAATTGACCTTTCCTTATGCCTTAACCTTTCGCTTACCCTGGTGTAATAGGCAGAATCATTCTCTTGAACAGCACCTCCAAATGAAGAATAGGGTTGGTTGATTTTTTTTATTGCTGCATTTTCATTCTTCAGTTTGGTAATGGTACCAACAGGCAATGCGGTTGCTAAATGCTGAGGGTCATTATTTTGATCATCAAAAATAACAATAACTGCGTTTGACTGAACATCAATAAGATTACAGACGCCATCCGTATCTTGGCTTATCGACACTTTTAGCCAAAGTAAATTACCAGGTAAAATTGTATTCGTTGTGGTTGCTTCTTTCGGTATCACTATCTTGATTACACCGCTTGTAAGCAGATCATTTGTTGTATCAAAAATAAAATCATCTTTTGTCAAGGTTTTCCAGTAATTATCACAAAGGACACTCCAATTCACATCAATTTTTGACTTATCGGGATTAGCGCTTCCCTCTGCAACCTGGAATAATAAACTTGCAGAATCTTCCGCATATAAATCACTTAACCCAATTAGCAATTCGCCCTCTGCTGTATATTCGGGCAGCAATTTTATCAAAGTGTTGTTTAAAAATGTATGCTTAGTTTTGGTGTATGCATGTTCACGTGCTTGTCCAAATGCGCCATATTGGAAAAATTCTATCTCCTCATCTACGTAATCATTTAGAGATGTACCACTAAAATTAATCTTAGCTGTAGTTGCCGTATAATTTAAATTGATCGATAAAATCTCAGGCGCAAATGGTTCTGCCGGAAGTTTCAGTTCTCCACCATTAAGGCTATATCTTAAAATTTCGGCTGTATATTTTTCCCGGTAATCTTTAAATAAAAAGCTATTATTTAGCTGAAGGTGTAACTGCCCTTTGCGAATTTCTTTATATAAACTTAGAATTAATTGAAGTGCAGGTTTATACACTTGCAGCGTACTGGATGATTTTGCTTTTACAAAGTTTACCTTGTTTTGTAAAGCGGAAAAGCCTGGTACAAGATATGACATTTTACTGGTTACCGTTTGCAATACCGATTGACCAGGATTGAAATAGTAAGGTATAAATAGTTGAGGAAGAATATAAAATGGAAATAGTATAGCAAAATCAGGATTGGTAAACTTCCATATAGATTTTGATTTTGCATCACCTTCCTGAAATAGCTTGATAGTTTGCGCACTTTTCTTCCATGTATAACCGTCTTTGAAAGAGGCATTGGCACTGAAGTAACCGTTATCAATTTTTGTATTTTTATAATTGGTAAAATATGTTTTCAGATTTGATTGAGGGACATTTTTCCATAACACTTCTACATAAAATTCTCTAAGGCGTTTAGAAAAAGTCTCTTCATGAAGGATATAGAAGTTAGAATTTTCTTCTGCTAATGGCCCGAATGGATTAAAGGGCTTTTTAGGGTTTAGTGTTCCAAAATCGTTTTCCAGTTCTAAAGAGGTAATTCCTTTTACATCCACTTCTATTGTTGCATCAACCAGTTCGGCTTTCATTAAATCTTTATAACCGAAATCCGTTTTTTCGTTATTGATAAATACCTGAAGTATCGGATGAAGTGTATCAAAATCTCCTCCATGATTGGCTTTGTTATATTCAACTACCGCTGGTTCATCCTTTCCTAGACTCAACGTAAATTTTAGGTTAAACAGGAGGTTATCAGCAGAAGTGACGGTTGCAGATGTCAATTTGGGACCTAGCCATCCTTTCTCACCTGTTATACTAACTTTAAAAAGGTTAGCTGTTAATACAGTGTTTTTTGCAGCTATATCTAGGCTTTTCAAGGTAAGGTTCACTGTAATTAACCTCGTGCCCTCTTTCATTTTTAATATGCTGCTTGATAAACAGAAACCAACTTGCGCTAAGGGCATCGAAATACTGCCAAACCCATTCCATTTTGGATTCGCAGAATCAAGTGCAGCTCCCAATCCATCTTTAGAGTTGGCAATAGGGGCATGAAATAGAAAATTTTTATTTACAGGATTAACAAAAAGGGATTTGAGTTGGCTCACTTTTGAAGGATTAACCACTATATCATGTTCCAGTTTGTAATTAAGGTCCTTCTTGATACTATCTTTTCCGGCCAAAAGGAAACCTCCTGATTTAAGAAGAGTATTCTCAGTATTCTTTTTAAGCTCAAAAACTACATGTGCCCTATCAGGTACCGGAAGTGATTTATCGAGTTTTAAAACGTCGTGGTAATAAAAATCAAGATGGCGTTGAGTAAGCGTATTGAGCAGTGCTTTTGGTTTTTCGAACAGCTCTATAAAACTGTTCCATAAAGCCAGATGTGGTGGAAGGGAATTACTACTGCCAAGGGCATTAACTTCTTCCATACTCAGATTAAAAAAACTATCCCAGGTACCATTTTCTATAATATTTTTACCAGCAGGGTTCAGCTCATAAAATTTAATCTGTTTTGATATTTCCTGAATATACTTATAGAAATCTTCCTTTGTGCGTTGATCTACAGGTGCAAGTTTAGGATCTAAGAGCTGAGGTGTTCGCTGTTGTTGCGTTTGCCCATCGCGCTTCAGAATAACTTTGTAATCTATTGCTTTAGCAGTCATGCTGATTTATTATTTGCTTCGTTTAAGTAAAACGGATATACCAGATTATATCGGGTATTGGTATTGATTACCTCGTAATTAACCGAAATATCGATTCTACCTTCAGTAATAAAATCATCCAGAAGGGTAACAACCAATAATTTGATCCTTGGTTCAAACATTAAGATGGCATTTTTAACGGTGATTTTTATTTGCGTTTCTGTTGATGCGCTCATGGCTTCGAACACATAGTTTTCCAGATTGCAACCATAAAGAGGTTGGAGGAATCTTTCACCAATGGTTGTTGACAATAATATTTCAAGGCTTTTATTAATGTCCTCTTCATCAGAAGTCATTAAAACCTCATTCGTTTTCTTTGAAAAAGTTGGGGGAAAACTCCAGCCTCTGCCTAGAAATGATAGCTCTGAAACATCTTTTGACCTGTCCATAATTTAAATGTATTTGTGCGACTGGCTATGCAAGGTTTATTTAATTTCAACAATAGCATCATACAGAGTCGAATCAGAAAACTTCGTTTTAATAACAAAAGCCTCTGGGTGTGCTTTTAAATGATTAATTACACCCTCTGCTACAGCCACACATAAAAGCGTCATCTGTTTGTTCGCATCAGGATGATCTTTGCCCATTACCTCTTTATAATGGTTGTTAAAAGCAATTTGAATCGCATCAGCCATGCTATTAGCTAAGTTTGTTGGTGATCCTGGTATTAAAGCCATAGTTATCCTGTTTTTACTTTTACCGATAATAAACTTGGAGTTGCTGGTGGCATTGGTGGTACTGGTGGTGCCGGACTTACAGGCAGACCTAATGCCGTTTCGCCAGGGTGCATATGTGTGGCATATATATTCACAATCTGGTTGAGATAGGTTAATAATTCATCGCCAAAAACAAGTGGATGTGCAGCACCATCAACCAATTCTATCTGTGGTGCATCAACCACTACCTTGGTATTAGCATGTACTTTGATTAATCCACCGTTGATATTTATGTTAATTTCATTCCCCTTATCATCTTTAATTGTAATAGCAGATGGTTCAGTAATGATTTTATTCTTGCTTTGATCTTCGACACTGAAGCCTTTTTTATCGTCACTAATAAACACCCTATTTTCGCCTGGAGTTTCAATTGATATTTCTTTAATTTGATCGTCAAAAGTCAATTTCATTTTCTCTCTCGAGGTATACCCTTTTTTATGATTATCATTTGTAGGTTGGATTGGTGGTACTTTGTTTGAGCTATGCAACATCCCTAAAATTACAGGCTGGCGTGGATCATCATATAAAAAACCAAGTAACACTTCATCATTCATTTCAGGTCTGAAATACATGCCACGTTCATTTCCTGCATCTGTTAGCGCAATCCTAGCCCACACTCCATCGTCATCAGCGTTGATGTAAGGCATTTTAACCCGCACACGCTGTTCTCCATCAGGATCTTCATTATCGGTGACTATACCCGTGTGTAAACCCACTACACCAGGCAATAACCCACCCGCTTTAGGTGCTACAACTTGACTTTCATCCATAAACCAATCTGGTGTGTGGCCAAATTGCGCATGCGTTTTCCATCCGTTGGCTAGAGTGTATTCGTGCCTTACCCCACTTACAAATGCTTTACCATTAAAGCGCTCACCCAGGCCATGTAACTCCACAACATCACCTGGATTTATACTAGAAATGCCTTGAAACTTTACACGGCCTCTTATTTTTGAGAGTCGCGATTTTAATAATTGTGCATCGGCCCATGCTTTTGTTTCTCCCGGATCTATTGAGCCTGCGTGGTTTAAATATAAATCGCCTGGCCCTGCAACTGATGCAAGATCTGTTGCCGCTAAGTTTCCTTGTTCTTCCAATTCTACAGGATCGCTGGCGGTCGATTCGGCAATTTCCTGGTTGGCCATGTCCCAGGCTTTACTCTTTACCGAAGTGAATTGATTTCTGCTATCCATCTCCGCATCAAGTTCTATAATCGTTGCGCCATGCAATAAGGATAGGGTTATGTCACTGGTGACTTTAGGTTTTTTAATGACAATTTTTTCATCGTTGGTTAAAATGATATTACCGTTTGCTTCTGCCCTACTCAAAATAAAATCCCAATCTGTACAATTATATTGAACCATCTCTTTGTGGTTAACATTAGTTGATTCAATGTCGAGATCAGAGAAACCATCATCTGACAAAATCTGAGTAATAATATCAGAGTCACTCAGATTGTGAAAATAGGCATTTTTACGACCGATACTCGTTTTCACTGCTTTGTGTTTACACTCTACCGTAAGTAATGGAGCCATATTAAACCTTATTTTTAGCGACTGCTTAATAATGATGCCTTTAAAAACACTAACGGAAGTTTCAGGATCTCCAGCTTCAATTTCTATTTCATTTCCGGGAATTAATAATTCGCCATCTGTCAAAGGAAAGATCCCATCAGATGCATCTCCATCCTGAAACACTAAAATTGCCGATGAGATCTTATTAATTACCTTGGTTACAAAAACAGATTGCTTGGCAACGGAGCGAGGTAAATCAGTCCCGTTTATTTTAACTTTGAATTCAGCAACGGTCTCTACTGCAGGAATTAATCTCTCTTCAGCCATTATCTATTGCTTTTTAGTTTTATCTAATGGAGGGAAAATGAGTTTTTGACCGGGGCTTATATTTCTAAAATCCCTTAGCCTATTTACTTTTGCAACCTGGAGATAGTATTTAAAATCACCGTAAATATCCCTAACCATGCCCGGCAACGTATCACCTTCTTTTACGACGCGAACATGGGTAAGGTCGGCGGATTTAGGGTCATTTTCTTGTAGGATCTCAGCATCCGTTCTTTTCTCAATAAAAGTGGCTGTAATAATTGCACGAAGTGGAGAGCCATCAGGCTTAAATAGTTTGTATTGAATGGCTGCTGTCTTAAGTATGCAATCGAAGGCAAACTGGTTCGCTCTATACCAGATTAACCCAGGCCAGTTTATACGAAGAAACCTTGTCCGATGCCCTTTACCATCATAACCCGTTGTTTGGTAAAACTCTATTATTTTGGCTTTAACATCAAGCACGACTCCATTAGCGCCTGTTCCATCTAAGAAGAACTTTAAAGTAACCTGAAATGGAGAAGTACCTAGAAATGCTCCTGCATTACCTGTTGCTCCTGCGGCTGGGTTCTGCTCTGTTAAAACGCTATAATTAAGTGCAATTTCATCTGGATTAATGAAGGCGGTAAATACCTGTGTTGAATCACCACTTTTTTCAATCTTATCCCAAGATTCTATTTTCAGCTTTTGTCCAGCTTCATGGGGTAATAAGGCGTCTAGTAATCCCATTATTTAGCGTTGATTTTTTTGATTTAGAATTTCCATAACCTGCTCCACGCATTCCTTAATAATTTCTTCTTTTGATGAAGAAGACTGATCAACAGCCGAAGAACTGCCTGATGAAGGATTATCAGAAACAGTTACAGAAATTTCAATTTCGTTAATTAAAATTGGCATAATTAAAAACTTATAGATCCCGAAACACTTCCGCTAATTGCACCTCCAATGGCGCCAACTGCTCCAAATAACAGATCATCAAGACCCATTGGTTTAAAGTATTGATAGGTTAATTCCAGCGTTTCGACAACCATGGTATTCTGCTCAGCATTAAATTCAGAAATCTCAATTTTAGTTGGATAAGCATTAAAAACATGCCAAACGTTCAGCGGAATGTGGCTATCATTAAGTAAGCTAATCAGAATATTTTTAGGGGCAAAGTTAAAATTCTCAATACTATCCCTACACCAGTGACTAACCAAAGAGCCTAAAAAAAGACCACGTTTAAGCACTAGTTTATTGTACTGTGGAACCCCCGGAAATTGATGCTTAAATCTATTCTCGCCACCTTCAGCAACCGTTTCTGTTGGAATAGTTACACTCAAACCGTTCACACTTTGAAAGCGTACATCTTGAGGAGTTTGTGGAAACATCTCAAAAACAACGAGAAAGTGAAACCCTACTGGTGGATAAATTAATCCATCAATTATACCACTAATCAAGCTCATAATAATTCCGGTTAATCTCCATTTTGAATGGTAAGGCCCTCGTGAGCGAGGTCAAGTTGCTCAATAGCGACCTCACTGCCGTCTGCTTTTAAATCAGTGCTTTGTATTTTAACAGGGAAGGCATTTTTTATTTTCCATGTTACTACAGGATCATGATTTTCATTTAGCAGTTTAATCGTCACATCCCGTCTTTCAACTGTGTTAAGGCTTATGCTGTTTAACCAGGCATAAAACTCATTATCCCCCGCAAAAACACCTCTTTTAAGTGTAATGTTGCTAAATTCCCGCATGCCAGGCATTTTTATTTTACTGTATTCCGGAGAAGCTCCATCGCGATATTCGATCAGTTTATTTTCGATATTTAATCCGCTTACTTCTGTAAAGCCTATTTTCGTTCCTCCCCAGTCAACCAGGAAATGAAACTTTGGTAATGGATACGTTGCCATTTGTTTTTTTGATTAAAAGCTGATTAATTATGATTCCTGAAGTTTGTGAGAGAATTTCAAAATGATGAACTCTGCAGGACGAACTACCGCCATACCAATTTCTATATTCATCCTTCCTTCTAAAATATCAAGCGCTGTCATTGTTGTACCTAAGCCAACTCGTACAAAAAACGCATGTTCTGGTTTCGCACCTGCCAGCGCACCTGCTCTCCATTGTTTAATCAAGAAGTTTTCGATCATGGCTCTTACCCTAACCCATGTATTTGCATCATTTGGTTCAAAAACAACCCATTCTGTGCCTTTTTTAATAGATTCTTCCGCAAAAATGAAGAACCTCCTTACGGGAACATAACGCCATTCGTTGTCATTTCCGGCTAACGTTCTTGCGCCCCAAATCAAGACACCTTTGCCCGTAAAATAGCGGATGGCATTTATTGACTTGCCTGAAGTTGGATCAACATTCAAAGCCATTTGATCCTGATGAGAAATTTTAAGGGCTGCCGCATTTACATAGGATAATGAAACATTTGCTGGTGCTTTCCAAACCCCTCTTGCACTATCCACAGCAGCATAAATACCTGCTACCGCTGTTGAAGGAGGCATCACAATGTTAATTTTCTGCAACTGCAGCTTTAAAAGGTTATATAACTCTGTATTTGGTGCAATTACAGGTGGTGACGCAGGCGAAGTCGGCACTGCTGGTTCTGGTCTTTGAAGATTTAAACCGATCCGTATAGAAGGTTTTAAATCAGCAAGAGCTGTTGGTGGATTTTGAAGGGTTGCCAAACTAATGTTCCCATTGTTACCTGGTGTTTCATTAGTTTCTATTGTCTCTACACCGCCAGTAACTGTTTTGTAAACAATATTAACATCCTTATCTTCAAAACGAAAATTCAATGTGGTTTCAAGATATGGAAAATAGGCCGCACCATACTTCATTAAATCCAGATTACTGCCTAATGTAGCTGTATTTCTAAATTCTTCTGATGATGCAATAATTTTATTAGGAGCATCTAACACCTGCTTTACATCAACAATGGTAAACCTATCCTGAAGGAGTAAACATTGTGCAAGTGACAAATTAATAAGCGAATAATAAAGTGAAGCTTCCAGAGAAGGTCCATCTGGAAATAGCAGTAAAGTAGGTTCATCAACTTTTGCTATCTCACCCAAGCCATCTTTTAAATCGTTGAAAGACACATTGGCATCTGATGGAGTTACATTAGGATAAGGACCAACCGATACAATATAACACGGACCACCGCCATTTGCAAAATACATTTGCAAACCGTAATAAAGCCTAAACCTTGAACTTGTTACCGGATCTTTGGTTATTCCAATATTTCGTGAAACGGTTCCTGCATCAGTCGTATCCGTTATGGTTATAGTAATTGCAGTCTCTTTTTGTGCCAGCCCAAACAACTCTTCATATTCAAGCAATGAACTTATACGCTGTGGCTTAAGCTTAAGATCTTTTCCATTAAAAGTTGCTTTTTCTGTATAACCGATAAATGCAGGAATTGCGGTTTCAACTTCAGCTACAGAAGGTGGAAACGTTGGAATCTCACGTATGTAGACCCCGGGTGTTTTAAATACATCTGCCATTGTGGTAGTTTTAATTAGATTGTGATTAAAATATCTGAGAAAGTATCAGAACCTTCTGTTTTTATGAGATTTATTGGCGGATTAGGTAAGTTGGCTATCAACACCTTATCAGTATCATCCGTCAACTTTATACCTGTAATCATTTCTTCCTTAAGTGGAAGCACAGTATTTGAAGTAAGAATAAACTTACCAGGTGCTGAGCTTCCCAGCAGACTAAAATCTATAGATGGGCCATTCGTTTTAACTACAGTTACCGAATTTATTGCAGAATTAAACTGTTTTGTTATAATATAACGCCATTTTGTAGAGCGGTTCGTGAATGAAATTTTATAGTTTTTTGTACTTATAGCATGATTACTTTGCTGAAATTGATATTCGCTGGTTAAGCTACTTTTATAAAAAATCTCTACCAAACCAAACACATCAGACATTTCACCAGATTTAATCGCATAAAACTTAGTCTTTTCTACCCCATCAATTAAGAATCGTGCCCTTCCGCCTGTTGATTTATTCAGATCAAATGAAAAGTTAAATACATTATCAGAGTTATTTAAAGTTTGCTCTAAGCTTTCCCCACTGTCTATAAATTCTAACTTACCCGTTTCAGTTGGGATAGTATTGCCATCTGCAAACGCAAAACTATTGCCTAAAAAAGGAATCAAATCTGCATCTGAAACTATTTTCGTAGTTGTATTTGCAACCAGCAGAGGCTCAGTAACAGCTAAATTTGGGATAAGATTATTAAAATAGTAATGGCTGTTAGCTGGTTTGATCATATTTATATTGGTTATATTTTCAAACAATCTATTTTTGAGTTTAAGCAAAAAGGTAAATTTTGTTCCTTCTGATAATGGATTTTTTATAATATCGGCACTGTCCACCTTTGCGTATAATTTACCACCAAAATCATTTGGTAAAAAACGTAAACCAAGCTCTTGTAATAGATTTGCACAGCTAGCGGATGGTTGCATAACAAGATCAGGGCACTTACCCGATTTATAAAAGGTATGTGCAAACTCAAGGGCAAACAGGGCTTTATATTTGATTTTTATCATCAGAGGAAAAGGAATGGCGATTTTATTTATCGCTAATGGTGACTTCTGTAATTGGTGGGGCCTCCATTTTAGGCTCGAGATCTATGAAACTCATTGTTCTGATCTTATATATTACACTGGGCATATATTTAGCACCTAATGCTGCCCATAAGTTATTCTGCTGTTCAAAAGTGGTAGAATGAAGATTGACTAACAAACGCCCAACCTTTTGCCATGGTTTATCATCTGCAACTTTTGCATTAATGTGTGGGTATTGGCCACTATCAAAAACCTGATTCCCTTGAAAAAAAGAAATCACATAAGACAAAAGTCGCAAGGCTGTAGCATAATTATTAGTGTAAACTGAGAAAACAACAAAAACGTTTAGGTTAATCGGTGGATTGATAACTTGATATTTATCGTCAACTTTTCGATAAGATACCTGTGAATCCAAAATACGATCTTCTTCAAGATTAACCATAGTTAAAATAATCTTTGAGATATCACCGCCATCAGATACCACCGCAAATGTACCGTCAGGGTTCATCAAAGAAGAAATCATAGCGACATCTTCATTTCCGAAGTTTGTTGTATCCTTACGTTTGAGGTAAGCATTTAATTCATCACATAAAAACTCTATAGCTGTGCGTAACATGTTTTATTTGCTTAAGCTCTGATTAATTTTATTTCTCAGCCTATTTTAATCCTCAATTTCTTAAATATACAAACTGTCTTGCCGCTGAAATACTTGGATTAAACAAGAGGCTGTATCCGTAATCTTTCAGCTTTTGATGGTTAAAATTATCGGTATGTGTTTCAACGATTATGGTGCGTATGTTTCTTAAATCGATCTGTTCTATTGCTTCAAAAAGAAGCTCTTCGTAGCCTTCTATATCAAGCTTCAGTATGAAAACTTCTTTATCCAATTGGTTGATAAAAGAAAATAACCCTATAGATTCTACTAATAAAAATTCGTTTAAGTTTGGTAAAGAGGTCCACCTTCCACTCCAGTCACTTTGATCTGGAGAATAAAGATTTAACGTTCCATCAACTATTGATACTGCTTTATTAAGTGGCCTTATTTTTCCAAAGATGTTTGCATTCTGGTTTAAATAAAAGTAGCTATCTGGATTTGGCTCGAATGAAATCACATCCACATTTTTCAAATAACGAGCACACATAATAGAGAATGCACCAATATGGGCCCCACAATCAATTACATAGCTATGTTCTGCAGGTTCAAGGCTGGCCAATAAACTTTTTACACAATACATATCTTGTTCAATCACTTCTGGAATGACCCAACGATCATCATCAGTGTCTTTCCTGTGGGCAATATTGGACAGATCATTCATTTTCTCTTTGGTTAGTTATTCAGCTATGTAAAGCTTGTTTTGTTTGTTATTGCTTTCAGAAACTCGTAACAGATAGCTAAAAAAAGTATCATTATCGAGTAAATTGGGATACTGATGTTGTTCAAGATATCCCCTTACCATATTTGCAGAAACCATATAACAATAAGAACTGGGATCGAGAGAAAGTTCATGTACCTGATCGCTTGCCTTTTGAAAAAATGCTCCAGGATTGCTCCAGCATATTGGCTGTATTTCCGCTACTTTTAACTCACACCAAGGCGCATTACTTTCATTCAGGATTGAAGTTAAAGCTTTTGAACCCAACGTTAACCACTCTATAGTTTGACCGCCACGTAAAATTTCGCAAACTCCATGGTAATAGTCTTTAGCTATACTACTATTAAAAGATGCACCCATAAAATTATTTGTCACTTCGCCTGAACGTTCGCGATACCCAATAAACTCATAAAAATTCAAAGTGTCCAATAAAGGCTGAAGTGGTTTCAATACAATGCAATCTGAATCAACCCATAGTCCGCCATATTTATATAGCAAAAAAGCTCTTATGAAATCTGCACGATGAGCAATACATAAATTTTCAATGTCAATGTCAAGATCAATGTCACGCAACCCAATGAAATCTTCAGCAGCCAGTAGTTGCACGCTGTTTGTATGTGCAAAAATTGTTTTCTGACATTCACCAATCCAAGCTGGAAGATCGCCTTCCCAGTAAAGCCATACCGGTAAGTTATGAGGTTGGTTTGTCATGATCTAATGGCCGTTTAGTTAATTTTCTGTAAAACCAAAAGTGAGTCGGCTTGCTGAAACTTTTGATAAGCTTTTTTTGAGATTAATTCAGAAACAAAAGCCATAACGTCTGGATAGTAATCGGCATAATCATGAAAAGCGACATAACCACCAATTTGTACCGAAGCTGCAAACTGAGTAAAATCATTGCTAACATTTAAGTAATCGTGCAAACCATCAATTAACAGAAAAGATATTGGAAGCTCCCACTTTACATTTTTTGATTCACTAACGATCGGAATAACTATATCAGCTAATTTTGCTTCTTCAATATTTCTTTTAAAAAAAGGAAGAGAAGGCGCAAATTGATGCAAGCCCTGATCCACTGAACCTAATATTCCAGTATGCAGATCAATAGCATATACTTTTATTTTATCAGAAACCGATCTGGCAATTTTGCCTAGCAAAACGGTAGCCTTACCATGATAGCTACCTATTTCCACTACCTGTGCCACTGGAAATTGATTACATGCTTTTAAACCGCAAGCCAATAATAACTCAGCTTCAGCATTACTAAACCATCCTTCAATTTTTTGTATTTCATGCAACGCTTCCAAAGGGAAAAACAATTCATCATTATTGTTTACTTCCTTGTCTTCAAGCTTTTGTATATAATGATTTAACTGCTTACGTGCATATTTCCTGACTGCATCATCATATTTCCGGGAAACTGGATGCACCCAAAAGGCATGAGGATGGTTAAAAGCCTGATCAAGTTCCTGTGTTGAATAGCTTTTTTGGTAGTTTACATAATCAGGACAACAAGGGTTTAATTCAATTTCATACCCCAATAAACTAACCATGGTTGGTAATATAATTTCTTCTGTTGCCCATATTTTAGTACGTTGCATAATATTCTGAAGCAGAATATTTGTTTTAAAGAGCTTTACCAAATCTTTTACTGCATCGAATGTAAATACAGTTGAGGGCCAAAAGGACCAGTGAAGAAATTTGTTCTCGCCATCCTTAAATGTTTTTAAAAGCGGTTCCCACAACTCATATTCTTTAAAGGCTTGTATCGAAGTGTATACATCAGTATCATTGGGAGTTAAACGTTCAGGCCGATTGGATAATAGCCCTATATTGCTTTTTGCTGAAAAGAAATCGCCCATAAAAGCAGAATATCCAGATTGGATACTTAGTTGATCAGAATCTACAATGGTCAAAATATCGAAAGAGAAATGATCAAGGGCAAACTGCATACATTCCAATGCAAAATCATGTAAGTAACCATGTTTCACCGGAACAACCACGGGGTTAACAATAGCGCCAAACTCGTCAAATGGAAATGAGGATGAACTTAATTTAAATCCAGGCTCACTATTAAAAATCAGTATGATAGATGATTTATCCTGGAAATGCAGATTCCGAACCATATCAATTACACACTCTAAACTTTCATGCACCAAACAGGCGTACACATTCTTAATCTGCTTTGTTGGATTTGCACTTAAAAGAGTAGTTTTAGGCGAAATACTACTAGTTATAACTGGTTCATCAGTATGAATATACTGTTTTAAATCGGTATCCATTATCCTTTCAATATCCATCACAGGGTAATCGTGCCACCACTCTCCAGTAGTCTTTTTTACACTAATATTTTGATCATGAATCATGTGGACAGAAATCGTTAAATCTGTAAGTGCTGTAACTTTTTCAGGCGCTGTGGCCCACACAAACAAACCATCCATTCCCACATTTATCTCTTTAAACTTATTCTTCTCCCAAAGAGAGCGTTGATAACAAAGCGAACTTCCTAACAACCATTTACGCTGAGTTAACGGGTACTTATATTCAAAAGCCTTCTTATTGGTTATATCGTAATAAAGCAGATTGTTTATTCCGCAAACTTCTGAATTATTTCTTTTCAACTCCTCAACCTGATATTTAATTCGATGTGATGCATACCAATCATCATCATCCCAATTCACTATTATAGAGCCTGAGGCATGACTGCATGCCATATTAAGTTTCGCCCCTAGGGTAATTTTAGTTTTAAGGCGGATATATTTGATAAGGTCAATCTTTGGAATTAAATCTTCAATGCAATCTGTTCCATCATCAATTATAATTAATTCTTTATTATAAAATTCCTGCCTTAGAAAATACTTTATGGCATGTGGAATGAATGATCTCCTGTTATAAGTCGGCATCACACAAGAGACCAGTGGAAGCTCATTCATACGTATAGAATTAAAGAAAGCAGCAATGGATTTTTAGACAATTAATAAAGCTTCGCTAATGGTTTGTCACATTGACAACCTATTGCAAATAGCTATATCCAGCTTTAATTGAAAGCCTCTATAATTGGTTTTCAAAATATAAATATAATTGCTTTCTTGACTTAACTCAATAGCTAATTATAACTATTTTAACCATCTTTCTTAATATAATGGTGCCTATACCTATTCTTAAAGCCATACTCCCTAATCTTTTAGAACAATAGTAGATTACAGTCATCATTTTGTAAACTGTAATTTATGGTGAGCTTAATTAACAGTATCCTACTTTAAACTACTAAGTTTACGGTAAACAATTTGGGTTCTCTTAAGCGATCAACCGTTTTTGAAGTATTTAATGAGATAGAAGCTTGTAATACAATTATTGAAATACACTACCACGATGAAGATATTACTTGTAGAAGATGAGCCGGGTTTAGTTTCAGTAATAGTACGGGGTTTAACAGATGCCGGAATGGAAGTAAGTGTAGCTGTCGATGGCAATACAGGACTTGAAATGGCTCTCGGGCATAATTTCGATCTCATAATTCTGGATATTATGCTGTCAGGCATGAATGGGATCCAGGTATGTAAAGAGCTCCGTAAAACAAAAAAGCACATTGCTATTCTTATGCTTACAGCACTTTCCAGCACCGAAAATATCGTAACAGGATTAAACAGTGGGGCCGACGATTACCTGGGAAAGCCCTTTAAGTTTGCCGAACTTGAAGCTCGCATACGCACCCTTGTACGCCGTAGCACAAGTGGAGGGCATGTAGCAAGTAAAAGTATTTTCATCAACGACCTTGAAGTAAATACAGATTCAAAGACTGCCCAAAGAAATGGTAAAAACATTACCCTTACAGCTACTGAATACAGATTGCTGGAGTATTTCATACTAAACACAAACAAAGTGTTGTCACGAATACAAATACTTGAAAACGTATGGGATATCGACTTTAATATTGGCACCAATGTAGTTGACGTTTATGTAAATTACCTGCGCAAAAAAGTAGATAGCGAAAACCAGATCAAGCTGATCCATACTGTTTTCGGTATGGGATATATGATGAAGGAAGAAATGGAGCATGAAAATTAAAACCAAAATTACACTGCTGTTCTTCCTCATATCAACATGTGGGCTTATCCTGCTAAATGCCACCATCTTTTATTTCGTATCCGAATTTAGTTTTGAGGACTTTTTTGAACGACTTGAAGCACGTGTAAACCTCGCAGCTCAAATAAAGATCCATCCCAATGAAAAATCAGCCGCTTATCATGAAATAAGAACCAATTATCTGGAAAAGCTTGAAAACGAACGTGACTACATTACTAAGTTTGAAGCTGGTGCAGGAAACAGATTCAAAAAACCATTGAATCTACCAGATCAGTTTTACCAGGATATCATCAATAAAAAAGCTAAGGCCCGCTACAATGAAGACAATAAATTCTATGCAGGCGAGCTTTTTGAGACACCTTATGGCAAGTATATTATTATAGTAGCCGCTACCGATCCTTACGGATTTAAGGAATTGGCCGAACTGCGCAGGATACTCATCATCTTTTTTATCGTATCAGTAATACTATCCTTTGTTGCCGGTAACGTATTTTCCTACTATACCATCAACCCCTTAAGCGGAATTATGAAGCAAGTAAAAAACATTACTGCAAATAATTTACACTTACGGCTTGAAGAACTCAACGGAAAAGACGAAATAGCAGAGCTGGTGCAGACATTCAATAACATGTTAAACAGGCTGGAAACATCGTTTGAGACACAAAACAATTTCGTAAGCAACGCATCTCACGAATTGCGTACACCACTAACCATTATTACAGGAGAAACAGAGTTGCTGCTTTCTCAAAAAGAACTCACACCTGAAACTCAGCAATTAATAAAAACTATACTAAGCGAGGCGGAAAAGCTAGGACAAATATTAGCGAGCCTGTTAGGACTGGCGCAAACGGGTTTTGATGGTAAAAAACAAAATTGGCAAACTATACGAGTTGATGAATTGGTAATGAATGTGGTTGCACTAGCAAAAAAGATAGAACCTGAAAGCATTATTGATATCAATTTTTCAGGATTGCCTGAAGATGAAACCAAACTTTATACCGAAGGTAACATCAACTTACTGCAACTAGCCTTAAGCAATATTGTGATGAATGCTTGCAAATACTCCAAAAATCAGCCCGTAGAAATTAAGCTGAATGTAGAGAATGAGCGCCTGATGATATCAGTAACTGACAAAGGCATTGGCATTCCACTTCAGGATCAGCAACACATTTTTGAGCCTTTCTTTCGCGCATCAAATACCAGCGATTATGAAGGCCATGGCATTGGCCTGCCGCTTACCCTAAATATTATCAGGCTCCATAAAGGTTCAATAGGCATACTTTCTGAAGAAAAATCGGGCACCGAAATACAGATCTTCTTGCCAGTTCTAAAACAATAAGGTCAGAGAAAATGGAATAAGTGTTTATTTTTCTAATAACTTTTTAATAAGTATAAACTGAACCAATGCGAATTATTGAACAAATCACTAAACAACAAATAGTTACAGAACAAAGAATTAAAACAAATCAATTATAATTTTAATCATATTCTAATAAGATTCTTAAATCTTCTTAATGAGTACGAGCTAGTATTGCATCAGACAAATAATTAAAGTTTAATCTGATAAACGTAACACTATGAAAACAGTACTCGTTCCAACAAATTTCAACCCTGCTGCATTAAACTGTATACCGGCAGTATGCAATCAATTTCAGGGTGAGAAGCTAAACTTCATCTTCGTCCACATGTTTAAGTTATCCGATTCCATAAGCGACTTACTGAGTCTATCCAAACGGAATCGTGAATATGAACTGATAAGTGATGAATTTTACCAGTGCTGCTATGAAATAAAGAAAGAGTTTCAGCAGATAAAAAATTTAAAAATTGAATTTTTATACGGTAGTACGCTCAGCATGTTTCGCAATTTTTTAGAAGCCAATGAGGTGAATCATATACTTGATGTATCCGATTTTGGAGTATATAAACTAAATAAATCGAGCATCGATCCATCCATATTGATAAAAAGAAGCGGACTGCCAGTTATTACCGTTGGTACCGATGTAGAAGCTGAACAAGTTGCCGAACAAAGATTGGTATTGGAAATGAACGGTGTTTAATTGACCTATAAAAAAATAAAAAGATGTTGCTAAAAGAGAATATACCCGCTACATACATATTTGGGAAGATAAAAGTCGAGATTATAATGGTTACTCTGTATGCAACGCTTATTGCCGTTTTATACAACAATTTTCATATTACCCGAATATCCATCCCCATTGCGGTGCCTACTATATTAGGTACTGTTATATCATTATTATTGGCCTTTAAATCAAACCAGGCATACGACAGATGGTGGGAAGCCCGCACTTTGTGGGGCGCTATTGTCAACGATTCACGTACGCTTACCCGCCAACTTTTTACCTTTATTGATACACATTATGGCACCGCTGAAGAAAAGGCTTTTTGTGAGCGTATGGCAAAAAGACAAATAGCCTGGTCTCATAGTTTAAGCCAACACTTACGTGGAGAAGACTCCATAAAAGGACTTGAAAAATGGCTATGTCAGGAAGATCTCGAACAAATCAAGCATTACTCCAATGTACCCCTTGCCTTGCTTGAATTGCAAGGTACAGACCTTAGGAATGCTTTTAAGTTAGGCTGGATCAACAAACACCAGCAAGTAGAACTTGACAATACCCTTACCCGCTTTTCAAACGAAATGGGTGGTTGCGAAAGGATCAAAAACACTATTTTCCCTGCAACCTATGGTGTCTATATCCATTTCGCCTTGATATTGTTCATCATACTGTTGCCATTTGGTTTGATAGAGTTTTTTGGAGTAGTGGAAGTACCGGTAGTAATAGCTATTGCCAGTTCCTTCTTCCTGATAGAAAAAATGGCTATACATCTTCAGGATCCATTTGAAAACAAGCCAACTGACACGCCTACCACCACTATATCCCGTACTATTGAACGCGATATTATGCAAATGCTCAAGCAAAATTATAAACATGAAGAACCAGCTACAGGCGGCTATGTGTCAAAATCAAAAGTGTATTACATCCTTTAATACTTTTTTTTTACCTTAATATTAAAAGAAAGAGCTGCAATTAATTTGCGGCTTTTCTTTTAACTAAGGTTCCTGCCTGGCTAAATATTACACACCAAAAAACAGTATATTAGTAGTATTCAATTGATTAGAATAAATTACACAAACTTTACTTTCTGAAAAATGTTAAATTAATTATCAATATGAACCTATATTAACATAAACCATGAAAAAGAAAATCCTATTTGTCATATGTTTACTTTTTGGACTCATGTTCATTAATGCTGGACTAAATAAATTTTTCAATTACATGCCAGTACCTAAAGATTTGCCCGAAAACATGATAAAATTAATGACCGCCTTTATGCAAATAGGCTGGTTAATGCCTCTTATTGCAGTTGCTGAAATTGTTGGAGGAGTACTTTTCATCACAAATAAATTTAGAGCACTCGGTGCAATTGTTATTTTTCCAGTTATGATTGGTATTCTTTTAACTCATTTATTAATTGCGCCATCTGGTTTGCCGATAGCGCTTGTACTATTTGCAATTAACATTTGGGTGATTATTGAAAACCGCAAAAAGTATCTGCCAATGATAAATGAACAAACCAAACTATATTAATGAATACAAAAATGGAACCAGCAAACAAAACAAAAATCACACTAGAAAATACAGTTAAGGCTCCAATAGAAAAAGTATGGGACCTTTGGACTACACCAGAACATATCACAAAGTGGAGTTATGCATCAGACGATTGGCATACCCCATTTGCTGAAAATGATTTGCGGGTAGGTGGAAGATTTGTCTCACGAATGGAAGCTAAAGATGGGAGTTTCGGTTTCAACTTTGGAGGTAAATATGATGAAGTAAAAACCAACGAACTGATCTCTTACACCATGGATGACGGAAGAACAGCGCAGATTACTTTTATAGCCAATGGCAACGATACAAAAATGATTGAAACGTTTGACGCTGAAACGGAAAATACAATTGAAATGCAACGAGACGGTTGGCAAGCTATTTTAGACAACTTTAAAAAGTATACCGAAACATATTAATCAATAAAGGTAAATTATTCTAAAACCAGACAATTGAGCATTTATGGCTACTCAATACTGCATTTACAATTGCAATTATTATCTGCCAAAAATTCATTTGCCTGGTTTTATAGAGAAATTAGTTCCCTCCCAATATCACCGGATTCTTTCCGTTCCCCATAATAATCACCTTTGTGTTGGGAGAAAGAGCAATTTCTTTCTGAGCAAGGATCGATTGATATTCCAGCTGTTTGTCGCTCAAGCCGGTAGATAAAATACGTTGATAGTCGGCAATACCTTGTGCTTCTACACGTTTACGTTCCGCTTCCTGTCTTTCTTTCTGTAAAACGAATTGCATTTTCTGAGCATCCTGTTCTGCATTAATCTTTGACTCGATAGTTTTGCGTACAGATTCGGGCAAAGTCACATTTCTAATTAACAACTGTTCCAACTTTAACCCACGGGTAGCAAAGCTTTTATTAATTGCATTAAATATCTTATCCTGAAACTCCTGACGTTTGGTTGAATATAAAGCCACAGCCTCATAAGATACTGCATTGTCACGTATAGCAGTGCGCGCTACAGGACGTACAATTTTATCGACATAATCATCCCCTATTTCCTTAAGGATATTAGGTGCATCATTTGGCCGCACACTAAATAAAACAGAAAGGTCAATTGTAACCTCCAACCCATCTGATGTTAAGATCCTAATGGCATCATCTCCCGACTTATTACCTTCATCATGATTGCCGGACATGGTATAATTCTGCGTTTTAACATCAAACATCGTTACCTCAACAAGTGGATTTATAAAATTCAACCCACTGTATAATACATCATCATCTACCCTTCCATAGAGTGTTTTAACGCCAACATGACCGGCATCTACAACTTTGAACATGGAAAGAGAAGCCCCAAGAAGAGCCAAAACAATACCTATAATTCGGATCGCTCCACTGAATCTGGCAGCCTGACTGTCGCCATGGGCTACAAAAAAGCTTACTGTTATAACGAGCAAACCTAAAATGATAAAAAACATGATATGTGGTTTAAATATCAGTAAACATAGCTGTTTTTTTCATTTAATTGATGAACAGTAAATATATTATATTCACTTATCCCATGGTACTATTTAACGCGATAATAGCCATCTTAAAATGCTCAGGAGCCACTAAAAACTGAATATTTACATTCCTCATCGCGAAACCCGCACTTTTAATATTAATACCCTGTTCAGTAAGCGCATATGCACTTTTAGCTAATAAACCCGGCTCATCCATGTTAGATCCCAACAGGCACACCATCGCTATTTTTTCAACCGTAACTTTTTCAAAATGACCCTCTAGCTCGCTGATTAACTTCTTATCAAAATCACGTGCCCATATCACAATAGAGATACTGTTGGCACTCGTGGCTTTAAAAGTATAACTCACGTTATGATTAAAAAACATTTGCATAATCTGAAGGTCACTGCCCACATTTCCCACCATTAACGGGTCGTAAACATCAATCATCAGCAATTTATCGGTGCCCGTAATAATCTCCACACGCTTTTGTTCCGATATAAACTCCCTGGTAAACAGTGTGCCCGGATGTGAAGGCTCAAAAGTATTTTTTATCCGCAGATGGATTCCATTAATCTCCAAAGGTTTAGATGCCCTGGGATGAATAGCCTCCATGCCCACATCAGCCAGCTGATCAGCAATATCATAATTGGTATAACCAACAGGTTTGCAATTCTCTATTCCTACCAATGCCGGATCTGCAGTTGAAAGGTGATATTCTTTGTGAATAATGGCTTCCTGTGGTTTCAAAATTTCGGCGATCTTACTGAAAGTAATTTCTGAATACCCCCTGTCAAACTCGCGCATGATTCCTTCTGTACCTTTGGCATAACCGGTAACAATGCAGATCGTTTGCTCAAAATCAATGTCTTTAAAAGCATGTTTAATCCGCTGATCTATCGTATAGGCCCGATGATCACCAAATCCGCTCAGATCAATCAGCTGGGTATTGATGCCCATATTCACTAAAATATTGCTAAGAACAAATGCAGAATGCGTCTCCCCTATTGAAGCCAGAATCTCCCTTGCCGCTTGTAAAATTCCTATCTTACTTACATAACCTGATGCCAGTATATTGGCCAGATTATCCAGGTATTTTTGAGCTTCCGTAATATGGTTTTCAATAAACAGATCAGCAACTGGAAGGTCAAGACCCAGTTTAGCATACTTTTTATTAATCGATTTTAACTTGACTATCAGATTTTTTAAAGGACGGTGAAAATCCTGATACTTGGCTATGCGGTGATATACACCCGGCTCTCCGGTCTTTTTATTCTCCAGCAACAGATCCGTTACTCCCGAAAAGGCAGACACCACGAATATTCTATTATATAACTGGTCACCTGTACGTTCAAATAAAATAATATTTTTGATAACATCTTGCAAAGCACTCATGGATGTGCCGCCTATCTTCTCTACTGTAAACATGTTTTTTTTAAAATGATATTCTTCCCTCTTTTAAAAAGAGTGTGCTAATAAAAATTTACATCAGCACACCGGTCTTCGGTGTAATCTGAATAGGCAAATCCTCTTCCCCGAGCATCTCTCTTAAATTGATCTCAATACTTTTACTAATGGTAGTCATTGGCGTATCATTATCCTTTGATGCAAATGGATCCTGTATTTCAACGGCAATTTGCTCAATTACCAAAAAGATGAAGGTCACGATCAGACTGATAGGAATTGTTAGATACCCTAACTCTTCGACCATACCAAATGGGAAAAAGCAGGCAAAGATATGAACCAGAATAAAAGAGAAATAAGAGTAAGGAACAGGAAAGGGGGTATTCTTAATCCGTTCAGCTTGTCCCAGGTTGTTCGTTAGTTCAGTAAGGATCGTTTCCAACTGAACAAAAACAAAGTCTGTAATCTGCTTCTTTTCATAAAGTTCCTTTAACTGTTGCATATGAAGCAACAATAAGGCATTTGGGAGATGTTGCTTTTTATCCAGAATACTATATTCTTTATTTGACACCAGCGTTCGAAGGAAAATAGCTCCCTGTTGTCTCCGCAATTGACGGGTAGTCGCCTGAACAAAAGCAATCTGCCGATGAATCATCTGTTGCGCATCTGGAGATGCATGGTCTCCCGAACTTGTAAAACCAATTACTTCTCTTGCTAAACTCCTTGAATTATTAACAATAGAGCCCCATATCGTACGTGCTTCCCACCACCTTTCATAGGCCGAATTCACCCTAAAACCCATCAGGATTGACAATGCCGTGCCAATCATCCCAACCTCACCATTTGGGAAAGAGAAATTAATTCCAAACTCCAAATAACAAACGCAAATGCTAACCGAGAGTATTAAATAAAAAACAAGCCATCGCCAGGTGGAAAGAAATATTTTTGCAACCCTATAACTATTTTCTAGAACCATTCAATACGAAATTACAAATCATTATCTATATATGGATAGGTATACCAAAAATTCAATTATAATACCTTCACCTTTAGAAAACTGATGTGGTCTTTTGAGGTATACACACGATGTGTGGCTTTTTTAAAGTCACTTTCCTGAGCCTTCATGATATTTACAAATGTTTGTGGATTACGATCAATCAACGGAAACCAGGTACTTTGAATTTGCACCATAATCCGATGACCTTTCTTAAAGGTATGTAACACATCCTGCAGCTCAAAGTCCACAGCAGTTACCTCTCCTGGCACAAAAGGCTCAGGTTTATCAAACCCATTTCGGTATTTACCACGCATTGCTTCACTGCGTACCATTTGCTGATACCCAGCCATTTGCACTCCCCGTCCTGTCCATTTATTGTTTACAGCGCTATCCGGGTAAACATCAAGCACCTTTACCACCCAATCCGCATCAGTTCCAGTAGTCGACACCTTCAGGTTCGCCATGATATTCCCTGCCAGCGTAACATCTTCATCAAGCATATCAGTTTGGTAACTCAACACATCTTTACGATCCTGGAGGAAGCGTTGATCAGCGGTCATATATTCGCGATCCATATCCATACTTTTCCCAGCTAGAAAGGGTACAGGGTTAGCCGGATCAGAAATATACTCATCATAACTGTTTCCCTTTGCCGATGGCTTACTGAATGACAACTTATGATCGGGCAACAGGTACAACTCCCTTTCATGCGATTCCGCAGGTGGCCATTTATTATACTTCTTCCATTTATTATTACCAGTCTGAAATACACTTACCGGTGGTAAATCAAGCGCAGTACCCTTCAAATAATGACTAAAAAACTTAAACTCGATACTATCCCGATACAAAGGAGCAGTTGGTCCTCCAAAATCGACATCTCCTAAATGGTCCCCGTTCCCCCGTGCCCAGCCACCATGCACCCATGGACCCATAGCAAAATACACTGGTGTCTTTGGATTTTCTCTAGCCAGTGTTTTATACGTGTGAATCGCTCCATAAAGATCTTCAGCATCATACCATCCACCGGTAACCAGTACCGCCGTTTTAATATCATGAAGATGAGGTAAAACATTCCGTTCCTTCCAATGCTGATCATATTCCGGATGATCCAGCATTTCATTCCAAAGCCGGATCGTATCCTGATAGTATTTCGCATTGGTATTTTTAACCGGACCCATCTTCATAAAAAAATCGTATCCATCAGTGGTACCGGGATCAAACTCCGGAGCAATACGCTGTGTGGGCTTATCATCCTGACGGTTAGTAAAAAACGGATAAAAGCCAAAATTGGCAACCAGCATAAAAGCACCATTGTGAAAGGCATCATCGTGATATAGGTCAGCAATTGGTGCCTGTGGAGATGCGGCAACCAAAGCAGGATGTCGACTCAACAAAGCCGTAGTAGTATAAAAACCAGGGTAAGAGATCCCCCAAGCCCCAACTTTCCCATTATTATTCGGAACATGACTCAGCAACCAGTCAATCGTATCGAAAGTATCCGTACCCTCGTCCACATCCTGATTGCTTTTATGTTTGTTCAGTTGAGGAGTCATTTCTTCATAGGTTCCTTCACTCATCCAACGACCTCTTACATCCTGAAAGACAAAAATATAACCATCGTGCAGAAATTGAGACGAAGGCCCAAGTGTCGTACTATAAGCATTCAACCCATAAGGCGATACGCTATAACAGGTCCGGTTCATCATAAAAGGATACGGATGCGACTTATCATTGGGCACGTACACCGCTGTAAACAGTTTTTTACCATCTCGCATAGGAATCTGATATTCATACTTGGTATAGTTGGCTTTTACATAAGCGGCGTCTTCTTTGTTAACCCCTCTTTGGGAAAAACACCCAGTAGTGGCAGATAAACAAAACATTAAAAGGAGCAGTTTCTTCATTCCGTTATTTCAGTCCTTTAAAGTACAGAAATAATGAAATATAGTCTAACTGAAATTATATTAATATTCTATCAGATTAACCTAAACAATTAAACACAAAATAGAGCAGTAAATTGCACTTTTTATACATTTATAACTAGTTATCTATATAGATCATCAAATAGTGCATTTTATTGCTCTTATTAATGAAACTATAAAATATTTATGTATTTTTACATATTAAAGAGCCGTATAATGCACTTTGAAGAACTTATTAAAACGATAAAAGAGCGGAGACAAGTGTTACAAGTAACACAAGAAACCTTAGCAGAAGTATCCGGTGTAGGGTTAAGAACCATAAAGCAGTTTGAAAGCGGGAAAGGAAACCCTACTCTATTGACTTTACAAAAAATATTAGAAGTGTTAGGTATGGAAGTTTCTCTAAAACTAACAAACGTATCTCTTAACAAATGAGAAAAGCGAAGGTCTTATTTAGGGATGAGGAAGCTGGTGTCTTAACTCAACATGATGACAGTTCGTTTACATTCCGTTACCATGATGCCTGGATGGCAGACAATGACAAGCCCGCTATAAGTCTTACTTTGCCCAAAAGCGAACAAGAATATAATTCAAAAATCTTATTCCCATTTTTTTACAATATGCTGCCTGAAGGATCTAACAAACAAGTAGCTTGTAAACTCAATAGAATCGACCTGAATGATTACTTCGGTTTACTGATGACTACTGCAAGGCATGACAGTATTGGTGCCATCAGAGTCGTTAAAATAGAAACGAAATGAGTATCCCTGAAATAACACATTGTCCTGGTACACTAGCTGCAGGTTTTAATACCTATAGCAGAACTTGTTTGAATAGAGTATTTCAAGGCAAGAAGGTACATCATGTATTGCCTTACGATTCACCAGCATCCAATCCAGAAACCGATGAACTCTTTGAAGAAAATCAAAAAAGCATTTCTATTTCAGGAGTACAGGAAAAATTTTCTGTATTGCTTGAAAAAAACAAGTTAAGGCTGATTAATGAAGGGGAACGTGGCACTTACATTCTAAAACCAATTCCCAGCTTCGGTAAAAAGCCGGACCAAATGCCCGCTAACGAGCATCTAACCATGCAAATTGCCCGTCAGGTCTATGGAATAGAAACCGCTGAAAATGCATTAATATTTTTTAAAAATGGCGCCCCAGCTTACATAACCAAACGTTTTGACACAAAGGATGACGGAACAAAATTAGCTCAGGATGATTTTGCTTCATTAGCCGGTAAAACGCCTCAAACACATGGTGAGCATTATAAATATCAGGGGAATTATTTAGAGCTATTTCAGCTCATACAGACCTATTTGTCTACTTATAAATTAGAAGCGCCGAAACTGTTCAAAACCGTAGTATTCAATTATTTATTCTCAAACGGAGATGCCCACTATAAAAACTTCTCCTTATTAGAAACACCAATGGGAGATTACCGACTAAGTCCTGCTTATGATTTACTAAATAGCCGCATTCATATTGAAGACAAAGACTTTGCGTTAGATGAAGGACTTTTACCTAAAAATTTAGCTCAGGGAAAAATAAGTTCTCAATTTACCAAACTTGCAGAACTTTCAGGAATCAGTGAAAAGGCTTTCAATGCGATAAGGACATTGATGTTATCAAAATCAGACTTAGTCGAAAAACTGGTAACTGCTTCTTTCCTAAATGACAGCACAAAAAGAAACTATTGGCAGTCCTATCAAGGTCGATTGAAACACTTGACAAATTAATCCTTAACCAATTCATAAACAGGCAGCCTATTCAAAGCCACACTCTGCTCTACCCTTTTCGGACCTTTTATAATTTCCCCCTTGTCACTCCTCCAATTCCCTTTCGGAAAGTAAACCAACTTCTTCATGTCTTTACTAACCACTGGAGCAACTACCAATTATCATCAATCATCAATACGCCAGTAGGAAAACCGTTAGCGATGATGTCGTGAGCATATTTAATAATATCAGTCTGGTTCTGATTGTAAACCAATTCAATCCACGTGTTGTATTGAGGTCTGAAAAATAAAAGCGTATCAGGCAATATCCCTTTTGAAGGAAAATGATCTTTACTAGCTTTAATATAAGCCTCTTTTAATGTACGCCCCATAGAATCTATTAAAATAGGTGCTGTAGCATTTAAAAGCAACAACTGATCGCCTTTCACTGTAAACTCGAAAGGAGCATCACTCCATATATACCTGCCGTTTGTTGAAAGCAATAATGGAGATGCCTGGTTCGTACCTGTATTGGCAAATAAATTAAAAGAATAACCATCCTTAAAGGGCATCTTATGGGCTTCATTTACCAAGCCTCCATACCAACTCTCACCCTTTTTAATCTTTATAACAGAAGTCTGAGCATAGGAAAATCCCCAACTTGAAAAGAATAAAATGAAAATACAATATTGCGTTAACTTCATGGTCTGAAATAATTTGATATGCACCAGCATTTTCCATAGCATGCAGAAATACCTCAGGAGCAAGAGCTTCATAACGGAAGGGTTTACCCACGATAGATAGAAGTCATCAATGCTGCCATTTCACCAAAAGATATCGCGTCGTACCCTAACCTGTAGGTTTGACCAGCATGCACTTCCGGATGCCCCAATGCCAAAGCAGCTACCTGGGCCACATCATTTACATCTACCCAACTCAAACGCGCATCTTCCACATAATGCTGAATCACCCCATCATTAATCACTCTTTTACCCCCATAACTTAACACATTTTGCATAAAAGTTTCAGGACGCAAATGCGTAAACGTAAAACCACACCACTCAATATATTTTTCTACCAGCTGATGCCATGCCCAATGCGCAATGGTCGTATCGTCACGGCCACATGCCCCTAAATGTACTACATGTTCTACCCCAGCTTTCTTTAGCGTCATCCAATAACACCTTACTCTGACGCAACATATCAACGGTATACCCAGTAAAGATAAGAACCCGATCAATCCCTTCAAAAGCAGGTAAATGTGTACTTTCATCATCAAAATCAAGGATGACGGTAGCAATTCCCCTAGCTTTAAAAGGTGCTGCTTTCTATGGCGAGCGAACCGCAGCCACGATCTCAATTTCCTTATTTGATAAAAGGAAGTTAATTGTTCTGCTGCCAACTTGCCCGGTTGTCCCGGTAATCAATATCTTGGGAAGTTTTGTATATGACATAATAATTAATGTAATTGATGTAAAAATATCTGGACACGAAGATACCCCCTCCTATACTGCTGGCAGTTGATCTAAAATAAGAAATGCAATAATCTATGTCAATTACGATTGTTTGTGAGATGCCGTATGATTCTTAATACGGCTTAAAGTTTCCGGAGTGATGCCCAGGTAGGATGCAATTAAATTCTGAGGAATTCTTTGAAAAATCACAGCATTGCTTTCAACCAGCTGCATATATTTTTCCTCCGCAGAGTGTGTGGTAGAGCTCACTAATCTTCGCTCTTTAGTAACTATACTATTCTGAAAAAGGATCCGGAAATAACGATCCATGATAGGCACTTTCAAAGTCATTGCTTCGTAATCAGCCAGAGTGATCATTAAAAGTTCAGCATCTTCTAGTACATCAATATTAAAAAAAGCTTTTTCACCCCACAAAAAACTATTCATATCCGATGTCCACCAGCCTTCCCATGCAAACATATTCATGTGTTCCACACCCTTATCATCAATGTTATAAGATTTGAGCAAACCTTTCGACACAAAACTAATGTATTTGCATACCTCACCTTCCTGCAGCAGATACTGTTTTCTCCGAAGCTTTTTAGGAATAAAAAGTTTTTACAGTTTCCCTCTCCTCTTCAGTAAGCGATACTTTTGTTAGGATATGAGAAAAAAAGACTTCAAACATCGGATGCCATTTAAATTTAGCCCCCGTCAACAGGGGGAATGTCAAATTAAATTCTCAATCATGCATGTTCCAATATAAAGCCTGCATCTATATGAAGCTGTTGATGTAGAGCTTTTAAGAAATCAACGCCAGGCTTTTGCTTACCGTTCATGATCAGAGAAAGCTTAGCATCGCTAACATTTAGCGTTTTCGCAAGGTCTTTCTGTCTTAATTTCATTTCAAACATGCGCATCTCGATCATACCAATCAACGAAGTAGGTGCTTCAACTTCATACTTGCCCTGTTCGTAACCCTGTGCACTTTGCGCAAGCATACGAATTTTATTAAGTTCTTCTTTAGACACATTACCACTTCCTTTGGCCATCAGACCATCAATTTCAGCCATTACTTTTTGGTAATCAGCGTTGTTCTTTATCTCTTTCATCAGTTGATGAACTCTTTTAGATTGAGCGCATCTTTCGCGTCCGCATGCTTCTCGAAAAAATCTCTTAAGGTACCATAGCTAATTACGACCAAGCTCTTGATTTTTTTTTACAAATCTAAATAAATTTTAGAATATCTAAATTTATTTCATTCCTAATCTATGGAGTAATCAGATTGAAAGCTTTCTTCACTAAAAATAAAATATTCCTAAAAAGTTTGCTTATACCTATTATATATCAAAAAAAACTAAATTTATGAACATCTAATCAGCTATTTGTATTAATTAAATTCATTTACATTGAAATTTACTTGGCGAAATATCAGCTTTGCATATTTACTCCTAGTGCCAATGGTCGCTACTGCACTGGCTTTTATAGTAGGGCATGTCAATGTTCTATTGTATATACCTCTGTGGTTTCTTAACGCCTTGTTAATGGCATTTATGACAAGTAAACTTATAGGCAAAGTTGATCGAACTCTACGCACTTCAACTTGGCTTTTAATACTACCCTGGATTTTCATAGCTATCTTTGGTGGTATGGGGCCTCCTCCAGAAACTGCCATAAAATGGGCAGCTTTGTCTAATGAACAAATCGCCCGATATACCATTTTAATTATTAGTGGGCTCTTGGTATATAAAGGATTTTATTATTTACATAATTATTTAAAAAACAAAGAAGGCGACAAATATTCTCGAATTGGGTTACTGCTTATTAGCTTAGGAATACCGTTTTTTATCATTAATATGGTTTATTGGGGTTATTTTCTAACTTACATATTTGCAACCTATACCGCTCCGGAATCAACAACGAAACCAGAATGGGTCAAGCTATTAGGAGAAGCATTTACCCTGATCCGGATGATAGAAGTTGCGCTTATTTACCTGTCAACCGCTGCTTTTGCTCTTGCGTTACGAGTATCCAGAATATTATCAAAAGGTTCCTGCATTGCTTATGTTACTGTTGCCTGCCTGTGTTCACTGTTTAATTTCTTACCTGGTTCTGTACCTGCCCCGCTTAACGTTATTAACTATTTGTCCTATATACCGGCATTTACATTACTAATGCCATACTTGATTGCAATAAACATTCTGCGTAAGCAAAAACCATAATTTTATGTCATATAACTGATTTTGTGTTAAACAGAAAATCACAAGTCTCATATTCTATCTCTGAATTTAATTTCCAGGCATTAATTATTGGAAATTAGTTTACTGATGTTGCTCTCTTTTTCGCACATTTGAGCATATGAAGCTCTTACATATAATATAAGGATGTTTATCGATAATTACCAAGGTTATATAATCCTTTTTATCCTTAGCTTGGTCTGTATATCCAGCATAATAATATTATCACGGTGGAAACGAGCCAAGATTATCAAAGGTATCAAAGGAAACTGGGGCAAAGAGAGAATCTGCTTCAGAGACTTTAGCCGAATAGCAAAATACCACACCCGCTCGCCTGATGCTAAAAAACAATCGTTAGACAGTAGAACTGCGTCCGACTTAAACCTTGATGAGATCTACTCAAAGATTGATAGATGCAAATCTAAAATAGGGCAGCAGTACCTCTACTCAATGTTACATTCCCCAACATTTAATGAAGGCATTCTAAAAGAAAGAGGAACACTAATTGAATTATTTTCCAACAATTCAGTTTTAGCGCAAAAAGTTCAATTAGAGCTTCATAAGCTGAACACACATTTAACTTATTCACTACCTAATCTGATATTCGATTGGAAATTCGAGCGCCTGAGATATAAAATAATTATAATTCTTTTAAGTATCGTACCTATTTTTTTAATACTACTAGGCGTCTATTACAATAA
>NZ_AQPN01000085.1 GCF_000403135.1 Arcticibacter svalbardensis MN12-7
TTTTATGTTTATGCTATATGACTACGATAAAACTAGCCATTAAAGAGGTTTCCAAGGCCACCAAGCATATTCGTGCTTAAAGCTTGCATTTCTACCTGGTGTACATTTTCGGCTTGTATAATCGCTTTATTTACGGCTACGGCAATTAACTCCTCTAATTCTTCTCTATCGGAACTTTTATAAAACTCCTCGTCAATATGAATCGCGCTGATA
Source organism: Arcticibacter svalbardensis MN12-7 (assembly GCF_000403135.1). Classification (GTDB taxonomy): domain Bacteria; phylum Bacteroidota; class Bacteroidia; order Sphingobacteriales; family Sphingobacteriaceae; genus Arcticibacter; species Arcticibacter svalbardensis. The sequence continues at coordinate 214 of NZ_AQPN01000085.1, forward strand.
TGCTTGTTACCATTTGAAGTAACCACTATTTTACCACCTTCAGCTTCTCCTTTTACGCTAATAGAATCTAACCTTTTCTTTATTTCTTCAGCTTGCTGCTGTACCTGCATCAATTTATCGAACATAACAATCAGTTTTTTTAATTAAACAATACGAAGTACCAAATAGTTTAAATCAATCCTTTAAGAATTGCAGGAGACAATGGTTTTGATATAAAACCCTTAACAGGTGGATAAGCCAGAGCTCTTATTTTGTCCGTTTCATCTACCGATGAGCTTACAATATAAATATGAATATCTTTAACTAGTTCTTGATCAAATAGCTTAAATCTTTCCAAAAAATCCCATCCATCAACAACCGGCATATTTAAATCTAATAAAATAACATCCGGAAGCTCTGATTTATTATTTAAATTTTCATTGATAAAATTTAAGGCCTTAATAGCTTCGGTATAACTGGATATAGTATTATAAGTATGATGTTTTTCAATCATTATTTGGGCAATCCTTTGATGAATTACATCATCATCAATGATAAAGACCTTGCTCATTGCAGTATAAATATAAATATATATTTCATTAGAATATTCCTTTCAACAATAAATGCCTTCTATATGCTAAACATACAAAAAGGAATTCGTTCTAGCATTATTTAAAAATAAATCACTCATCCGTACTATCACCATTTCCATGATAAGCAGACTTGCGAACAACCGGCATTCCTACCATTTTATACAAGTCATCCAATTGCAAAAGGCTTCCATTTGTTAAATTACTCAATAACACTATGGTCACATCCGATTTTAAATCGCGCAAATAGATGTGCCTGAATCCGTGCCACCAGCCAGTATGATAAACCACCTTTTCGCCCTTTCCATCAAATGTTCTCCAGCCATATCCATAACTAAAATGACCATGACTCAATTCACTATGTGCGGTATACGCCGAGTCCTGCCATGCCTTACTCAATATATTTCCTTTTCTTAATGCCCTGTCAAACAAAAATAAATCCTGAACAGTACTGTACACTCCTTTATCCCCTACTGGGCCATCAAGAAAATTCTGCACCACTGAATACCTCCATGTACGATCATGTCCCACCACATCTACCGGAATTGTTTCATATTCAGCCTTCGAATATACCGCAGTATGATGCATCCCTGCTGGTTTAAAAACATTCTCCATCATGAACTGAGAATAACGCATTCCGCTCACTTTCTCGATGATAGCACCCAGAACCATGAAATTGGAGTTATTATAATGGAACTTTACATTAGGTCGTGTGTAAGGGGAAGGCTTTTTCTCAGCGATTAATTTCATTACATCCTGATTACTGATTCCCTTACTTTCACTTTTCTTTTCCGCTTTAAAAACCCCATCCACAAAATAAACATAGTTCATCATTCCTGAACGATGAGAAAGCAACATCCTGATAGTAATACCAGGATATGGAAATTCAGGAAAGAAATCATTTACCGTCTGATCCAGTTTCAATTTACCCTTTTCTGCAAGCATCAAAATGGCAGTACCGGTCATCGTTTTGGTTAGAGAGGCCAGTTCAAACTGCGAATTAATATTCAAGCTATCCCGATGAAGGTAATCTGCCCATCCAATTGCATTCTGGTATATTATTTTTCCTTTTTTAGCTACCAGTACATTGCCATTAAAGCCTCTTTTCTTATGCAGGTTTTGCATAAATTCATCTATCTTAAGATCACCCTTCTTCGGATCATAAACCAGCATCAGGCTGTCCGATTTGTCATCTTCAACAGTACGGACTTCAGGCTTTTTCTCAGATGAGCAAAAGGTGAGTGCAATGGAAGAGCAAAGCAGAATTGTTATAAATAGGGATTGTCGTGTCATAAATCAATAAGAAAACTGAAATTCAACGGCGAAAGTCAGAATTTTATTACAAAAACCCTAACAAGAGTATTCCATAAAACACTTTTCAACTGATTATGAAGGATAAAAAAATTAAATTTGCCTACTAATATTTTACAATCATGAATTTTAGAATAGAAACTGATACCATGGGCGAAGTGCAGGTACCCGCAGAACAATACTGGGGTGCTCAAACTGAACGTTCAAGAAATAACTTTAAAATAGGTCCTGATGCATCCATGCCATCAGAAATTATCGATGCTTTTGCCTATCTAAAAAAGGCGGCTGCATTTACAAATACTGATTGTGGTGTACTTCCCGCTGATAAGCGTGATCTTATTGCCCAGGTATGTGATGAAATCTTAAAGGGTGACCTTTATAAAGAGTTCCCACTGGTAATCTGGCAAACAGGATCAGGAACACAATCCAACATGAACCTGAATGAAGTGATCGCCAATCGCGCACATGTGATTCAGGGACATAAACTAGGCGAAGGCAAAACCTTCATTCACCCTAATGATGATGTCAATAAATCACAATCATCAAATGACACTTACCCTACAGCCATGCACATTGCTGCATACAAAATGGTCCTTCATACCACTATTCCTGGAGTAGAGAAACTAAGGGATACGCTTAAAGGTAAAGTTGAGGCATTCAAAAACGTGGTTAAAATAGGTCGTACACATTTAATGGATGCGACTCCATTAACACTGGGACAAGAATTCTCCGGATATGTTTCTCAGTTAGATCATAGTCTCAGAGCCATAAAGAACACTTTATCGCACCTTTCTGAGCTTGCATTAGGTGGTACAGCCGTTGGAACCGGTATTAATACCCCTCAGGGTTACGACGTTAAAGTTGCAGCCTATATCGCCGAATTCACAGGCCTTCCTTTTGTGACAGCCGAAAACAAGTATGAAGCCCTTGCTTCTCATGATGCAATGGTCGAAACACATGGTGCATTAAAACAACTTGCTGTAGCCTTGATGAAAATTGCAAACGATATCCGGATGATGGCTTCAGGTCCCCGTTCAGGTATTGGCGAACTTATTATTCCTGCAAATGAACCCGGCTCTTCCATTATGCCCGGAAAAGTAAATCCTACACAGAATGAGGCCGTAACCATGGTTGCAGCCCAGGTAATGGGAAACGATGTAGCCATTACTATTGGCGGATCAAACGGACATTATGAGTTAAATGTATTCAAACCTTTAATAGCCGTTAACTTCCTTCAATCCGCCCGCCTTTTAGGTGATGTGTGCGTATCCTTTAATGATCATTGCGCCGTTGGAATTGAACCTAACTATGAAGGCATTAAAAAGCATGTAGATAATTCGCTGATGCTTGTTACTGCCCTTAATCCGCATATCGGTTATGAAAATGCGGCAAAAATTGCTAAAAAAGCACATAAGGAAAACAAATCACTTCGTGAGGTTTCCTTAGAGCTTGGTTTATTAACAGGAGAACAATTTGATCAATGGGTACGTCCCGAAGATATGATTGGAAGCCTTAAATAAAAATCCTTAAATCCCTCCCTGAAAAAACAAGGAGGGATTTATAATCTTTCTATGACATACAGATCACAGGTACTCGTTACTTTCTTATTTATTTTATTCCTCTTCTCTGCCTGCAGGTTTAACCCTGAAGTGCAACAACCTGGTTCTTCTGCCTTACAAGGCATTTGGGAGGAAGAACCTTTGAAATATGAGGATAGTTTACTCACACACACAAAACACTCATTTACATTCACCTGTGATTCATTTTATGTAACACTCGAAACTACCTCTAAGGTCAACTACTATGAGGAAGAATGTTACCACAATGGTCATTGGAAAGAATATGCTAAAGGCAATTACGTAGTAAGCCATGACACCCTTTACATCATTGGCACCTACACAAAGGAAAATTTCAAACAAAAGATATCAGGCTGTTATCGTACAGGTCAATACCTACCTATGTTTCTAATTCAGAAAATAGCACCAGGGGAAGTTAAATTGATGAACCTTCAACAGCATTTGCCAGTAACACTTAAACTAAAACAACGAACTAAGTGTAATCCTCAACCACTATAAAATGAACAACATTTTTAAAATAACTCTTATTGCAGGACTCATCCTATATCTTCCCCTACAATCTATGGCCTGGGGAATGCTTGGCCACCGCGTTGTAGCTGAAGTTGCAGAATCTTATCTCTCTTCAAAAGCGCGGAAACAGATCAAAATGATAATGGGGGACGAAAGTATCACCATGAGCAGCAACTGGATGGACTTCATCAAATCAAACTCTAGTTTTAACTATACAGGCAGTTGGCATTACGTCAATTTACCAGCAGGTCTTACTTACGAACAGGCAAAAGCTGCTCTTGCCAAGGATACCAGTGCAAATGCGTATAACAAAATACTTTTTGTATCTGCAGAACTGAAAAAGAAAACCGTTTCGAAGGAATTAAAGCAATTCTACATCCGGGTTCTGGTACACATGGTCGGCGATCTACATCAACCTCTGCACTGCGGCAGAGTAGAGGATAAAGGTGGAAATGATGTTGATGTCAAATGGTTTAACCATCCGGATAACCTGCACAGTATCTGGGATTCCAACCTGCCAGAATATCAACAGTTAAGCTATTCGGAATATACCCGTTTTATAAATCACCCTAATCCAACACAACTCAAGGAATGGCAACATGATGATTTAACAACCTGGGTTTTCGAATCGTATCAGATTAGTGAAAAACTATATAAAGAGGCTGAAACTAACACTTCTTACGGCTATAAATACAATTATGAATGGGTGGATACCATGAACAATCAGCTGCTTAAAGGCGGTATAAGGCTTGCCAGCTTATTAAATGGTATCTTTGCACATAATTAAATACTATGTCAGATCAACAAAAAGGTCCTTCTTTCTGGAATCAATACAAACGTTTTGCTACAACTGAACTCCTGATGTACCTTGTCATGATTGTTGGAATATTTTTAGGGATTGTTATTTTTAGTTAACAATCCTTTTTATCATACTGATCCTGCTTTCGTCCAGTTCAGCAACTTGCTGGTAAAAACTAACCAGGTCTTCATATTTTTCAGGAGGGTATATGCCCTCTTTTAAATGCAACTTACGCGTATAAACCAAAGTATTCCCTTTTTCCTGTATATCAATAGCATATTGACCAAAGGGTTGTTCTATTTTAAAGTTTTCAGGGCGGCCATCAATCTTATAATTGTCTGGAATCGTATAGGTTATTTCATCAATATCTGTATACCCACGACTGATATCCAGTATATTCACCCGGTTATGTACCTCTTTTATACTCCTTCCACGGTTTAAAGCATTTAACGTGATAAAATACTGCTGGCCATTTAATGAAGCATAATCCCCTGCATAAAATTTCATACGCTCTGTGGTAACCGGAACCCTGCCCTTATCCTGTTCCAGTTTAAAGGATTGGATCTCCAGATTATTTAATGTATAAATCTGCTGGAGCTTTTTAACCTGCTCCGTAAACGGTTCATCGATCAATTGTTCTCTATTATCATATTGCAAGCCATCAAAAGTAGTAGTCATCTCCCCATTTAAATTACCCTTTTCATCAAGTTTGAAGCTTGCTTTACGAATTTGCCTGCTCGCCTCAGACGTATACGCTGGTGTACGAATGAGTTTACCACCTGTTTCTGTACAAGCCAGGGCTATTCTATCATCAGTAAAGTCACCCAGATATCCAAAAGGGATTGTTTTACTTGTACAATCCACCCAAGTGGTATCCTTTGCAAAAGGAATGCATAGAATGATATGATTGAACTGGTTTATACTGGCAAAATCAACTATAGCACTTTTCTTTTCCGGTCCCGCTTCTACAATTGTATAGTAGGAATTGATTCCCACTACCTTCAGCAATCCTTTGGTATAATTAACCAAGCCTTTACAATCTCCATAACCTAAACGATCTACTTCAGCTGCTGTAATAGGCTGAAAGCCCCCAATCCCCACTTGCACACTCACATATCGTGTTTTACCTTGAACAAATTCATAAATTTTCTTTGCTTTAAGTCTTGGGTCTTCGATATCCTTCACCAGTTCCTTTATGTAAGTTGCCGTTTCAGCAGGAATAATATCCCGGTTTAGCAGGATTTTTTCATTCATCCACAATCCATATTCCGACCAGTTCGTAAAAGATCCGTTAACCGACTGATAAGCAAACTTTACAGGAGCAATACGTACGGCAGGCAGATAAGTATCAGCAGAAGGGCTATAAGGTTCATCCCGCAAAGCTTTAAGGTGATGTACTTCCCATGTATAGGTTTTTAACCCCTCTGTATCCGTCACATTTACCTTACCGGCATAATTTTCTTCTTTAAAACGGATCGCAAAATCAGGCTTGCACATCAATGTCAACTTTGCATTTTCCAATGAAACACCTGTGGTTGTATTGGGTTGCCAATCAGGCAAGGACAAACTCTGCTTAGACCGAATTTCATATTCATATTCGAGCGTATACGGATAGGTAGTAATAGCAGGAGAAAATCTTTTAACTCTGGTATCATCAAACAAGGAGGAATTACTTACAGCACTTTCATCTTTGAATTCCTTCTCCGCAATTTTGCCCTTTAATAAGCCAAACTCATCGTATACGACTGCCTTTATATATTTTATCTGCCGGGTCTTATCATACCACACAACCATACGCGCTTCGCTATCACCGTTTTTATTCAACACGGTAACAGCCTCCTTAACCCTGATTACAACATCATTCAAATCCTTCACTTCAATACTCATCTCATCATTTCTAATCACCGCACTTGCCCTCACCATGAGCTCCGGAGGAATAGCGCTGACCGCATAATTTTGTTGAGCAATTGTATCAAAGCTTACTAAAAGAAAGAAAAGTATACCACCTATAAGTCTCATTGTTTCTTTTTAAATATGATATCTGTTTTTTGAACCTGAACCATTTTATTAAAGAGCTCTTTCAGGTAAGGATATTCCTCTGGTTGATAAATTGATTTATTAAGCAAAGTCATTTGTTGAAATAAAAACTGACTGCCATCAATAGATATTTCACTTGTAAATCTACCCCCCTTGTCAGGCAAGGCCAATGCAACAGGCTCAGGCTTACTAGTCACTTCAAATCCATCAGGAAAAGTGCATACCAGGCTAATTCTTGTATCTGAGGGAGCCCCTAAATCTACCGGATAATTTCGTTCCCTCAGCTTGAATGGATTCTCTTTTGTCCGGTCCATAAAAAATGGATTAAATGCAAACTGACCTTTATTTAAATTGTCAAAAGCATTTATCTCTACTTCATAAGATTCCGATAATGGGACATCCAGACTATCTAAACCAACAATTTTATTACTGATGATTTTGGTTTTAGGCATACTTTCGTCTAAATTTTCTACGTATTCCTCTATGGAATTAAACTTTTTAATCGCCTTACGTTTATTATATGCCTCATATCCAAGAGAGATTTCAATAATTTTACCCTTAATTTTCCCATCAGGCAATAACTCAAGTGCCAGGTTATAGATCTTACTTTCTTTCTGTGAGGCTACCAGATCTACCCAGTAAGAGGGTTTGCTCATACTGATTACCCGACCCTGACCATTGATACATTTTATGGGCAATAATCCAAAAGGCAAAAATGGATTTGTCGCATCAAGCATATATGTTTTATCAGCAATATTAACCCGGGCAACTACATAATTAAAATCGCTGAGAATAGGGAACAGATTATTGACCAAGCCATTACTTCTTGTTGATAAAAGAACAGCATCTGCATTCAAACCTGCCTCATTTAATACCGATATCAAAGCCAGGTTTATATCAGCAATACTTCCTGAATGCGTTTCCACAGCTTTTTTAAGTCCGTCGACACTATAAATACCATTAAATCCATTCCATTTAAAATACTTTTGGAAAAAGGAATAGATTTTTTTAGCCTGTATAAGCGCATCAGGTTGTCCGGCTATCAATGCCGGAAGCTGAGTTTTAAAAAGATCTTTTTTTCGCATCTGACTACCGAAATAAGGATCTTTTTTAAGATCATAGTCTACATCTTTCCACTCTTTAGTAATTTGGTGTTTAACACCACGATAATCCATATAATCGGATAACTCATACTTGATAGTCGACTTAAAATTACTTGCAGCAGTCATATAGTCTTCTTCCACAAATGCGGGAATATCAGCCATGGTATACGTAATCTTAGAGCAATCTGCCTTAATTCCTCCACCAGGATTAAAACACTCTCTTTCTAATTCAGCCGTGTTCTTCGTTAGTTTTGTTGCTCCTACTAATACCGTATTGTAATTGTATAAAGCAGGTATATGTGCAATATATTCACTATAAACCTTTGGAATGTCGTCCTGAAAATACCAGTTGCGGAAATTAAATATAAAGGGCGAACTCAGCGTATAAACGTACTCAATAATACACCCGTTAGTCAGATCGGGCATCGCAAACTTAACCAGATTGTGGCGTTTGTCCATATCTTCACGAATAACCTTTTTAAGATCAAGTTTCGTTTCTCTCATCATCCCATCATGGTCGATAAAAAAAGTGGAGCCTTTAATGTCCGAAACTTCTTCATATCGATTGTCCTTGCTTTTGTTAAGCGGAATAACAATATTTCCCTGATTAAACCCTTTGGCATTAAAGATCTTAATACGCACATGATATTCAAATATAAGCGGAGTTTCGTCACCACTGCTGATATGCGTATTACCAAACTCCTGAAGAACTACTGCATTTGCTGAGGTATCTTTCGAATAAGACTTCATTTCTAAATCGGCAATGGAAACTGCGCCATAAGGAAAATTAGCAGGATAAACTTGAATGAAGGACAGGGATAAGGCCAGACAAAAGAATATTTTTTTCATTTCAATGAAAAGATAAGGTTATATAAAGGTTATAAAAGTTAGGCATCAAAATCTTTGAAGCAACACAGTGGAATAGAATCTAATTCCCTGATGATCCATTAGCATGAGAGAATTAAACACCTCTTAAAGAGCTTGATTAATTAAAATTTATATGTCAAATCTAAGGAATAAAATCAGGTTCAAGGAGGTAGCTGGGGAAATTATTAAGGGATTGTGGGAGAGAAATCAGTACGTCTTAAAAAGATGCGCTGATTCCTCTATTTGTACGTATACAAATCATAATACACAAATGAATTTGATTAAATAATATAGAAAATACATACTTTCACTCCAAATTAAACCTAGACTAAAAAATCTTTTTTATAGCATGGCACACTTAGACGAATTGAAAACATTTGGTCACACTTTAAGAGATATTGACAGTATATATTATTTAATAAGCGCTCAACATATAAAGGTTTACGCGTTAATAAACTTACATTACGTTACAACACATCCAAAATTCAATACTTCAAACCATTTTGATATGTACTTACAGAAATGGTTGGTCGATTACCTTCTAAACAATTAATAGGATGAGTAAAAATAGTATAATGACTGTTCAGGGAACGGATATATCAATAACAACCATAAACGAAAATGACTATATCTGCTTAACCGATATGGTAAAGGCAAAAGAAGATGATAGCAGAGCTGCTGACGTCATAAAGAATTGGATAAGAACAAGATCAACATTAGGATTTTTAGGAGTTTGGGAAAGCATTTACAACCCCGATTTTAAAGTGGTCGAATTTGACCACTTTAAAAGTGAAGCAGGATTACCAACGTTTACTATGAGTGTAAGTAATTGGGTTGCAAAAACAAATGCAATTGGAATATTTTCAAAGGCTGGTAAGTATGGTGGAACTTACGCACATAAAGATATTGCTTTTGAATTTGGCGGGGCAATCAGCCCAATGTTTAAACTATACGTACTTAAAGAATATCAAAGATTAAAAGAGATAGAGAGCAACCTTTATGGATTAGAATGGAATGTAAAAAGGATATTAAGCAAGGCAAATTATCACATACATACTAATGCGATTAAAAACCACATAGTACCTCATACGAGGTATAGCCAAGCAAAAAAATGGTTGCTTTATGCTGATGAGGCAGACTTATTAAACCTAGTGTTGTTTAGGTGCACTGCAAAGGAATGGAGGGATGCAAATCCACAAAGACATTTAAACGGTGAAAACATTAGGGATATAGCAAGTATAAATGAACTTACATTAATGTCAAATTTGGAAAGCCTAAATTCAATTTTAATTAAAAATGGTCTTTCAAAAAAAGACAGATTTAAAATTCTAAACGAAACTGCCAAAGAGCAAAAAGAAACATTAGATAGAATAGATTATATAAAAACGATTAAGAAGGAAACGGAATCCACTTTTATAGATAAGCAAAAAGAATCACCCGTAACAGATTTTAACAATACACTAAAGGGAATGCATTCAATTCCTCATCCTAAAAAAAAGAAAGACAAATAACTTTTTTATTTATGTACTTTAAAAACCAGCTTTTAAGTAGCTTTTTCTCTTTTAACCTGATTCGAGAAAGACAATGACATATAACCATGAGGGTCAACAAAATTTCGAATTTGTGACCCTCATGACATAAATCATTACTTTTAATTCAAATGAATACTACCGATCCCTTTTGCAAGCGCAGCTTCCTTTAAATCAGGCATAGCGGTACCTTCTACACGGAAAACAGTAACATCTTTCAGACCAATAAAGCCCAGTACTGTTTTCAGATAGGGCTCAACATAATCAATTGACTGCAAAGGCCCTTCGGAATAAACTCCACCTGATGCTAATGCAATGTAGACTTTCTTCGATTGAACTAATCCTACAGGACCATTTTCGCCGTATTTAAACGTTATCCCGGCTCTGGCAATATGATCAATCCATGCTTTTAGTGTGGAGTGAATGTTGAAATTATAAATAGGGGCACCAATTACAATAATATCGGCATCCATAAGATCCTGAATTGCTTCATCGGAAGGTTTCACAGCTGCCCAATTTTCTGGTGTCCGGTTTTCTGCAGGGGTAAAAAACGAGGAAAGGTGAGCTTCTTCCAAATGAGGAAAATGCGTTTTAACCAGGTTACTTTCCTTTACTGTACTGCCTGGATAAGCAGCCTGGATCTTTTCAATAACAGCATTTCCTAACTTTATGGTATAAGAGTCACCACTTCTTGGGCTCGAAATGATATGAAGTATCTTTTTCATTTTTTCAATTTTTATATGATCAAATCTATCTATATTTGGTTATAAAAAGTTAGTAGTATACAAAAGGTTAGTAGTAACCTTTTGTATACTACCTTAAACGTCAAAAATTATGCAGCTTAAAACTCCAGTCACCGCACAAGAATGCAAAGGATCGCTTACCGCAATTGGCGATGCGCTTTATGTTATTGGTGGCAAATGGAAATTGCGGGTAATTGTAGCCTTAAGGGAAGACAATAAGCGTTTTAACGAAATCCAGCGTACTGTAGAGGGTATTTCTGCCCGTGTATTATCCAGCGAGCTAAAGGAACTGGAAATGAATGGTTTTGTTAAAAGGATTGTACACCCTCAAACTCCGGTTATAGTCGAATATGAACTTACTGAATATGCGGACACACTGGATGAGGTACTAGACGCATTGAAAAGCTGGGGAACGATGCACCGGGAGAAGCTTAAATCGGATAGGTAACTCATCACATTAAGATCAGTTAGTGGTAAGATTAAGGGTGATGCCACGGTGAGGCCACAGTGACGCCACAGTGAGGCCACCTTTTCCCGCTAAAACGTGGCCTCACTGTGGCGTCACCCTAGCATCACTCTGGCATCAAGGGTAAACAGATCTTAGCTTTGTCTTAACTTGATTCCCTCTTATACTGTTGCAATCTGTTTCCCCAACTAAATCATACCCTTTCAATTTGATCTTCCAATCTGAATTAATCCTGTCAGATCCTAAGTCCTGTACCTAAATTAAGCAGGCAATTCGTATTTTTGCGCCATGGCGAACATTAAACCGTCTGTTCCTAAAGGCACAAGAGACTTCTCACCATCAGAAATGGTGAAGCGTAATTATATTTTTGATACCATTAAATCGGTTTTCCGCAAGTATGGGTATCAGGAAATTCAAACTCCTTCTATGGAGAACTTAAGTACCCTGACTGGTAAATATGGCGATGAGGGCGATAAGCTGATCTTCAAGATGTTGAACAGTGGTGACTTCTGGGCTGACCCTGAGAGTAAAAAACAAAAATCGGCTGATTTTACATATACCTCCAAATCGTTGTTACCCCTGATTTCAGAAAAGGCATTACGTTATGACCTCACTGTTCCTTTTGCCCGGTACGTAGTGATGCATCAAAATGAAATTTCCTTCCCTTTTAAACGGTTCCAGGTACAGCCGGTATGGCGTGCAGACCGTCCGCAAAAAGGCCGTTACCGGGAATTCTATCAATGTGATGCTGATGTAGTGGGTTCAGAAAGTTTGTTGAATGAGGCTGAATTTGTATTGATTTACAAGGAGGCATTGTCCTTATTGGGACTAAAAGATTTCACGATTAAGATTAACAACCGGAAAATACTATCCGGGATTGCCGAAATTATTGGCAAACCTGAACTGATTGTAGACATGACGGTGGCTATTGATAAACTCGACAAAATCGGGATCGAAGGCGTTACCAAAGAATTGCTTGAAAGAGGGTTTAGCGAGCAGGACATCGATCAGTTGAAACCTGTCATTCTGTTACAAGGATCAACAGAAGATAAACTTTCAGCACTTAAAAAGGTCCTTTCAACATCCACTATCGGATTAAAAGGTATTGCAGAAATTGAATCGATCATAGATTACTTAAAAAAACTAACGGCTTGCAGTCTTGACGAACTATCCCTATTTTTTGAATTGGATATCACCCTTGCGAGAGGACTAAACTATTATACCGGCGCTATCTTTGAAGTGAAAACGAATGAAGCTGCAATGGGAAGTATTGGTGGTGGTGGCCGCTATGATGACCTGACGGGCATGTTTGGACTTAAAGGATTAACAGGTGCGGGAATCTCTTTTGGTGCTGACCGCATCTATGATGTGTTGGAAGAATTGAATCTTTTCCCTGCAGGCACATCTTCTACAACGGAAGTACTGATTACCAATTTTGATGAACAGGCTGAGCAGTATGCGCTGCCGATCATTAAGGCATTAAGGGATCAGAACATTGCGGCTGAGTTATATCCCTCTGCTGCTAAGTTGAAAAAACAAATGTCATATGCGGACGATAAACATATCCCCTATGTCGTGCTGATTGGTAGTGATGAAATGTTATCAGGGAAGCTGACCTTGAAGAATATGCAGCTGGGAACACAAGAATTGCTGACTAAAGAAGAGTTGATAGCCAAACTAAAAAAGGCATAAAATCAAGCTTTCAGGGCTAAAAAAACACATTTTTTAATGGTAGAAATGAATTCCATGTTCTATTAGAAAAAGTCGGTTGAAAAAAGCAATATCAATTCAAGCCCGCTTATAGAATAGATTGAACTGATTTTAATCAATGAAATTTTATTTCATATTGACAAAAAAATAGGCTGCTATCGTATTTACGATGCAGCCTATTTTTTGAACTATAAACAGGCTTTTAGGGCCTCTTTGTATTATCATTCTACTATTGGTTCAACTACCGTTTCCACTAAAGGTTCGCGACGTGAGCCATCATATAATTCATATTCAAACAAACGGCAATCCAGTTTCCCATTGTAAAATTCTATACGGCGGGAAGCTCTTAATCCGATTTTCTTGGCCAGATCAGGGTTTCCGGTAAACACATATCCGTAATAACCTCTACATGACTGTTTTAAGAAATCACCAACACGTTTGTAAGTAATTTCAAGCTGGGAATGAATTCCCATACGTTCGCCATATTCAGGGTTGAACATGATTACACCTTTTTCCTCAGGCATCACCGTATCAGCAAAGTCGCATACCTGGAAATCAATCAGCTGATCAACACCGGCAGTCTTTGCATTCTGACGGGCTTCTTCAATTGCTTCTTCCGAAATATCACTGGCAATAATCTTGATGTCGACTTGCTTAATAACAGCATCTTTCAGCTTTCTGCGTTCTTCGAAAAACACCTGCTCATCATAACCAAGAATGTGCATAAAACCATAGTTCATGCGGAACAAACCGGGCCTTCTATCAGTAGCAAGAAGAGCTGCTTCAATAGCAAGTGTACCCGATCCACACATTGGATTCACAAAAGTACTTTTACGGTCCCATTTGGTCGCCAGGATAGTAGATGCTGCTAAAGCTTCCAGCATAGGTGCCTTTCCGGGTAACTTCCGGTAGCCATGTTTGGAGATCACTTCTCCGGAAGTATCTATAAAAATCTCAGCTACATTCTCTTTCCAATAAAGATGAACGACAGTTTTGTCGATTGAAGAGCCGGTATTAGGCCTTACTTCTTTCTTGTCTCTGATCCGGTCGACAATTGCATCTTTCACTTTTACATTGGCAAATAGTGATGTGCGGATGTGTTCGTTCTCTACATTGGATGTAATGGAGAAATAACCGGCGAAATCAATGATCTCTTCCCATGCAATTTCTATTAAACCGTCGTAAAGTTCTTTTGGACTGGGTGCATCAAAACTTTTAATGGAGTATAAGACCTGACTGGCGGTGCGCAGATTAAGATTTAATACGATACAGTCGTTGACAGTGCCTTCCAGCTCTAGTCCTGTATTAAATTTGCGTTTGATATCGAAACCTAATGCTTCTACCTCATTTATAAGATAAGGCGTAAGCCTGTTGTTGCAGGTAATAATGATCCTGCTGGGAGTGTTGAAAACTTGCATAAAATATTTTCAAAGTTAATCAATTAATTTCGCCAGTTTTGATTTGATTTTAAAAGAACTAAAAGTATGGATATTAAGGGAAAAGTACATGAGATCTCTCCGGTAATGAATGTTACTGAATCATTTAAGAAAAGAGAGTTAGTTGTAGAATATGCAGAGAATCCTACGTACCCCGAATACATAAAATTCGAAGCATTGCAGGATAAGGTAAACTTACTTGATAGCATGAAGGTTGGAGATCAGGTAGAGGTGTTTTTTAATCTGCGTGGTCGTGCTTACAAAGATAAAACTGGTAAAACAGGTTATTTCAATTCGTTAATTGTATGGAGAGTGAATGTTCTTAATGGCGAAACACCAGAAAGCAGCACTCCTGAATATGCTCCGCCAGCGAATTTCAATGCAGCACCACAAGATGATGACTTACCATTCTAGCTTTTCATCACGAAAAGCTTATACTAACATCATATTCTAAAGCGTTTAAAAAGGCCCTTTGCGAGATGCAAGGGGCCTTTTTAATTTAAAAAAATTATTGAGACAAGAATAGCTGTGTTAAAAAATGTTAAAAGATAATTACAGGACAGGCACTTATGTATTTTTGTAAAGGATGAAGAAAAGAAGTATAGCTCTTATTCTAGGATTGATGAGTGCCGCACTGTTTGGTGTGATAGCTATGCAATATTATTTTATTCGCGAATCTTACGTTCAGAAATCTCAACTATTCGATCTTTCTGTAAATAGTTCCCTCAGCGAAGTAACGAATAAACTGGCTAAACAGGATGCAATGCTTTTTGTTAAAAGAAAGGCTATTGCAGAAGAATTAAAGAAAAATGCTGAGGAAAAAAGACAGGATAGGCTACAGGCAAAAAGGCAGGTTGAACGCTTTACTACCCGCATAAATGCGCTTTCGCAGAATATAGAAAAGGATTTTAAAAAACGTGACAGCACCTTAAGGAGTAAGTTTCCAAGGATCATGACCATAGACAATGATTTTTATGAAACCTATTTTCGTGATCCCGATCAATTAAGTAAAGTACATTTCAAAATAAAAATGCATCAGTCCGTTGATGACTATGGACAAGTGTTTCAGAATGAAGTACATGAACTGTATGTGGACAATGCGGAAGGACAAAAGCTAAAAAAAGCCCGCTCATCGGTTAAAGACACTGTTTTTTATCTGATTGAAGATCCCGTTGCAGGCATAAGGGTGGTATCACTGCCACGAAAAAACCAGACCCTGATTAAAGAATTAGCACTTACCAAGGAACAGAAAGAGACTCAATTTAGGGAGCAACAACTCAGAGAACAGCGCCATAAGGAAGCAAAAAGCATGAATCAATTCTTTAGTAGCGCAAAAAAGACAAATCATAAGTCTGCGATATTTGAAGATCTGGCAAACGACTATGAGCAATTTGATATTCCACTACTCAGACGAGTGAATCCCAGGACAGTGGATACGCTCTTGCAAACTGAGTTAATTAACAGGGGAATTAATCTGGATTATTCCTATAAGATTTCGACAGCAAATTCCGATTCCTTGTTATTTTCAAGCATCTCCAATGTGGAGGGGAAAAATGACGACTTAAGCATTTATCATACGACGCTTTTTCCAAAGGGAATTATATCTGACACCGGTTTACTTACGGTCATGTTTCCGGGTAAGAACCAGTACATGTTTCAAAATATGCATGCAGTACTCGCCTCTTCCGCAAGTTTGCTATTGGTATTAATCGGGTGTTTTGCCTTTACCATCATGACTATTTTCAGGCAGAAAAAGCTTTCAGAGATGAAAACTGACTTCATAAATAACATGACGCACGAGTTTAAAACTCCTGTGGCCACGATTATGATTGCCAGTGAGGCACTGAAAGATCCGGAAATTACAGAAGATAAGTCGCGCATTAGTCGTTTAGCGGGGATCATTTACGATGAAAATATCCGCTTAGGTAACCATATTGAACGCGTTCTGAATATTGCCAAGCTGGATAAGGGTGACTTGAAGCTCGACTTTATGAAAGTAGAGATGAATGATCTGATTAGTGCCATATCCGACAGTATGGAGCTACAGTTTCAAAAAAAGAACGCGAAAGTACAACTTGACCTGCAAGCAGAGCATGCGGCTATTAATGGAGATGAGCTCCATTTAAGTAACGTCATTTTCAATCTGATAGACAACGCCCTGAAATATAGCAAGGAGATTCCTGAGATTAAAATATCGACCTTTAACACAGGGAAAAAATTGGTAATCCGCGTATCTGATCATGGTGTTGGGATGAGTAAAGATCACCAATCGAAAATCTTTGAACAGTTTTACCGTATCCCTACCGGCAATTTGCACGATGTAAAAGGCTTTGGCCTTGGCTTAAGTTATGTGCATGACATTGTGAGCAGACATCGTGGGGAAATAAAAGTGAAGAGCGAAAAGGACAAGGGATCTGACTTTGAAATTATTTTTCATACCGTCTAAGTCACCCAAGCCTTGAATCAGTATATGATTCCTCTTAAAACAGTGCTTTTGAAGCTTAATTACTAACTCTAATGAAGAAAATTTTATTGGTAGAGGATGATCCTAACCTTGGAATGCTATTACAGGATTACCTGGAACTGAAGGGAAAATACGAAGTAAAACTCGCAAAAGATGGCGAAGAAGGACTTACCTTTTTTAACAAAGAGAGCTTCGACTTATGCATCCTTGACATCATGATGCCTAAAAAAGATGGGTTTTCTTTAGGAAAAGATATTAGAAAATCTAACCCGCTGATTCCGATCATATTTGCTACTGCAAAGGCGATGATTGAGGATAAATCGGAAGCTTTTTCACTTGGTGGCGATGATTACATTACCAAACCATTTCGGATTGAAGAGCTGCTTTTACGGATCAATGCGCTACTTAAAAGGGTGGCTAACCAAAACAGTTCATCCACGACGACTCCTGATAGATTTGAAATAGGCCAGTATTATTTTGATTATACCTCACAGTCGATCAAAAAGGATGATTTAATTCAAAAGTTGTCAACTAAAGAAGGCGAATTGCTCCGCCTACTTTGCCTCAAAAAGAATAATGTACTCACTCGTGAAGAGGCGCTATTGAGCATCTGGCATGATGACAACTACTTTAATGGCCGCAGCATGGACGTTTTTTTAAGTAAACTGAGGAAATATTTGAGAGATGATCCTGCTGTTGAAATTATTAACGTTCATGGAAAAGGGTATAAACTGATTGTGAATTAATACCGGAGAACTTCAGGACGCTGAACTATCCTATAATTAATGTGCTGATGGAATGGGGTAAGCTTATCGTTTCTGCCCCTGTCCGGCAATCCAAAGATAATAGGGAAGTTTTTCTTCTGACATATTCAGCACTACGACCACAATTTTCCCATCCGGATTGATGAAAGCGGTGGTTTGAAGATTAACTCTGCTTGAAGAACTAACGATGCGTTTAGCGCCGGGTTGCAGGAATTTGGAGAAATGTCCCAGATAATAATAGCTGTTGGTATAAATTAAATTGCCGGTTTTTAGGTTTGCATGTATGGGTGCAAAACAAAAATTACCAACATGATTGGGGCCGCCATTTTCATCAAGTAAAATATTCCAGTCGGTCCAGCCAGTTGTACCACTATTAAAATCATTTACCAGAGAATTTCCGTAACGCTCTCCTAAACGCCAGTTATTGACATCATCGAGACTGAACTTTTCTACGCACCCTTCTGTGAACATCAGATTTTTATCAGGGAATGCTTCGTGAACCCGTTTTACGTTCTCAAAGTTCATAGCTGTGCCTGTCCATGTTTCATACCAATGGAACCCTATTCCCCAAACGTATTTGGCGGCTTCCGGATCATTTAAAATTGTGCTGGCGCGTTGATAAACCTGATCACGGTTATGATCCCATGCGATTAGCTTTTTAGCACTCAGCCCCTGCTTTTTTAATGTTGGTCCCAGGTAGTTTTTAATAAAGTCCCGTTCTTCTTCAGCAGTAAAAACACATGATTCCCATGTTTGTGTAGCCATAGGCTCGTTCTGTACAGAGAGACCCCAGATAGGAATGCCATCTGCCTCATAGGCTTTGATAAATTTACCATAGTAATTAGCCCAGGGTTGCATAAAATCCGGTTTCAACTTGCCGCCTTTCAGCATATCGTTGTTCGTCTTCATCCATGCTGGTGGACTCCATGGTGTAACAAATAGGTTGAGCTTTCCGTTTGTTGCCTTTTGGATTTCTTTAATTAAGGGGATCTTAAACTTTTTGTCGTGACTGATATTAAACGTTTTAAGATCCTTATCGTTATCGGCAACATAAGTATAACTGTCACTTGAAAAGTCGCAGCTATTGATGTTTGTACGGCCTAGTGTGTAACCAATGCCTTTCTCTTTATCATAATAAGCAGTAAGTAGTTCCTGTTGTTTTTCTTTAGAGAGTTTGGCAAATACTTCAGCAGATGCATCGGTAATAGCCCCTCCTATGCCTAAGATAGACTGAAAGGTTTTAGTAGGATCCACAAAGATGATCAGTTGAGTTTCCAAAGGTTGTTTCATTTCCTTAAAATGAAGGGTACCCGTTGGAGAAAGGTGTAACTCTGTATTTTTTGCAGTAGTGTAAACGGTGATATCTTTATTGTTTGGCTGTCCTATGGTGGCCATTGGACTAGCAAAAAAGGAGATTAAGAGTAAAGAAGTAGTAAGGAGGTGTTTCATAAAAACAGGATAATGGGGATTCAACTAATATCAAAATAGCTATAGAATGGCCTATTAAGCCATTCTATAGCTATATAGACTTAATAACCAGGATTTTGAGCTAACCCACCAGTTACTACGTCATTATTGGGAATCGGAAGAAGTTCATGTTTGCCTTTTACGAAACCTAGTGGACCGAGTTCCTGCACGGCAAGATCCCATCTTACAAGATCCAGGTAACGGAAACCTTCGAAGGCCAGTTCTAATTGGCGTTCTTTTACGATAGCCGTAAAGAGGGTATTGCCAGTAAGACCAGTTAAAACCGGCATAGAACGATGGGTTCTTAAGTTATTCAGATAACCCAGACCTTTGGCTTCTGAAACTCCACCTCCACGATAATTTGCTTCAGCAGCCATTAAAACGACATCGGCATAGCGTAAAAACCTCCAGTTGGTACCATAATTTAATTCTTGTACAGCACCTGCAGAAGTACTGGACTGTGTAGCGAATGATCCATACTTGCGTTGAAAGCAGCCATCAAAGTCATAGACACCTGAGGCAGGAAATTTGCCACCGGCAGCGATTAATTCATCTCTGGACATGATAGTTTGTCCTCTTCTCACTACATCGCCTGCAGCTACAAATGCATTATATAATTTTTGTTTAGCCAGGTTCATTCCCCAGCCTCCAAGTAAGGAATCACCGGGAGCCATTACGTAACCTGCATCAGAACGTGGTCCCCATAGTTGTACGTGGATATTACTTTCTGGTGTGTTACTCCATGGAAAATTACCATAATCATAACCGGAAGTATTGGAATAAGAGATTTCGAATAAGGATTCAGATCCAAATTCACCAGCTTTTGAGAAAGCAGCACCAACAGATGATGCCAGCTGATATTCATTGGAATTGATAACGTTTTCAAACTGAGCAGCAGATTCTGCCCATTTCTTTTCGTATAAGTACACTTTTCCTAATAAAGCTTGCGCGGCACCTTTGGAAGCTCTGAACTTATCTGCTTTGGAATATGCACTTTTTAAAGGAAGCCCTTCGATTGCTTCTTTCAGGTCACTTTCAATTAAAGCATATACATCAGCTTTTGGAGTTCTTCCAATAGAGGTATAACTTGCAGGATCAATATCAGTTGTTACCAATGGAACATCTCCCCATAAGCTAACTAAATCGAAATAATTATACGCCCTCAGGAATTTTGCTTCTGCAATAACTCTTTTACGAATATCCGTATCAGCAGACACTTTCACAATGATCTTGTTTGCACGATACACAGCAGTATAACATTTTTGCCAGGCTGCTGATACTTTATCATTCAGTGGAGTCGTGGTGTATTTATCCAGATCCTGGTAACCGGGCTGATCACCTGTATTTGCTCCACCGGCATTACTTTCGTCTGATGGCATGATTTTGAGCATCAGCATGCTGGTCCAGCCACCATTCCAAAAATCGGATTGCATAATGTCATAGACCGCAATAATGGCCAGATTTGCATCTGCATCCGTTTTATAAAATTCGTCTTCGGTCAGCTTACCTTCAAGTGGCTGATCTAAAAAATCTTTACTGCATCCTCCTATAGTAAGCATTATGACCATGCTTAATAGTATCGTTTTTATAGTTTGTTTCTTCATGACTTCGATTTGTTAGAAATTAAAGGATACTCCAGCCAACACCTTCTTTGAAACAGGATATGCTCCTCGATCTATTCCTACACTGTTTCCTCCATTATTTCCACCTTCAGGATCCAGTCCTTTGTATTTAGTGAAAGTAAAAAAGTCGTCAAGGGATACATAGAAGCGGGCGTTCTTTACACTCAGTTTGCTAAGCAGTGTATTTGGCAAGGTGTAACCTAACTGCATTTGACGAATACGAGCATACGATCCATCAAAAACCATCATGTCACTATTGTATACCCTTGCATCTGCATTGGGTGCAAACCAGGTATTTGTACTTCCATCTCCTGTCCAGCGGTCAGTGTAAAAGAATTCGGGTAAATTAGAGGTACGACGGTCATTACGGACAAAACCAAGAATAACATCGTTTCCCTTTGAACCCTGTAGAAATGCAAGGAAATCAAAGCCTTTGTAACTTAAATTGATCCTTGCTCCATAAGTAAAGTCAGGTATCGCATCCCCAATGTAAGTTTGATCTGTTGGAGCAATTACTTTATTACCGTCAACGTCTACAATTCTTGGATCTCCAGGTTTTGGATTATAGCCGGTAAGGCCGTTATCTGATATGTATTGATTTATATCCGCCTGATTCTGGAAGATTCCGTCTGTTTTATAACCATAAAAATACCAGATAGGAAGTCCCTTTTCAAAGCGGGTAGCTTGCCATCCTGTTCCTACTCCAGCACCAAAAATTACGGGATACAAAGGATTCGTATAGGTTACCTCATTTTTAATTGGACTGATGTTACCCGCTATTTCGTATTTGAAGGCGTTAGTATTGGCATTATGGTAAGTAAGTTCAAACTCCCAGCCTTTATTAACCACATTACCGCTATTGACATCATTCAAGACGTTTCCAGCGAAATAGGGTGCAGAGCCATTGGTAATCAAATCCTTTGTTGTTTTCTTATACCAATCTGCGGAGAACACCAATTGACTATTGAAAAAATTCGCATCCAAACCTATATCCAGCTGTTCACTGGTTTCCCAAGTCAATGGTAAATTAGGAAGATTTGAAGGAGCAGCACCAAGAACAAAATTACCGTTGCCATCGGTATACTTTTGAGCTTGAGAAACAGATGCAGCCCAAGATCCACTACTAACATTAGATAAGCTACCATTTTGCCCCCAGCTTCCACGCAATTTCAGGTAATTGACAGTTTTGGAAATTCCGGAAGTATAGAAGTCCTCTTTGGAAATAACCCAACCAGCAGATACTGAAGGAAAAGTACCCCATTGATTATCTGTAAAAAACTTTGAAGATCCATCACGGCGTATGGTTGCGCCAAATAAATACTTGTTTTTATAGTCATAATTCAAACGACTATAATACGAGAGCAAGGTTACTGTGCTATACTTTCCGTATAATTTAGCAAGCTTTTCAGGTGTATCAGATACAAAATCAGGGTAAGCCCATTTATCTTCTTCTTTAAATATACCTGAATAACTACCGCCAACGTTATTATACAGGTTCTTTAGCGAAGAAGTACCTACTAAAAATGTTAAATTATGGTCGCCAAATGACTTGGTATAATTAGCAAAATTTTCCCATTGCCAGTTAAAATAATTGGTCTGTGAATCAAATCCATTTGCAGTAGAATTCAATTTTTCGCTTGAATACCAGGAGGTAGGATTCCAGCCATGAGTCCGAACGAAAGCCGCATCGATTCCAAACCTGGTAGTAAACTTAAGTCCTTTGAACAGATCTATGTCAGCAAATACATTTCCAACTAGCTTGTTCTGGTTAGTACGACTTTGCGTCTGCTGAATCAAAGCCAGTGGATTGCCAAATTCCCCCAATACATATTGTGAGATTCCATAATAATTACCATTTGCATCTTTCACCAATGGATTTCCTAATTTACTTTGCACAAAGGCAGGTAAATCGCCGGTATAAGTAACAGGAGTGAATGGATCCAATGACAACATGCTTCCTACTACAGATCCATACTCGGTATTTTCAGATAAACCATGGCTGGTAAAATTGGAATAAGAAAGTCTTTCGCCTACGTTCAACCAGGATTTTACTTTGTTATCTGAATTAATTCGGAAAGTGTAACGGTCAAATTTTGACTTTTCTCCCCCAATAATACCTTCCTGGGTGAAATAAGTGCCACTAATTAAATAAGTAGATTTATCTGAACCTCCACTAAAGTTAATCGTGTGGTGTTGCTGAGGAGCACTTTGGGTGACTTCGGCAATCCAGTCTGTACCATCGCCTATAGCTGCTGCATCTGCAACGCTTGGTCCTGTAAGATTACCTTCAGCAAGATATTGTTGATATTGAGGCGCATTCATCAGGGAAAGCTTACTTCCCAGTGATTGTTCGCCATACTGGAAGGTATAATTAGCAACAGGAGCCATTCCTAACTTTCCAGATTTGGTAGTGATAATGATTACCCCATTTGCACCTTCGGCACCATAGATTGCTGCTGACGCAGCATCTTTCAATATTTCTATAGCGGCAATTTCTGATGGATCTATATATTCAATCCCTCCAGCTCTAACACCATCTATAATGTACAAAGGCTCCGATGCCCGGTTTGATCCGGTACCCCTTACGCGGATACTAATTCCAGCACCTGGTGAACCTGAATTAGGCATAATATTTACACCAGCAGTTCTTCCCTGTAGTGCCTGATCGATTCTGCTGGATGAAACTGTTTTTAATTCTTCTGCACGGACAGATGAAATAGCACCTGTTACGAGGCTTTTCTTTTGTGTACCGTAACCTACTACAATTACCTCATTGAGAGCACTGGTACTTTCCGAGAGGATAACATTTAATGGGGAACTGTTTGTTACGGTCAGGTTTTGAGTAAGCATGCCGATCTGGCTAAAAACGAGTACAGAACCAATGCGTGGAACGCCGATTCTGAAGTTACCGGATGCATCGGAACTCGTAGCCTGACGGGATCCCTGTACGCTTATAGTAACTCCGGGTAATGGACTGCCATCACTTTTTAAAGTTACCTTTCCTGTTACCTCTACTTGTTGTGCCCAAAGATTTAATGGGCACCACAGAAAGCAGGAAATGAAGAAAATCAATGTAATTCTTCCTTTCATAAGAATGATTTTAATTAGTTTATATTGGTTTGATTTTTAGTTGCCTTGGTTGCAACAGATCAAAAATAGAGTAGTACTAGTTCAAATAACTATTTTTTACCCCTACAAAACCCATACAGACAAGGTATAAAAAGTGATTTAGATCATTTTTTATACTACAACACCACTACAAAATCAAGAAACAGGTAATTTTCTTTTCATACAGCAAAAAAGAGGTCTTTTTTAGTGTATTAAAGTTTCTCAATTATGGACTTAATTATGCCTTTAAGTGTATTTAGACTATTTTTGATCTCTCTGGAAGAATATTTTATTTAAGGACATGAGAAATCATTTTCTCTACTATAAGCTGGTTTTCAGTTTTAATACCTCTACCTTCGTTAGATTATAATAAGTACATGAAAACTTCTCTTTTACACTGTTTGGCTTTTACGCTCCCCCTTTTAATTTTGTTAAGTTCCTGTTATAAAACATCAAAACTAGTAACGACTACACCCATTGATACCGTAAAAGAAGTTACGGATACGGAGAATGATGAAAGCACTGTTTCTGCTGAAACTTTCAAAAATAAAGACTTTATACCGAATGAATTAGGACGTGTGATGGTTTTGGAATATCATTTAATTGGATCTCCGGAAGCACGTTGGAGAAGAACTCCTCAAAATTTAAAGAAAGACCTCCAATTACTGTATGATCATGATTATTATCCGGTAAGCGTACATGCCATCGCATCAGGAGAATTGAATGTGCCAGCAGGAAAAACACCTTTTGCCTTAACATTTGATGACTCTAGTGCCGGTCAGTTCCGCTTTTTAGAAAAGAATGGCAAATTGGTAATAGATCCTGAATGTGCAGTAGGTATCGTGGAGAGCTTTAAAAAAGCACATCCTGATTTCCCCCTTACAGCTACTTTTTATGTATTGCCGGCTATAAAACCAACCCTTCGTCTCTTTGCACAGCCGGAATACAAACAACAGAAATTAGAATGGCTGCAGAAAAACGGTTATGAAATAGGTAATCATACCTGGTTTCATGCCCAGCTATCGAAGCTAAGTGATGAAGAGGCTCAAAAACATCTGGGCATGTTTGTAAAAGAAATGCGGGCCTTTCTTCCAGATTATGAACCTAAAAGTCTGGCCTTACCATTAGGCATGCACGCAAAGAACCGGGCGCTTGAGGTATCGGGTGAGTTTGAGGGAACGAAATACAAACATGAATCAGTAATGCTTGTCGGATCAGCTACTTCTGTATCCCCATATTCTAAAAGATTTGATGCTTTAGCAATTCAAAGGGTACAAGGAGGAGAGCATCAGGAAAACCCTGAAAACTTCATGAATAGTCAGATTAAACATCAAACACGATTTGTAAGCGATGGCAATCCAAAAACTATATCTGCTCCCGAAGCGTTAAAAGAGGAACTTAATGTCCGTTTAATCAAAAAATACAAGGTTAACTGGATTAAAACACTACCTGAACAACATGAAAAAGATAGTACTTCTATTATTGCTAAGCGTTAGCACATTTGCTTTTGCTCAAACAGATACCCTTTCAATTACGCTTGAAAATGTCAAATACCCTTATCCTGTAAGCTTTATCAATTTGCAAACGGAGGGGCAGGACATCCGTATGGCCTATATGGATGTGAAAGCACAAAATCCAAATGGTAAAAGCATCATTTTGTTCCATGGTAAGAACTTTGGTGGGTATTACTGGACGAATGTAATTAAAGCTTTGTCCGATAAAGGTTATCGCGTGATCGTTCCGGATCAGATAGGCTTTGGAAAATCATCCAAACCCTTTATACATTATAGCTTTCATTTGCTTGCACGCTTTAATAAACAACTCCTGGATAGCTTGGGAATTTCGAAAACAGCTGTATTAGGGCACTCCATGGGAGGAATGCTGGCTACTCGTTTCGCCTTAATGTATCCTGGCGTAACCAGTAAACTACTCCTGGAAAACCCAATTGGATTAGAAGATTACAGGACGATTATACCCTATTCGAGCACAGAGGATCAGTATAAAACTGAATTGAAAACAAGTGCGGCAAGTGTAAAGAAATATTACGAGTCTTCTTATTTCCCGG
Organism: Arcticibacter svalbardensis MN12-7; assembly: GCF_000403135.1. Taxonomy (GTDB): domain Bacteria; phylum Bacteroidota; class Bacteroidia; order Sphingobacteriales; family Sphingobacteriaceae; genus Arcticibacter; species Arcticibacter svalbardensis. The sequence continues at coordinate 26,361 of NZ_AQPN01000085.1, forward strand.
AATGGAAGCCTGAGTATGATTACCTCGTACAAATTGCTGCAGGTGTAACGAAAAGTGCTGATTTCCCAAGGTATGCAAAAGTGGCTGCAATGACCTTCACTATGATCTTTGAACAACCTGTCGTTTATGAATTTCCGCTATTGAAAGTTCCAACTGTTCTGTTTATTGGAACCGCTGATAAAACGATTGTTGGAAAAGGAGCACTCTCTAAGGAAGATCAACAAAAATACGGGCAGTACATTATCCTTGGTAAAACTATTGCAGCCAAGATAAAGGGTTCTAAACTGATTGAGTTTGCGAACGTAGGACACATTCCACATCTTCAGGTACCTGATGCTTTTTTGAAAGCACTGATCGCAAATGTAGATTAAACACAGAGGGATATGATAAAACAAACTGATCTTATTACTAAAACTGTTGAGTTTGTAAAGAATTCGCTTCAAAATGCAGAAAGCGGACATGACTGGTGGCATATAGAGCGCGTATGGAAGAATACACAGCTCTTGCTCAAGACAGAAACAGCAGATCATCTGATTGCAGAACTTGCTGCTCTTTTGCATGACATTGCGGATGCTAAATTTCACAATGGGGATGAAGAGATTGGTCCTGCAACGGCACGAAACTTCCTTCAGTCATTAGCTGTATCCGAAAACATAGTTTATCACGTGGAGCAGATTATCAGGCATATGTCGTTTAAGTCCAGCTTCGAACCTGCCCCCTTTTCCTCCATTGAGATGAAAATAGTGCAGGATGCAGACCGTCTGGATGCTATTGGAGCGATAGGAATAGCCAGAGCTTTTACCTATGGCGGATATAAAAACAGGCAGTTGTACGATCCCACAATAGCACCAAACCCGAATCAAACCAAAGAAGAATATAAGAATAGTACGGCCCCTACTCTGAATCATTTTTATGAAAAGCTGTTACTGTTAAGAGATAAAATGAATACATCGAGTGGCAAAACAATCGCTATCCAGCGCCATGAGTTTATGGAGGGCTTTTTGAAACAATTTCATGCTGAGTGGGTTGGAGAATTATAGTATAATTGCATTATGAAACTCCGGGTACTTGTACTGATCAATGCATTAGCTGTAGCTATCTCTTTAGGCATTGCCAACTATTACTTTCAACATAGCTGGATTCACCTTATTGTAACCTTCGCAATAGCCCTGGTATGTAGTTATATTGTTTTTTATTATATGATTGAACGGTATGTATACAGCAAAATTAAGCTGATCTACAAGCTGATACATAATTTAAAGCTAGGTAAGGAACTTAAAGATGCCTTAGGAGAATATGTAACAGATGACCCTATTAACGATGTGGAATCAGAAGTTAAGGAATGGGCCAGAGTGAAAAAAAATGAAATTGATCTATTAAAAAAGCAGGAGCAATTTAGAAGAGAATTTCTAGGCAATATATCACATGAACTTAAAACACCTTTATTTGCCGTGCAGGGCTATATTGAAGCCTTACAAGATGAAGGTTTGGAGGATAATGAAACCACAAGGGGCTTTTTAGAGAAGGCTTCGCGAAACATCGACCGCCTAAGTCTGCTCATTAAAGATATTGATGCGATTTCCAGACTGGAAAGCGGGGAAATTCAAATCAACTATAAGAAATTTGATCTTTCTTTACTGATTAAGGAAGTTATTGAACAAATGGAATTAAAGGCCGGTAAACAAAACATTCAACTGGTATTTAAGGACAAGTATAATTTCCCTACATGGGTTAACGCAGATCGGGATAAGATACAACAGGTACTTATTAACCTGGTAAGCAATTCGATCAAGTACGGTAAGAAACATGGTAAAACCAGTATCAAAATATTTGAACTTCATGATCAGATTCTTGTTGAGGTAACTGATGATGGAATTGGCATTGAGGAACAATACCTTCCAAGGGTATTTGAACGTTTTTTCAGGACTGATAAAAGTCGCTCCAGAAAGATAGGTGGATCAGGAATTGGCCTTGCCATAGTGAAGCATATTTTAGAAGCTCATCAACAAACTATTACCGTGAGAAGTACAGAAGGATTGGGCTCCACCTTCGCATTTACCATTGCAAACGCCTAAACTTATTTGCCCACAATACAAAAACTTAACATTAGCTTAACATTGGAACGGTATTTTTGCATGTAATTTTAAACAGACACATGTCATTAAATAGCATTATCCAATACTTTGTACCTAAAGACAGAAAATTCTTTCCTTTATTTGAGAAAGCCAGTGGTAACCTGATCGATTTAGCTGAAGCACTTAATGAACTCGTTAACACACCTGACATAGAGAAAAGAAAGAAACTAACTCAGGATATTGAAAAACTTGAACATATTGGAGATGACATTACTCACCTGATCTTTCTAGAGATGGGGAAAAACTTTATCACTCCATTTGATAGGGAAGACATGCATTCTCTAGCTTCAGCATTGGATGATATTGCCGATTATATTCATGGTTCTGCTGCCCGAATGGAACTATACAAAATTATAGACATTACACCTCCGATCATTAAACTAGCTGAACTTATATTACAGGGCTGCATTGAAGTAAACAAAGCGATTGAAGAACTTAAAAATTTGAAGAACATTCGTTTAATTACAGATTCATGTGTTCGGATCAATAGTATGGAGAATCAGGCAGACTTAATTTTTGACCGCGCTGTAGCTGATCTATTTGAGTTTGAAGATGATGCGAAAACCATCATCAAGTATAAAGAACTGTTTGCTGCCATGGAAACAGCTACTGATAAATGTGAGGATGTAGCCAATGTTTTGGAAACCATCCTGGTTAAGAACGCTTAACTGCTAAAAAAAACTTATAAATGATCACTCCACTTCTGGTAATTGTCGTCATTCTGGCAATAGCCTTTGATTATATCAATGGCTTTCATGATGCGGCAAATTCAATTGCCACTGTTGTTTCTACGAAAGTTCTGTCTCCTTTTCATGCCGTTTTATGGGCTGCCCTATTTAATTTCGCAGCTTACTTTTACTTCAGTGATCATAAGGTAGCGAATACCGTTGCTAAAACGGTAATAGAGAATTATATTACCATCTACGTTATATTATCAGGCTTAATTGCTGCAATCTGCTGGAATTTATTTACATGGTATTTCGGTATTCCTTCCAGCTCATCGCACACCCTAATTGGTGGTTTCGCAGGAGCAGGTGTAACGAATGCATTGCTTAGTGGGGCTACTGCAGCCGACGCCTTAAACCTGGGCTATGTATTTAAAATCATTTCCTTTATAGTCCTCGCACCTATCATAGGTATGGTTATTTCAATAATCATCACGCTGATCATTGTTAATTTAAGCCGGTGGTCTAAGCCTGCAACAGCAGAAAAATGGTTTAGAGGACTTCAACTGGCTTCCTCTGCGGCCTTAAGTTTTACCCATGGTGGGAATGATGCACAAAAAGTTATGGGTATCATCTACGTCGCCCTGGTTGCTAATGGAGTAGTGAGCAGTTCCTCTCCTATGCCCGAATGGATCCCTATTGTATGCTATACGGCTATATCCCTTGGTACAATGAGTGGAGGATGGCGAATTATTAAAACAATGGGAACCAAAATTACTAAAGTAACTCCTTTAGAAGGTGTAGCAGCTGAAACTGCAGGTGCCATCACTTTAGGGATCACAGAACATTTTGCCATTCCTGTATCTACTACACATACCATAACCGGTGCAATCATTGGTGTTGGAGTTACTAAACGTGTTTCTGCAGTCAGATGGGGCGTAACCATTAACCTTTTATGGGCATGGATTTTAACTATCCCCGTATCTGCAATCCTGGCTAGTATAGTCTACCTAATCATCAATATTTTTATCTGATTATTTCAGTAAATCATCTATTGTATTATAAGAGACTGAATGATAATTCGGTCTTGCTTTTTTATAGATCTTTTTTGCCCATTCCATACCTGCTGCACTAGCGGCCATTTCTTTATAAAGCGGGATCAGAAACTTACGCCTTCCCACATGATTCAGGAAATCTTCTATAGCAGGATAGGCTGCTTGATAATGATGCCGGATGGCGAGTACATACCAGGCACAATTCAACTCTGCGTTACCCGACTTTGTGAATCCAAACTCTTTATCAATCCCTGCCATATCTTTGGTACTCAAATTAGCAGGAAGAACCTTTATGAAATAAAGCTGCTCATTGGCAGAACCAAGTTTTTCCTTTAACCCTTCAGCATGTATTTGACCTTTCCATCCTGCAACCAATGAATCAATTGCCTGGAACTTTGCGGACCCTATCGTTGGGAAATTAGCAGGAATTCCAGGTTCATAAACCCATTGCTTCACTTTTATTTGATCTGCCCAGGCAGCATTTTCTTTTAGCAAATGACTATCCAGATAGGATAAGAAATCTGCTGTAGTGGCAGACTGAAATGAGTGATTTTTAAAGTAATCTTTTAAAAACGCATCCATACGAGCTCTACCAACAGTATTTTCAATAGTCTTCAAAAATAAGTAACCCTTTTCGTAAGCAATATCGGTCATCCCTTCATCCGGATCGCGTCCTTCATAATCACCTTTAAGACGGGTATCGGGACTTTTAGCTCCTAAATCCTGAAGCGTTTCTTTCAAGCTTTCATAGCCAAGTACCTCTTGCATTTTTGCTTCATCCTTGCCATATATATCTTCTACAATGCGTCTTTCCAGGTAAACGGTGAAACCTTCATTTAACCAGAAGTCATTCCATGTTGCATTAGTAACCAGGTTTCCACTCCAGCTATGCGCCAGTTCATGTGCAATGAGGCTAACCAATGAACGGTCGCCCGCAATAACAGTAGGCGTTAAGAAAGTCAGCATCGGATTTTCCATCCCTCCAAAAGGAAAGCTAGGAGGTAAAACGATCGCATCATAACGTCCCCACCGGTAAGGACCATATAGCTTTTCAGCAGAAGTAACCATTTTTCCCATATCGGCAAATTCCCATGCAGCCTTATCAATAGCAATAGGTTCAGCATAAATGCCTGTTCGGGAGTCAATAGCTTTAAACTTTAAATCGCCAACCGCTAAAGCCATCAGATAAGAAGGAATAGCATGAGGTTGCTTGAAATGATACACACCTTTAGCATTTATTTGCTGAGGATTCTCCGCACTCATCAACGCCAAAAGGTTGCTGGGTACAGTTATAGTGGCATTATAAGTGAAGCGAATTCCAGGACTGTCCTGACAAGGAATCCAGCTACGGGCTAATATAGCCTCAGACTGAGTGAAGAGGAAAGGATGCACCTTGCCGGAAGTCTGCTGTGGACTTAACCATTGCAGAGCAGAAGCATCAGTAGAAGTCGTATACCAGATCGTAACTTGAGTAGTAGAATCTTTTATCCCTACTTTCAGTGCACTACCCAGATATTTCTTTTCCGGGCTTAAAGAAAAACCTGTCTTTCCCCCATTGGACAAGGTAACACGCAAAACATGAAGGTTATGTGTATCAAAAATAATGGAATCAGCACCTTTAATATTTTCAATCGCCCATGTAGCCTTACCCGTTAAGATCTTAGTATCAAAGTTGACGTTTAAGTCCAGATCCAGATGTTTAACTATAACCTGATCGGGATTAGAAAATGAATGCGGATCAGTAGAATCACCATTCTCATCAGTAACTTTTTTTTGATTGCAGGATAATAGGGCTAATGAAAGCAGAAAAATGATGTTTTTCATTAATAAAGATTAGATAATATGTAAGAAAAGTTAAAATGTCGGAAAGGGTTACAACGGTTCAGTATTTGCAATTTAAAAAAGGACTGTTACCCAAATTAAAAAGGAACCGTTACCCGCCCCTTAAGCAACCCTTCACCTATATTCGTTTTCCATCGTGAACCTTGTTTAATTAATCGAATCGCTTCCTTATTATGCAGCTCATCTATCCCTTTCTCAATAGTCAAATTGATAGGATTTCCATTCACATCCACATTAAAAAGAACGATTACAGAATCCTTAGTTAATGTTTTAAGACTAGAATTTTGATTTTTAACTAAGTACTCGCGGTAAGTCTTCCATCCTTCAGCTGGCTCAGCTAAACCTTGCTTATTTATGGATCCATAACCTAACACAACCACTTCATTGAGCGAATTAGATGGTTCTGCTGACATAGGTTGAGCACTTGCTGTTCTGGATAGTCTCGCATTTGGTGCAGAAGCAATTAGCAAATCAGATTTCGCAGTAATTGCCGATGAAGATGTTCTACCATTTGCACTGGTTGTTAACTCTGCTTTTGTATTTTCATTTAGGGGTACATTGGCATACGCTTCTTTAGTTTTACTAGCACTTACATCAGCAGCTTGAACCTTTGATCTGGTGGAAGATCCTGAAAGGCTTTCTGGAGATGATATAGAAGGAACTGCAGTTCTAACCTGGGAATTCGTTGATGGCAATGATCCAGCGTCAACCGCTTTATTAGGTACAGTAGCAGCCACAAGCTGTTCTTCATCTTTCCTATTAGGATCAGACTCTTCCTTACCCAGCCGATCCGCAGCAGTAAGTTTTACTTCTGTTTGTTTTGGGTTAACTGCTACTTTTGCGGAACGATTTGCTCCTTTCATAAAAAAGAGAATACTTGCTGAGACAAACAACAGACTTGCTGCAGCAGCAACACTCAAACGCTGCCAGGTAAAGAACATCGCATTTTTCTTCACATATTTCTGCGCAATACGATCCTCCAACTGCCTTTGCAGAATACTCAAATGAGGGTGCACTGATCCTTTAATATGTTCATAACCATCCAGGGCTTCAGCCAGAAAAGGATCTTCTAAAGCATCTTTTTCAAGCTCATGCATCCCTTTAGGATCAAGCTGTCCATTCAAATACTGCTGTAAGAGGTTATATTTTAATTTATTCGTTTCTCCCATTGCGTTCCATACAATTTTTCAAGTTACGCTTCCCGTTCTGAATATAACTTTTCACTTTGTTCATATCAAAACCTGTACTATCTGCAACCTCTTTATAACACTTCTGCTGAAGATAAAAAAGGTCTATCGTCATGCGCTGTTCTTCTGGCAGGGTTTCCATACACTTTTCCATGCTCAGCAACTGACTCTCATTACTTGTATCTATAGAAAGATGCACAACTTCGGGTCTTTCCATATTTTCGTTATCTAAAGATACAAAAACGTGTTTAGAATTGCTTCTGAGTATCATCAAACAATGATTCCGTGCAAGGGTATACAACCAGCTTTTAAAGTTGCTGACTTCAAACTTTTTAAGCTTTTCTATCAGCTCTTCAAAAATCTGCATTACCGCATCTTTACTTAATTCCTCGTCCTTCAGATATTTCAAACAGAGCCCGTAGACAAGGGTCATATAGTCATTATAAAGCTTGCCTAAAATTTCAAGATCACCTGTTCGTCGATAAGCTGATAACATATCAGCTTCCTCAACGTTTGTATGACCTTCTTTATTTTTTATAAACTTCAAAGCTTTAATTCTATGGTCAAGTATAGCTTTTTTTTACGGATATATGGAAATGTCAAATTTATTTCATCCTGATTAAAAATTGATTATGAAAACTACCATCGCCTTAACTTCATTTTTAGCATTCATGCTACTCATCGGATTTAAAACCAGCCAAACTATTAAAGTTTCGGGCATGGTAACAAGTACACAGAATTTGAATCCCCTTTCGGGCGTTCAGGTTACATTAAAAAACACCAGGATAAGTACACAAACGGATGCCAAAGGAAAGTATACGCTAGAAATTCCTGCAAAAGGAAGTATCCTGCAGTTCGCTTTTATCGGTTATAAAAAAGTTGAAATCAAGTATACAGGACAGCGAATAATCAACGTGGCAATGGAAGAACTAGCTTCACTAACTGAAGTTGTGGTTACCGGCTACGGTAAACAAGAAAATAAATCCACACCCTCCCCGTTGTTTGATATGAATATGAACATAGCAAGTGTTCAGCAAGGGAGAAATTCCATCAGGATGAGCATACCAAGACCTGTAAACCAAAACACAGAAACCTATGCCACTGTCAATGAAAACAGATTTACAGATCCACGGAACACTCCCCTGTCCACATTTGGAATAGATGTAGATGCTGCTTCATACAGTAACGTTCGTCGATTTATTAATCAGGGGCAGCTGCCACCAACTGATGCCGTCCGCATTGAAGAAATGATCAATTACTTTGCCTATGATTACCCTCAACCCACAGGCAATCAACCATTTTCTGTCAATACAGAACTTGCTGCAGCTCCCTGGAACCCACAACATCGTTTGCTACGGATTGGATTACAAGGGAAAAAGATGGATACAGCAAATATTCCAGCCTCTAATATTGTCTTGCTTATTGACGTTTCCGGATCTATGAACGATTACAATAAACTTCCGCTGGTTAAATCATCTTTAAAAATGTTGGTTAATCAATTAAGGCCAAAAGATTATGTGTCCATTGTTACCTATGCAGGATCGGCCTCAATTGCCCTGAAACCTATATCAGGCAATCACAAAGCTGCTATAAAGGATGCTATTGATAATCTGGAAGCTAATGGTTCAACAGCTGGAGGCGCAGGATTAACGATGGCCTATGATCTGGCTTCTAAACATTTCATCAAAAGAGGAAACAACCGGGTGATCATGGCTACAGATGGCGATTTTAATATTGGTGAATCTAGTGATGCACAGATGCAACATCTTATTGAAGCGAAAAGAAACTCTGGTGTCTTCCTCTCTGTGCTTGGCTTCGGTATGGGAAATATAAAGGACAGCAAAATGGAGACCCTGGCAGATAAGGGTAACGGCCATTATGCTTATATAGACAACATCAGCGAAGGGCGCAAAGTATTGGTTACCGAATTTGGGGGAACGCTGTTTACCCTGGCTAAAGATGTAAAGTTACAGCTTGAATTTAATCCTGCTTACGTACAGGCGTATCGTCTGATAGGTTATGAAAATCGCTTGTTAAATAAAGAGGACTTTAACAATGACCAGAAAGATGCAGGAGACCTGGGTGCCGGACATTCCGTTACCGCTCTTTATGAAATCATTCCTGCTGGTTTGAAAAGTAAATTCTTACCGTCTATAGATCCCTTGAAATACCAACTGAATAAAAAGCTTTCCTATGCTGGAAATCAGGAAATGGTTACCATTAAACTGAGATACAAGTCCCCTGATGGCGATAAAAGCAAGCTGATTAGCACAACAGTTGCTGATACCCCCGTGCTATTAAAGAATGCCAGTACCGACTTCCGCTTTGCCGCTGCTGTTGCTGGCTATGGGATGCTTTTAAAGAAATCTGAATTTATACAACATGGAACTTATCAGCAATCAGCCGCACTGGCATCCTCCTCTATTGGTCCGGATAATGAAGGATTCAGGAGTGAATTTGTACGATTAGTAAAGGCTTCTTCATTGTTGGCCGAGGATTTGCTCTCCTCTACACAAAATTAATAATGAGAAGACCACTATTAGGGCTACTATTGTGTTCGACTGTACTACTAAGCAGTTGCGAAACGTTGAATCAAACTGCACAGGTTTTATCCCAATCATTGGGAACCCCTACATCATCAGAGATTGCCTCGGGACTTAAACAAGCATTAGAACTTGGAACTAGTGCAAGTGCCGAACGCCTTAGTGCAAAAGATGGCTTTTTAGGAAACCTGACGATCAAACTGTTATTTCCTCCTGAAGCACAAAAGGCAGAGAAGACTTTAAGGTCACTAGGTCTTAATTCATTATGCGACAATGTAATAACCAGCTTAAACAGGGCAGCAGAAGATGCCGCAATTGAAGCCAAACCGATATTTATTTCTGCTATTAAGCAAATGACTATCAGCGATGCTACCTCTATTCTATTGGGAAATCAGAGTAATGCAGCTACTCAATACTTTGAAAGAGTGACTAATTCGCAACTTAATGCAAAGTTTCAGCCCATCATTCAAAGCAGTCTGGGTAAAGTTGGCGCAACTAAATATTGGGGAGATGTAGTGTCCCGTTACAATCAAATTCCTTTGGTTTCGGACATCAATCCTGACCTTACCGCCTACGTAACACAAAAAGCAATACAAGGACTTTTCGTTGAAATAGCAAAAGAAGAACTTAAAATAAGACAGAATGTCTCCTCAAGAAACAGTTTGTTATTGCAAAAAGTATTCGGCTATGCAGATAAACAGAAATAATTAAAAGATAAACAGAAATAATTAAACCGATGGGTTGCTACTTTAAACCAGCAGCCCATTTATTCATTTTGCTCTCCAGAATAGATAACGGTAGGCATCCATCTTTCAAAAGTTCATCATGAAAATCTGAAAGTCTGAATTTACCTTTTAACTCCTTTTGGTACTTCCCTCTCAGTTCGCGTATTTTCAATGCCCCAACCTTATAGGACAAGGCCTGTCCCGGAATAGCCATATATCTTTCCACTTCTGCTGTAGCTCCATTTTCATCTATCGACTCATTCTCCATCATATACTTGATAGCCTGCTCCCTGCTCATTCCTTTCAAATGAATCGCAACATCAACAACTAAACGGACGGCCCGATGCATTTCATCTCCTAAAGCTCCCATATATTGGTAAGGATCGGTATAAAGCCCTAATTCCTTTCCTAATGATTCCGTATATAAAGCCCATCCCTCACCGTATGCCCCATACCAGGCAAAGCGACGGAATGCTGGGAGACTTTCATTCTCCTGTTGCAAAGAAACTTGATAATGATGACCAGGTATAGCTTCATGAAGGAATAAGGATTCCATGCCTGAAGTAATATTAAATTTAGCAGCATCCGGCACTGGCACATAAAAGATTCCAGGCCTTTTACCATCAGGAGATCCCTGATTATATTCCGCACTGGCAGATGCTTCACGGAATGCCTCAGTCTGACGAATTTCAAATAGTGCTTTTGGCTTAGTTCCAAACAACTCATTAACGTTTGGCTTCACCCTTTCATAGATCCCACTAAAGGCATTTAATACATCTTTTGCCGATTTAAAAGGTGTGAACCTTGGAGAAGTCCGCAGATAAGTAAAAAACTCTGGCAAATCACCAGAAAACCCTACTTCATTTTTAACCAACTCCATTTCAGAGCGGATTCGTGTAACCTCTGATAAACCAGTCTTATATATTTCTTCCGGAGCCTCATTCGTGGTAGTATAATATTTCACCAGGTACGAATACATATTCTTACCCCCTGGAATTGCTGATAATCCGGAAGACTTCCTTGCCTTGGGCAAATAGTCTTTCTGCAGAAAAACAAGCAGTTTCTTATAATCCGGAATTACATCAGTCTGAATCATTTGGATATACTGAGTCTTCAATTCCTCTTTTTGCTGCGCAGTAAAACTTGCAGGGAATTTATTCAAGGGGCCATAAAAGACACTTTTTGAAGGATCATCAACCACCATGGCCTGCATCTGCGGTATCATCTTCAGAACAAGGGATGCAGGAAATACCAGCCCTTTACTAATTCCTGTTTTCATATTAGCAATTGCAGAGTCAGTCCAAGGCCCAAATGCCTTCACTCTGAGCAGCCAATTCTGATAATCTTTTACGGTTTTAAACGGCTGAAAGCCATCTCCGGAGCCAAGCTGAGCAAGTGTAATCGGTAAACCCCAAAATTGATTAAAAGGAAGCATCCACGTATTTTGTTTCAATCCTTCCAATTGTATATTCATTTCATAAGCAAGAACATCATAGCTGATCTGATCATTCGCATTTAACGAATCCCGTTTATACGTTTTAAGCTCGTTTAATGTAGTAGTATAAAATGCCTTTAATGTGTCTCGGTAAGCCTGTGTCTGATCATCAGGCAATACATCGTTATAGCGGTTATCCCCTTGTTGAGTAGCATCTATAGGATAAAGCTGGGCATGCTTTTCCCAGTATTTACTAAATAACCCGGATATATCTTTCTGCGCAGGCAGCGTATTCTTGGTAGATTTCTGAACACAGGAGACAAGAAGAATCAATAGTGCACCTGCTGCGAGCTGTAATTTCATATAGAAGGATATGGATTTATTTGCACAAATTACTCATTATTTGCTCTTATCTTCACAATCTTCTTCACTATTTTCATCAAGAGCACAATGATTCTGCTTAGGAAGTACTTTTACAGAAACTTCCTCCTCTGTTTGAACCAGATGTACAGCATAATCTGCTGGCTGAATGCTTCCTCCAAACTTCTCCGCATACACTTGGGTAAACTCCGCACCGAAATAAAGAATAGCTGCTGTATAATACACCCAGGTTAAAATCACAATCAATGATCCTGCAGCACCAAAAGTAGATCCAGTACCTGCCATCTGAAGATACAAGCCGATTAACACCCTTCCTAACATAAAAAGCAAAGCTGTAGCAATAGCTCCTACCCGTACATATTTCCACGAAATCTTTACATCAGGAAGAAACTTGAATATGATGGCGAACAAGACAGAAATAATAGAAAATGTCAGGAAAATATTGAAAGCCTGCAAGAGAATTACCGTGATCTCTGGAAATAAACGACTTAACCTGTCACTTAACCCAGCAACCAAACCATTGATCACCAAGGAAACTACTAATAAGAAACCCAGACTTATAATCATCGAAAAGGATAGTACTCGATTGATCAGCAATTTTTGATAGCCCTTTTTAGGTTTAGGCCTCACTCTCCAGATAATATTTAAGGTATCCTGAATCTCCGTAAATATGGCAGTTGCACCAATAAGCAACACTACTATACTAATAATAAGCGAAAATGTACTACCCCCTGACAAGGCGCTTTTCTCTATCAGTGTTTGTATCTGCTGCGCTGCATCGCTGCCAACAAGTTGATTTATCTCTGAAAACAACTTTCCCTGAATCGCTTCCTTTCCATAAAATATACTAGCAAGTGATATAATTAATACCAATAAAGGAGACAATGCAAATATGGTACTGTAAGCGAGAGAAGCACTGTATTTCATTGCTTTATCGTCTGCAAAAGCACTTGCAGAGCCCATAAATACTTTTCCAAGATCTTTAAGATACTGTTTATTTACACGCATAAAAGGCAGATTTTTCTTATGAAAAGTCTTTTATCGTCTAAATTGTTTTAACAGCCTTATATTTCCGTATAAGCAACTCTTACCGATGCGAAATGATCAACAGATCAAGGTCTTTCGGCGGCATATTGAAACGGCTTGCCAAATCCAGGTTCGTTAAATGCCCCTGGTATAAATAAATCGCATTCCGTACCCCCTGTTTTTCCCAGATTACATTTTTAATACCTCCCATATCACCAATATCCACTAAAATGGGAGTAAAAATATTAGTCAGTGCATAAGTTGCAGTACGCGCTACACGAGAAGCAATATTAGGTACACAATAATGGATCACATCATACTTGCGAAATACAGGATGCGTATGGTTCGTTATTCTTGAAGTCTCAAAACAGCCACCCTGATCAATGCTCACATCAATAATTACCGAATTAGGTTTCATCTTACTGACCGTTTCTTCGGTAACAATACAGGGACTCCTTCCATGGTTAGCCCTTAAAGCACCAATAACCACGTCGCAGCTTGTTATTGCTTTATTTAATACCAAAGGTTGAATCACAGAAGTGAACACCCGGCTTCCAATGTTATTTTGCAACCTCCGAAGTCTATAAATAGAAGTATCGAACACTTTTACTTCAGCACCAAGGGCAATAGCAGTACGTGCCGCATATTCAGCCACAGAACCACCACCCAGAATAACAATCTCTGTCGGCGGCACACCAGTAATTCCTCCCAGCATCAAACCCTTTCCGTCAAACACGTTACTCAGATATTCTGCTGCGATCAAAATAGAAGTCGCTCCAACAATTTCACTCATCGAACGGATTACAGATAAAGAACCTCCCTCATCCCGGAGATACTCATAAGACAAAGCCGTGATCTTTTTCTTCATCATCGCTTCCAGACTCTCTGCTTTCAGCGAAGCCATTTGAAGCGTAGAAAACAAAACCTGACAAGGTTTCATCATTTCAATTTCATCAGCCGTCGGCGGACCAATCTTAATGATGATATCGGCGTTAAAAACCTCCTTTTTATTGTATTCAATCTGGGCTCCCTGTTCACTATAATCATTATCAGAAAAATTAGCACCCTTTCCTGCACCAGTTTCAATGACCACCCGATGCCCATTACTAACCAATACGGCAACCGACAGCGGAGTCAAAGCAATCCTGTTTTCCTGAAAAGACGATTCCTTTGGAATGCCTATATAAAGACTATTTTTTCTAGGTTTAATTTCCATCATTGCTTCCTGAGGCTGCATCATAGCCTGTTTTGCAATGTCAGATAGTTCATTCATCATGGGATCCATTCAATTTGAAGCCTAATTTACACATTTGATACTATATCCTTGTTAATATCTCGTCCCTGTATTTTAGCTGTGATAACTCTGCCATTATTTGCTGCTAATTCAAGGTCTACCCTGACCACCTGGTCCGGTATCAGATCAGGTATTTTTTCCGGCCACTCTATAAAGCAATATTCGCCAGAATAAAAATACTCTTCATATCCCATATCAAAAGCCTCACTTTGATCTTTAAGTCTATAAAAATCAAAATGATACACCAGGCCCTGCGGATATTCATACTCATTAACGATAGAAAATGTAGGACTTGAAACCGTAGCCGCAACACCCAGTTCCTTGCATAAAGCCTTTATAAAAGTCGTTTTACCGGTACCCATTTCTCCATAAAAAACCAGTACACGATGCTCTCCTGCAAATAAAAGAAGCTTCCGGGCTAATGCCGGGAGTTCCGTTAATGCTGAAACTAGTTTATTCATATTTTATTTTGGACTATAGGTAATAAAAGGAACGATCATCTCTTCCATAGAAACCCCTCCATGCTGAAACGTTTCATTGTAGTAATTCACAAAGTGATTATAGTTGTTCGGATACACAAAATAACTATCCTCCTTGGTAAATATGAAACTGGAGCTTACATGTAGTTTTGGTAAAAGGGCATCATGTGGATTTTTAATAAGAAAAACCTCTTTCGCATTGAAATTTAAATTCTTACCCTGCTTATATCTTAAATTCGTATTCGTATTACGATCGCCAATTACCTTACTCGGATGTTTAACCCGTATCGTTCCGTGATCGGTTGTAATGACCAGCTTACAATTCTTCTGCGAAATCTTTTTTAACAATTCCAATAATGGTGAATGCTCAAACCACGAAAGCGTAAGGGAACGGTAAGCCGCTTCATCATTGGCCAACTCCCTGATCATCGCCATGTCCGTACGGGCATGCGAAAGCATATCAACGAAATTAAATACAATCGCATTTAAATCATTTCCCATCAAATTATTAAAATTCTCCACTAAATCCTTCCCCTGTTCATAAGTAAGAACCTTAGTATACGAGTGTTTAATATCTTTTTTCAACACCCTTTGGATCTGATCTTTTAAAAATTGCTCCTCAAAAAGATTCTTTCCTCCCTCATCCTCATCATTCTGCCACATCGATGGAAAACGCTTTTCCATCTCCAAAGGCATCAATCCTGAGAATATTGCATTTCTTGCGTATTGTGTCGCAGTAGGTAAAATACTGAAATAGATATCCTCTTCATCCAAACGAAAATGCTCCGTTATAATGGAGTTTAAAATTTTCCATTGATCATACCTTAAGTTATCGATCAGAATAAAGAAAGTGGGTTTAGAAGGCTCCAACAGGGGAAACAACTTCTTTTTCATCAGCTGGCTTGAGGTAACGGGACCACTATCAGGGTCCTTCAGCCAGCCGATATAATTTTTCTCTATGAATTTGCAAAACTGAGCATTCGCTTCCGCTTTTTGCATGGTCAGGATTTCATGCATCCCTGCGTCTTCCAGCTTTTCCAGTGAGAGCTCCCAGTAAATAAGCTTTTTATACACATCCACCCATTCGCTATAGCTTAAATTATCATTTAAGGTCATTCCCAACGTGCGGAAATCCTGCTGATAGGCCATAGATGTTTTTTCACTCACCAGGCGTTTATTATCCGTCAGCCGCTTTATCGTCAGCTGAATTTGCTTCGGATGAACTGGCTTAATTAAATAATCATCAATCTTTGATCCTATGGCATCCTCCATCAGATGCTCTTCTTCATTCTTTGTTATTAATACAACCGGCACATCCGGATTAATATTCTTAATTTCAGCAAGCGTTTCCAGTCCGGTAAGTCCCGGCATATTTTCATCCAGGAAAACTATGTCAAAATATCCGTTTCTAAAAGCATCAAGGGCATCGTGTCCATTTGTCACTGTAGTTACTTTGTACCCTTTTTCATTAAGGAACATGACATGGGGTTTTAATAAATCAATTTCATCATCAGCCCATAGTATGGTGGTTTCCTGCATATTATCTATCTATAAGAATTTTTATATTTATTCGAAAAAATTATAACAATTAAAGTTGTCTTTTGTATTCATGAAAATTAACAATTTTTGCCTAGAGAACATTTATTTTGAACAAGAAAAAGATAATTAACGACCCGGTATACGGATTTATAACCATTCAGTCTGATCTGATATATGACCTGATAGCCCATCCCTATTTTCAGCGGTTACGCAATATCAAACAACTTGGCATGACGCATCTGGTGTACCCCGGTGCGGTACATACCCGCTTTCATCATGCCCTTGGTGCCATGCATCTCATGAATCTTGCTATAGAAACATTAAGATGGAAAGGCCACCACATTACCGAAGAAGAGGAGGAGGGTGCCAAAGTTGCCATTCTGCTTCATGATATTGGACATGGGCCTTATTCTCATGCATTGGAAAACACTATTGTAAACGGTATTTCACATGAGAATATTTCAATGCTTATGATGAATAACCTCAATAAGGAGTTCGACCATAAGCTTGATCTTGCCATTCAGATCTTTCAAAATACCTACAGTAAGCCCTTTTTACATCAGCTGGTATCCGGACAATTGGATACCGACCGTATGGATTATTTAAACCGCGATAGCTTTTTCACCGGAGTATCGGAGGGGATCATCGGATTTGACCGCATCATTAAAATGCTCAATATATACGGAGGCTCTTTAGTGGTAGAAGAAAAAGGCGTTTATTCCGTAGAAAAGTTCTTAGTAGCCCGCCGCATCATGTACTGGCAGGTCTATTTGCACAAAACTTCTGTATCGGCAGAACACCTCCTGGTTAACATTTTAAGAAAAGCTAAGTCACTCAGCAATGAGGGGCACGACCTTTTTGCCACACCTAGTCTTCATCATTTCTTAACACAAACCATCACAAAAAAAGACTTTGAAGAAAACCCGCTTCATCTGCATCATTTTTCTAACTTAGACGATCATGATATTTACTCGGCAGTTAAAGTTTGGGTTACTGAAAAAGACAGCGTACTTTCGCAATTATGTAACAATTTGTTAACACGGTCGCTTTACCATGTAGAAATAAGTCACGTACCTTTCAGTAATGAAAGAGTGGAAAGACTTAAACAAGAAGCTTCAGCGTTATTAAATATTGAAAACCAGGATATTAAATACTTCGTATTTACTGATACTATAACGAATCATGCCTATAAGGCAAGCGACGGGAGCATAAATATCCTGATGAAAGATGGAACAATTAACGATATCACAGCGGCTGCGGACAACTCCATTTTGGAAGGCTTGTCCAAGACAGTGAAGAAACATATCTTATGTTACACAAAAGAGTTAAATAATGCTAAATAATTAAATTAACTTCATTTGTGAACCTATTATTTACAAATTTGATCATTAATTAATAACTTATAACTTTACCCGATGCAATTTACTGCGCAACAGATTGGAATATTACTTAATGGAAGTGTGGATGGGAATCCTGATGTTACAGTAAATCAGCTGGCTAAGATCGAGGAAGCCCAGGAAGGCTCTTTGTCTTTTCTGGCAAACCCCAAGTATGAACAGTTCATTTATCATACAAATGCTTCTATTGTAATCGTCAGTAATGACTTTATACCTACTGCACCAATCACATCAACCCTGATTCGTGTAGAAAATGCTTATACCGCATTCTCTGTTCTCCTTCATCATTACAACACTTTTAAACTCGCTAAAACAGGCATTGAACAACCTTGTTTTATACATCCTTCCGCCAAAATAGGTGCCGATGTATATATCGGTGCGTTCGTTTATATCGGTGCCGATGTAGTTATTGGCGACAATGCCAAGATCTATCCACAAGTATATATAGGTGATAATGCTTCTGTAGGATCAGGAACGACACTTTTTCCAGGTGTTAAGGTGTATTACGATAGTCGGATCGGCTCAAATGTAACCATACATTCAGGTGCTATAATAGGTAGCGATGGATTTGGATTTGCGCCTTTAGAAGATGGCAGTTATAGCAAGATCAGCCAGATTGGGAATGTAATTATTGAAGACAATGTAGAAATAGGCTCTAATACCTGTATTGACCGGGCAACAATGGGTTCTACGCTGATTAAAAAGGGAGTCAAATTAGATAACCTGATTCAAATTGCCCATAACGTGGAAATCAATACCAATGCCGTCATTGCCTCACAAACCGGAATTTCCGGAAGCACTAAAATAGGCGAACAGTCTATTATTGGTGGGCAGGTTGGTATTGTGGGACATATTACAATTGCCAAAGGCTCACAAATACAAGCTCAATCGGGCGTAAACCGTTCTATTCTGGAAGAAAATAAAAAATGGGCAGGCTCACCAGCTACCTCATTTAATAATCAGATGAGAGCGCAGGTTATTTACAACCGACTCCCTGAACTAGAACGTAAAGTCGAAGAATTAGAACGCAAATTAAAGGAATTCACAAAATAAAAACTGATACTCATGCATCAGGATATGAACGTTAAACAAAGAACAATTAAAACAGCAATCACTGTTTCAGGAACAGGATTACATACAGGACAACCTGTAAATATGACTTTTAATCCTGCACCTGAAAATCATGGATATAAATTCAGACGAATTGATATTGAAGGTAAGCCTATTATTGACGCAGATGTTGATAATGTAACGGACACCTCCAGAGGAACCACAATATCTCAAAATGGCGCAAGTGTAAGCACAATAGAACACGTTTTAGCCGCTTTAGTAGGTTTAGAGGTGGATAACGTTTTAATTGATCTGGATGGACCTGAAACCCCTATCATGGATGGAAGCTCAATCCAATTTATAGATGCTTTGGAAGATGCTGGGTATATTGAACAAGACGCAGAAAGAGAATACTATCATATTCCTTTTAACATCCATTATACCGAAGCCGATCGAAAGGTAGAAATGGTTGCTATGCCTGTTGACGATGAATATCGCTTGACCTGCATGATTGACTATAATTCACCTATTCTGGGAAGTCAGCATGCTGCAATCACCAGCATTTCCGAGTTTAAAAAAGAAATAGCATCAAGCAGAACCTTTTGTTTTCTTCATGAACTGGAAACCTTACTGGAGCATAACCTGATTAAAGGTGGTGACTTAAACAACGCCATTGTTGTGGTAGACAAAGAAGTAAGCAAAGAAGAATTAAAACATCTTGCTAAACTTTTCAACCGCGAAGATATTGATGTAGCGCGGGAAGGAATCCTGAATAATATTGAGCTGAGACATCAGAATGAGCCAGCCCGACATAAACTGTTGGACATGATCGGCGACCTTGCCCTGGTTGGCGTTCCATTGAAGGGCCACATTATGGCAGCCAGACCAGGACACGCAGCCAACATTGCCTTTGGAAAGAAGATCAAAGCACAGATCAAAAAAGAACGTAAAAAAAATCTCTACAAACCATACGATCCGAGTGTCCCCCCTTTATATGACACGGTACAGATCATGAACATTTTGCCCCACAGACAGCCATTCCTGATGATCGACCGGATCATGGAACTGACTAAAACATATGTGATCGGGGTTAAAAATGTAACCATGAACGAAGATCTCTTCCGCGGTCATTTCCCAGGTAGTCCCCTGTTCCCAGGTGTGCTGCAAATTGAGGCAATGGCTCAAACAGGAGGAATCTTAGTGCTCAGCACTGTTCCCGATCCAAAAAACTGGCTCACTTTATTCTTAAAAATAGAAAACGCACGATTTAAAGCTCCTGTAACCCCTGGAGATATCATCGTTTTCAGATGTGATCTGATGGCTCCGATAAGACGCGGCATTGCACAAATGAAAGGTGTTGGAAGAGTGGGAGAGAAAATAGTTGTGGAAGCCGAATTGATGGCCCAGATTGTAAAAGTTAAAAACGAAGAAGAATGATCCAACCATTAGCCTATATACATCCTGAGGCAAAGATTGCAGACAATGTGGTTATTGAACCCTTTGTGACCATTTATAAGAATGTTGTTATCGGAGAGGGTACCTGGATTGGTCCCAACGTAACCATTATGGATGGTGCCCGGATTGGCAAGAACTGCCGGATCTTTCCGGGAGCAGTTATCTCGGCTATTCCCCAGGACTTAAAGTACGAAGGCGAAGATACAACAGCCGAAATAGGCGACAATACCACGATCCGCGAATGTGTGACCATAAACAAGGGCACAAAAGATAAGTGGAAAACAGTGATCGGGAAAAATTGCCTCATCCAGGCATACTGCCATATCGCACATGACTGTGTGGTAGGTGATAATTGTATTTTTTCCAATAGCACTACGCTAGCCGGACATATTACTATAGGCGACTATGTGGTTTTAGCCGGAATGGTAGCGATTCATCAATTTTGCAAAGTAGGTTCTCACGCCTTCATTACCGGAGGTTCCCTGGTTAGAAAAGATGTACCTCCATACGTAAAAGCAGGTCGCGAACCACTCTCTTATGTAGGGATCAATTCAGTAGGACTACGCCGCAGAGGATATACCAACACACAGATCAATGAAATTCAAGATATCTACCGTACACTATTTGTAAAAAACTACAATACAGCCGTAGCGCTTGATATCATCGAAGCAGAACATCAGCCAACAGAAATAAGAGATGAGATCCTTGATTTCATTAGAACATCAAACCGTGGTATTATGAAAGGATACCAGGGGGCATAATGACACTAAAGCCGGTCCGGTACTAATGGAAATAACACTGCATCATATTGGCCGGCGCTTTAATAGGGAATGGATCTTTGAGAACCTGAACTATACCTTTGAACAAGGAAAATCATACGCCGTATTAGGAATTAATGGCTCTGGCAAATCAACCCTATTGCAGGTGATTGCCGGAAGTCTTACTCCTTCCACTGGCACCATTACCTATACCACGCAGCAAAAGGAAATTGATATAGACGAAGTTTATCCCTATTTCAGTATTGCAGCCCCCTATATGGAATTAATTGAGGAGTTTACGCTCAGCGAATTCCTTGAGTTTCATTTCAAATTCAAATCTTCCTTACAGCATCTGAAACCCAAGGACATCATTTCCCTTATGGGACTGGAAAAGTCTGCCGATAAACTAATTAAATACTTTTCATCTGGGATGAAACAGCGTGTTAAACTTGCTGTCGCACTTTGTTCCGACACACCTGTGGTGTTGCTTGATGAACCAGCCTCCAATTTAGATGTAGCCGGAATCATCTGGTACAAAGATCTTGTGGCCCTATTCGGCAGTAACCGTACCCTGATTATCTGCTCCAACCAGGAGTATGAATATGATTTCTGTAACTTTGAAATTCAGTTAGCGGACTATAAAAGACACTGATCGGATCTAAAACTTCATTTATGCCGGACAAGAAGGAAGTAAGAAAGCAGTATGCTCTAAAAAGACAGCAAATCCACCCCGATCAATTGGAGCAATGGAGTACAGATATCGCCCAACAGTTTTTTTTAATGAACCTCGATCAGGTTAAATATCTCCATATCTTCTACCCCATCATTGGAAAACAGGAGATCAACTGTCTGCATATTGCCAATCAGATCCGCGAAAAACATCCGAACATCACCCTTGTACTTCCAAAAAGTAATTTAGCCGACTTTTCACTTCAACATGTTATCTGGAGAGCCGACACCACCTTGGTAATGAACGCTTGGGGCATTACCGAACCTCATTCCGAAGAATATGTCCCAGCAGAAAAGATAGATCTGATTCTAATCCCCTTATTGGCATACGACAAGGAGGGGAACCGTTTAGGATATGGAAAAGGCTTTTATGATCGGTTCCTGAGCGAGTGCCGCCCCGATGCAGCAAAAGTTGGTCTATCTTATTTTCCACCAGAAGAAAACATCCTTCCTCATGATGCACTAGACATCCGACTGGATAGCTGCATTACTCCCGACAAAACCTGGGAATTTTAAACTCATCCAAACTTCTTATTTGATTACTGTATTGATCTTACCTAACAGGCAACTGTGTTGCACCTTCTTCGCATTTCTGATGCTTCGGAGCGGAGAAGGTGCGGAGGAGGTGCGGACAAGGTGCCTATAATGTGCGCTTAAATTAATAACGAGATAGTACAAAATCAGCTCGGATGATTGGATCTAAATGCAATAAGTAAGCTGTTGATCTGTAAGTTTTTTTAGATATCGAACTCTACCAGCACGGGACAGTGGTCTGAATGAATGGCCTGCGACAAGATAGATGACCGTTTTAGAGCGCTTCTCAGCCCTTCTGACGCCAAATTGTAATCAATACGCCAGCCCAGGTTCTTAGCGCGTGCCCCAGCCCTGAAACTCCACCAGGTATAATGGTGCGGATCGGGATTAAACTCACGGAACGTGTCGACAAAACCGGCATTGATAAAGTTTTCCATCCACTCTCTTTCTTCGGGTAAAAAGCCGGAAGAGTTTGCATTTGATTTTGGATTATGGATATCAATGGGTTTATGACAAATATTATAATCGCCGGAAATGATCAGGTTGGGACGGCTTAATTTCAGCTGATCGATGTAGACTTGAAAATCTTTCAGGAAGCGATATTTAAAGGCCTGCCTTAAATCACCACTGGAACCTGAGGGGAAATAGGTACTTAGCACAGAGAAACCCTCAAAATCAGCACGTAATACGCGACCTTCAAAATCATAATCGCAATCGCCACAGCCGTATTCTACGTGTGTGGGACTTATTTTTGAGAGGATAGCCGTACCACTGTATCCCTTTTTCTGGGCAGGATACCAATAATGTTCATAACCTAGTTTTTCTAATAAGGGAAGAGCAGTAATGATTTGATCCGGAGATGCTTTTATTTCCTGAAGGCATACAATATCGGGGTTTGCGGCCTCTAGCCAGGTAAGCCAGTCTTTACTTAAAGCAGAGCGAATGCCGTTGACGTTATAGGTGATGAGTTTCATTTCATGATGAGTTTACGGCGGAAAGACTCTTGAGTAAGCTGTTTTTCGAGGTTGCGGACTTCTTTTCCTTTCAGTACGGATACTTGCATAACAATATCTTTTACTGGCCGGTCATTTCGGTCTGTTTCAGTGTCGGCAATTTTATCAACCATATCATAACCGGATACAATCTCTCCAAATACGGTATAGTTCATATCAAGAAAAGGAGCCCCTCCTATGGTTTTGTATACGGTGCGGTGGTTAGCAGGGATCTTTCTTCCGTTTAGCTTAATTTTCTCAACGCGGTCAAGCTCTTCGTCTGTATAGGTTTTCCCTTGCACCAGGTAAAACTGTGAGGCACTGGAGGCTTTGTCAGGTGTATCGTCCCTTGCAGCCGCCAGAACACCCTTTTTATGAAATAAATCAGGATTAAGTTCAGCGGGAATAGTGTATTTAGGTCCCCCTTCTCCAAGCAACTGACCTGGCTTTGCATGTTTTGAATCGGGGTCGCCTCCCTGGATCATGAAGTTTTTTATCACACGATGAAAGAGCGTTCCATTAAAATAACCACTCTTAGCGAGTTTAATAAAGTTGGCCGTATGTTTCGGGGTTTCTCTATAAAGACGAATAATGGATGAGCCCTTAGGAGTGCTGATGCGGACATACATATTCTGGTCTTTCTTGCCAAATAGATTATTGAAGAAGTTCGGTTTATTCTCTTGCGTTGTTTTTTTTGCAGAAGCATCCGGTTTCAAGACGGCACAAGAGGAAAACAGGATCGTAATTAACAAAAAGGGGATTATATATTTCATTCTTGTTCAAAATAGGTAAGGATAAGCGTTTTCATGAGCATTTCCTGCTCCATGAGGGTATAATTAGGCATTTGTTTAGCTAGTTTCCAATGCGGCCAGCCATCCTGATCCAGTCCCTCCAGTTCATAGAACCCCAATTCGCTGAATAACCTGCAGTTAGCAATATGCATCAACTCCTCTTTCTGTCTTTTGGAGAACTTTTTGGGTCCCTTGCCCAATTCCTGAACGCCTATTAAAAAGAGCATCACTTTAATATCGGGGAGGTCAGTGTCAAAGTCAGCAGCAATCTTTACCTGCAACTCCGTCCACTTTTTATTAATCTCAGCAGGTTTCATTTCGTATATGGTTTAACGGTACAAAACAAACATAATTACTTGTAATCTACAAATAGTCTCCATTAAGCCATAATCGCCATCATTGATCTTATTAAGAAAAAAATTGTTATTTTTGTAAAATTCGATAACAGCGTTAAAAGATGGAAAAGAAATTATCCACATATAAAACAGCTAGTTCCTTGTTTTATAGTGCATTATTTTTGGGGAGAGCCGATTGTGGAAAACTCATCATTTCTATATTTTTTCCTTTTATTATTTTAATAAAAATAAAACCTGTGGGACTATTTAAGGTATACTTAAAATCCAGTACAAGCGTTCTTTAAACATAGTATATATGGAAGAAGATTTTGAATTTGAATTCTCTGAGGATCCTAAGTTTTCAGTAGAGCGATATGAAGAGATGATTAGGAATGAAGATCAGCTTTTTTTCGACTCTAGGGCATTTGAAAGCATCATTGATTATTACATTTCGCACAATGACCCGGTTAAAGCCTTACAGGTTGTTGAATTTGCTATAAACCAACATCCCTTTGCTTCCGCTTTTTTTCTTAAGCAGTGTCAACTGTTTATGGCAACAAATGAGCCGGAAAGGGCATTTGCATCTCTAGTTAAAGCAGAAACATTAGAGCCATCGGATCCGGATATTTACCTTTTAAGAGGGAATATCTACGAATCGCTGGAAAGACATCATGAGGCACTAGAAAATTACTTTAAAGCCTGTTCCTTAGCAGAAAGCACGGATGAGATATTGCTTCAGATTGCATTGGTTTATCAAAACCTGAACGATTATGAAAGCGCTATCATCAACCTTCGTCTTGCTCTGGAAGAAAACATGGAAAATCAGGATGCGCTATATGAGCTGGCATTCTGCTATGATGTAACGAACAGACAGGATGAGTGCATTGATTTCTACATGCAATATATAGACAAAGAGCCTTACTCCTATCCGGCCTGGTATAATCTCGGAAATGCTTATCATAAAATGGATTTATATGAAAAAGCAGTAGATGCCTATGATTATGCGATCCTGATTAAGGAAGATTTCTCCTCTGCCTACTATAATAAGGGCAACTCGCTGATCCATATGGATAAATTTGAGGAAGCGATTGAAACTTTAAAGCTCTCACTAGGCTATGAACCACCTAATGCGGACACATTCTGTTCTTTAGGTGAGTGTTATGAAAAGCTGGAGCAAATGGAGAAAGCGAGATCTTACTACAAAAAAGCGGTAAAGATCAATCCTGAACTGGGTGACGCCTGGTATGGAATTGGTGTGACGCTTGATTCGGAGGGACGGATCTTTGAATCGCTGCATTATTTCAAAAAAGCACGTGATTCGGATGAGTCGTTCCCAGATTACTGGTTTGGAATTGCAGATGCCAACTATAAACTTGGTAATTTGGCCGCCTCACAAAAGGCTTATCAGAAAGTAGTGGAGCTGAATCCTTTGGATACAGATGCATGGCTTGACTTTTCATCGGTTCTTTATGAATCGAATGAGCTGGAAAAGGCTACTGAAACAATTCAGGAAGGAATTAAGAATAATCCGGATACGGCAGAGTTATATTACCGCATGGTTGCTTACATTATGGCAACAGGGAAATTTAATGAAGCCATTGAGACTTTGGAGATTGCGCTTAAAATTGACCCAACAAAACATGAGATCTTATTTGAGTATTTACCGCAGCTGCAATCAAATAAAGCGATCATTGAAGTGATAAATAAATATTTAATCTAATCACCATTCACCAGAATAGTAGAAAAATCCAATACCTTTTAAGCTGAGTATTGGATTTTTTTTTGAGATTTGTAAACGTATGTTAAATTATATTCTAAAAAATGTTCCTGTCCGCACTGAAAAACCCCGCGATCATGGTCTTACCATGGTTATGGATAAAGGTTTAAGCGTTCGGGAAATAGAAGACTTACTTGAAGTAGCTGGTCCACATATAGACATTGTTAAATTAGGATGGACAACCTCCTATGTAACACCCAACCTAAGCAGAAAATTAAAAGTATATCAGGATGCCGGCATTCCGGTATATTTTGGTGGAACTCTTTTTGAAGCTTTTATCATCCGCAATCAATTTGACGATTACCGTCGCATATTAGATAAATATGGGATGAAACACGCGGAAGTTTCTGATGGCTCTATTGATATTCCTCATGAAGAGAAATGTGAGTACATCCGCAAGCTTAGCGAGCAGGTTACTGTAATTTCGGAAGTAGGATCTAAAGATGCTCAAAAAATATTTGCGCCATACAAATGGATCAAATTAATGAAGGCAGAACTGGATGCAGGCTCATGGAAACTCATTGCCGAATCTCGTGAAGGGGGCAATGTAGGCATCTATCGTGAATCCGGAGAAGTTAGAGAAGGCCTGATTGATGAAATTTTAACTGAAATCCCGAAGGATAAAATAATTTGGGAAGCGCCACAAAAAGATCAGCAGGTTTGGTTTATCAAGCTTGTTGGAACGAATGTGAACCTGGGTAATATTGCACCAGCAGAAGTTATTCCCTTGGAAACCATCAGACTGGGACTAAGAGGCGATACCTTTAATCACTTCATTAATTCTTTATAACATTCCATAGCGGGGCAATAATCATGAAAAGATTTGGGTTAATAGGTTATCCCTTAAGTCATTCTTTCTCTAAAAATTACTTTACAAAAAAGTTTGAGGACGAAAAGCTTGCTGACTGCGTTTATGAACTGTATCCAATAGATAACTTAAGTGACTTTGAGGCACTTATCAATTCTACTCCAGATTTGAGCGGATTAAACGTAACGATCCCTTATAAAATAGGGGTTATGTTTTATCTGGATAAGATTGATCCGGTAGCCAAAGCAATTGATGCGGTAAACTGCATTAAGGTTGTAAAGAGTAATTCGTTGGAATCCATTTTTTCTGGTGAACTTGCCTCTACAAAGATGCGGCTTGAAGGATACAATACGGATAACTATGGCTTTGAGATTTCTCTAAAGCCTTTGTTGAAAAAACACCATACTAAAGCTTTGGTTTTAGGAAGTGGTGGCGCCTCAAGAGCCGTTACTTATGTGCTGAATAAGTTGAATATCAGCTTTAAGGTCGTATCGAGAAAAAAGTCAAGGAAACAGATGTTATATACGGATATCACTCCGGCACTGCTTTCAGAATATACTGTAATTATTAATGCCACACCTCTGGGTATGCTACCTGCGATAAATGAATGTCCGGATATCCCCTATGAACATCTGACAAAAAAGCATTTATTGTATGATCTCATCTATAATCCTGTAGAAACTGTATTTTTAAAAAGAGGCAGAGAAATGGGGGCAACGATTAAAAATGGCGATGAGATGTTACATCTTCAGGCAGAAAGATCATGGGAAATTTGGAATAGTAAATGAGGGTTGGCATTATGTATACCTCCTTTGTCATCCTACTGCTCTTCAGTTCTTGCGGAGGTGACTATGCGCCTAAACCTCGTGGTTTTTTTCGAATTACCTTTCCTGAAAAAAGCTACAGAACGTATAACGGAACTTGTCCGTATTCCTTTCAATATCCCGTATATGCCTCAATAGGGCCTGATAGCACGGCGCTGGCAGAACCTTGTTGGCAAAATATCAACTTTCCTCAATTTAACGCGACCCTTCATCTGAGCTATCATGATATAGATTCGAAGAAAACATTTAATGCGCTGACAGAAGATGCACGGACGTTTGCCTTTAAGCATACGTCGAAAGCGACTTCTATAGATGAGGGAAGAATTGCAGACCCTAAAAGGCGCCTGTATGGCATTTATTATACCATTGAGGGCAATACAGCATCCTCTGTTCAGTTTTATCTTACTGATAGCAGCAAGCATTATTTAAGAGCTGCTTTATATTTCAATGAGGAACCCAGAGCGGATTCCATTCAACCGGTGCTCAGGTTCATTAAAAAGGATATTGATGTCATGATTAAAACCTTTCATTGGAATTAATTGATGAATAAGCCATTTTTTAAGTTCAAATTTGAAGTATGATACAGGTCAAGTCTTTTGTATGTAATCCGTTTCAGGAAAACACCTATATTTTATATGATGAATCAGGGGAATGTGTAGTTATTGATCCAGGAATGTATACTGGGAATGAGCAAGATGAGGTGGTTCATTTCATCAGGACACAAGGACTAAAACCAGTGTTACTGCTGAATACACATTGCCATATTGACCATGTGCTGGGCAACAAATTCATTTTTGACAGCTATGGTTTGCTCCCGCGCTTTAATGAAGGCGAGTTACCGGTTCTTACTTCGGTGTCGGCTTATGCTGCGCCTATGGGCATTCAATATGAGGTATCGCCATTACCAGAAACTTATCTCGGGGAAAGCGGAACGATTACTTTTGGAAACAGCACGCTTGAAATTCTATTTGCTCCCGGCCATTCGCCTGCGCATGTATGCTTTTATGATAAAGAGGACGACTTCCTGATTGGGGGAGATGTTTTATTCTATAAAAGTATTGGCCGCACGGATGTGATAGGAGGAAATTACGATCAGCTAATCCAGAGCATTACACAAACACTTTTTAAGCTGCCTGATAGTTGTATGGTTTATCCCGGACATGGTCCTGCAACCACAATAGGGTTTGAAAAATTGCATAATCCTTTTTTAAACTGACTTTAGCATTGTATGAATACGCCCTATTTTATAGCTAAACGATACCTCTTTTCCAAGAAGTCAGTCCATGCGATTAACTTTATTTCAGGGATCTCTATGCTGGGTGTATTTGTAGGAAGTGCCGCTTTAATTATTATTCTATCGGTATTTAATGGGTTTGAAAACATGGTGTTATCCATGTATAATACCTTTACACCGGAAATTAAGATAGAACCAGCAGAAGGTAAGAGCTTTAACCCGCATAAAGCCGTTTTTACCACGCTTAAAAATGATCCCAGGATTATCAACTATACGGAGGTTTTACAGGAAAAAGCGTTGTTACGATACGGAAAAAGACAGCATATTGCCACTGTTAAAGGTGTAAGTGCCGATTTTTTGAAAAGGAAACAATTGGACAGCACGCTAACAGATGGAGCGTTTACCCTGCAGAAGGATGGCATTAATTATGCCGTTGTTGGGTCTTTGGTACAATTGTATCTGTCGGTTAATATTCATGATGATTTCCAGAGGCTGGACATTTACACGCCAAGGAAAGGTGCTGTTAATGCTATCAATCCGGCAGATGAATTTACAGTAAAGTCCATACACCCTATGGGTGTGTTTCAGATTCAGCAGCAATTTGACGAAACGGTATTGGTTTCATTGGAATTTGCAAGGCAACTGCTGGAGGAAAAAGATAATATTTCAAGCATTGAGATTTATTTGAAAACGGATGTATCTGCTGAGGCTTTTCAAAAAGAGATCGCAAAGGCGCTGGGAAGTCAGTATGTAGTGAAAAACCGCATTCAACAGAATGAACTGCTCTATAAGATACTCAATTCGGAAAAGTGGGCCATATTTGTGATCCTGACCTTTGTGCTGATCATTGCGGTGTTTAATATTGTAGGATCTTTAACCATGCTGGTTATTGATAAGAAAAAGGATATTGTGATTTTAAATAGCATTGGAGCAGGCACTTCCCTGATTCAGAAGATCTTTTTCTTTGAAGGAATGATGATTTCACTAATCGGATGCATCTCAGGAATGGCGGCAGGACTTGCTTTCTGCCTTGCGCAACAACACTTCGGATTTATTAAAATGTCTGAAGAAAGTTTTATCACCGATGCCTATCCCATAGGCTTGAATGTGAGTGATTTTGTTCTGGTATTCCTAACCGTAACAACGATCTCTATTATTACCTCCGGCATTTCATCCAGGCTAAGCATCAAGACACTCAGCCAGATGAAAGAGCAGTTATAGATTTCTCCATCAATACCTCCCGGCATTTTATCAACGCTAATAATGCCTGGTAAAGTGGCTTTAAAAGTATTTTCCGGAAACTAAATAATTCTGTACATAATCAGAAACACCTTCTTCGAGGGTGTGAAATGGGTTGTTATACCCTATAGCAAGCAATTTATGCATAGGCGCTTCGGTAAAGTACTGGTATTTATCGCGAATATCCTCAGGCGTAGGGATAAAGCTGATCTCAGGTTCCTTGTTTAAAGCTTTAAATGTATTGGTTGCCAGGTCAAGGAAAGTCCGCGCTTTTCCGGTTCCCAGGTTATAAATGCCTGAATCTTTCCTGTGGTGCATGAAGAAATAAAGTACATTGATCACATCTTTCACATAAACGAAATCTCTCATCTGTTCCCCATCTTTAAATTTAGGGTTATGCGACTGGAATAATTTCATTTCACCAGTTGCCTTAATTTGATTGAAAGTATGCAGGATGACAGAGGCCATACGACCCTTATGGTATTCATTAGGGCCATACACGTTGAAGAACTTCATACCTGCCCAGAAATAGGGAGCACGCGGTTGTTTTAACGCCCATATATCAAAATAGTTCTTTGATTCGCCATAAGGATTTAATGGTTTAAGGGTGTCGAGTGTGCGTTCATCATCTTCGTAACCCTGTTCTCCCAGTCCATACGTTGCAGCCGAAGAAGCATACACTAAAGGCAGGCCGAACTCTACACAGGCATTCCATACTTCTTTGGAGTATTCCAGATTGAGTTCATTTAAAAGAGCGTAATCAAATTCGGTGGTATCGGTACGGGCACCCAGATGGAAAATAAACTGGGTATGTATATGGTTTGCACGAATCCACTGAATGAAATCTTTACGGTCAACCTGATGCGAAAACCGTTTGCCTTCAAAGTTTTTATTTTGCTCAGCGCTGGAAAAATCATCTACTAATACCAGGTCATAAAAACCTTCATCGTTCAATTTTTGAACGAGGCAACTACTAATAAATCCTGCTGCACCTGTAATAACGATCATAATTTATGAAAGGGGTTTAAATAAGAAACAAGTGTTCTTTTACTTCTGGAATAACACCTGCACTGACCGCTTTAGAAAACAATAATTCTATAGCACTCCGGCCCTCTGCGCCCAAATCTACAGAATATTTATTTACGTACAGTTCAATATGCTTATACATCACCTCGTCTTCCATGGCTTGAGCATGACTGCGTATAAATTCTATTCCCGACTTTGGGTTGGCAAAAGCGTACTCTACACTTTTACGGAGCACCCGGTTTATTTTATGTTTGGTGTCCTGATCCAGACTTCGTTTGGCAACTATCCCTCCTAACGGGATAGCACAGCCTGTTTTTTCTTCCCAGAAAGCACCGAGGTCAATTACTTTATGCAGACCCTTCTGTTCATAAGTAAAGCGGTTTTCGTGAATGATCAGTCCCAGGTCTACTTTACCGGAGAGCACTGCATCTTCGATATCGGAAAAGAGGTACTCCACTTTATTCTTCACTTCGGGAAAAGCCAGACTAAAAAGGAAGTTTGCAGTAGTAAATTTACCAGGGATGGCGACTGTTTTATCGGTATAAACTGTTTTTGGATCCGTAACCGGGTATTTGGAAATAACAAGCGGTCCAACGCCATAACCAAGGGCACTACCAGAATTGAGCAAAACGTAGTTCTGCACGCAGTAGGCATAGGCATGGAAACTGAGTTTAGTGATATCAAGATCCTGACGAAAGGCTTTTTGATTCAATGTTTCCACATCATCGTAAAAGATCTCAAAATCAAGACCTTCAGTATCTATTTTATGATGGATCAATGCATCGAAAATGAAAGTATCATTTGGGCAAGGAGAAAAACCTAATTTAAGCTTCATATAATGTTTGATATAGTAGAATTAACTGCTGATTAAGCATTTGAATAGCAAGAGGAATATCCCATTTCGCGGTATCCCGGCGTTCCACATAATTGGAAACCGACCTTATCTGGATACTGGGAATTTGTAGTTTATTGCAAGAGTAGAAGAAAGCGGCTCCTTCCATGGATTCCACATCGGGTTGTAATTGCTGAATAATAGTGGCAATTTCTTGTTCGCTGCCATGTACCGTGTTTACTGTAATGCCTTTGGCCTTTATCAAAGTAGAGGTAAGCACATTTAAAACCTGGTAGGGAATGGGGTTAGCTATTCTTGTTCCAAAACCCAATTGATCAATGGAGATAAATGACGATCCATCGGCAGCACCGAGTTCTGAAAAACAATCTTCTTTTACCTGTACAATTTCACCCAGTTTAAGGTTGCTGTTGAAACTTCCGGCTATTCCGGCATTGACAGCAAAATCAAAAGATTGTGTGGAAAGGATTTGTCCCATTGCAAAGGCTGTAGCCACCATTCCTACTCCTGTGATCAGAATAAAAACCTGATTAGTACCGATATGATTAATTCCCTGTTGTAAATTAAAGCGCAAAAGGAATGGTGCAATCTCAAATTCGGTAGCTGAGACAATCAATGATTTCATTGGACGAATATACAGAAAGCTGAAGGCTGCATAATCATTTAAGACATCAGTTTTAAGTATATTCGCACTTTATTAAAATTAAATGATATATATCACCCGAAGAGAACAGTTCAATGCGGCCCATAAATTATTCCGGGAAGAATGGAGCGATGAGAAAAACCTGGAAGTTTTCGGTAAATGTGCAAATCCCAATTGGCACGGCCATAATTACGAGTTGTTTGTCACCGTAAAAGGAGCTGTTGCCCCCGAAACAGGCTATGTAATTGATTTAAAAGTACTGAAAGATATTATCAAGAGTCATGTAACGGATAAACTGGATCATAAGAATGTGAATCTGGATGTAGATTTCATGCAGGGGAAAATGGCTTCCACTGAAGTAATATGTGTCGAGATCTTCAATCAGTTACAGCCTCACATTGAGGCAAAAGGCGTTTTTCTACATAAAGTTAAGCTTGTAGAAACAGAAAACAACTATGTAGAATACTATGGCCACCAGCCAATATCTTAAGAAATGAAAGAACACGATTTGAATTATTCAACCGAACATAATGAAATGGGATACGAAAAATTGAACGATATGATCCGTTAAAAATTGAACGTATAGCTTCGCATTATGCTGAAATATTAGCAGATCTAGGCGAAGATCCAACACGGGATGGGTTGTTGAAAACACCTGAAAGAGTGGCTAAGTCATTACAATTCCTGACTCATGGATACGACCTCAAGCCGGAAGAGATTTTGCGAAGTGCTATGTTTAAAGAAGAATACAGCCAGATGGTAGTGGTAAAAGACATTGAAGTGTATTCCATGTGTGAGCATCACCTTCTTCCTTTTTTCGGCAAGGCACACATTGCATATATTCCAAACGGACACATCGTAGGCTTAAGCAAAATACCCAGAGTGGTGGAAGCGTATTCGAGAAGATTGCAGGTTCAGGAGCGTTTAACAAATGAAATTCGCGACTGTATTCAAAAGACTTTAGCTCCCCTTGGAGTTGCTGTCGTAATAGAATGCAAACATTTATGTATGTCTATGAGAGGAATTCAAAAACAAAACTCGGTTACGACCACTTCTGCTTTTACAGGTGCTTTTGCAAACGAAAGGACCCGTTCCGAATTTCTTACATTAATTACAGCAAGCCTGGATTAATTCCAGCCATATTTTAACTATAATCCCGATTAAATGAAAGCGTATATTTTCCCTGGACAGGGTGCTCAATTTATAGGAATGGGCAAAGACCTGTACCAACAAGAAACCGCTAAAGAGTTATTTGAACAAGCTAATGAAATTTTAGGCTTCCGCATTACAGACATCATGTTTGATGGAACGGACGAAGAATTAAAGCAAACCAGTGTTACTCAGCCTGCAATTTTTCTGCATTCAGTGATACTTGCTAAATCTTTAGGTGAGACATTTGCACCAGATATGGTTGCAGGACACTCTCTTGGCGAATTTTCTGCCCTTGTATCCGCTGGTGCAATTCAGTTTGAAGATGGATTGCGACTAGTTGCAGCCCGTGCGAATGCCATGCAACGTGCGTGTGAAATTCAACCCTCTACAATGGCGGCAATTCTAGGCCTGGATGATTACACAGTAGAAGAAGTTTGCGAAATGATAAGTGAGATTGTGGTACCAGCAAATTATAACTGTCCGGGACAGATTGTCATATCGGGAAGCATTGAAGGTGTGGATAAAGCTTGTGCTATGCTAACAGAAAGAGGTGCTAAGCGTACTATTAAACTGAATGTAAATGGAGCTTTCCACTCCCCACTAATGGAATTTGCAAGAGCAGAACTAGCCAGTGCTATCGAATCTACTACAGTGGTTTCCCCTATATGCCCAATCTATCAGAATATTGATGCAAAAGCACATACAGATGCAGAAAGTATCAAACATAACCTGATTGCTCAGCTGACTGGACCAGTTAAATGGACTCAAACCATACAGAGAATGATCGAAGATGGCGCTACTTCATTTACCGAAGTTGGTCCTGGAAATGTACTGCAGGGTTTAGTTAAAAAAGTAAACAGATCTATGCCGACACAGAGTGCTTCATAAAATAAATTTCAATGCCTAAAGTTTAATACTTATTGTGAGCGCTACTTTTAAGATACGAATCATATTACTTCTGCTAACACTAAGCTGTGCAGCTACTGCTTTATTAATAAATTTTACGTACAGCAAGGATGAGTTACTAGATTTTGATGCCAAAACACTAGAGACGCGTCTTCACAATAAGGAAAAGTTTATCAATGATTATTTAAGCGATTCTGTAAATTTTAACGCACTCCGGTCTGTTCATAAAAACCCAAAGCTTGCCATAAATTTAATCCAGACCTTCCGGGATGTAAAGTCGATTTATGTTCATACCTATAAAAACAACCAATTGGTATTCTGGGGAGCAAATAGAGTTGCTCCTCAAACAGATGCCGGCTTAACGGAAGGAAGTAACCGGATAAAAACGCACAACGGATGGTATGAAGCTATAAAAAAGACTTCCGGATCCTTCTCAGTTGTTTGTATTATCCCCCTAAAAGCAGAGTATAAATTTCAGAATTCATATCTGAAAAACGTATTTGCCGAAGATCTTATTAAAGATAATAATCTTGAAATTGCCGGCCTCAGCGACAAAAAAATCTATACAATTAGGAACATTGGAGGCGATTTTATGCTTTCAGTTAAACTGAAGTCTTCTTTAACAAACACCTTCTACTCTACACTGGAGCTATCCATGTGGGCTCTTGCCGTACTTTTTGCTACTATTTTTATCAATTATTTAAGTGTTTCTATTGCTTCCAAAGGACATGTAAAGGCTGCAACTTGTCTCTTTTTCTTATATTTTCTAATTTTCAGGATCTATACACTCTATTTCCCTTACCTGGACACGGTATTTAACGTAAGTTTATTCGACCCCAGGCACTTTAATGATGGGTTTTTTCTTCCTTCATTGGGCGACTACCTGCTCAATACAATTATTATCAGTTGGTTTTTATGTTTCATTTATAGTTTCCGAAAGGAATTAAGACTGACCGTATTACCCATTAATAAAATAGCGGGCATCATTATCTTTACTCTTTTGGGCTTGATTATTTATTTGATTGCCTCACAGCAAAGTGATTTGTTCTATGCTTTAATCATTAAATCAAATATTAATTTCGACCTTACCAATATTTTAAATCTAACCAATCACAGTTGGATTGCTATTTTTTTACTTTACGTTTCTGCCTTTAACCTCTATCTTGTACTGGAAATCATCCTGGCCATTGGGGATAAACTACCTATTTCAAACCTGACAAAACTCAAAATATTCATTAACGGGATTATCATTCTTTTACTGATCAATCTGATCCTGGGTACTATAAATGTTTACATTCCATTATTCTGTATTATACTATTTATTAGAGGATATTGCTTTTATACAAAAAAGAGAAACTACCGTTTGGTCATTTTTTTGTTTAGTGTGTTAATCTTTTCAATAATTGCCTCTATTAAACTGTCTTCCTTTGAATTTGAAAAAGAAAGAGAGTTAAGAAAGGTCACTGCTTACAAATTAGAATCGGCTGATGATCCTAATGCCGTCCTCCTTTTCTTGTCATTGGAACAAGAAATGAGTAACGACGAATTTATAAAGGAGTACTTTAGAAAACACACCATAAATAAAGCGGTTCTGGATGATAATCTAAAGAAACTTTATTTTGAAGGTTATTTGTCCCGATATGAATTTGAAACCTTTACATTTACTCCAGGGCAGGAATATAACACGGCAGATAGCACCCAGATCCACAACTACAGGAATCTTGTGTTGGCTGGATCAATTAAAGTTTCTGAAAACTTCTATCGTGTAAATAACACTTTCGGCTTTCAGAACTATTTTGCAATCCTTCCGGTAAAAGATAACAATCAGCAGATTGGGACCTTAATCATTACTTTAAAATCGAAGACATTTAAAAATTTGGGTACGCTGCCCGAAGTGCTGATAGACAGCAAAATGATTTCGGATAAGGGGTTAGACAATTATTCATTTGCCTTTTATTTGGATGGGCATTTACTCAATCAAAACGGTAATTACACCTACAATTTAATTAATAATACTTTTCCTGGTAAAATCAATCAGTTTATTTTTACGGAACAAAATGGATACAGTCATCTTATCTATCAATCCAATGCCAAGAAACTTATTGTAGTAAGCCGTCCGATCTCATCATTGATTATGAAACTGGCGTCTGTATCCTTTATGTTTCTGGTGATGATCCTGCTAACGGTTTTTATCGGTTTGCTGTATCAGGTATGGGTAACCTTCCACGACGAGAATTTTATGATTGACCGGAATGGATGGAAGTACCTTTTATCCAGGCATCGGATTCTATACAAAACCAGGATTCAAGCATCACTTGTAGTCGCTATTGCTTTTACACTATTGATGGTTAGTTTAATTACTTATTTTAGTATAAGTAATCAATTTAAAACCGATCTGGAGAAAGGTGTAATCGAACAAGTCAATCAAATCAATTCAGGATTAGAAAAGAATAAAATTTTCAAGAATGAAAAGTTAATGGCTACAGAAGATATGTTGCGGACATTTTCTGAGATAAACGCGACAGACTTGAACCTATACGACGTAAACGGCCGATTACTCTTTACTACGCAATACAAGATCTACGATAATGGTTTCTTAGAGCCCCGCATGAATTCATTGGCTTATATCTATCTCCGCAGGCTTCAACGCTCCGAATACCTCAACGAAGAACAGGTAGGACGGATGAAATACATAACCGCTTATCAACCTTTAAGAAACGATAGGAACGAAACAATTGCCTACCTCAGCATACCTAGATTTTCTTTTCAGCGTGATTATGACTCCCGGATAGGGCACTATCTAAACACCCTGATTAATGTATATGCGCTTGTACTAATCATCATTGCCATATTTGCCATATTTCTTGCCAACCAGATTACATTTCCGCTTACATTAGTGAGTAAAAGCCTCAGTGAGGTAAGTATTGACGGGAAAAATGAACCTATTAAATGGGAAAGCAATGATGAGATTGGCAGTTTAATTAAAGAATACAACACGATGATCTTAGCGCTGGAAGAAAGCGCAAGGAAACTAGCGCGCTCTGAAAGAGAGTCGGCATGGCGTGAAATGGCCAAACAGGTTGCTCATGAAATAAAGAACCCGCTTACCCCACTAAAGCTGGGCGTACAACTGCTTGAAAAATCATGGCGCGAAAACGATCCTAATTTTAGTAAAAAGTTTGAACGGTTCAGCAAGTCGTTTATTGAGCAGATTGAAAGCCTTGCATTGATTGCTTCAGAGTTCTCTAACTTTGCTAAACTACCAGATACTCCTTTTTCAAGGATTAATCTGGTAGATATCATTGAACGATCTGTAGAGATCTACGCAAATTCTCCTGGACTTCAGATCTCTTTTAAACATGATAT
Organism: Arcticibacter svalbardensis MN12-7; assembly: GCF_000403135.1. Classification (GTDB taxonomy): domain Bacteria; phylum Bacteroidota; class Bacteroidia; order Sphingobacteriales; family Sphingobacteriaceae; genus Arcticibacter; species Arcticibacter svalbardensis. The sequence continues at coordinate 64,533 of NZ_AQPN01000085.1, forward strand.
GTCTGAGTTCTTTCTTAATGGAAGTAAAGATCATCTTTTGAGAATATTCAACAACCTGATAAAAAATGCAATAGAGGCAATTCCTGAAACGGAACCCGGTTACATCAATCTATCACTAAAAACCGATGGGCAATTTGCTTTAATTACTCTTTCTGACAATGGTAAAGGGATACCTGAAGATTTGAAAGATATTATTTTCAATCCTAATTTTACCACGAAAAGTTCAGGAACAGGATTAGGCTTAGCCTTTGTTAAACAGGCTATCGAAAACATGTTAGGCACCATTACGTTCGTCACAGAACAGGATAAAGGAACTACCTTTTATTTGCGTTTACCAATTGTAAGTTAGGTCTATCAGATTAACGCAAAGCTAACACAGCTTTACCAACGGTGTACCCATCTGCATATAAAATAATAGTATACTCTCCTTTTTGAAAAGGTAATTTTTTATTCCAGTCTATAGAAAACAGCTTCCCATACGTATTGTCGAAGTCTATGCTTGTTTTATACGTATACTGCATTTCGTCATCGTTAGCCGTGAATAAACTCCCACCATCTGCAATTAAAAGATTACCATTAGGGTCAACAATCCGCATAAAAATATCATGTGACGTCTTGGCAGCAAGAGCATTGTCTGCAATAGTAAATCTTATTTTTATACGTTCTGCTGTGCTAGCTCTGGTCACTTCACTTTCCTTACCACTATTTCTTATTCGTACTGCCGATACGACAATATTGGCAATCTTCAATGCAGCACCTACCTTAACCTTGGCATTCAAATCTAAATTTTCTTTTTCAAGTATTGAGGTTCGCTCATTTATGTTCGCCACAGTAGTTTGTAAACTATCTCTTTGAATTTCCAAAGAAACATTTTTATTTTCAAGCTCCTTAATATTAGCGGTATAGCTGGATACAAACGACCTCAAATCTTTTATTTCCTTTTGTGCCCTGGCTAACTGCTGTTGCGTTAACTTTCCCTGTTTTAATTGAGTTCGAAGCTCAGTAATCTTTACCCTTGCCACTTGTTGTCCCTCTTTTAGTTCCGCAGAAAGGTCCAGATAGGAGTTCTTTGTGCGATCCAGTTCGGCTTCAATCCTATCGATCTCAATTTCCATTCGGGATTTCTCATCCGTTAATGTAATTATTTTATCATCCGATTTTTTACCGTTCACGTATACGTATATATTAGAACCCAGCAATGCAACTATACAGAGTATTAAAAAGTAAAACTTGTTCGAATCTTTGGTAGGAACTTGTTCGGGGGAGTCATTTTCCATAACAGTATAATTTTAATTGTATTCCATTTCTCTGCCCAAGCAAAGAAGATCAAGTGTATTTTTTTAGTTCAAATATCCTTCTAATATGCAGCTTTTTTAATAGCCTTTATTGAACATGTGTATAATTTAATCCAAAACACTTCATAAAGCCTTTCTGTTTAGCCTAATTAACTTTTAACAATTTAAATTTAAAGCAAGTATCTTTGCCATTTATTAGCAGGAAAGTCTACCTACCTCCTGACATGCATTCAATAGCTATCTATAATGAAAATTTTAAATCAGTTTACAATACTCCTCTTTTTAATTTGCTCTATCTCATCTGCTTTTGCTCAAATAAACGACGCTCAGGCTCATCCTAAAAGGGAATTCAGAGGGGTCTGGGTGGCAACCGTTGCCAACATTGACTGGCCTTCGAAACCTGGTCTCTCCACAGAAAATCAAAAAAATGAATTGCTTCGCATCCTGGATGAACACCAAAAAAGTGGCATTAATGCCATCATACTTCAGGTAAGGCCTGCTGCCGATGCCTTTTATGGCAACGGTACAGAACCTTGGAGTAGATTCCTGTCTGGCAAACAGGGTCAGTCGCCTTTTCCTTTTTATGATCCCCTTACCTTCGCTATCGAAGAAGCCCATAAAAGAGGAATGGAGTTACATGCCTGGTTTAATCCATACCGTGCTTCTACTACACTGGCTAACTCAGAAATAAGTCTTAATCATATTACGCGTCAAAACCCCTCCTGGTTTTTTAATTACGGCGGCAAGAAACTTTTTAATCCAGGAATTCCTGAGGTCCGGAAATATATCGTTCAAACGATTATGAACGTCGTGCGGAAATACGATATTGATGGCGTTCACTTCGACGACTATTTCTACCCCTATCCTGAAAAGGGTCAGTTTATCAACGACTCTAAAGAATTTGCAGCATATGGTAAAGAATTCAATAATATAAGCGACTGGAGACGGCACAATGTAGATACCTTAATTCAAACACTTTCTGATAGCATTCACATGGCAAAGAAATACGTCAAGTTTGGCATTAGTCCCTTTGGTATATGGCGAAACAAATCACAGGACTCTACCGGTTCGGAGAGTAACGGACTTGATAGCTATGGATCCTTATATGGGGACTCAAAAAAATGGATTGAGAAAGGATGGATTGATTATATAAACCCTCAGATTTATTTTCCATTCCATAACAGATCTGCTGCTTTCGAAAAGCTTACAGACTGGTGGAGCGATAATGCTTTTGGAAGACATGTTTATATTGGTCAGGCGGCTTACAGAGCCATTGAAAGGCGTCCCGGATGGAGTAGCAAGTCACAGATCCCCGACCAGATCAGGTATTTACGTAACAACAACCGGATTCAGGGGAGTGTATATTTCAGCTCCAAATCCCTCACAGGCAACTATGCAGGGCTTCAGGACTCCCTCAGACAGAATTTTTATTCAAGGCCATCTCTACCTCCACAGATGTTGTGGAGAGATGATACCCCACCACAGGTACCCATCAATTTGGTGGCCTTACAATCAGACAACAAAGTATTGCTAAACTGGAATGAACCCATACGGGCTCGTGACGGAGAAACTGCATATGGCTACGTGATATACCGCTTTAATGCATCCGAACAAATTAATATACAAAACGCGGCCAACATTATAAAAATCAGCTTTGAGAACAAAACCACATTCATTGATACGGATAGCGTTCCTGGAAGCTACTATTATGTAGTCACTGCCATAGACAGAATGAAAAATGAAAGTGCCGCATCAAATAATGTCATGATTTCTGTTACTTTGCCAGTTTATAAAGCGGCAAAGTAACCAGGACAAGTAGTAGTTTAATTCCCAAAAAGCAAATTAACTACCTAGTTACATATGAATGAATTAAACTAAAAGCAATCCCTGAAGGTCAAATTACTTAGAACAAAGAAGTTTATTATTTGGATATAAACAAGTTAAAGCAAGCATGCTTTAAGTGATCCTGTTATATTTTATACTACTTGCAAATTATAGGAGCGTTTAATTTTAAGGCGTTTAGATCATATATGAACCTCAAAAATGAATTTTTTCCATTTCATTCTTTAAGGAATCAACATCTTAAAACCTGTATTTAAATTCAAATTAGTTTTCAATAAGCCAAATTAAGGCCATCCAAAACACTTAACAAAGTCATAAATTTT
>NZ_AQPN01000086.1 GCF_000403135.1 Arcticibacter svalbardensis MN12-7
AAATAGTATCAACAAAATATTGTTTCAGCAACCAAATAAAGTTGTGCAATAATAAGAATTCTGTTCAATGCAATAAAGCAAAACTTTACAATGTGAGTAGTTTTAGATTGATATAGTAATATACCCATCAAGCGGATGAATAGCGGTTCTCTAATTTTTTTTAACGATTTACAAATTGGAATCTTTTCAGCTTGAGCAAAAGAATAATCGCAAAATAACCTATTTTCGGTGTTACTAAAAAAGCGTAAAATAGGTGATTTAAAAGAGTTGACTCACAAGCACTGGTCGTATATACTACAGTTTATCAGTCTTTTAAATTAAATAAAACATTGCTATATAGTGGATTATGATTACATTCGATAATGGCTAATAATCAAATAAAAGAAAATACTAACGAATATTTGAAGCTCCAGATTGCCTTGTCTGATGAAAGTCCCGGTAGATTAATTGAACTTCAAAGATATATAAACAAGCAGAAAATAGAGGGCGTTGTTTATGCTGAAATGTTACAACCCACTGTTAAGACAGGACAAATGGGTATAGGTATTAATATGAATTCGATAGCTGCGACAATAAATGTTTTAGAAGGCTCTATTTTGGAATTGTTAAATTGTTTACAAAAATATGTTGACAACTACACAACTAATATAACTGTAACGACGAAGGAAGGAATTGTCATTGAAATTACACATGGCCGTAGCTTAAAACCAGAACAGTTAAGTAGTATATTAAAAGCACTTAAATAATTGCGCTGACTATCAGTATATAATCAATAAGTTAATAGTTAGTCCACTGAAAAGATGCAATTATCTGGCTGTGAGTTAATTACTGATAAATGATATCTATCCCTTCTTTACCGGACATCATTATTCGAGAAGGATAAAATTAAGCTTATTACGCCATTAATAAATAGTATGAAGAAGCGAATATCCCTTTGGAATCCAGCATACAGATACACAAGAAAACGGATCGAAACTTTGTTTTCTCAACTTTGTGATCACTTATTTATCAAGAAAAATTATGCCAAATCCTTAAATGGGTTATTTACCAGAATGTGTTCTAAAATAAGTAGAATGACATTACTGGTGAGTCAACCGTAGTTAAAGGCAAATGGAGGGGAACCTTAGAATATAATAATGAAAAGGTAGTGTTGAAGCAGGTCGAGCTTGATTAAACTTGGCGGAGAAAAAGGTCAATTACAGGTGCTTTATATTGGATCAAGAAACGGTGAAATAGTGATAATACAAATAACAAAGTGTCCTTTGGTGAATAGCAGAAAAAGGTTATCAATAAAGATAGTTATTAAATGCTTGACTAAATGGTACTAAATGTTAGTGTATTTGTGTACCAAATATTGTACACAATGAAAGGAATAGTAGAAACAACTAGTAGACAATTTAGAGAACGTCAAAAAGATTTTTTTGATATGGCTGATAGTGGGCAAAAGATTGTGATATAGAGAGGAAGCAAACAAGCATACGTACTCACTCCTGTATCAGCAGATGATTTATACTTTACGTCGGAAATGATTGTAAGAATAAAAGAGTCACAGCAAGAGATTAAAGATGGTTAAAGCATTGTTCTTAAAACAAAGAAGGATTTAAACAATTTTTCCGAAAGCCTTTAACGGTAGAATTCTCATATTAAACATGGGTCAAAGTTATCTGTCTTAATTAAAACATGGAGGACAATTTCTGCACTTAAGTGTTATTGACTTAAACATTAAATCTCCGGCTTCTTGCTAAAATGCTCCAGTATCCCGTAAACTTTCCGTCTGAAACGACTGCGCATTGATCATAAAGATGATTAGTTCTCCCTATATGATAAGGAACTCCAATGATATGATCACCTGGAATCAATGTATTTCCTTTCATCGATAGAAGTAAGTGTTCTTCACTTTCAGAGATGATCTCATATTCGGGCTGACCCAAAAAATCGACTCTTTCTGTTAACGCACCTTCAGAGGCTAAAGCCTTATAGCCGCAATCCAGACATACGGTATCAGGAGATGGTTTCGAAATGACTCTTGCAAACAAAATAGCAGCACTTTCAAAAGGTAGCTCCGGAAAAGACCGCTGGTAATGTTCGTCCCAATAGATAAATGTACCGGGACAACATTCAACTTCAGACTGAGCTGCATAGTATTTCAGCGTAGGCGTGCTACCTGCAACAATAAGAAGATTTTTAAAACCTGCTGCTGCGAGCTCTGCGGTCAGACTTTTTCACGTAAGCAAAACACTTGCTGGCTTTTTCAAGGCGTAATGGCTCGTTCTCATCTACAAGATGGCCGTCGTACGCATGAAGCCCAGCAACGGTAATGCTGTTTAGTGTTTCGCAATGCTTAAATAATGAAAAGATTTGATGTTTATCCGAAAGTCCTGTGCGATTCATTCCGACATTAAGATCAATGAAAATATTGATTTTTGCGCCTTGATTTTGCGCCGCAAGATCAATCTGATCCGCAGTTTTAATGTTATCGATCAGACAGGAAAACAATGTTTTCGGATATTCACTCACAAGATTAACGAATCGTGCTATATTCGGGCCTACGGGCTGATAAGCAAGCAGCACATCTGGTGCATCGATCAAAGCCAACATTTCGGCTTCAGAAATAGTTGCGCATTTGAATTTATGAATACCAGCATCCATCATTATTTGCACAACCTGAGGGCATTTATTCGTTTTAACGTGTGGCCGTAATTGGCCTGAGTGCTCAAATAGGTCAATCAGATGCTGTACATTCCTCTTCACAATATCTGCGAATACAACCAGCTGAGGAGATATTATATTTTCAGCGTTTACTATTTTAAAGTTATCATTTTGATTGGTTTTCATAATATAGGGGTAAATTAAAGAAAATGAACAAATCCGTCACGGCTCATACCTCTGCCTTCATCATAAAACTTTGGATATATTTGTCAAAGTTCTGATCCAAGGTAGATACCCGGAGGTAAGCAATTGTTCTAGCCATTATAATTTGATAAAAACCTGTTAAAGGTACTTATTTCATCGAATTATTATTATCGTTTAAAAGAAGGTTTAAATTATTCGTTTAGTACTTTATATCTTAAAATTGAAAAACAATTGAAAATTCATCTGTAATAATTGAATTCATTTCTATATACTAATTCACAATCTAATAGCTCATTTGAATAAATTTATCCTACAGTTATCCTAGTTTCCTTTTTTAAATATATAAGTTTGCGGGCTTTTGGTGTTCCATTGCGAATTCTCTTCGGCTATCATAATTTTTGAATCGCCGATTTCTATCTCGGCATGTCCAAGCTTTTGGCTTCCCCTTTTGAAACAATACTATTGTATGCTAATAGGTTATCTCCTTCTCTTTATAAAACATATAAAAATAGCCCCCTCCATTAAAACCTAAACCCAAGAGAAATATAAGGCATCGTCCCCTCTTTCGAAAACCCAACAGCCCCCTGAATAATAATTAATTCCGCCGGCACCAAATAAATCCCACCTCCATAACCTTCATGCCATTTATCTGATGACTCACCTGGTTGCCATACCCTTCCAATATCATTAAAAGCAGTCAGCCCAAATGTTCCCGGAAATAAATACGAAGTAAAATCAAACAGTTTAAGCCTCAACTCTATATTATGGAACAACATACTTCTTCCATTGAACCTATTGGTATGAAATCCTCGCAAATTCTGCTGTCCACCCAACTGCATCGCCTGATAAAACTGCGGACTCCCTAATGTTGTTCCTCCACCAATCCGGTTGGCAATCACCAAATTCGAATCAGCCATATTGAAATAAAAAGTAAAATCACTCTGCAGTTTAGCATATTCAGCGTGACCATTTCCTATTTCCTTCATCAGCGCTATCCGCGTATTCCAAACAATACCATCATAAGCTAAAACGGCATTCTTTCGCGTATTCACATGAATATCCGAAACTACACCCGCATAAAACCGGTTTCCATAGATCCCCTCTGAAGGATGATCTATAGCATAGGATCGGAAAAACCGTTCCTCATTATTAGAAGCTGAACTCGTATAATATTCTGAAGCTATACCTGCGTCTATTTTTAACACCGGACTAATATTCCTGTTAAGCTTAACCTCGGCACTCACATAATCATACCGATTCCGGTAATAACCAATCTCTTGCTCTTCGCTATTCACAAATACTGATTCATTTCCCCTGCCAAAAAAGTTACTCAAATTATTAGGTCCCAAAGAATTAACATCAATCTTCAGGTCATTCTCACCAATCAGTTTAGTGTATTCTCCCGAATAGTTGAACTTAAAGGATGACCTACCAGTAGAATAGTTCGCCCAAAGCTCATGTTTATAAGCAAAAGGGTCTTTCCTGAAACCCTGCTTCTCCACTAAGATCCCAGCTCTCAGCAAAAGCCCCTGATCGAGATCGTAACTGGCTGCAAATAAAGGCCCTTTCCTATCGTACTTAAAACTGGTTTTATCGTAACTATGCACTGCAGTATCGGCAGAAAGTTTAAGTCGTGCAAGCGAACGCGATGGCAGAGAATCCGGTCCTTGAATACCATCATATACAAATAACTTGCTTTTATTTTCAGTTTGCGGACTAATAGAAAAATTATCCGCATCAGAACCTCCTACCATTCGAACCACGATAGGCGATTTTCCAGAACCTATTACATTAAACCTATTATTACCTTTAAACCCATAAAGTCTGATTTCCTTAGTAACATCCCTTTCAAACGTCCGGTGATAAATCGACCTTCCCTCTTTGCCATCCTTCTTAATATTATAAACGCGAAGTTCCACATCTCCATTATCCCGATATTTCAAGTTAAAAGACTCGTTTTTATCGGAAGCAGGCACTTCTACCGTTTCGGATATAAACTTATAATACGTCGAGGCGGTCTGTGGAAGTTCATCTCTTCTTGCCTTTAAATTGCGGATGACCTCTTCACCAGCTAATGCAAATACAGGATCTGGCCAACGATGAATTGCCTGTCGAATCAAGCTATCGCTGAGGGTCTTCTGCACAAATTGAACTTGCTCAGTCCAGTCCTTCCGACTTAATCCATTTAGAAAATACCGGTCGAAATATCGTGCATTAAAGTTCCAGCCTTTCACATCCCGAAGGGTTTCCGAATAACCCTGCCATCTTGATTTCAGCCACTGGTGCGAAATGATCCAGGGCAACACGCCTGATGTTTTATAAAATACCTGATCTCTGTCCCTTGGTACCGGTACATATTTAGTATCCTTTTTATCCTTGATTTTCTCCCAACGCCATTGATCTTCGTGCCGGTCCCAATCTCCCAGAATCATATCCAGCAATCGTGCCCTTAACACTAGTTTCTGATCCACCTCCGTATCATTATCTTCCTGCACCTTTCTCTGCACTTTAGCCGTATTATCCGTTTTATCCTCATCCACAGGTGCCCGTTCCTCGAATATATATACCGAATTTTTAAAATCCTCCCGATAAGGACCAAGCAAAGGGTCGTCCTCAACGTATACGATCTGAGGATTGGTATGCGGAATTCCTAAAGCCGCTGTTAAAGGTGGAACGGCAAGCGCTCCAAAGGGGTTAATGGCTGAAATTTGATCATGAAGGATACTCTGCGCCACTGTTTTCCGCAGGTTAACAGGCATATTACGTTCGGGAAACTTCTGAATCGTACGGAGTACCCATTCCTTTCCGGTGGCATCTTTTAAGCGCAGGGACTTGGTCTGCATCCCTCCTCCCAATTTAATGATCGTTAATCCGTTATGCTCTTTCGCTAAAGACAGGACCTTGATCTTTACAGGGGTAGCCCAAAGTTTCCGGTAATTACTTCCCAGCCAGAACTCATGGGAAGAACTTACTTTTGCGTACTCTGCTGCGATAGGACGATAAATACTATCCGGACCGGATGCTGGTTGGGAAAAAGCAAAAGTGCTCAGTACCGTCAGACTGAAAAGGATTGAAAACCGCAAACCAGACTTTAACCTTCCCATATTCATCTCTATTTTATTAATCTTTAACCCTTTTTACGGAGGGCTTGTCTGATAGATGATAATTTCATTCCAGGTATTCCACCTTATTCAAATAGTGAAAAATCATCAAATCAAACATAACAAATATTATTACATCGAAGCTATTCATTTAACTAAGATGCAGGATAATTTTCGACAATTTCCTGGCAGATTAACACCCTCTTAAAACTACCCAGATTATTAAATAAGCAGGACTTCCGACTGACCTGAACCGCAGCTTGCTTTCATTCCGAGCGAACAAGGTGCGGAGAAGGTGCGGAGGAGGTGGGTAGAAGGTGCGAAATAGTTCACTTGATGATTACCACAAAAAAAGCACGCTTTACTACGAATAATCCAGACGCACTCATCACATTTTAGCCTGTTATTCAAGCCTTCAAAATATGAATAAAAGAACAAACTTTTTCCCTTATTCTTAGGTTACCCTCCTGAACATAAATACGGAAATCGTTCATCCACCTTATTAAATTGAAAAAATGGCAAATGTTGCGGAACAAGTAGTAGAAATGCTGGTAGAGGCTGGCATTAAAAGAATATATGCAGTGACCGGGGATAGTTTAAATGAGATAAACGACGCGGTGAGAAGAAATGGAAAAGTGGACTGGATCCATGTCCGGAATGAAGAAGTGGGTGCTTTTGCGGCAGGGGCTGAAGCGCAGTTGAATGGACTAGCCTGTTGTGCGGGGAGCTCGGGTCCGGGACACGTTCACCTGATCAATGGGCTTTATGATGCACACCGGTCCGGTGCTTCTGTTTTGGCTATTGCCTCCACCATTCCCACGGGTGAATTTGGCACTAACTTTTTTCAGGAAACCAATACCACCAAGCTTTTTGATGATTGCAGTTGTTATAATGAGCTGGCTACTACACCTGTGCAATTACCGCGCATGCTGCAACAAGCTTTGCAACATGCCGTTCAGAAAAAGGGAGTAGCTGTTATAGGTCTACCAGGCGATGTAACGGCAATGGATGCAGTGGAAAGTCCCGCATCGATGGGTTCCTTCCCTTCCGTGATGGTGATGAAACCTTCAGATTCAGATTTGCAAAAATTTGCAGAGCTCATCCGTACGCATAAAAAGATTGCTATCTTCTGCGGCATAGGCTGTAAAGATGCGCATGACGAAGTGGTAGCGCTTGCCGAAAAGATTAAGGCACCCATAGGTTATTCTTTCCGCGGAAAGATGCATATCCAACATCACAATCCCTTTGAAGTGGGAATGACCGGTTTGCTTGGCCTTCCATCTGCCTATCATGCAATGCATGAATGTGATCTGCTCCTTCTTTTGGGCACTGATTTCCCTTATGCGAATTTTATTCCTAAACATTGTAAAATTGTTCAGGTGGATATAAAACCTGAAGTGATCGGTCGAAGGGCAAAGGTTACATTAGGGCTAGGTGGTAAAATTGAAGATACACTTAAAGATTTGTTGCCGCTTTTGGAGGTTAAACAGGATGCTGATTTTTTAAATGAGCAACTTGAGTTCCATGAGAAAGTGAAGAAAGCAATCCGGGTATATGTGGATAGTCCGGGAGAAAAAGAGTTGATCCACCCGGAATTTGTTTCTGCGGTGATCAATGAGCTTGCGGATGAGGACACGATATTTACTGTTGATACCGGCATGTCATGCGTTTGGGGTGCACGTTACCTGTATGCTACAGGAAAGCGGGAGATGTTGGGTTCATGGAATCATGGCTCAATGGCTAATGCCATGCCACAGGCTATCGGGGCTGCTTTAGCTTGTCCGGGGCGACAGGTTATTGCGCTTTGTGGTGATGGTGGTTTATCTATGTTATTGGGAGATCTGGCTACTATTGTACAATATAAGCTTCCGGTTAAACTGATTGTGTTCAACAACCGTTCTCTGGGGATGGTGAAACTGGAGATGGAAGTGGCAGGCTTACCAGACTGGCAAACGGATATGGCTAATACCGACTTTGCTGCTGTAGCGGAAGCGATTGGGATTAAAGGGTTTTCGGCACATGAACCTGGAGAGGTACGCGAGGCAATTGGCAAGGCTTTAGCTACTGATGGTCCTGCTTTAGTGAATATACTGACGGATCCGAATGCCTTAGCAATGCCTCCTAAAACTGATTTCACACAGATGAAAGGTTTTGCTACTTCTATGACGAAAATGATGTTTAACGGAAAGGTGGATGAGGTAATTGCGATTATTAAGTCGAACTTTAAACATATTGCGGAAGTGATATAGCAATTTAGCTGTTTTCAATATTTGTGATAATGAATTTGCAAGAGGAAATCTGCTAGTCAGCTATGGGCTTAAAGCGGAAAAATTTTTGTAACAGGTATCGACAATTGGGCAAATTTTCGAATAAAAAGCATATATTTCTATTCTCCTATTTGAATATATGACAAAATTTATGTCCCCAACCAATCATCATCATGAACGTTGGTGTTATAATCTCCTCCACGTCAATTGATTGATTTAAAAAATATTACTAAAATTTTCTATAAGAAAAATAATGGGGTCAGGGCTTTATCCGATATCTCGCTGCATGTGCCTGAAGGGAAAATCTTTGGCATCATAGGTGCTTCGGGCGCTGGAAAAAGTGCGCTGATTTGCTGTGTCAATTTATCGGAGCAGCCTACTTCTGGTGAAGTGATCGAGGATGGAGAAAACTTAACAAATCTCCTGCCTGCCCAGCTTACTCAGGTCATAAGGAATATCGGCATGATTTTCCAACACTTCAATTTGTTGTCTTCAAGAACGGTGTTTGACTGTAAGTAAAATCACCTATTTTTTAGCTAACCAGATAAGTGGATGCCTTATGGGAAGATTACGGATTACTTCTTCTAATTGTGGATGATGTTCCAATTTTTCCCAGGTATTGAACCAGTTATCTTGTTTGTAAGCTATTGCCCCAAAAACCAGGGAAGGTTGCGCTACAGGCCAGTTTTCCCAATACATGACGTCTTTTGCGAAAGGCCAGCTCTTCTTGTTTTGTATAAATGGATACATGAATGCTATCCCATTACGGATTGAAAGGCTATCAGCGGTTTGGTAAGTCCACAGATTATCTGTTTTATTGGACAGAATCTGACAGAGAGTGACCATAGCATCCAGATTAAACAAGGCATAACCATAGGGTTTAGTTCGTTTCAATTCGCGTGGAAAGCTCCCATCCTTTGCCATTTGAAGTGGTAATAATATCGTTTTATATCGATTGCTACAGAATTCCAAAAGCTCTTTATTTCCGGTAAGTTTGGCAAATGAAGCAACCTGCATGACCCAACAGGTTCCATGATTATTCTCTGCATTCATTTCATCTTTACCATACTGATGGCTGGTTAGCCAAGTGAGATACTGTGAAAACCAGTTTTTCAATCCTTTTAAATCAGCAGTACCGATTTTACCGGATGATTGCATAACGAGGATACCTTGTGCTACCTCCATCAACTGAATGGTATCAATAATACCTATTCCTCGTCCAGAAAATCGTCCCATAATGGCCTGAGCGTACAAAAGATTGGGATTCATTAACGTTTCATCATTTATAAACCATGCCTTCAAATGTTTGAGGGCATGGCTGACATATTTTGGATCATCGGTAATTTTGTATGCGGAAGCCAATGCTCCAATAATTTTACTAAAGCGGATCATCGCTTGCCTATGAGCAACAAAATTAGCAGGATTGGTTAGGCCGTCCTTTTGAATATAAGGGCCTGATGGATTTAAAGAATCGGGCCACCAATAATCGCCTTCTGAGTAGAAGTCATGTTTACCTCCTGCACTCCTCATTGATGATTCTGCTGTTACCGTTACAGGCTGTTGCTGAAGTGCCCAAAGTGCCTCCTCCATAATTTGCTTGCGCAATACTTTGGTAACTTGTTGTTTATCATCACCTGCGTGAGAATATGTTCCAACGCCTAAGAGCATAAAAAGAAAGGAACTAAAAATGAACAATTGTCTCATGAATTTTTACGAAAGGACTGAATAGTTATTTTTTCTTACTTCTTAAAAGTGCTTCCAGGTAATAATAATCTGCATAATTAATGGGTACATCTATTTCACTTTTCGCGGGACGGTGTCCTGTACTATGATCCAGAATAAAACCACCTTTTCCATTAATTGGTGCATGGTATGATTTACCTAAGCTGCTTAAAATAATATCCGCTTTCTTTTTGTAGAGCGGCAACTTAGCATATCCAGCTAATTCATACAGAGCTGAGGCTGTAATAGCTGCTGCTGATGCATCCCGAGAGGTATTGGGTATTGTAGGGTCGTTATAATCCCAATATGGCACAAGGTCTTTAGGCAAATTTGGATTGTTCAAAATGAAGTTTGCAATATTTTGGGCTTGATTCAAGTAGAGCGTGTCTCCAGTTTCCCGATAACATAATGTAAATCCGTACAGTGCCCATGCTTGTCCCCTAGCCCATGCTGATTCATCTGCATAACCTTGATGGGTCATCTTTTTACGTACTTCACCTGTTTCTGGATCATAATCAACGACATGATAAGAACTGTAATCAGCTCTGAAATGATTTTTAAGCGTAGTGTTCGCATGAGAAACCGCTATTTTATAAAAAGAAGAGTCACCGGTAAGTTTGGTGGCTTCAAACAAAAGCTCCAGGTTCATCATGTTATCAATGATGACAGGATATTTCCACTGATCGTTATGATGGTCCCATGAACGGATCAATCCTACTTTGGGGTTGAAACGGGTGGATAGTGATTTAGCGGACTGAATGATAACATTTTTATATGTTTCATCATGAGTTAAACGGTAGCCGTTTCCATAACTGCAATACATCATGAAACCTAAATCGTGGGTTGTGATGTTAAACTGCTCCTTATCTAATTTTACAGTAAATTCTTTTGCTTGTTCCAGCCATTTCTTGTCGCCTGTATATTCAAACAGATACCAGAGCTCGCCTGGAAAGAATCCACTTGTCCAATCTCTTGAGTTGACTATTTTTAGTTTACCGTTTTCAAATGTTCGTGGGGAAACCTGATCAGGTTTCACGTCCGCTTTTTTAATCTCTTGCAGCATATAGTCCGTTTGCTTTTGCGCAAAAACGAACTCCTTTTTAACGTTTACTTTCTGCGCATAAATAGTATTAACAAAAAGCAACAAGAGCAGGCATAATGGATATTTCATAATTAATGGGTTTATAAGTCTAAAAATACGGTTTTTAAATCCTTTATCGCAGCAGCAATTGTACTACTGCCTTCATGTAGCTTCACCTGAATAAGGGCTCTGCCATTATATAATTGTAACAATCGTGATCCTGTAGATCTGCCTTGATTGTCGATAAGCATACCATTGGAATTGGCCATTTTACGGGAGGCATCAAGTTGGTGCGACAGGTCATTCAGCTCCTTCATGAAAGTTCGGATCTTCTGTTGATCAAACTCAGGAAAATCACCTAGCCAGTCATTTTCATTATCCAAACCCCAGATGATTACGGCAGGATGATTGTAATGCTGCTCTATCGTATTGGTTAACATGCGACGGGCTTGTTCCTTATAGATTTCGCCACCTAAACCACCCCTACACCAGGGAATTTCCTCCCAGACCATGATGCCTAGACTATCGCAAAAATTCAATACGATGGGCGACTGCTGATAATGGGCCAGACGGATAAACGGAATGGCGTTTTTAAATTGCTTTTCAAACACGTCTGACTTTTTAAAGGCTTCTACCGCTTCCGTTACATCAACCGTCCACTCATCATATCCCCCTTTATGTGTGCCAACTTTTGTATTATAAATATAAACCTCTGCCTTTTGTCCTGCACCTTCAAAGTGCAACAATGTGCGACCGCCTTTGTAAGGGTTATTCAGGACGAGATTGGTACGATACCATCCAGGTCCCTGATGATAGTTCACATCCGGATCAAAAGCATCCTGTTCGTTAAAACAATGCGGCAGATTTACCTTAGTCCAAAGGGGAACATTTTCAGGATTACCTGCGGTAACAGGTCGTACAGCTTCCCAGATCCCTCCTAAATCTTGTCTAACGAACTCCCATCCGGTAATCAAACGCTTACTCTGCTTTCCAAAACCAAGTGATACAGAACAAAATACCAGCAGTAAAATCAATATTTGTCTCCTCACCTGAAAATAATTAGTTTTTAATAAGTTGTAAAGCATTTAAAACAGGTTGCCCTTTTATTACTTTAAATGTAATTTCAATTCCCTTGCCATTTGTTATCGTCAATTTAAATTCCTCTGAACCGGCAGTAAGGGCACCATACTTTTCCTTTGGACTAAAACGCTGCAAAACAGGAACATCATTAATGAACACATCAAAGATCCGTTCCTCTACTTTTTCGGATTGTGATGAGTTATCCAGATTGTAAGCCAATGCTTCTTTTACATCAGCACTTATCAATTCAGCAAAATGTAACACCAGATTGTAGTCACCATCAGGAACGTCTAATTTGTACTTTTTAATGCCTATATTCTGTGTCTGATAGATGGGATCTCTGTCCGTTCCAATGATATTTCTATCCGTTCCATAACTTTGACGCGCATTACCTTTCATTTTGAAGATCTCTCCCCCTATATGTCCCCAGCCACCAGGTTGGTACACCTGGTCTGGAAGCCATACCGCTTTTTCGTCCTCATCTATATAAATCCGCTTAGCACCCAATAGCACATGAAGCTGATCAAACACCGGACCTTTGGCAAATACGCGGGGTATGCAAGTAAAATTGATTGTGGCCACATCTCTGTATTCTTTTCCACCTACTTTTATGAGCGCTTCAACGGTATTCAATCCATTCTTAAATGGTACCTGCCAGATAAAGCGGTTTGACGGGGTCTTAGCACCTTTTAGAAACTCGCCATTCAAGAACAGACTTACATCATCAGCATTAGAAAATACTTCCAAAGGCTGGGTACTGGTATGGGAATTAAGATCCTGACTTAAAGCAGCAGAATTATGGGTAACTCTCGAAGGTTTTTTACTAGTCTGAGTATTACTTAACTGACTTATTTCAGTATCATCACTGATACCTTTTAATGCTTGTGTGTTAGTTCGTGATACTGTACTATCTGCTAAACCTCCTCTTAATAACCAGTTTGATATTTTAACATAGGGTGTTTTAAGTAAACGAGACTGGTAAAATCGATACAGATCTTTAGGTTGTCTGTCTAGAGTCAGCAGTCCTTTGTTATTAATATGAGGCATTGTTTCTTCGCGACTTTCAGAATTAAAGTCAGACAGGTTCCATATCATACCAGCAGCAACAAAAGGGCGTTCCTGTATAGTTTTAAGATAGTATTCATGAAAATCAAGCGAATACTCCATACTCTTATCAAAGCGTTCCGGAGTTAAAGAATGGATTCGAGGGTCTGCATCTGCACCATACTCAGTAACCATGACCGGCTTTTCAGGAAATTCTTTATGATGTTGGTCAAGGAAATCAGCGAATCCCTTTATATTTCCAGAGTACCAACCCTGATATAAATTCCAGCCCACAACCATTGGTATTTCTATTAAACGTGTTTGTTTGTACCGCTTAAAATCGCCGTGATTGGAGATCATTGTATACCGTGATGGATCCTCTTTACGGGTTAAGGAATCAAGCTGTTCGGCAAGCCGGGTAATATGATCAAAGTAGATCTGTTGCCGTGGTTTATCATCTGTAAATTTTAGTCTCAATAAGACTTCATTCATATAAGCCCATAAAATCACGCTTGGATGATTATAATTCTGACGAATCATTTCAACCTGCATGTCTTTACAATGCTGATAAAAGGCTTCTGATTCGGTAATCGCGTTTACAATTGGAATTTCAACTGAAGTCAGAATGCCTAGTCTGTCGCAGCTTTCCAGTACCGCAGGATCCTGTGGATAATGGGCAACACGAAGAAAGTTTGCCCCCATCTTTTTCAATAATTTAATATCATTGACATGATAGGCATTGGGTAATGCATTGGCCATGGCTTTAAAATCCTGGTGACGGCTCGCTCCTATTAACTTGTACGGCTTTCCGTTTAGATAAAAACCACTTGCCGCATCAAATTTAAACCAGCGAAATCCTAAAGGATTGCTTACTAAATCTAGTACCCTTTTTGTTTTGGCATCTACTATCTGGGTGATAACCGTATACAGGTAAGGGTTTTCGGGACTCCATAATTGTGGATTAACGATTGCATCAATCTGCTGATTGTATTCCTCTTCTGCTCCTGCTTTTAAACGAACCTGAATACTCTTTTTCGCTATAACTGCTCCCTTATGATCTTTAATTAAATTGGTAATAATCAACTTTCTCCATGATGAGGACTGGTTAATCAGCTGACTCCTGATATGAACAGATGCCGTTTTTGCAGATACAACAGGAGTGCTCAGGAAAACACCATTAGCCGCACGATTGAAACTAAAATGCACGGGATTTGCAGTGACTACATAAACATCACGGTAGATCCCACCAAAAAAGGTAAAGTCAGCAGATAAAGGAGGAATGTCCTCATTGAACTTATTATCTACTTTAACTAAAACTTCATTTTTTGTCCCATCTTGAAAATTAAGGAAGGGATCTATCTGCAGACAAAAACGAGTATAACCACCAACATGACGTCCGGCTTTTTTCCCGTTCACATACACTTCAGTTTCCTGATTAGCTCCCTCAAAATAAAGGAATATTTTTTTACCTTTTAAGCCCGGGTGTATGGTTATGTTTTTTTTATACCAGCCTACACCTCTGTAGTAACCGGGTGTATCATCTGTTACATCCTCTTTATTCCAGCTATGCGGGATATTTACTTTAGTCCAAATACTTTTTTTAAGCCCTATACTGTCTTTTGCAAAAAGCCATTCTCCATTGAAGCTTGTCACTAATCGACCTTCTTGTGCCGATAATGTTGCACTCATCAGTAGGATAAAAAAACAAAGAATACTTTGTGGCCCGATTTGCTTACAATATATTTTCATAAAAATTAAAATAAAGAGGCTTGATATTATGCCTCAATATGATTTGTATTAGTAGTTTGAGCTGATCAGAGGTAATATTGGTTTGACGCTCCTAATGGGTTACTTAATTTAGAGGAGTTTTTAAGAAGGACAAGTATCATCTGCAATAACACCCTATATAGCTACAAATGAGCTGTTTCTATATACCATTCTAACATCACAAATATACACATATAGATTATGAAGCATGATATTCCAGCTATATGTATAAATCAATACACCAGTTCAAAATCACCCTTTAAGATGATATGGTCTGATGAGTCACCAATCATAATTTTAAACGCTCCAGGTTCAGTTCCCCATTTCATTTGTTGGTTATAGAACGAAAGCTTTTCTTTGTCCACGATGAAGGAGAGTGTTTTACTTTCACCAGGCTTCAGCATTACCTTCTGAAAATCCTTAAGCTCTTTAACGGGACGGGTTACACTAGCAAAAATATCTTGAATATAAAGTTGCACGACCTCTTCGCCAGCATAATTTCCAGTATTCTTGAGTGTACAACTAACTGTTAAGTTTTCCCCATCGCCAATTTTCGATTTGTTTAACACTAGATCAGACAAAGAAAAAGAGGTATAACTCAATCCATAACCAAAGGCATATCGAGGGGAATTGGGCATATCAATATAAGTAGAACGATACGCAATATCATGTTCATTGAGCGAAGGCCTACCCGTATTTTTAGCACTATAATAGATAGGAATCTGCCCTACAGACCTTGGAAAGGATATAGGAAGCTTTCCTGCAGGATTATAATCACCATATAAAACACTAGACATGGCGTTCCCAGCCTCACTACCCAACCACCAGGTATACAAGATAGCATCAGCATGATCGGCAGTCCAATTAAAGATAAGCGGTCGCCCAGCCATAATTAAAACGACAACAGGTTTCCCGGTAGCTTTTACAGCCTTAATCAAATCTTCCTGAATTCCAGGGATCCCAATACTCGTCCTGCTTTTTCCTTCGCCACTCATATCAAAAGTTTCACCCACAGCCATAACCACTATATCCGCTTTTTTCGCTGCCTCTATTGCTGCTGCAAAACCAGCTTTTGACGTGTCGGAGATTCCACAGCCTTCAGCATAAAGCAATTGCGTATTTTTTCCAACCTTATTTTGCAAACCTTCATACAGAGAAACCAGCTTATCATTATCCCATGTCACGGACCAAAAGCCCTTCATGTCGTTATTTGATTTTGCTAATGGCCCAATTACAGCAATTGTTTTAAGGTCTTTAGAAAGAGGTAATAACTGATTTTGATTTTTCAGTAATACGATACTTTTCTCTGCCACTTCAAGGGCCGCTTTACGATTTTCATCCGAATTTAAAATCTTCTTTTCTCTCGCTTCATTACTGAAACGGTAGGGATCTTCAAACAGGCCTAACTCAAACTTTTTAAGCAAAATTCTTCTTACGGCATCATCTACCAAATTCAGCGGAACCTTTTGCTCTTTAACTAATTGCACCAGGTTTTCTATATAACTATGGCTTTCCATATCCATATCACTTCCAGCTGTAATAGCTAGTAAAGCCGCTTCCTTATTATCTTTTGCAAATCCATGTGGAATCATCTCGCGAATAGAGCCCCAGTCGCTCACTACAAAGCCTGGATAATTCCATTTACCTTTCAAAATATCACGTTGTAAATAACGATTTCCCGTAGCCGGGATTCCATTTAAATCATTAAATGAATTCATGAAAGTAGCAACCCCTTCGTCCGCTGCGGCTTTAAAGGGAGGCAGGTAAACTTCCCATAAAAGTCTGTCGCTCATATCAACGGTATTATAATCACGACCTGCTATAGCGGCACCGTACGCTGCAAAATGTTTAGCACAGGCCATAACGGCATCCAAATTGCCCAATCCTTTGCCTTGAAAGCCTCTTACCCTGGCTCTGGCAATTAAAGAACCCAGGTAGGTATCCTCGCCAGCGCCTTCCATGACTCTTCCCCAGCGTGGGTCGCGGGATATATCAACCATAGGAGCAAATGTCCAGTGAATCCCGGATGCGGCAGCTTCTGTTGCTGCAACCCTTGCAGATTGTTCAATCGCTTTTAAATCCCAACTCGACGCTTCTGCAAGAGGAATTGGAAAGGTAACACGATAACCATGTATCACATCCAAACTAAATAACAAGGGAATTTTAAGACGCGATTGCATTGCAATTTTCTGTACATCACGTGTATCTTTAGCTCCCCGTACATTTAACATGGAGCCCACTTTCCCCTCTTTTATATCGGCATATTTGGTACTGTTAACAGTAACCGGACCCGTTGCTAAGCGTTCTCCAGTGTACTGATTCAATTGACCTACTTTTTCTTCAAGAGTCATTTTTGCCAGCAGGGCTTCTACCCTATCCTCATTCTTTGTCAGAGCAGGCTTTTTTTGAGCGTAAAGGAAAGTGTTAAAACACAAGAAAAAGAGCAAGCTCCATATCAGTTTTAAAGGTGGCATATAATTTTTATTAAGTTCAAATGTGCAGTTTTATCAGTATAAGTAGCTTATTACTATTTACACCTAATTATTCTATTTCTATTCCTTTGGGATACTTTTTAAAATAAAATTCAAATGAAAGATCCGGATACTTCACACTTGCCTTATTCATAATAAAGTGCATATCTCCATATCCAAATGGACCAATCTGTTGTGTTTCCCATTTCTTCTGTTCAGCAGCAAAAGGAATCAACCATTTGACTGCTGATCGAATACCCTTACCATCTTTAGTTTGTGTGTGCCAAAGATCAATACTCAGGTGATCTGATAGTATGGCCAGTTTACACCAGGCATCTAAGTTCATATTTACATAATCCCATGAATTTGTCCTGACCAATTCTAAAGGTTGCGCACCTTCAGACGTAAACTGCTGTTCTATTCTTGGAATTGTAAATTCATTGATTACTTTTTTCGCCAAAGCTATATTACCGGTAAAAAGTGCAAAATCAGCCACTTGCAAATCATAGTTGGTACCATGGTTATTCTTTTGAGTGTACTCATTTTTACCGTTTTCACTGTTCAATAACCAGTTCGTATATGCTTTATACCAATCCTTAACACCTTCAATTACTTTGTCATTTATGCTTTTACTTCCTGAAAATAAAGCAAGAGCATCCGGAATGACAATTAACCCGCGGGTTTCAATTATACCAATCCCTCTTCCTTCATTAAGACCAGGTACATATTGTCCGAAGTTTAAATTAGGATTCATCTTCGTGTTCGTATTTATAAACCAGGTTTCAAGGAGTAATTTGGCCCTTGATGCATACTTTTCATTTGCAGTGTAATAATAAGCCAATCCCAGTTTTTTCAATACCATACTCAAATCCCCTATCTGGCTCCGGTCATGCAGTAAGTAGATCTCCGGATTTCTTTTCCCATCCTTTCTGATATAAGGCTTACCATCAGGTTTATCCGGATCTGGCCACCAATAAGGAGCCTGACTCACATAATCGTGTTTGTCATTGGTTGGTGCCATCTTTGTTTTATTGAAAGTAACAGAAAAAGGGCCTGCAGTTAATACAACATCTGCTTGTTTAATGATTGATTTCACCTCTTTTATAGCCTCTGTATTACCCTGTAAATTCAACAATTTAGTTTTTTCTAATAATCGTTCATCTGTCAATAAGAAATCAGACTTATTTTGTGCTAATACCCTTATGCCCGAAAGGGAAACGAGCACTACTGAAAATAAAAGAAGCAACTTTTTAAAATTTATATTCATTGTTATTTACTTTCTACAGATCCAGATATTGAGTTTGCCAGATCTTAATATTTTGTTTAGTATACTCCTTGATACTGTTATTCATAAATTCATTTTACTGTATAGGAACAATCAGACCCATAAGATCTATTCCTTGTTATGATATAAGAGGCTTGGTTTATAATTGAATTCCTGGCATTTAGATTAAATTAAGATTCGTTGGGTAAAGGTAAAGCAGATTTAGTTATAAAAACAAGGACCATTATCATAAAATATTAATTATTAAGCATTTGCACAATCGTTCAATACGTTTCAACAAACTTCATACATACTCTACTGTGTTGATTAATAGCAGTAAATGATCAGTAATAAAACAATTCAATCTTATTATGATACGCTTCAATCGCAATAACAAAATGACGTACTATTTCAAAAATGATACAATACTTTAGAAGTCAAAGGCAAGAAATTGATATATAACCTACAGCTAGTTACACCAAACCAGTCTTACATCCGAATACAAGAATTTTATAATTGCTTTAGAATAGGCGTACACTCCAATACCATTTTACTCCAACCCTTCTCACCTGCGTTCTTAAGTTCCTTTTTACGTTCATCCAGAATCATTTTCATCTTACTGGCATACGCCCAACAAGTGCTCTGACGGATATCCAGTAATTCTGAGAGTTTGTGAGACGAGATTTTGCCCTTGGTAGAATATACCAGAAAAAGCATATAAAACGCTTTATTAATAGGGATCCTGCTATTTTGAAATATGGTATAACAAATTACGGACTCTTCGTAACGGCATTTCGTACACCTGCGGCTGTAAGGAAGCTGTCCAGCAAGATAATTCGTGTTGGCACACTTTCGGCAACAATACCCAGTTTCCCATTTTAGTTTTGATAGAAATTTAAAACAAGTTTCCCTGTCTGGATAAATGGTACTAAACTCAGTAAAATCTACATCCTGCGACATAACACGGGCATGAGTAACCTTTTCTATGTTAACATGAAGTTCCTGATTATCTTTTTTAAGCAATACATTCATTCTGGAGATCTCTTCTGCCTGCTGTTTCAATAAGTCATTAACAGCAGTTAATTTTTCATTTTGCTGTCCAATTATAGAGGCCTTTTCCACAACTTCACTTGTACGTTCTTCGACTAATAAAGCTAATTCTTCATTTAAAGTATCTTTAAGCGTCTCATTAATTCGCAACTGGTGGATCATTCTTTTTTGTGCCTTATCCTTCTTTTTACGAAGATGCCGCACACTATCACCTATAGCAAATGATACCAGTACCATCTCCATAACAAAGCAAAAGCTTAAACTGTAATGTGTTACTGGTCCATAAGGAAGCCAACTCACATTTATCAGGATCAAAATCTTTATAATGAATCCAATAAACAAAAAGCTATACCCGATCACAAAGAAACGAGCTGGCTTATGCCCCTTTATATAAATATAAATACCTGAAGATAAAGCAACAATAAGCGGAATAATTTCAATCAGTTTATAAGTAAACAGATTAGTATCAATTAGACAAGCAGCGAAAAAAACAACCCTTAAAATCATAACCCCAATAAATACCTTATATAATTGAGGTGCCCGCGAACGGATATATAAAAAGTTGATAGTAAATAATAACCCGAATATACTACTCAGGAACAAAGCTATGCCATATGAATATTGGTTCCAAAAAGGATTATCCGGCCATAGGTATTGAAATGAGATTCCATCAATACACATTTCATAAAACCCAATACTTATATTATAGAGCACATAATATAAATACTGTTTTTGCCTTATAGCAATGAACATTAACAGATTATATAAGCTGAACACAATGATCATTCCATAAAAAATACCAAAAAACAAGTACTCATCTACGGCATACTCCACAAACTTTTTAATTGTTCGAAGTACTACTATTATACTTGCAGACTGTGATGAGTAAACCCGGATATAGTAAACTCCGTCACCATGTGCTTGTCGGTCAATATTGAAAGTGAAATTTTTATGCTGAAACTCCCTTTTATTAAAGGCATATTGATCACCAAATTTGTATGCTTTATAGGCCTGATTACCTATAGGAGCGAATAAAGTGATATCGTCTATGGTCTGATCGAAAAACTCAAGGATCCAATTCTCTTTTGATTCTTTCTTCTGGTTAATTCGGATTCTAAACCAGTGGTAGGAATTGAGATTGAATATTTTAGGGGTATAAATCTTATTAGGACGAAATTGCTTACTGATTTCAGGCTTTAGAATATCCTGTATAGATAATAACCCTTTAGGATCTTCCAGACTCTCTATTTCAGAATAAGAAAATATATGCTGAGGCACAGTGTCATCGATCTCCACTATTTTTTGTGCGTGTAAACCGCTACTAAAAAGTAACAGGAAAAGACATAAAACAACATGATTCGTACGAAGAATATTAATATAAAGGCCCTTCAGACTTATTAGCAGTAAATTAAAGTTCATTTTGTAGGTTAAAGCAAAGCACAAAACAGGAATTTATTGAATAGAAGTTTGGTCATTAGTTAATGACCAAATGTATTACTATTCGACTAGATATCCATATAAAACTAAATTACTGACAAACAGAGCCTTACGAACCTATCTATACGCTTGAGTAACACTACTTTACGGGCCTTGGTAGTTGCATAAACAGAACAGATACTTATTCAAATCCGATTCAATTCTTTAATGAATACGATTATTCCTCTAATTTACCTTAGCTTTAACACATGCAATACCTTAAACGGTATACATACAATTTTAAATTCGAACCTAACCAATTAGATATGAAAAAAACGATTTACTTATTGGCTATTAGTTTCCTGTTTTCCATACAGGTTTTTTCCCAGGATAAGATCTACAAGAAAAATGGAGAAGTAGTGGAAGCAAAAGTCATTGAAATTGGTGAGGCAGAGATCAAGTATAAAGTATTTACCGATCAGGATGGGCCAACTTATTCAGTAGATAAAGACCGGATTGCCAAAATATTGTATCATAATGGAAGAGAGGAGACCTATCTAAATAGTTTAAAAGACACCTCTCTTTATACGGGTCAGGCTAAAAAAGCGATTAAGTTGAACTTCCTATCCCCACTAATAGGTTATACACAACTCAGTTATGAACAGAATTTAAAGCCTGGACGGAGTTATGAACTCACAATGGGGATCATTGGACTTGGCAAACGGCAGAAAACAGAAGAATACAATTATTACTCGGATGGTCCATCTACATCAAACACGTATTACAGAAAAGCAGCAGGAGTTTTTCTTGGTGCAGGTTATAAGTTTGTTAAGCTCCCTAACTTTGTGCGAAATGGAGATAAATACAGCCATCTCCTACAAGGTGCCTATGCAAAACCAGAATTTATTTTAGGAGGATATTCACAAGTTCCCGCAGAAAATTCCTTTTATGAGCAATCAACTAATAGGATTGATGAAAAAGAAACCATATTATTCGGAGCATTTATTATTAACCTGGGAAAACAATGGATCTTGGGAGATTCCTTTCTTTTAGATCTCTATGTTGGGATGGGCTATGCCATAGACAATGAGGATAACAGTACATACGATAGCTACAACGGCAATCATTTTGGGTTGAATATCGCAGGTGAT
Organism: Arcticibacter svalbardensis MN12-7; assembly: GCF_000403135.1. GTDB lineage: Bacteria > Bacteroidota > Bacteroidia > Sphingobacteriales > Sphingobacteriaceae > Arcticibacter > Arcticibacter svalbardensis. The sequence goes on from NZ_AQPN01000086.1 coordinate 22,268, forward strand.
AGCGGAATAGGATTCACAGGAGGTCTAAAAGTTGGTCTCTTGCTCAATAAAAAGAAAAAGTAACAACACAATAATTTCTATAAATTTTGCTATTCCCAACCATAAAGATATTATTCGAGCAGCACCTATCCTAATTAACCAGGATAGGTCTCTTTTACTTTTACAACCGATCTGGTGACCAGAATTTCCAATATAGAAAGGTCTACATCAGCCAGTTTCTTTATGTAAAGGCAACCCTTCCCCGCTTTGTACTTTCCTAATTTTTGCATCAGGTCTTCTTTTTCCATATCGTAAGGCATCAGGTAAAGCGAAATATTACTTTTTCTTGGAGAAAATCTAACCAGACACATATCTCCATCAGGACCGCTGGTATATTTATAATGGTATTTATCAAAGCCAACAATAGCAGTACCCCACATGGCTGACGGCTCAGCAGTAACTTTTTCCATTAAATTAGCTATGATATAACAATCCCACCGCAAGTTATCATCTGTTACACCATTCAAAAAGCGATCAACAGACCCAGTAGTAACTTTGGTTTTAATTTCGGCCATCGCTGCAAATCGATAGATCTAACAAAAATCATTTTAAGTTAATCATTTTAACAATTTTAACCATCAAAAAAAACGAATCCCCCTCACCTTATTCTGCATCAATCCTAATATTAGCCCAATGTTAATCCTCTGATTAATAATGACAAAAAGCATATTTGATTAGAATCACTTATTAAAGCTTGTTTTTAGATAAACCTCGTTGTAACTTTGACTTTATACAACAGAAATACCTTATTTCAATCTTCATAATTGGTTCAGATTAATTAATTATGTCCAATGATCTTTAATTTCTTTTATAATTTAACTTCAATAAATAGATATGATCATTCAATGCGTAATAATATTCGGCTGTCTGGCATTGGGCGAATTAATAGTAAGTATTACCGGATTGAAACTCCCCTCGAGCATCATTGGTTTAATTCTACTCACTGTCTTCCTAAAGATTGGTTGGGTAAAAATTAAGTGGGTAAAGGGAATTTCAGATTTTTTATCCTCTAATCTTGCTTTCTTTTTCGTACCCTCAGGCGTTGCAATCATGCTTTATCTCGATGTGATCCGGGATTCCTTTCTCCCCATAGTAGTTGCCGCGTTCGGAAGTACAGTCATTATTCTGGCAGTAACCGGCTGGGTTCATCAGATTATCCGTAAAAAGCTATGAGAGCATTTTTAGAAGGTCATATATTCATCATCTCCTTTACTTTTTTAGTCTATTTTTTAGCACAAAGGCTGCAAAAGAAAACGAAGCTCATCATATTGAACCCCATATTGGTATCCATCATCATCATCATTGTTTTCTTGTCGCTATTGAAAATTAATTATGAAGTGTATCATGAGGGAAGTAAACTGATCGATTTTTTTCTTAAACCTGCTGTAGTGTCATTAGGAGTACCTTTATACCTGCAACTTGAAAAAATAAGAAAGCAAACTTTACACATTTTTGTATCGCAATTAGCAGGCTGTATCGCAGGAATCGTCAGCGTGGTTCTTATCGCAAAAGCAATGGGAGCTCCTCATGAAGTGATCTTGTCTTTAGCGCCAAAATCGGTTACAACCCCTATCGCAATAGAAGTATCCAAAGCAATAGGCGGCATTCCACCCCTCACCGCTTCAGTAGTTATTGTTGTTGGGATCTTTGGTTCTATCTTTGGCTATGCAATAATGAAGTTATTTGGTATCAATAATCCCGTTTCTCAGGGATTATCTATGGGTACAGCTGCTCATGCCGTAGGTACATCAAAGTCTATGGAAATCAGCCCTACTTTTGGAGCTTTCTCCAGTTTGGGACTGATTCTTAATGGAATTTTTACAGCAATCCTGACTCCCTATATTTTGGAACTTATGGGCTTCTGGATTAAATTTTAAAATAAGTTTTCCACAGATAAATAACGTTCACCGGTATCATAGTTAAAAGTAAGTATGGTACTTCCTTCCGGAAATTCAACAGATTTTTTAGCAATTGCCGCTAATGATGCACCGGTACTTATCCCTGCTAAAATACCCTCTTCTTTAGCTAGTCGACGAGTATAGTCATATGCCTCTTCTTTATTTACCTGAATCACTCCATCAAGGATCTCCATATTCATGATGGAGGGGATAAAGCCAGCTCCGATACCCTGTAGTGGATGGGGTGCCGGACTTCCACCACTTAATACCGGTGAAAGAGTTGGTTCAACTGCAAAGACCTTTATAGCAGGAAAATGAGCTTTTAATACTTCGGCCACACCTGTAAGGTGTCCGCCCGTACCAACCCCTGTAATCAGATAATCAATACCTTCTGGAAAGTCAGCTAAAATCTCCTGAGCTGTAGTTCTGCTATGCACCGCTACATTAGCCGGATTTTGGAATTGCTGAGGAATAAAAGCATCCTTAATTGTGTCAGCCAGTTCTGTTGCTTTTTCTATTGCACCTTTCATTCCTTTTTCGCGGGGTGTAAGCACAAATTCTGCTCCATATGCCTGCATGAGTTTACGACGCTCAACGCTCATTGAGTCGGGCATAACCAGGATCAGTTTATAGCCTTTCACTGCTGCTACCAAAGCTAATCCAATACCAGTATTTCCAGAAGTAGGTTCAATGATAACGCTTCCCTCGGTAAGAATTCCTCTTTCTTCAGCGTCCTCGATCATCGCTAATGCGATCCGGTCTTTAATACTCGCGCCAGGATTACTCTTCTCTAGTTTGATCCAAACGTGCTGTGTACCTCCAAAAAGCTTGTTCAAGCGAACATGTGGGGTATTGCCTATAGTAGTTAAAATATTTTGATGTTTCATAATTCTATTTTAGGGTTTTAACGGATGATGAAAGGTACATTTTTGTATTCTGAAATACTTTGCTATTGTCAGCCAAAACAAAGATATGCTTTTAGTGAAGCAGTAAATGATTATGTTCATCAAGTATATCTTATTTCATTTTTAAAAGATTTCAATTTTAACCTGTAATATTGACTTTGACCGTTCCTGGTCTACTCATTTAATGACTTTAATCAATTTTCAAACAGCCTTTTATATTCATTTCGTTGTGAAAGAATTGAATGCTTAATTTCAAAAAGCACTGTAATAAAACAAAACAACACGGTTCTCTTTATGACTTGCATATAAGTAAATGCAAGAATAAGCTAATAAAACTCCGATGTAATTCCGACTTAAACACCCTACAGTCGGACTTATACTGGATTCATATTGCATTATTATTGCTATCATTAAATTGAAATGCTCTATTTAGCTGTACTCTACCACCACAAATGATTTCCCAAACATACATTCAAATTTTACCATTTATATAAATCTTTATCTACTTTTATTAGATGACAGAAATTTTGGATTGGGAAAGAATTTTGCTGAACGATATGCCGGTTACCTTCTTACTGGAGGTTGTACTACGCTCGGTGGTGATGTTTGTAATTATTACAATTACCTTAAGAGCATCGGGTAAAAGAGGAATTAAGCAACTCTCAATTTTTGAATTAGTTCTAATCATTGGATTAGGTTCAGCCGCAGGCGATCCCATGTTTTATGAAGATGTAGGCATCTTACCAGCCCTAACCGTTTTCATTGTAATCATTTCACTTTATATTGGAATCACAAAATTAACAGATAAATTCAGGTGGTTTGAACTTATATTAGAAGGTAAGCCCCTTTATGTCATCAGGGAAGGTAACCTTATTATGGATTCGTTTAAAGAATCCGGATTGTCGAAAGATGAATTTTTCTCTGAGCTCCGGCAACAAAATGTGGAACACCTGGGACAGGTTAAAACAGTGCTTATTGAAACATCCGGCGAAATAAGTATTCTTTTTTATCCCGATGAAGAGGTGAAACCCGGACTTCCTATATTTCCTCATGAACTTACAGAAGCGACAAAAGACATCCCCTTATCGGGATTGTTCTGTTGTTCACAATGTGGTCAGCTTGATACACTTCCGGCAGGGACACATCATTGTTCGGGATGCACTTGTGAGGAATGGGTAACGCCATCACAATCCAAACGAATTGCCTGATTTCTCTAAAAAAATAACCCGTTTAGCACTACTCTTGAAAGAGTACATGCTAAACGGGTTTTATAATCGCTACTAACCCAATACGCTTATTCAGCTGTTTTAAGGAATGTAGTCATTTTAACAACAAAATCATTATGCGTAGTCATCCAATTACCTACAGCTTCAGCTTCATCATCGTTATTTTCAAGTGCGGCCATCAATGATCCTAATTCCACATCGTTCAACTGGAAGTTACTAAAAAAGGCTTTAACTTCCGGATTAGATGCTGCAAATGTTTTATTTGCTATAGTTTGAATGGTTTCAACACTTCCGAAAACAGCTTTAGGATCATTCAGGAATTTCAGTTTATAGGTACTGAAAATATAATGAGGAGACCAGCCTGTGATGATGATAGGTTCTTTAGCATCTACACTTTTCTTTAAAACGGCAAGCATTGCAGCCTCACTGGCAGATTGGAGCTCAAGTTTAAGATCGTAATCCTTGATCGCCATTTCGGCTTTACTCATAATTCCTGCACCGGCATCAATACCAACAATTTTACCCTTAAAAAGAGCTGTATTCGCATTCAGCTCATCGATACTGTTGACGTTCACATATTCAGGAACCACAAAGCCGATCCGGGCATTTTGGAAATTTGTACCTAGAACTTCTAGGTTTTCTCCATATTTATCCATGTATTCTTTATGCGTAATTGGCATCCAGGTATCCATAAAAATATCTGCATCACCACCTGCAACGGCAGCAAACACAGGTGCCACGTCCGCATTTTTCAATTCTACGGTATAACCTTCTTTTTCAAGTAAAGCTTGCGACAACTTGGTCATAGCAACACCCTCTGCCCAGTTTACATAAGCGATGGTTACCTTTTTATTATTTACTTTTTGTTCGCATGAATAAATCATAACGACTGACAATATTAGAAGGAATGTACTTATTTTTCTTTTCATCATATTATATATTTAAAGTTCATTGATTTTAAGCTTTAGCGCTTGTTTTTAATCCGAAGGATTGGGTAATACGGTCGAGGATAATGGCTAGAATTACTACAGCAATTCCACCTTCAAACCCTAATCCGATTTTTAATTGGGTGATTCCCTTTAGCACCACTTCACCAAGTCCACCTGCAGCAATCATAGCTGAAATGACTACCATAGAGAGTGCCATCATAATGGTTTGATTTACACCGGCCAATATAGTTGGCAAAGCCAGGGGTAACTCCACTTTAAAAAGCAGTTGCCTTGACGAAGCTCCAAAAGAACGTGTAGCTTCTACAATATCTTTAGGCACCTGCCTTAGTCCCAATGTAGTTAAACGAACTGCTGGCGGCATGGAAAAGATCACGGTAGCAAATGCTCCGGGAACCTTACCGAGTCCAAAGAATAATACTGCAGGAATCAAGTATACGAATGCCGGCATAGTTTGCATCAGGTCAAGCATTGGTCTAATCATCTTTCCCGCCAATTCATTTTTCGCTGCCCAGATTCCTAAAGGAATGCCTAATAGAAGAGCGATAAAAGCTGATGATAGGATTAGTGCGAGTGTGGCCATGGTTTCTGCCCAGTATCCCATACCCCAAATAAGCGATAAGCCAGCCAGGGTAAAGAGCATAATTCCCCAACCTGTACGTTTCCATGCCAGAAAAGCGACAAGAATGATGATAACATAAAAGGGTGGGAACATCAGTACCCATTCTACTGAATTTACAATAGATTCTACGACGACTTTCACCGCATCAAAAAAGGGTGCAAAATTGAGCGTGAGCCAGTTAATGAACTGCTCTATATAATCTCCAATATGTATCATCTTATATTATTTCTTTATGAATTTTATCAATAGGACTTTCAGTTCCGTGATCCCAATTAATTCCTGTTGTTTCGATCAGCAACGAGGTTTGTGCTACAACACCAATCAGTTTATGTGTATCCTTGTCTATCACAGGAACAACTCTTCCGTTTTCTGCAATAAAAGGAAGCATCTGTTCTACCGTGGTATCTGCATAAGCGACAGGCACGTCTTTAATGATCGCATTTTTAATAGTTTTCTCTCCCTGCGCCTTGATTTCGAGGACATCTCTGAGATAAACAAAACCCAGAAAGTGTTTATCAATGGATACAGCAGGCAAAGTGGTTAATCCTGACGTCCGCATCTTACGTAAGGTTCCTTCTATACCATCCTTCAAATAGATGGCTACAGTAGGTTTATCAAACATCAGGCTCCCTGCGGTAATGATTGATTTACGATCGACTTTCTCTACAAAAGAGGATACATAATCTGTAGCAGGGTTGGTTAAGATATCTTCAGGTGTACCAATCTGTACAATCTCGCCATCTTTCATGATCGCTATACGGTCACCCAATTGGATAGCCTCGTCCAGGTCATGCGTAATAAACACAATCGTTTTATGCATTTTCTCCTGCAGATCAATCAGTTCATCCTGCATTTGCTTACGGATGAGCGGATCCAATGCAGAAAAAGCTTCATCCATCAGCAGAATTTCAGGGTCGTTGGCTAATGCTCTGGCTAGTCCTACCCTTTGTTGCATCCCTCCAGAGAGGGAGGCTGTATGTTGGTTTTCATATCCCTGAAGGCCAACAAGATCAATGACCGATTTTGCTTTTTCCAAACGTTCCTTTTCAGGAATCTCCTGAAGCTCCAGTCCGAAAGCTACATTTTCAATCACTGATCGATGAGGTAATAAACCGAAGTTCTGAAAGACCATAGCCATTTCCTTACGACGCACCTTTTGCAATCCCTTATCATCCAGATTGGTAATGTTCACCTTATTCAGAATTACACTTCCGGAGGTCGGCTCAATTAAACGGTTGAGACAACGTAAGAGGCTGGATTTACCACTTCCAGACAAACCCATGATGACAAAAAACTCACCTTGTTTTATACTAAAACTTGCGTTTTTTACTGCTACCGTACAGCCTGTTTCTTTAAATATTTCCGCTTTGGTTTTACCTTGCTTCAGTAAAGTAAGTGCCTTTTCCTTTTCGTGGCCAAACAGGAGTGTGAGGTCTTCTATTTTAAGTTTTGACATGTTGTTTTTATATTAGAAATAGTAACCGAAGTTGATATTAAACCGGCTATGCCATTGTGAATCGGGTTCACCTGAGGATAAACCATTTTGCCAGTCGGGTCCTAACCAGGGTTGGTTTTTACCTGAGGCCAAATCCACATAAGTAGTTAACCTTCCGGCACTCAGCATACATCCGAGGACATTCATCTGGGTGTCATCAAATCTGGCTTGCGTTTTATCCATATAAGAATAGTTCTCGTAAAAAGTTAAAGAAGTAACAGGTCCAAGTTTTACAGGCTGTGTATAGGCGAACGAAGCGGTATGGAGATACGCCTTTCGGGCAACACCATAGGTAGCTCCATAAGCAGCCATTTCAATCACATCTTTGTGTTGTGCAGAGTCAGATAGGTTGTATTGGTAATACATCGATTGGAGCTTTACATTCAGCTTCCCATAATTCAGATCCGTATGTACAGCAGCAGCCCAACGAGCCCCCATCCTTCCAGTAGAAATATTATATACTCCTCCAAGCATACCAGATATTCCTATTCTTTTGTTTTGGGAAAGCAGGTATTCCGTCTTCAGGTTTCCCTGGTTTACTTCCTTATTTCTCCCGGCTACATCATAGGAATATCGGGAGGGATCTGTTGCTGTTTGATCTCCAAAGTCAAGTTCCATAGCATTTTTGAAGAATGCAACATTGTAAACCCAACGGTTTCTGCGTTGATGAAAATTAAGTCCCATTGAGAACTTATCTTCAAAACCTACATAATAGGGAAGGTTAAAGAACCAATTGTGCGAGTTATAAGTGGTATTCCCGAATGGGTTTTGAACTAATCCCACTGATAAATTAGTACTGTCGTTAAAATTATAAGTCACATACCCTTCTTTTAAAAAGCCTCCTCCTGAAGATTTTGGATAAAAACGATATTCGGCTTGGAAATCAAGTTTTTCAAAAGAAGCCTTTGCATTAATTCTGAACACATCTAATCCGAAGTCTCCTCCCCTTTTTACTTGTTCCTTTTTCCAGGAAGATAAATTGTAGTTGAATCTTAATGCGCCACCTATTTTGAGAGTAGGTTTGCTTTTTTCAGGCTGATCAGGTATTTTATTATTTGTGGGTATTGAATCCTGGGCTATTATTGGATTAGAGAACAAGAAAAACAGTGCTAAGCAGCATATTAGCTGTGTGGTTTTAAACATAAAAAAGAGTAAACAGACCAGTTTAATCACTGGGCATTTAAAAAATTAAAAAGAAATATAAAAATGAAAATCAGGGACTAAATCCCTCAGACATTTAAATAGATATAGTTGCTATTTTTATTGAATTAAGCACACAGATGGTGCTTGAATAGCGGACGTTTAATGTTACTATTTTAGTAAACTTATAAACTGAAATATGCGCAAATATAGATAATTTTTTGGCAGTAAGCAACTTGAAGGTCAATCTGTAAGAGCTAAATGGGGATTTTGAGTTCCCGACCAATACAAAAATAAGGTATTAAAGAGATGGTAAATCCCTATTAAATTGCAGTTTAAATAAAAACGGAAATACAATAAAGGAATGCTTACTTTTCAGTATTTTCCGTTATCGTATTTCCGTTAATGGTGTTGTTGTTGAAGAATAACTATTCTTATAACACAGCTGCTCATCAAGTTTTCATGAACGGTTACTGGCATAGCTGAATTGGCAATTACTTGGCTGTCGAGGTCGAAAAACCTATTACCAGTAACTGGATTGATTCCTGCAGGAACAGTTGTGTATGGGTGTTCATTATGCCAATCGCGAATAGTTTTCAAATGTCCAGCCACTGCTTCCTTTAACCGGACCCTAGCCGCATCATTCAAATTTAAGCCGGCAATCCAATCTGCAGCCTTCTTTTCGAGATCTGAATCTGACTTAGCACGTGTTTCTGCCGACATCGTGGTCTGTTGAGTTGGAGCTGACTGGCTTTGTGCATTTGAGGGAAACAGGGTAACAGCCAGTATGTCCATACCAAAAAGTTGTACTTGTATTGTTCTTTTCATCATCATCTAAAATTGGTCCGGTATCATCCTTTTATTATTTTCTTTTTTTTAGCAAAACGATTTGGTTATCAATCTACTATCAACTAAACAGGAAAATACATCTGGTTAAACTGGATCAAATCAAAGATAACTCAGCAGAAATAGGTATTGCTATACCATATTTTCATTGTACTATAATATGTTATCCTCAGAATAAGGCAAGAATCAGTCCCCTCATCATGGCATGAGGGGATTAATTTTACATTTTTACAGGATTACCATCTGGATCAAGCTCTACAATTTCGTAGCCTAGTTTTTCTAAACCCGGTTTAATGGTAGCTTTATCTCCTACCACAACAATACTCATTTTGTCTACAGTCAGGTATTTGCTGGACAAGGCATTTACCTGATCTTTTGTAATTCCCTGCAAAATGGCACTTTGTTGAGAAACGAATGAAAGGTCTAAGTTATATCGGATAATATTATTCAGGAAAGCAGCTTTCTGAAATGCAGTCTCGTATTTACGGGCATCACTTTGCCCCATTGCACTTTTGACAAATGCTAATTCCTGGTCAGTGATCCCTGTTTCTTCAAAACGCTTGATCTCTTTCATAAACTCAACAACGGAGCTGTCAGTTACATCAGAACGAACTCCGGCATAGGCGGTGTATGGACCAGCAGATTCAGAGCCGGAGAAATAAGAACCGGCACCATACGTGTAGCCCTTATCTTCGCGAAGGTTCAGGTTGATCCGGCTATTGAAGGCGCCTCCAAGGATATAATTCATGATATTAACCCGGTAGAACTCTCCGGTTGCGTCAAAAGGTAAAGCAATATAACCGATTCTTATTTCAGATTGTGCTGCTTTGTCTTTATTCACCAGAAAGATCTTTGTTTTTTCAATAGTTGCTACTTTCGGCGTCGCAGGCATTTCTACTGGTTTAGCTTCCCATTTTGAGAGGAAACCTAACTTAGGCATAATGGTATTCTGTTCTATGTCGCCTACAATGACGAGGTTAGTAACAGAAGGAGAAAAGTTGCTGCGATAGAAGTTCTTTACATCATCCAATGTTATAGCACTTACGCTTGAAGTTGTACCAATAACCGGAATGGAAAGGATATTATCATTACCATACAGCATTTTATTGTACACATTAGCAGCTACAACCGATGCCTGTGTGCTTTGGTTGGCAATAGACTCTAATGTTTGCTTTTTCAAACGATCAAAATCAGTTGAGTCAAACCGAGGGTATAACATCCGCTCTTCCAGCAAGACAAGTGTAGCATCCAGATTTTTAGTCAGCGACTGCATGGATACGGTCATTTGATCAGGACCCGCGCTAAAATTTATAGAAGAACCCAGTTTATCCAACTCGCTGCTCAATTGTTCAGAGGTATATTTTTTTGAAGATTCATTCAGCATGGCCGCGGTAAGAGAGGCTATACCTGCTTTACCTGGATTTTTAGCTTCTAGTTTATGTCCACCTTTGATTGAAAACAGCATGGATACCGTTGGCACTTCATCATTTTTAGTACCAATAACTTTGATCCCATTTCCAGCTTTATCATTCCAGAAGGGTGGTACTTTAATAACTGGGTTTGCTCCCGATCCTGGACGTTTTTTACGATCGAAAGTATCGGTCGCTTTTATATATTTCAAACCTGCATATTGATCCTTAGGAGGAACATAACCGGAGGAATCTACCGTGAAATTATCTGCATGTGCAACATCTGCCGATTTACCTTTAGGTACTACACTTAAAATTACAGCATGTTTACCTTTGATATACTTCGCGTAAACACGCATGACATCTTCGCGCGTTACCGCTTTATACCGCTTCAGGTCGTTTGGCAAGAAATTAGGGTTGCCTGTAAAAACCTGGTAGTTGGCCAATATAGATGTTTTACCATCCACACTGGATAGCTGGTCAATCTCATTAGCTTCGTAAGAAACCTTAAAACGGGTAAGTGCATCTTCGGAAACACCTGTTTTTTCAAATTCAACCAAAGATTCCCTTATTGTTTTCTCCATCTCAGCAAGGGTTTGACCAGGAAATGGTAATACCGAAATGCTGAATTCACCTGCCAATTCAGTGCATGGGTGTTGAGAACCAGCTTGAACTGCTTTCTGGCTTTTTACTAAGTTTTTATACAGGATTGAATTTTTACCCTGTCCCAGTATTTCGGCTAACAAATCCAGGGGAACTTCATCGGGATGAAAGTTGGGAACAGTAGGAAAAGTCATTTGAAGCAGTGGAAAACGCACATTGTCTTCATACGAAATATACTTGTCCTGAGTTAATACAGGAGCCGGCAGCTTCATGTTTTTAACTTCTACGCCTCGTTTGATAGGGCCAAAGTACTTCTCTGCTAGTTTGACAACCTGTGCCGGTGTAACATCCCCTCCCACAGTTAAAGTAGCGTTATTGGGACCGTACCAGCGTAAGAAAAAATTCTTCAGGTCTTGTACGTTTCCCCGATTTAAATCTCTCAGATAGCCAATAGTGGTCCATGAGTAGGGATGACCATAGGGATATAAAGCAGCTGTATTTTTCTCAAAAACCAATCCGTAGGGACGGTTGTCGTAGTTTTGACCACGCTCGTTTTTTACTGTAGCACGTTGAATTTCAAACTTCTTTTGGGTAACGGCATCCATTAAAAAACCCATACGGTCTGCTTCTAACCATAAAGCGGTTTCCAACTGGTTGCTGGGTAGGGTTTCAAAATAATTTGTTCTATCCCGATTCGTTGATCCATTTAAAGTTCCGCCAGCCTCAGAAACGATCTTGAAATGTTCTTCATCTGCTACGTTATCCGATCCCTGGAACATCATATGTTCGAAAAAATGCGCAAAACCTGACTTTCCAACTTCCTCACGTGCTGAGCCTACATGATAGGTTACGTCAACTTGTACAATAGGATCAGAATGGTCTTCATGAACTACTACGGTTAAACCATTTGGAAGAAGATATTTCTCGTAAGGGATAACCAATTCATTGCCTTTTCGAACTACCTTTTCGACTAATTTGGGTTTTAATGGTATTTTTTGGGCTTGGACCTGAGTTTGCCACGTCAACAATGTGAGGACACAAACAGCTAATTTGTAATGTTTAAGCATGAGAAAATGAGATTTAGTATACTGTAATAATACTAAAAATCAATAATAAAGGGAAAAACTAATGAACTAAATCATAAAGGATATTAAAACGTATCTGTTTAATAATTTTTGTCCCAAACCACTGGAAATTCTGAAGTAATTATACAATTTAAAGAATTATGAATAATTAAAACCATTTGAAGCAAACAAGGCCGACCTATTAAAGTCAGCCTTGTTTGCTTCAATGAAAGAGTTATGCTTATAAAGGATTGATGTTTGTATCAGGGCCACTATCACCTCTATTTGTACTACCAAAGCGGATGCCCTCGCGTTTAGAGTCTTCTTCATCCTCGTTGATTGCACCAAACCTGGTCTCATCCTTTAAATTATCTTCATCAATCAGATTTTCGTCTGCTGTTTCCCAGATGTTCTCCGATGTACCCATTTTTTTATTACTTTCCGAATTCGCTAAATCATCCAAAGTTTCACTATTACTTTTCGTTCCGATATCCTCGTTATCCAAAACGGATGGGTCCTGATCATGGCTTTGATCTATTGGAACTGTCTCATTCTCCTGCGGAACCCTACGATTACCATAGAATTTTTCTTCATTAAAATGATCATGTGTATAGAAGTCCGCTGCATTATAAGCTAGTGCATCACCAACTGTAGTTCCGGCCAGAATGCTTCTGATTTGAGATTCAGTGATGGGTGTTACATTGCCCTTTTCATAGGCAGGAAGAGACATGATCTGTGCCGTAGTAACATGAGGAACAATCACCTCGTCATCCTGTTCATGCAATTCGGCCAATCCAATAGGAATCAATATCGGACCATCCTTTTTTTCCACCGGCTCATTATCTTCCATGCTTAATTCCGTATCATCAAGATCTACAACCAGATAGCGTACTTTGCGTGATTCGGGACTAAAGAGCAATTCGGCCACTTCACCAATTTTATGTCCGTGTTCATTAACCACATCCCAGCCATTTACATTAGGCTGTCCGTCAACAATTTCAAAATCACTGCCACCCAGTTCAACCAGGTGACTATTTTCATTTATTTGATCATCTAAAGCCATCACATTTATTTTTTAGGTTATTATATAATTTGTAATTACTGATTTACCGCTTTGCCTGCGAATGCTACAATTTGTACATTTCTGTTTTGTTTTCTTCCGGATGCGGTTGCATTATTGCTCACGGGTTTAGATTCACCCAAGGAATGAACAGATATTTTATTCGCTTCTATATCTGCATTTTCAATCATCCAATTCTTTACAGCTTCTGCCCTTTCCGCTCCAAGTTGCTTATTATGTCCAACCGTACCAGTTGAATCTGTACTTCCATAAATACCGATAGATGCACCCTTAAAGCGTTTGTTCAGGGAAGATGATATTTGTTTCAGCTTAGCAGTTGCGCTTCCCTGAAGGATATTCTGATCTGTTGGAAAGATAACGTTCTCCCCGAGTGTGTAAATGGTGTAGGCATCATTACCACTTACTGAAATGTCTTTGTCTGTTACTTCATCATAAGAAGATTTAGGTGCATTAAAATCAACACTGCCCCAATCGGGTTCTGTAGTAGCAAGTACATTTGCGTCATTCATACCGGTAGTAGCTGTCGAATCTCCGGTACCGACTTTCACATTTGCCTCGTCACATCCTTTAAAAAAGAAAAATAAGATTGCCATTGCAATCAAAGCAAGTATAATCCAGATCCAACTTGAATTTGACCTTTTGGGTTGAACATTCAGTTCTGCCATGTTTTTTAATGTTTAAGTTTTAAATAGGGTTAGACAAAATTTAAAAGGAAAATCCTGCAAATAAAAAGAGCTATTTAATGAAAATGTTTTATTAAATAGAAAAAATGTGTTTATCGCTTTTTAAGAATGTCTAATGTCGAATAAATTAGGGTTACAATATAGAATGGAAAAAATTTTATTCAAAAGCTGCGATCTTTACTACTACTTATCAGGACAAACGAACTCTCCATAGGAAGGAATAATAAGGCTGAGTGTTTGAAAAGATTAAGCATTAAGTAATCACTTCTATGGGAGCCTGATAAATGTTTCGTTTCCACATCAAGCAAGTGCTCCTTATTGCCTTAATTTAGAAAATTAACAATACTGACACTATTCTGATAGATATTTGAAAATGTAATAATACTTTTGCTTAACACTGTTAGATAATTTACACTGTACATTTAAATGGCTAGTAAAGATAGAATTCAAAGACTTAAAGAAGACACCAGATGCAATATTCTTGAAGCTGCCTTAGAGATTGTAAACGAAGATGGATGGCAAGCTTTGAGTATGCGTAAGATTGCGGATAAGATTGATTACACTGCTCCTATTATTTATGAATATTTCTCAAACAAAGAAGGTATTTTGCTAGAATTAACACGTAAAGGAAATTTGATGCTGTTACAGGAATTTAGAGCTGCAAAGGCTAAACATACTTTACCAGAGAAGCAACTTGAAGAGATGTGGATTGCCTATTGGAATTTTGCATTTATTAACCAGCAGTTGTATAAATTAATGTTTGGTGTAGATACAAATTGTTGCGAAACAAAAACGATGCTAGCTGAGGCCGTTAGCATCAGGAAACTGGTTCAAGACACAATAGCAGAAATAATGACCTCAAATCCGCCATCTGAAGAAGTAATATGCAGAAAATATTATACTTTCTGGTCTATTATTCACGGATTAATCTCAATCAATTTAGTACAAAAAGGTACTAACGAAGAAATGAATCAACACATTTTAAAAGATGCTATTAAAGGCATCATCAGATCAATAAACGACTAATATATTTTTTTTATGGAATACTTAACACTGTTAAATTATCTATACACCATAAGTTTATACTCAAGAAGAAGAGTATCCCACTCATTGAACCTTTTTTTACACAATTACTTAACAGTGTTAAGTAATTATACTCATGTTAAATAATCAGCATCAGCTTTCCACTTAACACGGTCAAACAATGAATATCGTTATGAAAATCGCAATCCTTCTATCCCTATTTTTAGCTGGCTGTGCCGGCACACCTACGCAAGTTGAAGCACCTGCACTGCAGTCCCTCCCCGTAGTATCAATTAAAAGCAGTACTGAGACTACTTATACAGAATACCCTGCAGCTATACAAGGCGCTATAGATCTGGAGATCCGTCCTCAAATATCAGGCGTATTGGATCAGATTTATGTAAATGAAGGGGCATTAGTTAAAAAGGGAGATCCACTTTTTAGAATAAATGGACTTCCCTTTAAAGAAGCAGTAAATAATGCTGAGGCCTCCTTGCTTGCCGCCCAGGCATCAGTAACAAATGCCCAAATTGAGATTGATAAATTAACCCCTTTAGTAAAGAACAAAGTGGTTTCTGATTTTCAACTCAGAAGTGCCCAGGCAACTTATGAATCAGCACAAGCCAGAGTTAAACAGACTAGAGCAGAAGTTGCTTCCGCACGTATTAATCTGGATTATACCCTGATAAAAGCACCGGTTAACGGGTATGTAGGCTTGTTGCCCAAAAAACAAGGCAGTTTGGTATCCACTACAGATGCTTTACCACTAACTCAGCTTTCCGATGTCCACCAGGTGCATGTTTACTTTTCATTAGGAGAAGATGATTTTGCCGACTTTAATACAAACAACCCTGGAGGAACCCTGGCAGAAAAGTTAAAAAGACTGCCTGGAGTCTCTCTCGTTTTATCCAACAATAGTGTTTATGCTCAGGAAGGAAAGATAGATATGGTAGATGGACAGTTTGATAAGCAGACCGGCTCTATTCTATTAAGGGCTACTTTCGCCAATCAGCAAGGCCTGTTAAGGTCTGGTAATACGGGTAAAATCAGACTCAGTCTGCAACATCCAAAAACATTGCTAATCCCCCAGGCATCCACTGTAGAAGTGCAGGATAAAATGTTTGTCTTTACTGTCGACAAGTCTAATAAAGTAAGTAAGCGGCCTATAACTATCTCAGGAACCAGTGGCACGAACTATCTGGTAAATAACGGATTAAATTCCGGAGATCGGATTGTAGTAGATGGAATAGATAAAATCAAAGAAGGAGATATCATCCAGCCGCAAGCATTTACAGCAGAAAACAATAAAACTGCATCAAGATAATATACCATCATCATGTTTAAAAAATTTATAGACAGACCCGTCTTAGCAACAGTCATCTCCATTTTACTGGTGATACTTGGCATACTTGGATTAATGAAGTTGCCCTTACAGCAATTCCCTGATATTGCACCTCCGGCAGTTCAGGTAACGGCTCTTTATCCAGGTGCAAATGCAGAAACTGTTCTGCGTTCAGTTGCGCCTTCATTGGAAGAATCCATTAATGGAGTAGAAAATATGAGTTATATGAGTTCTACTGCCAGTAATGATGGTTCATTGGTGATCACGGTGTACTTTAAGTTAGGAACGGATCCCGATCAGGCAGCCGTAAATGTACAAAACCGCGTATCTCAGGCAACAAGTCAGCTGCCAGCAGAGGTTATTCAGGCAGGGGTTACAACTGCCAAACAGCAGAATAGTTTAATCATGGTACTGAGTATGTATACAGTCGATGAGAAAAGCTATGACCAGACCTTTATGGCCAATTATGCTGCCATCAATCTTATCCCTGAAATTAAACGTATTCAGGGTGTTGGACAGGCCGTTATTTTTGGTGGAAGTAAAGATTATTCCATGCGCGTTTGGCTTAACCCTGCACAGATGGCTACCTACAATCTGGTTCCAAATGATGTTATTTCAAAGATAAAAGATAAAAATCTGGAAGCGGCTCCAGGTATGTTTGGAGAAAGTAGCAAGAATGCTTTTCAATATGTATTGAAATATAAGGGAAAGTTAACCAAACCAGATGAATATGAGAACATTATCATTCGATCTAATGCAGATGGTTCATTTTTACGTCTAAAAGATGTAGCTAGAATCGAGTTTGGTTCTTATACCTATTCCAGTTTAACTCGTATAGATGGCAAACCAGGATTAAATATAGCCATTCAGCAATTAAGTGGCTCAAACGCAAATGAGGTACAGATTGCGGTGCAAAAGTTTATGGAGAAAGCCGAAAAAGACTTTCCGAAAGGCGTTAACTATTTTGTTTTATATAGTACTAAAGTCTCTTTAGACCAATCTATTGAACAGGTTATTCATACCTTGATAGAAGCCTTTATCCTGGTATTTCTGGTGGTGTTCATCTTTTTACAAGATCTGAGATCTACACTTATCCCTGCCATTGCGGTTCCGGTAGCCATTCTTGGGACATTTTTCTTCATGAACCTATTTGGGTTTTCTATTAATCTGTTGACCTTATTTGCACTGGTACTAGCCATCGGAATTGTAGTCGATGATGCTATTGTGGTCGTGGAGGCGGTGCATTCCAAGATGCATCACAAACATTTGGCACCAAAACCGGCTACGGCAGCTGCAATGCATGAAATTACAGGTGCAATTATCTCCATTACACTGGTCATGAGTGCCGTATTTTTACCGGTAGGTTTCATGGAGGGTTCCACTGGCGTATTTTATAGACAATTTGCCTTTACACTGGCCATAGCGATTGTAATTTCAGCCGTAAATGCATTAACATTGAGTCCTGCTTTATGCGCCTTGTTCTTAAAAGAGGTTCCTTCCCCAGACTCCTCTGTCACTGTCAAAAGAAATTTTAAAGAAAAGTTCTTCGCCGGGTTTAATAAAAGTTTTGATTCGCTGACTCAAAGATACGTAGGAAGCTTACGTTTCCTGATTCGTTCGAAATGGATTGGACTAGCAGGGTTGGCCATCGTTGTGCTGGCTACCGTTTGGATGGTAAAGAAAACGCCAACTGGATTCATTCCTTCGGAAGATCAAGGCTTTATCGCTATTGCTATGTCGACTCCTGCCGGTGCTTCACTGGAAAGAAGTACGGAAATAGTGAAGAAGGCTGAAGACTTGTTAAGACCATTACCTTTTACAAAGGTATTCAATGGGTTATCAGGTTTCAGTTTGCTTACTTCTTCTACAAGTCCTTCAGCAGGAAGTTTATTTATTTTGCTAAAACCAGCAAAAGAGCGAGGTGATGTCAAGGACATTACAGCCATTATGAACATAGTAAGAGGAAAGCTGGCTACTATAAAAGGAGCTAATTTCTTTGTCTTTACCTTCCCTACCGTACCGGGCTTCAGTAATATTGATGGGCTGGACCTTGTATTGCAGGATAAAACAGGTGGAAAACTTGACCGGTTTAGTGGCATCGCCAATAACTTCATTGCGGAACTGATGAAGCGTCCGGAAATAGCGGTAGCCTTTACTTCCTTTAAAGCAGATTATCCACAATTGGAAATGGAACTGGATGATAATAAAGCAGAACAGTTGGGGGTGTCTACAAAAGATATATTGCAAACTTTGCAAGGCTATTTTGGAAGTGCCCAGGCATCTGATTTTAACAGATTTGGAAAGTACTATAGGGTGATGGTGCAGGCCGATATAGATGACCGTGCTGATCCTTCTTCTATGGATGGTGTTTTTGTTAAAAATAAGGACGGCGAAAATGTACCCATAAATACGTTAATCAAACTTAAACGTGTATATGGCACAGAAACAGTATCACGCTATAATTTATTTAATTCAATAGGAGTCAATGCGATACCAAAACCTGGTTTCAGTTCAGGTGATGCGATCAAAGCAGTAGATGAAGTGGCGGCACAGCAGTTGCCCTCTGGATTCTCTCATGAGTTTTCCGGATTAACAAAAGAGGAGATTACATCAGGTGGTCAGTCGGTTATCATTTTTCTTCTGTGTCTGATATTTGTGTACTTCCTTTTAGCGGCTCAATACGAAAGTTATATACTTCCACTAGCCGTAATTCTTTCTATTCCTTCAGGCATAATTGGTGTATTTATAGCGATCGGATTAACCGGAATTGAAAACAACATTTATGTTCAGGTCGCCTTGGTCATGCTGATCGGTCTGCTTGCTAAAAATGCAATCCTGATTGTGGAGTTTGCAGTCCAGCGGAGAAGAACAGGTAAGTCGCTTGTTGCATCCTCATTAGAAGCTGCAAAATTAAGATTACGCCCCATCATTATGACTTCCCTTGCATTTGTGGTAGGATTAATACCGATGATGCGTGCAACTGGACCTTCTGCGTTAGGTAACCACTCTATCAGTATTGGTGCTGCAGGAGGAATGGTGACAGGGGTGATACTTGGTCTTTTAATTATTCCTGTGCTTTTCGTCATCTTTCAATATCTACAAGAAAAAATTACAGGTAATCCGTCCCATAAGATTGCTCAGGAATCCTTGGAATCAGTTCAAACAACAACTAGTATTAAAGAATATGATATCGTTTAAAAATATATCCCTGGTCATTATAGTCCTGCTCATCACAGCAAGCGGCTGTACGGTGTCCCAAAATGCAGCAAGGCCTTCCAATATGTTCCCTCAGGGCTATCGAATTGGGATGGCCCCAAATACTGATACGCTGCGTATTGCAAACAAGCCCTATCAGGAATTTTTCAGGGAACCCATGATTAGAGAGCTGATTGATACGGCACTGGTAAGAAATTATGATATGCAGATTGCACTGAAGAATATCGAATCAGCCGCATTGATTTTTCGACAATCAAAATGGGGTAATGTTCCGGAGGTCAATTTACGAATAGCTGCTAGCTCCAACCGGCCTTCTGATAATAGTTTGAATGGATTGACTATTGGTCAGTTTTCAGATTCAAAACATATCGAAGATTATAATGCCTCACTGGGATTAAGCTGGGAAGCAGACATTTGGCGGAAGATCGCCAATCAGCAGAATGTTGCAGGCGCTGCTTATCTGCAAAGCACTGAGGTACGTAAAGCTGTTCAAACCAGGTTAGCATCTGACATCGCACATGGGTTC
>NZ_AQPN01000087.1 GCF_000403135.1 Arcticibacter svalbardensis MN12-7
CTTATTCCCTATAATTGTCTCTGCTATATCGGTCTCTGTAACCATAGCATCGATACTAATAATACTATCTTCAAATATCCAACAGTTTCAAAAGCTGTGGGATAGCGGTTATCTTGTTACTCTTATCGTCCACCTTAAGCTGCCCAAGCACTAAATGATTGCCTGATGACCAGGCGCTTACCATGTGGATAAGACTCCTCTCATGAAAACCATCTTTTGATCCTCTAATGCATTTACCGTCAATACTTACAAGCTCCCTTTTAATGGAATCATCCTTTATTCCTTCGGTCCATTTGATAAATAACTCTTCGAACAATCTGGGGAGGACATTAGAAAATACCCGGTTGATCGTATCATGTGAAGGAATCCCGTTGGGAAGCTTCAAAATGTGCGAAGAAAATTTATCTGGGTCTTACCAAATTCTTCAATCGAGTCCCAGGATTCCGCTCTACAAATTACCGCCAGGACGATAGAATAATGATATCGCTCAATAAATGCTTTTTATTACGGAGAGCCTGTAATATGGTAGTTGATCATAATAATGGTAAAGTCTTTACTGCTTTCATAACCTAAAGTTAGGCCTTGAAACCAAGTCTGGATTAATTACTTTCAAAAGCGATATAGGCAACCGTTTCAGGTTTATAATTGCCACAATAGTTTCTGTAAATAATCTGATTATTTCTTGCAATAAGAATGGAAGCTCGAGGATAATATCCTGAATCGATCCATCCTTGTATTTTTCGTTCAAGTGGACTAAAATCATACTTCTTTAACGGACTTTTTGATTGCGCACTCGCATGACTACCCATTAAGAGAATAGTGCAGAACACAAAATTAACTTTAAAGAAGTTTGATTTCACCATTACGAATTTTAGTGTTTGACTTTATAAAATTTAGCTCCAAACGCAAAGATAACGAGGTAACAGACAATTGGCAGGTAATACGCATGCGCTATCCCTACATTATCGGCCACCTTACCCATGATCAGTGGGAATAAAGCTCCTCCTACTACACCCATTGAAATAAAGGAAGACGCCTGTTGAGTATGTTTTCCCAGGTTCTTGATCCCTAAACTAAAAATTGTAGGGAACATGATACTGAAGAAAAAGTTTATAGCAAGTAAAGCGATAAAAGAAGGCCATCCCCAGCCTTGAGCTACAATAATACACATCACGATATTGGCTAATGCAAACCCAGCAAGTAAAGTAGGAGGCGCAATAATACGCATCAGAAAGGTGCCGATAAACCGTCCTACTAACATAATAGCCATAAACAGAACCAGATAGGTACCAGCCGTTGCTTCACTGAAGCCCATTTGTTCATGACCATAATTGATAAAGAACGCCCAGGTACCACTTTGTGCAGCTACATTAAAAAACTGTGCCGCTACTGCCCATCTGAAATGCACATGCTCAAACAACTTCTTGCCCGGTGCCAAATCTACGTTAACGGCGTCACCATTTGCCACTACAGCATGAGGATCCGTTAATGGAGGAACCTTTACAAAGGAAAAGGCAATCGCAATCAGGGCGATCACACTCCCAATCACCAGATATAACATTTTCACTGAAGTCAGGTCTGTACTCCCGGCCACATTATGACTCAATAAGAAGTAAGATCCAATAGCAGGACCCAAAATAGCGCCCAACGCGTTGAAAGACTGTGCAAAGTTAACTCGCTGGTCACTGGTGCGCTGATCACCAAGGGAAGCCACAAAAGGATGTGCCACTGTTTCCAGTGTAGATAAACCACAACCCAGAATAAACAAGGCTACTCCAAAGAAGCCAAAGGAGGCCGTGTTTGCTGCTGGTACAAACAAAAAGGCTCCTATCGCAAACAGGGACAACCCCAGTAATACCCCATTTTTATAACCAAACCGTTTCATAAACAATCCGGCAGGGATGCCCATCACAAAATAAGCGCCAAAAATAGCGAACTGAACAAAGGCTGACTGTGTTCTACTCAGACTCAATACGTGCTGAAAATGCTTATTTAAAACATCCCCCATTGTAATAGCCACTCCCCAAAGCATAAACAAAGAGGTAACAAAGATCATAGTAGTGAGAAATTTTTTATCCGTAAAAGAGGGCTTTGCTGCAAGAGGCTGCGGAACAGGGTTAATACTATCTTTCATTAATGAATCCATTTAATTATCAATTTTAAATATGTGTTAAAACCAGACAAAGTTCATTCGCCCTTACTTTTAATTATTTCATAAGCCTCAACCATATGGCCTGTCCGCCGGAGGCAACTAGTTTTGCATGCAGAACAGTTTTGGAATCAGCCTTTACCTTTTTAATACGAACACCTGTTTTGGTATTTACTGTTAAATCATCCAGGTAGACACTGGCAGTGTACTTCTTTCCCTTTGATAAAAAATCTAAGGATATTTTTAAATCACGCGCATCATTGTTAGTTAGGGTACCTACGAACCAATCATTCCCTTTTCGCCTGGCGGTAGTAATGTATTGTCCTGGGATACCTTGAACTACTTTGGTTTCATCCCATGTTGTAGGAATTTTATCCCAAAACTCTAACTCAGGCTCATCATTAGATAGAGATGGTTTGTCATACCAGTACAAGGTTTGTAGCGGACTATAATACACCACTGCCATAGCCAGTTGATGTGCGTGTGTAGTCTTTATTCGCTTATCATAGTAACAAATTGTATAATCAGCAGCCCCGGCTATATAGCGTGTAAAAGGCAAGACAGTATTATGAGTAGCATCCGGCATTTCTTCATTTCCTCGTATTCCTTCAGCAGTCATAAAGTTCGGCCAGGTACGCTGTTCTCCCGTAGGACGCCAGTCATCATGAATATTGACCATAATTTTTGCATCAGCTGCTTGTTGAATTGCTTTCTCAATCCAGGTTGTCCATCGGTGTGAACCTACCTGAGCAAACCCAAATTTAACACCTTTTACACCCCATTTATTAAAAACCTGGAACAACGAATCTGACTGTGCCAATAGCGCCTGCTGATTCACATACAACCATACCCCAACACCTTTTTCTTTACCATATTGAATAATTCCCGGAAGGTCGAAATCTGGAATAGCCACTTTGGTGGCGTCAGAACTAAAAGAGAATGCCGGACCATACCATTTCCAATCGAATAAAATATATTGCAGGTTATGCTTGACCGCAAAATCTATATTTCCTTTTGCATCAGCGGTAGTTTGCGTCATTACACGCATTATTTTACCAGGAACCAACCAGCTTTCATCCTTTATCCGTGATGGCGCATTCAGGTTAAGGATCATGTAGTTATGTTCAATCAACTGACCCGGTTTTTCAGCTATCATTATTGCCCGCCATGGTGTTCCAAATGGAGATATCAAATCAGCTGGATCAAACATCGAAGTAACAATGGTATTCGTCTTCTCCTTACTTAACATGAACTTAGTGCGCGAATAGTCAAACATTTGAGCTTCCAACAGACTTGTATATAGCCCATTTCCCAGCTGAAGTGTAAGCGGGCGGTCACTTTTATCCGGCCAGTTTTTTAAAGGCAGAAGTTGATAGGGAGCCTGGGCCCATCCTGCATACCATGCTTTCGTATTTTCAGGTAGCACAAATTCAGTATTTTCTGCCGTTATCCTGTAATAAGTTCCCTTTTCATTTTCCGGAAAAAAATAACGGAATGCAGCACCTTCATTATATACCCTGATCTCAACATTCATCAAATAAATGGAGGTATCATCTTTTACCAATTCTATATTAGCAGCATTATAATAATCTCTTATTTCTGCCTTTTCTCCGTTTTTAGGCTTCCATGTAGTATCATGAACAGAATTGCTGATTCTTTTTATCTCCAAGTTTTCAAACCATTTTTCATGTTTGTCAACTTTCAGGGCCATCGCACTTTCGGAAAGATGGTTATCCAGTTGCAGATCAAGGACCGACTCGTTGATAACCGCCTTATTTTTATATTGAACAGTATAATATAAAACCCTTTTACCGTCTGCAAAACCCTTCTGATAGAAGTCAAACTTAATATTTTTGTCCGGAGACCAAACGGAAACACGGCTTTGCTCTATAATATTCTGGCCTTTAACAGAATGCAGCATAAGTATTAAATCGAAAAACACGAGGAATAGACCGTTCATTGATTATTTTAAAACTGATAATATAGTTTGACCTTCTTTCAGTTTTTTAAGCCGTAACAAGGCTTCGATATAATAATAATCTGCATAGATTATGGATGCGTCAACTTCCGAGTTATTAGGCTTATGTCCTGTGGAATGTAATAAGAAAGCCGAGTTTGTGTTTTTACTTAAATACCCATCAGATGACAACTCAGCAAGCATTTTTTCTGCTTTTTGCCGATATTCTTTAGCTTTCGACTTGTCAGGAACAAAGGTGGAAAGTTCTAATAATGCGGATGCTGTTACTGCCGCAGCAGAAGCATCTCTTGGTGCATTAGGAATATCAGGATCATTGAAATCCCAAAAAGGAATCAAATCTGCGGGAAGTTTGTTTAAATATACATCTGTTACCTTTTGCGCAAAATCTAAAAACTCAGGATTTTTAGTCTCCCTGTAACACATCGTATATCCGTATATAGCCCAGGACTGACCTCTGGCCCACATGGAATTATCTGCATATCCCTGATGTGTCACCGCTTTAATCTTTTTCCCGGTTTCTTTATCATATATCACTACGTGGTAAGACGTATAATCAGGACGGAATTGATTTTTCATTGTCACTTCAGCATGACTTACAGCCATATCATAAAGTTTTTGGCTCCCTCCATTTTTAGATGCCCAGAATAACAGCTCCAGGTTAATCATATTATCCATGATGGTGTTATGCTGAGGCCACTCCATATTAGGAACAGGTCTTGGCCATGACAATATGGTACCCACTTTGGGATTGAATAAAGTGGCTAATGTATCTGCAGAGCGAAGAAGTATTTCTTTATAATCTGGATTGCCTGTTAAGCGATATCCGTTTCCAAAGCTATTATAAACCATAAATCCGAGATCATGATCAATGGCAGGCATCTGCGATAAAGGAGTCAGTAACCGACTGAACTTATCCGCTTCTGTCTTCCATTTTTGATTACCAGTGGCTTCGTATAAATACCAGAGTTCTCCTGGCCAAAAGCCGCTTGTCCAATCCTGATAACCAACATAATGCCACTTGCCTGAGCCTTTATTGACATTACGTGGGATAACGGTATCACCATAATCTGGGATTGCCTTAAGAGTTCTTGAAGATTGAGCTTCTAAATAAGCGAAGTGTTTATCTGTTAGAAACTTATTACTTCCACAACTTTGAAGCATCAAGGCGAAACTGCAAAGCATTATTCCTTTTTTTATAATCAGGTTCATCATTAATAATAATTTATCCATGCAATATTATAAACTAATATTGCATGGAACTGGTACACCAAATATATGCATACTAAACCGATTTAGAAAATCTTAACAAAAAAGTGACAACAAATTTCTAATATCCAATAATTTATTCTCAAATACAATGAATTAAAACTATTAAATTATTAGTGATTAATTTCAGGCACTTACAATGTATGCATACGCCCAGAGCCATCTATTATCTGACAGTGTCCATTTTTAATTTTGTCCCAGACATAAAATTTAAAGAATAGACTCAACAAGAAACAACTTATACTCAGAAATGCATGCTCATTATTGCAACTGGGAGGCCAGTGGACAAAGCCAGATTGCCTTACAATAGCGCTTAAGAAAGAAGCGCCAATCCTAAAGTGTATTCAAAACTGAATAATTGTGGTTACAAGTATTTTACTTCTTCTAGAAATCAAATTTA
>NZ_AQPN01000088.1 GCF_000403135.1 Arcticibacter svalbardensis MN12-7
GTAAGCGTTCGGTGAAAAGCATATTTGAAAAGTGGATATAATTTTTATTGCATCTCTTTTCAATCAGTGTATATTTTCTAATATTTGTTTTATGGTAACCATAGGACAAACACTACAGAAATTACGGGAATCTAATGGTGTAAGCGGCAGTTCGATAGCTAAAGCTGCCGGATTATCAACCGCTACCTACTACAATGTTGAGCGGGGTTATAAAGAAGCGAGTTTTATAGTCATATTCAGGATCTGCAGATTCTACGAAATTAGCCTGCATGAATTTGCTGATATTGTTACCCCTGCTGAGTTGGAACGTCCTGAGCTTACCAGTATCCGTTTCATGGAGAAACGGAAAGCCAAACTACTTAGGCTATTACAGGAGGGGACCAGTTCTGAGGGAGGAACTCCTTGAGTTTATCCTTAGGGCATCCAGGCATCCTGTTCAGTACATCTGTCAGCCATTCCAGAGGATTGATCTGATGTAATCTGCAGGTACCAAAGAAAGAATAGAGCATAGCTGCCCAGCATCCACCTTCATGAGAGCCATGAAACAGGTAATTACGTTTTCCGATTGCCGATACACGAATAGCACCTTCTATGGGATTGTTATCAATTCTTATATTCCCATTATTCAGATAAGCAGTTAACCGTTTCCAGTTATTCATAAAATAACCGATTGCTTTGCCCATAGGGCTGGAAGGGGTTGTTTTCAACCGGTAGCTTTCCATCCATAGCTTCAGCCGGTTCAGGATAGGCACAGCATTTAGCTGCCGCTCTTTTTGAAGACTCTCAGCATCGAGTCCATTTACTTTAGCATTGTGTTCAATGGCGTAGAGCTGTTGGAATTCAGCCAATGCAATCCTGGCCTTGGGATCATTGTCCTGGGCATCTGAAAATTTCCTTCTACAATGGGCAAGGCATCCTGCCATTGTGATCTCAGGAGTATCAAACTGGTTATAGGCCGCATAGGCATCAGTTTGAAGCGTCCCCCTAAAGTCCTTCAGATACTTTTGTGGTGCTTTTTTATCGCGCCCCTGCTGGAAATCAAACAGCACCAGTTTATCCGGCGGCGAATAATAGACCCAATGATAAGAATTTCTGGTTCCCCCCTCTTTACGCTGATCAAGTACTTTAACAGGGGTTTCATCTACCTGTAAATAGTTACTGGAAAGAACCGCCCTAATGTGCAGGTCGTGTAAAGGTTCAAGGAACTCACAGGTGTTTTTTGCCCACCCATTTACGGTAGATTTAGCAAGGTTCACACCCATACGGGCATACCTGCTGATCTGACGGGTAATAGGCAGTGAATCTACATATTTGCCTACCAGTATATCAGCAACTAAAGTTGGGCCTGCTATGGTTTTAAAAAGTGCCCGTTCAGGTAAGGCTGCCATGATGATTTTGCGGTTATTTTCCACATCCATGTATTTATGGCGGATTTCCTGGATTACTTTAAAGACCTGAGGGGTAACTTCCAGCCGCTCAGTTACCTGTTTGCCGATATAAACCATTGCAGAAAGGTCACCTTCAGGATAGATTTCGATGGTTTCTCTTTTCAAATGCTCAGGAATGAGCATGCGGTGCGGTTTGTTCTGCTCTTCGGCTGAAGGCAGCTTCCTGAGGTATTCTATTTTGACAGGCACGGTAACCGTATCCGGGGTAAGGGGCAGTAATTCAAGGTCCAGCACCAGCTGATCAGCATAAGAAGGAACAAAACGTTCCTGGGTACTTCCAAAGAAACGCTTCTTCCACTGGGTGATCTGGTAATTGGCTTCAAACAGTAGAAACTTGAGCTTTTCTATTTCCCTTTCGCTGTTTTCCCATTTCAGGGCCAGGTCATTGTTCCGCTCATCCAGGAGTTGGTTATTCTTCTCTTTTTTGTGGAGTTCTTTTTTCAGGTGCTGATTTTCCTGTTCCAGAAGGGAAGCCTTTTTAGCTTGCTCACGCAGGATATCCAGTTCTTTTAATAACTCTGATTTCTCGTTTTTAGCAGCTTTTTTCCCTTGTTTCATTACTTAAAAATACGTATTTCAAGAGATATTTGCAAGAATATTTTAACAAAAAACAGCAATTAAAGCACATTAAACTGGGTTTTGATAGCGTTTTCTCCGCTGGATACTTTGCAGGGAAATACCGCCAAGAATGAACTGCAGTTCATCGGTACGCATCTGGCAGGAATTGCTTTCATTGGATAATACGGGCAGTTCATAACTACCCTGTTCAAGGCGTTTATAATAAATAGCCCAACCATCTCCATCCCAGTTGAGCAGTTTAACCTGGTTGCGTTTCCTGTTCAGGAATATAAACACATCCCCTGATTGCAATGGTTCCATGTTCATTTCCCTACGCACAATTCCAGCCAGGGAATCAAAACTTTTTCTCATATCTGCCGACCCACGATACA
>NZ_AQPN01000089.1 GCF_000403135.1 Arcticibacter svalbardensis MN12-7
TTAGTCTTTTGAGTTTTTCAGCAAACCCTAAATAGATGATTTAATTGTTTTTAACTCGGATAGTTCTTCTTCAAGTTGTGACTGATCCGTGTACATCCTGTATACAAGAAAAGCAATAAACTGATGACTCCACTTTAACTTAATAGAAGAATAGCTGATCCATTTTGTAGAAAAATCTGCATTGCCTAACGCATTTACTTCAATGCTTTCCTTCTTGAAATAATCCTCATGGATATCGCTAATTAATTCTTTGATGTGATCCTTTTCAAGATCATTTAATGAATTCTGATTAAGAACATATTGTAATTTATCCACCCAGGCAGCTCTCTTTTTTTGATAATCCCAACTGTTAAAAATCGCTCTTTGAACTTTAGTATCGTAAGACACTAATTCACGTACACCTATTTTTGCGAATTTTTCATGATTTTCAGTCACAAATTCGTTAACCTTAGGGTCGCAAGAATATTCTAAAGGTGGCTTTTTACAGGATAAAATAAGAGACAATACAAATAGAAAGAGTAAGATGTGTTTCATGATAAACTAATTAATATATTTAACTGAAATATATTAATTAGGTTTATTTTTTTTAAATTATATTCTAGCTATTCTGTTATATTTTGAATAAAGAATAGTAAAACCGGCACAAATGGTGAAAGGAAAAATAAAATCGAAATAAATGTATATGTGATGTAAATGGCTGAAAATAGTACGGTCGGATAGAGTCATATTCTTTATGATAGGATATAAGCAAGTATTTAAAACACTCAATACCACAGCCGATAATAGTAAATAAAAAGTGTGCGTGGGTTTAAGTTTTATATTTTCAATAAAAGAAATAGTTTTTTGTTCAAAAAAGTAGATACTTGCTACAAATACCATTACCATTAAATGGATAGCAATCAAATATTTGGAGATCCAGCTGATCGCTACATAGCCGTTCATTTGAAAATAAAGTAAGGAGATATAAATCAACTTGGAAGAGCAATGGATAAAATAGTAGAGTAAGTAATAAGCTAAAACTCCAGCTAAAATTACTAGAGAACGCCTTAATTGAATAATTGGTTTATTTATATCAGTATAAATACTTCCTAAATCAGAAGTTTTCCCCATTCTATTAGAAGCCACCCAAAAAGCTTCCTCATTATCGAGTCCACAAGCTTTTAGCTCGTCGATTAAATCAAGTAAATGAGTTCTAAGTTCTTCGGCATCTGCTTCTGTAACCTCGGTCAGGGAATTAAGATTTTTATACCAAACAGTGACTTGAGTGTCCAAGTCGAATTCGCCGTCTTTTTCCATTTAAAATAGAGAGAAGATTAAGATAGTTCTGTTTTTAACTTTCCAAAAATAGCATACACAATATCCCACTCTGCCATGTTTTGCTTCAATTGTTCTTTGCCGTCTGCTAGCAATGTATAATATTTGCGTGGTCTTTCACCTTCTAATACTTTCCAATAAGATTTAATCATTCCACTACTTTCAAGTTTTTTTAATACAGGATAAATACTGGGTTCATTCCATTGGATTTTGTCCTTGCCTAAGTCTTTTACTTTCTGAACAATTTCATATCCATAACTATCTCCACTCTGTAAAACAGACAAAATAATTGGAATTGCTGATGCTCCCATCAACTCTTTCGATATATTCTTCATCACCCTAGTTTTAATTACAAATATATCGAAGTAAATGTTTATCTACTAAAATTGAATAATTATCTTTTTATTAATAAACTTTACCTAAACTGTTACAACATGAAGTGTATTCCCCTGGAATAAAATCAATCTACAAAAGCATTTTTTAGGGAGGTACTAATAACCCCTGTTTTTTTAAA
>NZ_AQPN01000090.1 GCF_000403135.1 Arcticibacter svalbardensis MN12-7
ATTGTAAATATAAAAGGTAAGATTTAAAGAGAATATCGCACCTGCACTATGGACTAGGCCTTTAAGCTTGTTTGAGACACCTATTTTACACCATTCAAAATCCCTTGGTAGGCTGGTTTTTTCTGATAATTTCCATCAAAGGGTAGTGGCCAATCGGGCCGGTTATAGTAATTCAGTACCCAGCTATCATTATCTGTTACATTCCATAAGGTAATACCGAATTGTTGTTTTTTAGGCAGCGCATTATAACTTCTCACGATATACTCATACTTAGCTGCCTGCTGACGCTCAAGCAATGAACTCAACAATAAGGATTTGATACTTCCCGGATTTAAGGAAATCTCCATTTCCGAGATATGTACTTTTAAACCGGTTGCGGCAATCTCATTCAAGGCTCTCGAAAACTTAGCATCTTCCAAATTTACTCGGGAATGAAACTGAGTAGCAATTCCGCCAATCGGAATACCTCGCTGTATCATGCCTTCAACATACTTAACAAGTCCGCGACGCTTATTATTACCATACTCCATTCCATAATCATTAATAAAAAGAATTGCCGATGGATCAGCACGATGTGCAAATATGAAGGCCATGTCAATATAATTTGGGCCTAACTTTTGACGCCATATGGTATTCTTTAAATCACCATTATCGGCAAAAGCTTCATTGATCACATCCCAAGCAACCACCTTACCTTTGAAATGTTTAACTACCTCAGTAATGTGCGCTTTAAACATTTCTTTCCATTCCGGGTAGCCTCCTTTAAAATTCTTTACCCAATCTGGAAGGGAATTTCCCCAGATTAAAGCATGTCCATAAACGCGTTTGTTGTTTTCTTCAGCAAATTTAACCAGGTTATCTGCTTCCGACCAGCTGTAGGTTGTTGCAGAGGGACGCAAGCTTTTCATTTTCATGGCTGTTTCGGCTGAAATGCTATTATATTCCTTTACTACAATAGCACGGTACTTACTATCCCTTTTAAGGATCCCCATGTTAATTCCGACTCCAATCGGGAAGGGCATTGTGTTTTGAAAAGTGATATTATCACTCAACTTCAGTGCAGTTACATTGGATGCAGATATTGTTTTATCTGCAGTAACTTGATTTGGTTCGCTATCATTCTTAGCGCAGCTTGTACATCCGACCACAAGGGATGCAAGGAGGATTTTAAAATTGTTCATACTTCGATTTTTATATAGTTTTTGGGTGCAATTAAACAGACAAAAATTTCTAAAAATTGAGGATGATTGAAGTACTTGAATATCACCAGGAGTTTCCGACAAATGCCGAAAACTCCTGGTGATAGATTAGCCAAATATATTGGCAGATGTAGAGTCAGAACCTGATTCAACAGGCCACTGATAAGCTTTATTCAGGAAGTGTGAGAGCCATCCTGTAAAAGCATAAATACTAATTAGGCAGTACCAATAGATTTCACCTGAAAACCAATGGCTTTCAGTTTTTCTACGTCTAATAGGTTACGTCCATCAAATACGTTGGCTGGCTTTAACATATTATCATAAATACGTTGCCAGTCATATGTTTTAAATTCGTCCCATTCAGTCAGAATTGCTATTGCGTGCGCGTCTTTGCAGGCTTCATAAGGATCTGAAGTTACCTTCACTCCAAAACGGTTTTCCTGAGGATCGCGTGAACGCAGGTAATCTAAATCACCATATACCTGAGATTCCTGCACTTTAGGATCATAAACCGTGATCTTAGCCTGCTCAAACAAGAGATGATCGGCTACATAAATCGCTGCAGATTCCCTGGTATCGTTGGTATCCTTTTTAAAGGCCCAGCCTAAAAAAGCTATTTTCTTTCCGTTCACCGTGTTATAAGAGGTGCGGATAATTTCATTAGCAAACCTTTTTTTCTGATGGTCGTTAATAATGATCACCTGTTCCCAATAATCAGCTACCTCTTGCAAACCGTATGAACGTGCAATATAAACCAGGTTTAAAATATCTTTTTGGAAACAAGATCCACCAAAACCAACAGATGCTTTCAGGAACTTTGGTCCGATACGACTATCTGTACCTATAGCACGCGAAACTTCAGAAATATCTGCTTCTGTTTTTTCGCATAACTCTGAAAGCGAGTTAATAGAAGAAACCCGCTGAGCAAGGAATGCATTGGCAGTCAGCTTCGATAACTCAGAAGACCAAATATTCGTGGTTAAAATCCGCTCTCTAGGTACCCAGTTTGCATAAATATCAACCAATGCCTGCATGGCTTCTTTCCCTTCTTCTGTACTGTCTCCACCAATCAGCACCCGATCAGGAGCATTCAAATCTTCTATAGCAGTACCTTCTGCAAGAAATTCAGGATTAGAAAGAATCTGAAATTTACAACCGCTTCCGGTATGTGTCAGGATATCTTTAATTGCACTAGCTGTACGAACTGGAAGTGTAGATTTTTCTACAACGATCTTATCTGTTTTAGATACCCGGGCAATCTGACGGGCACACAATTCAATCCATTTGAGATCTGCAGCTTGTCCAATACCTGCACCGTATGTTTTAGTAGGTGTATTCACAGAAATGAAAACCATATCTGCTTCATCTATTGCCTCATCTACTGCTGTAGAGAAAAATAAATTCCGGCCTCTTGCTTCAGCAACTACTTCACTTAAGCCTGGTTCAAAAACAGGAATATTATTCGTATCCGGATCATTCCAGGCTGCTATTCGCTCTTCATTCAGGTCCACTACTGTTACTTTAATATGGGGACATTTTTTAGCGATAACTGTCATCGTTGGACCACCTACGTAGCCAGCTCCAATGCAGCAAATCTTAGTAATTTTCGTCATATGTTCAAATGAAATTAAATTTGTTGTAAAGATACCATTCGTTTAAATCGCTCCGACTTCTCCACCATTTCTTTAAACTTGCCACTGTAAGTTACCTCACCGCGGTCTAGCATATATATCCTATCAGCATTTTTTATTGTAGAAAGCCGATGTGCAATAATAATCATCGTATAGCTTCCCTGCAACTTTTCTATATTTTGTTGGATAACTAATTCCGTTTCCGAATCCAGCGCAGATGTCGCTTCATCTAAAATCAGAATATCTGCGTTTTTATATAACTCGCGTGCAATGGAAATTCGTTGCTTTTGTCCTCCGGAAATCAGCATTCCTTTATCACCCAGACTGGTAAGCTCCTTTTCTGGAAGTGATTCAACAAAGTCAGTTAATGATGACATCTCACAAACTTTCCAGAAATGTTTCTTATTCTCTTCAGTTGGTTCGGCCCAAAATGTGACATTATTAAATACATCATCTTTAAATATCACCGCTTCCTGTGAGATGTAGCCTATGCGACTGCGGAAGCTGTCCAGATTATACTCCGTAACCGGAACTCCATCAACAAACATGTTTCCACTTTCCATAGGCAGAAGTCCCGTAACGATATTTATCAGGGTAGTTTTGCCCGAACCACTCTCCCCTACCAAAGCAATCGTCTTGTTTTTTGGAATCTGTATATTCACATTTTTCAGCACAGTAGTTTGACCATATTTAAAAATCAGGTCCTTAATCTCAATACTATGCTGAAATCCAGTAAAAGGTTTTGCTACCTGTATTTCTTTCTGTGCTTTCATTTCATCAATCAGCTTCGAAACAGAATCTATAGCACCCACATTCTGAATAAAGTTTTGCCACGAATTCTGGAAGTTCATCAGGAATGATAATGCGCGATAAAAAAGCAACAAACTTAAAATGATGGAACCTAAGTTTCCACCCAAAAACTTAATTTGTACTATGATCACCACAATAACAATCAGCATCACCATCGGCTCCTTGATACTCGTGGTTACGGCCTGGTAATAACCTACCTTGGTATTCAATGCCTCACTTTCTCTAATCACTTTTCTAATCTTACCAGAGAAACCCTTGAATTGATTAGTTGCCTTTAGATATTTAAAGTAATGCACGGCTTCGATCAGGTGAGAGTTAAACACGTTACCTCGGGAGGAAATCTTCATTGAAGTTTTCTTCACAGTTTTCACGGCTCTACTGAAAACCAGATTGGAGAGCAATGAACCTATAGCGACCAGAATTGCAAACTGCCAGTTGGCCAAAAAAGCCATGATCACATAAGTTAGCAACATGGCTACTCCACTCACAGAGTTCAAATAGTGTGTGATCGCCAATTGGAGTTTTTGTACTTCCGAAGTCAGGATATTTTGAATCTTTCCTGCATCCAGCTTCAGAAAACCATTATAACTCAGGGACTGCATATCAGATGTCAGTCCAAAGCGCAATTTTTTAATAAATGTTTGTTTCAGACGTACCTGAGAGCTCAACTGAAAGAATTTGAGTCCCCCTTTTGTAGCAAACAAAATGCCCATAAGACCCAATACACTATAAATGTTAACCGGAACATGTACCGCATTAAACATATCAGTTAGAAAATGAAGGTTACCCATTTCCTTTCCAGTACGCATATTGCCGTCATTATCCATTAATTTCAGTAAAGGAATAAACATAGCCAGACCGATACCGTCCAGACAGCTTACCATTACATTGAGCACCATGTCGAACAAAAAGCGAATACCAAGCTTCTCGTAGAAGAAGTTGAAATATTCACCTAAGAACTTATAATTTACCTTTCTTTTTTCTTTTTTCATAAATTTTGATCGTGTTTTTCAACGCGTGCAGGCACCTGTAAAAATTTCATATTGGTGGTCATTAGAAAGACCATACTGATAGCAAAGAATAAATTATTAAACGAAGAGACAGAGAGGCCATTAATAAGAACGATTGCTAAAAACACAAGAATTACGTTCCGGCTAATTCCACTCTTATTCATCAATAGCCAGGTAGCATAAATGATCAAGACCAGGCCCAATAGTCCATGATCAAGAATCACCCTAAAAAGGAAGGAGTGCAGGATCACTGAATAACAGGTTCCATCACCCGAGTAACTGAATAAATTAGTAAAATAACTCATATTATCGCAGGCGTAATAACTCAAAGGAGTGATGCGTTCATTGCCTACAAGCCAGTGCCAAAGGTTCCAGTGTTTTACCTCGCCCCAGAAAATGGTCATAAACTTAAAACGATCAATATCTTCGAGACTGCCGGAGCGTTCAGAAAATATGAAGTAAATCACTGCTCCCATTACAACAAGAGCTACGGGTATAACATAAACCCAGGTTCTAGGGAAAGAAGTGTAAAACACATAGAATACCAACACACTATACATCAGCAAAGATGATCGGGAGAGTGATAAGATAGTAATTACACCAACTAGACCTAATACAAAAAAGGCTTTTTTACGTGTTATAGAAAACCGAACCAAATACAAGGAATAGAGCAACATCAGCTCAAAATTATTTTCCTCATAAACAACAGGCCTGTCGTCTGTATGCAGTACCAGTGCCAGTAGATATTTAATAAAAAAAGCACCCAACAGGAAGGTGTAAAAGTTCAGAACGCCTTTAGCTGTCATGAGTCTTTTATCCGCCAGAAAGGTCAGAAAAAATAAATATATGTATGATTTATAAATCAGCAGAAAGTCCAGCGTATTTGCATGCTTATACATAATAACATAAGCAAAGGACAGTGCAACATACAAACCAATTCCCGTTCGCACAATCACCACACTGTCTATCCGTTGCGACTTTGCCCATAAAAAGGCAGCACCACAATATAAAATCAACAGGCCTTCGAGTCCCGACACCATAGGCGCAGTTTCCTTCCTAACCAGAAGGAAAGCCAATGACACTAATGCCATCGCAACCATGGTAACAATAAAAATTCTCTTAAAGAAGAAGGCCTTCATGTGTATATTTTCTTAGTCTTATCATTTATCTTTCAAAATAAAATCCTGCAATGATTGTATTAAACTAACTGACGCAAAATCACCCATTGCAGGCAACACATAGTGGTCGGCATCATCTCTTAAACTGATCACTTTATCTTTCAGATCGTACATGTCATACACCACCGGCATATAACCTAATTCTTCAATTTTTTTAGCAGTGGCATACTGATGCTCATTCCGATGTTCTCCCAGTGCAGCAACGCGAGGTACAATTAAAATTGGTTTTTTATCTTTCAAAGCAGAAATAATAGTGCCCATTCCGGCATGACTGATTACCATCTTTGATTCTTTAAAAATCCGTTTGTACTCCGTTGGGTTAAGAAACTCAACAATTTTCAAGTTCTTTACAGGGAAATCAACTCCTGATGCCTGTGCTATTACTTCTTCACCTAGTTCAGCAGCAATTTCGTCCATTGCCAGGATCAGACGGTTAAATGGCGCCTGGGTTCCAGTAGTAACAAATATCATATCAATACATTCCCTGCGTATGTAACTTTGGATGATGCAAGATCAGGCCATTGAGTATAAACCCGGTCAGCAAACCATAATGCGATCCGCCCACTCAAGGAGATCTTTTCTACGTTAGCAATACTATCGATCCAGATTGTTTTAGCGCCAAGGATCTTTCCTGCAAATAACCCCATTAGCCCTGGGGCAGCACCCGTAGTTACAATAACATCCGGTTTCTCTTTCATTACAATGTTGTACGCATTCCAGAAAGATCTCAGGAGTTTAAATTTATTCCAACTGCTCCCATCTGCAATATGATAAAACTTTTTCCCCGGAACGGTAACAGCGAAATCAGGACTCGTCGATATAAAAATCAACTCTTCCTTTTTGAAAGCCATTACTACTCGTAATAACTGTACCCAATGTCCCCCGACTGATGCAATTCCAATGATTTTCATAATGTAGATGTGTTTGTGTAAATAAACTTGTTCTCGATCCGCTTGGCCATAAACCTCTTCACGATTCTGGATTCTTCTTTAGAGACCAGTGGCTGATTTTGAAGAGTAGCCTTTACTCCATAATAAAAAAACAATGAGCCTTCCTGTATACCCCGCTCTTTCACCAATTTCATTGCTTTAAATAAGTACATATAAAAAGGATATCCCATATTACGATATCCGTAAGCTTCCCTGGAAAGGCCCTTTTGGAAGCCCCCCTCTGCCTGACGTGTTTGCGTTGGGTATAAATGCAGAATATCCTGCTCAAAAAACTTTTCAGTGATATACCCCTTATCACGGGCCAGTATATCATCAATTCCATCCCAGCCTTTAAAAGGTCTTAATCCGCCAATCGCTTGGAGACATTCTTTTCTATAAAACTTATTTGGCCCCTGTGTATGCCATTTATGTTTTGATTCAATGATTCTTGTGTTATCATCCCCTAATATGAAAGTGACTCCGCTGGCTATTCCCAATGAAGGATATTTCTCGAACTTGCTCAGCATAAATTCGATATAATCATTTCGCTGAATAACAAGATCGGCATCCAATTTAGAAACAATATCCCAGTCTATTTTCATAGTATCTGCAACTTGTAAACCCAGATTAAATAATTCGACTACATTATTTCCGGTTGCTCGTGTTGAAGATGTTTTTTCTCTTCGATGATAATGAATAAAGGGATATTTCTTAGCATAATCTTTAACAATCTCCGGAGAGGAATCATTCGACCCATCATCCATTAAAAGCCAGGCAGCAGGATAAATACCCTGTTTAACAATTGAAGCAATTGTACCACCTATTGAATCTTCTTCGTTTTTAAATGGGGTGATTATTAACAATTTCATAAACAATTTAAAAGAACATTAAAAATATTGCAAATCACTTGATAAGCTTCACATACAAAGAGAGCAGTTTTTGCCCTTAAATGTTTGATACATTTTGACCTTAACGGTACACAAAAAGTGAGAAAAACTATGAAATTAGAGTAGAAAACAAAGATTGATAGTGCTGCATAATCTGATTTACACTAAATTCTCTGGCTCTGCTAATCAGTAAATCACGATCGATAGGATGATCCAAAGCGTAATTTATCTGCTCTGAAAGGGCATTTACCTGCCCGATTGGAACAAGAAAACCATAGCGATCTTCTAATATTTCAGCAGGTCCATAATCGCAATCTGTTGACACAATTGTGAGTCCCGCTGCAAGGGCCTCCACAAGCACATTACCGAACCCTTCATAATCAGAAGAAAGCACAAATAAGTTGGCTTTACTCATCCAGGATACAGGATTTAGTTTAAAACCTTCCAGGCTTATACAATCCTGTAAATTCAGACTGTTAATCTGACTCTGCAACTTTTCACGCAACGGTCCCTCTCCAATGATAATCAGTCTGACCTCACGTTTTTTTGATAATAAGGCTATGGCATCAATCAACAGCGCATGATTTTTAGCATCAACTAAACGTCCTACAGTAATCAGGACAGGAACAGTATCATCATTCAGCCATTCGTGCTGAACAGGTAATCCTGCCTGCTTTTCCAGTTCAGGAGACCAGGCCGGATTATAGATCACATGGATCTTATTTGCCGGAATCAGGGCAACCTTTTGCAGGCTCTGACCTAAGCCCTTAGACACCGCTACTATGGCATCAGCGAAACGATATAAAAGCGGTATGGATAAAAAAGTAAGCTTAGAGAGAGTGAGTGCACTATTTTTAAAAAAGACTACCGTATTATTCCGTTCAGAGATAACAATTTTTGTTTTTACACGAGCCATTAAACGGCCAATAACCGTGAATGTATTTAAAGAAGGGGTTGCAGTGAAGAGCACATCAAACTTTTCCCTTTTTAAAATATCAGAAAAAGAGAAAAACAGGCGACTTTTTTTTAACGAACGGAAGTAAATCAGTTTGATGCGAGGGTCAAGTAAACTAACATACTCCCCTCCAGGGATCATTAGCACCACAGAAACGTCGTTCCCCTGTTCCACGAAGTAATTCGCGGCATTTACAATCATCTTCTGAATGCCCCCCTGATTCAGATTTCTATAAAAATAAGCTAGCTTCATACCCCATTACACTTTAATCATTTTTTTAAGCATAAGCTTAGACACCAGGATGATACTATCCGGGGTGAGATTCATTTTCCGGAGCAACTGGTAGTCCAGCGGTTGTTTATCTACGATCTGCCCCCTGAGAATACTATAAATCCGTTTATTTTGAAAATCTTTTATGGCCTGTTCCAGTTCGGTATTCTTATTTTCCCTTAATATGTTAAGCAAAAAAGGAGAAAATATATAAAGTGATTCCCTTTTTATGGACTTCGTGACCATGTTAACCGCATCCAGATAATAATAAGAAAGCGGTTTGTTGATCCACAAATTACCTTTGCTTTGCCACAAACATCTGATCCAGGTATCCACATCCCCCCCTCTCTTATAGCCGCTTTCAGGAAACTTGCCCGCGCGCACAAGCAGGTCCTTTTTAAAAGAAACCGCTCCAGTCCATAACGTATGTTTTTGCCTAAACAAATCAATCAGCGCAAAAGACTTTTGTTGTACATCAGCATTGATCACTGAGGTTTTATCCAGTTTTTTTTGCGTCCCTAAAGTATTGTAATATCCCCAGGTCACACATTCGATATCCGGATTTTTAACAATTGCGCTTTTAATGGTATCAAGCAGATCCAGGCTCCATTCATCATCCGCATCCAGGAAACAGATCCAGGGGTAACGAGCATGATCAATACCAACGTTTCTGGCCTTGTAACCACCCGGACCAGGTTCAGTACGGGTGTAAAGGGAAATCTTTGGATCGGTAAATTCAGTTACCTTCTCTGAAGAACCGTCCGTTGATGCATCATCAATAATAATGAGTTCAAAGTTCTGATAAGTCTGCTTCAATACTGAAAATACAGATCGCTCCAGGTGAGGCAACTTATTATGAACCGGAATGATCACTGAAAAATAAGGTTCATTGTTCATCAGATTGTAAAGCTTAATTTTTACTGAAAATCCCTTTAATTTTTGACCTTAAACCAGTGCGCTCATCACCATAATTATAATTACCGTAAGCATAATCACTGCCCGTACCCATCCTGATGTCATTCAGCACGATAGCCAGACGTTTCATTTCATTTTCTTTAAACATATCTTCTACGATAGACAGCTGTGATTTTGATGTAATATGCTGTCTCACTATATAAAGACATAAGTCAGCATATCCAGCCAGTAACTGCGCATCAATCACTACCCCTACCGGAGGAGCATCAATAATAATATAATCGAAACGTTCTTTCAGGTCTTTAAATAACAATCCAATACGATTATGCATGAGTAATTCGGCAGGATTGGGTTGTGTTTCTCCGGAACTGATGACAAACAGATTATCGAGTGCACCCGATGGTCTAATGATCTGTTCAGGGATCATTTTATCATCCATGATATAATTCGTAAAACCTACGCTATTATCCACTCCTAGTTTGGAAGACAAGCCTGATTTGCGCAGGTCAAGTTCCATCAACAACACTTTTTTACCCGATATTGCCAGAACACTGCCTAGATTAATCGATGTAAATGACTTTCCTTCATTAGCCATACTCGAAGTCAGCAAGATCACTTTTTCATCCGCATCCTTCAAATAGAAGAATAACCGGGTTCGCAAAGCTCTAAACTGCTCTGCTATGGCGGATCGTGGGTTATGAGCGACAATTAAATTGTCGGATCCTGAATTATGACCGATCTCACCAATTACCGGAACCTGTGTTCCATTTATGATATCGTCTTTTCTTTCGATCAGACTATTGAGCAAAAATCGGGTATAAATCACGGTAGCTGGCAAAATCAAAGCCAGAAGTACTGCTATAGCATAAAAAACAGGGACCTTGGGACTTACTTTCTCCTGTGTTTTAGGAGGATCTATCTTTTTAGAATTCGGCGTATTATAAGTCTTACCAATAGCTGCTTCTTCACTTTTCTGCATTAGAAAAATATACAGCTGTTGTTTGATCTGCTGTTGACGTGCCAAATCCAGATAGTTTCGTTCTATTTCAGGAACGTTTTGAATTTTTCCGGCTACAGTCTGCACTTGTTTCTGCAGGGAATTAAGTGTAATCTTCAAGAAGTCTTTGCTGTTGGTTAAACTGCTCAGCATATCTGCACGAAGGTTAGCAATCCGATCGTTCAGATTTGTGATTACCGGATTTTCTGCCGTTACGCCTACCATTCTCCGGTCACGCTCTAAAAGCAGGGTATTGTATTTATCAACCAAACTACTAAACGTAGGGTCTGACACTACGAGTGAACTAGGCACAACCCTGTCGTTTCCTGCATTCTTCTGCAGGTAATCCTGAATGCTGTTCAATACGCTGATCTGAGTTTGCACCTTGGCCACTTCATCGTTGAACTGACTGGTATTCTGAACCATCACTCTGGATTGTTCACTCATTTCGGCGATCTGATTGCGTTGCTTGAAGTTTTGAATATTTCCTTCCAAATCACCCAGCTCTCCTCCAAGATAACTCAACCTGTTCCGGATAAACTTAACACTACTGTCTGCCAATGTATTACGATCTTCCAAATTGGATTGCACATAAATATCCAACAGTTTATTCAGGATATCTTCCCCTTTCTTAGGTAAGGGATAAACAAAGTCAAGTTGTATGATACCCATCTGCTTGGCCAGCAATGCTACTGTCAGATTACTGCTCAATTTATTTACAGTCTGATCGACAGATGAAAGTGTAAAGGCGTAATGATTCGATTTTAATCCAGGCAATGGATTAACCAGTTTAATTCTACCAATGTTAGCCAAACTCAATGACTGATTAAAATCGACAATGGTATCAAGCGTTTCAGTCTGCAGATGAACTTTATGTCCTGCCAGAACCTCTGCATTAAACTTCGTGAAATGAATAGTATCTACAGGTTCAGATATTTGAACCGTAAAAGGAGGGGTATAAAGTTCTTCATCTCTGATCGGACCTTTAC
Source organism: Arcticibacter svalbardensis MN12-7 (assembly GCF_000403135.1). GTDB lineage: Bacteria > Bacteroidota > Bacteroidia > Sphingobacteriales > Sphingobacteriaceae > Arcticibacter > Arcticibacter svalbardensis. Next base: position 11,771 of record NZ_AQPN01000090.1, read on the forward strand.
TGAAGTAAGTGATGTTTAACTTCATATCATTCACAACCCGTTCCATCAGGTATTTGGTTTGTAAAACCACTGCTTCCTCATCTACTATAGAGGCCGTTGGAACTCCAAATTCGGTTGAAAGGGAATTATCAGTCGACGTTGAAGGTGCTCCACGGTTGGAATTATTAATTTTAATCAGCGCATGTATGTTATACATAGGCGTGGTATACATCACATAAAAGAAGACTGCAGTAAAAAAAACGATGAACGCGAGTAAGAACCATGGCCATGCGGCTTTCATCTTTTTCCAAAGCTGACTGTAATTCGTCTCTTCACTTTCGTCGAATGACATTCCTGTATTATTTATTCTGCTCATAAAAAGAGGTTAAAGCCCTAGTAAATACGTGTTATAATGAGTACAATCGTTGAAAGTGCGGATAAAGCAATCACAGCAGTAGAACGCGCAGTGTTGTTTAAGCTAAAGACCTTCGATTTGTTTGGTTCTACATAAACCACATCATTTTGCTTTAGAAAGTAATATGGGCTGTTAAAAATATTGGATGAGTTAATACTTACTGTTCCATATTCTTTCCTTCCGTTTACATCGCGAATGATCATGATGTTTTCTCTTTTGCCATAAAGGGTCAAATCGCCTGATAAACTAAGAGCATCGAGGATCGTCACTTTTTCGTTTGGTAAAGTATATGAACCGGGACGGTTAACCTCGCCCAGAATAGAGATCTTAAAGTTGGCAAAACGAACACTTACGTTCGGTTTCTGGAAATACCTAGCTGCTTTTGTACGGATCAAATCGCGGGCTTGAAAAGTAGTCAATCCGCCTACCTTCACATTGCCGATAATAGCAAGCTCAATCTCACCATTCTTATCAACAGAAAATCCTTCGATCTCACGTGAACTTGGATTCCTTGGCGTTCCCATTGTTTCCAGGGGATTGGATTGATTGATTACCGCTGCGGTCTGTGGATCAACTGTAATGATAGATACTGATAAAATATCATCTGGCTGAATGATCGGTTCTGTAAAATTCGTAACAGAATCTAACCGCTTCCGGTCTGTTTGATTTAAATTCTGAAAATACGGAATATTTTTAGTGCTTACACAAGAAGAAATAAGGGTCAGACCAGAAATAAACATAAAGTTTAAGGCGAAAATTTTCCAAAATTTGTGTGTCATAGATTAAGAATATGCATAAAGTAAATAAACGTAAACAAAAGTATCACTTATGATCCCGCTCGTGGTACACATCTAATACACAAAAGCCTTCCCATAATTTGGGAAAAAATGTTCAAAAGCAACAATTTTTTATTATTTGAATGCTTTGTGCTATTAAACGCGATGGCATTTTTAGCGGGTTAAAAAGTTTGTAGTTTTTATACGGACCTATCGTAAATTTTATGATCGACAAGGATATACGCTATTATTATTTACCCATTTTTTTAAGCTCAACCTCCACTCTTCTATTTTTTTGGCGACCGGCTTTAGTTTTATTACTAGCAATCGGTACAGTACTTCCGAAAGGGGTTGTAATAATACGTTCGCTTTTTACTCCTTTAGAAACCAAGTACTCTTTTACGTTTCCTGCCCTCTTATCAGATAGCACCCAATTGTACTTGTAAGCACCAATACTATCTGCATGCCCCCTTAAAGAAACAACATAATTATCATGGATAACTGCACTTGCCAGTTGATCTAATTTTTTGTAATAAGAAACACGAACAGAAGGCTTGTCAAAGTCGTATTCCAGATTTTTAGTTAGATCAGCCAAAACTATAGCATTTGTTTTTTTCAGCGTATTAACGTCTTTTCCAGCTCTTACAAAAACAAATAAGAAAAATGCGGCCATAATACTCAGCAGTGTAGTTTTCATAACGATGAAAATTTAAATATGTATACTATTTTTAAAGCTAACACCAACTCTTTTACAAAGTTCTGTGCAGACACCGGAATGTTCGGACTCTTCAGAGTTATGTATATTTAATGTATAAATGAGAGAAAAGTTGTATATCAGTTATTCTCCAGAATGAATCAATATGCCATCACGTTTTTATGCGATTAAACAAAGAGATGGAAATGAATAAAAATGCGCATACTAATAAAAATCAGCTTATTACAGGTAATTATCGTAGATTATACTCCTTTTTCTGTTCGTAACATCGTTGATTATTACGGCACTTTAGGATAATTTCGTTATTATTGATAACGATTATACGATGATATGAATACTGATGATTCGGAGTCTGTAAAACCAGACCCTTATGCCGCCTTACGCTTTCCTGAATTCCGTGCATACTTACTAATGCGTTTCTTTTTAACATTTGGATATCAGATTCAAGCTGTTGTAATTGGATGGTACATTTATCATCTTACTAAAGATCCATTGTCACTGGGACTGATTGGTTTATGTGAGGCCATTCCTGCTGTTAGCATTTCCCTCTACGGCGGTTATGTAGCAGATAAATCAGAGAAAACTAAACTACTAAAGATTATCATTGGAGGCATGATTGCCTGTTCTACAGTACTTTATCTCATCACGCTGCCAACATTATCTTCCAGACTCAGTACTGCCCATCTTGTAGGGATTATCTATATGATGATCTTTTGCATCGGCATCTGTCGGGGTTTCATGGGCCCTACTACTTTTTCGCTCATGTCTTTAATCGTTCCAAGGGCGCTTTATCCCAATTCCTCTACCTGGAATAGTACTGGTTTTCAGATTGCCGCTATTGGTGGTCCTGCTGCCGGGGGATTGATTTATGCCTTTGCCGGAATCTCCTTTACCTTTTTGCTGATCCTGATATTTTTGTCAATTGCTTTATGCTGTATCTTTTTAATCAAAAAAAGAGAACCTGTATTTATGCCTAAAGAAAGTATTTTTGAAAGTCTTTCCGTAGGAATCAAATTTGTATTTGGAAACAGGATGATGCTGGGAGCCATGAGTCTGGATATGTTCTCCGTATTTTTTGGTGGTGCTGTAGCTCTAATTCCTGTAATTGCCAGTGAAGTGCTTCATGTTGGCGCAGAAGGGTTTGGCATAATGAGGGCGACACCCGCAATAGGAGCTGTATTAACCATGCTTTTCATGGCTCGTCACTCTCCTATGAATAAACCATGGAGGAATCTGCTCATTGCAGTAACAGGGTTTGGGGTCTCAATCATCTGTTATGGATTGTCTACAAATTTTTACCTGACCCTTTTCTTTCTCTTTTTTGAAGGCGTTTTTGATAGTGTAAGTGTCGTTATACGTTCTACCATCATGCAGCTGCTTACTCCTGATAACATGCGTGGGCGCGTATCTGCAGTCAACTCGATGTTCATCGGATCTTCCAATGAAATAGGTGCATTTGAATCCGGGTTAACGGCCCGACTCATGGGAACAGTCCCAGCCGTCGTATTCGGAGGTACAATGACCCTGATCATTGTCAGTGTTACCTATTTCAAAACTAAAGTACTGGTTCCTCTTGGATTAAAAGAAATAGAATAAAGGGACAAGGATCAGGATTTTGCTTTGTTTATGGCATAATTATAGATAAATAAGAGTATTAAAAAACTATCTATCTACATTATGGAAGCATCACAAGTTAACAACATTGAAATTAAAAAGGAATTTCCGGTATCAAAAGAAGCGCTTTATCAGGCATGGACGAATGCTGATGATTTAAAAAAATGGTGGAAGCCATTGAAAGCGACGTTGACTGAAGTGGACAATACTGTCGAAAAAGCAGGTAAAATAAAGTACACTTTTGAAAATAACGGAATCAAGGATTTTCTGATTATTACCGGCGAATATTTGAAAGTAGAAGAAAATGCAAAGTTAGTGTACACCTGGGACTGGGTTACACAGGAGGGTCCTTTAGGAAATGCAAGTTATAAACTAACTGTAAATTTTACGGATGCCGATCAAGGCAGTCAAATTGCAATTCTTCAGGAGAGCAATTCGACGGAGGAAGCCGTAATGCCGCATCAGGAAGGTTGGGAAAAATCACTTGAAGATTTAAGGACCTATTTAACTGAAGGACAAAATTCAACGGATGATCAGGAGGAGGAAGAACCTACCACAGAGAATAGAAGCAATCAGGACTCTGGCTCGGAAGATGTTGCTGGTTACAGAGAAGCACCCGACCAGCAAAAAGTTGGGGAATAAGTAGAGTTAAGTATTCCTTTTATTTTATAACAGAAAGCAGGTTCTTTAATGCTTTAAGATTCAAAATCTCCTTATTTTAATCTAACACAGGTAAACTGTGACAGATTAATCTAAGGAGATTATTTATTACCAGTAGAATTTATTAATTAAGCAAAATTAAGCCATGAACTATCATCTGCATAGTCGTCAACAACCTGAACAGTATTATCAAATTTAAATGAGCACATCAGGGAGGAGATTTCCTGTTGTACCATAGTAATACAATTTTCAATCAAGTCTTTCCTGAAACCTTTAGCCTCCAGATCCAATACGTATCCCACGGAAACAATTCTTCCCAGAATCTTACCTAGATCAACAAGCTTGCGCTGAGAGATGGTGCTGCTGATAGAGAAGCTTAAGTCTTTTTTAAAATGCAAACAAGCTTCAGCTGTTACTTTAAAATCTTTTAGAAAATCAAACAGATTCAGTTGTTTTTGTTTTTTCATAAGACGGGTAATCATTTCGGCTATCTGCGCATACAGCATTTCATTAGAACCTTCAAAAATCTGAAAAGGTCTGCTATCCATGATACCACGACCACCAATATGGCTGATGCGGTATCCGTTTGCACCAGAAACCTGTACCAATAACTGGGCAGATTCCTGCATTAGATCTGTAACAACGGCTTTCATGCTATTTGCTTCCAGGCCTTCGGTTGCCAGGTTATGGTCAATTCCACTGATCTGGCTACTCCTGGCACACATAGCTGAACAAATGGTAAAAGCAGATTGAATCCTGGCAATCTGATGTTGCACCTGATCCATGGATAATAAATTACCTGCACCAACCATTCTATTCTTGCAGTGGTTAATGGCTTCGTCCATCATGCGTTTGATAAAGCCCATACCCATACCTGGGAATTGCATTCTGCTTCGATGTAAAATATCAAGCATCATTTTAATCCCTGTAGTCTCCGGTTCTAATTTAAATTTAGCGGGAACCTCCAGGTCAAGGGTATTTAATCCGTAAGGAATCATGTAAAGTCCTAAACTATCATAAAGTTCCTCTACTACAACTTGTTGTTTCTTTTGAGCAGTATCGCAGATAAAAAAGTCAATATCCCTGCTTAGTTCTCCATTGTCTATTGACTTCCGGCAAGCGATGAGCCAATAATCGGCTAAACCGGTCAGGCCTTGCCAATGTTTGGTACCTTTAATTGCATATCCATCATTAAAAGGCGTGTGGCATGTTTTCATGTTTAAGGCATCACTACCAAAGTCTGGCTCAGTAATCATGAGTCCACCCATATTCTGATTCATCAGAAAGCGGTCAAAAATTTCTTTTTTTACGCCTTCGTTTGCATATTTAGAAATAGGCTCTAAAAAGAGGGCGATGTTGATTCCGAATGTTAAGGAAAGGGGAAGTGATTCGTAGGATGCTGCAGCTAATAAGCCTAAGCATTCTTTTACTTTGCTTCCACGGCCTCCGTATTGTTCAGGAATAGCAACGGCTAAAGGAACTTTAGACATAATTCCACTCATAATTGAAGGGGGAAGACCTCTTTCAAGGCTGAGTTTATTTATATCTTCTTTCTCGTGAAATAAATGTCTTAGAGTTTCTTCGAACTCTTTAATGAATTCTGAAAAACTAGTTGTAGTCAATGTCATATGCAAAGGTAATTATCTTAGTAGTAGGTTATAGGAGTGTAAACAAATTATTAACGATTTAGTTGTGTGATCAGCTAAAATCTTTCATTATAATGTCATTTTCTTAAATCAATGACTACTCATGCATTTTAAAGTTCATGATTTAATGGTATAATTTTAATGTATATGATTAAGCGATACACTTATATTAGCAACAAATAACTGATACCTAGCAAAGGCTGGTATGCAGGTAATTATAAGGCAATCAATTAACAATAAATGACATGGTGATCAAAAAAAATATTCTTATTAAGATTCAATACCTAATTCTGGTTACCTTGTTGATGTGTATATCTTATTTTACTATGGCACAAGGAAAAATTGACATTCAAGGACATCGGGGATGCAGGGGACTAATGCCTGAAAACACCATACCGGCTATGAAAAAAGCAATGGATCTTGGTGTTACTACCCTGGAGATGGATATTGCTATTAGTAAGGATATGCATGCGGTTGTGTCACATGATCCTTTTATGTCTTCGGATTTCGTAACGAAACCAGATGGACAAGCCGTTACGTCAGCAGAGTCAAAAAGCTTAAAAATATACGCGCTAAACTACGAAGAGATCCGGAAGTTTGATGTGGGAAGCAGAGGAAATGATAAGTTTCCGAAGCAGGAAAAGATGGTGGCCTACAAACCTTTACTGAGCGATTTGATTGATTCAACCGAGGCCTATGCAAAGCATGCTCATTTACCGGATCCCTATTATAATATTGAAACAAAGGTAACAGCAGAAGGGGATGACATTTATCATCCGAAACCAGAAGCTTTTATGAAAGTGCTGATGCCTGTCATATTGAGTAAGGGTATAGAAAAAAGAGTGATCATTCAATCTTTTGATCCCCGAACACTGGAAATTGTACACCGTGATTATCCGGAAATTAAAACAGCACTTTTGGTCGAGAATAAGGAAAGCTTTAAGCTTAACCTGAAAAGGCTGAGCTTTAAACCAACCATATACAGCCCTTACTATCTACTTGTTAACGACAAAACAATCAAGGATTGCCATAAACAGGATATTAAAATTATTCCATGGACAGTTAATACCCAGGCGGCTATTGAAGGTTTGATCAACAAGGGAGTGGATGGCATTATTACTGACTACCCGGATTTGTTGATCCACAAAAACAAATCACGTTGAGAACAGGATTAAAAGTACTTGTTTCGGTTATCCTTTTACTGATCGTTGTTTATTTCTGCGGGCCTAATCCCAAGACTCCTGTTTATACCAGTCAGCTGCCTGCTGTTCCGGAGTTGAAGAATCTGCATGCATACATTACTGGGAAAGAAGGGAAATTAGCTATTAAACCAGGAAACGAAGCAGAAATTATTTGGGCAGACTCTGCGGCTAAAACCCAAACGGAGTATGCGGTAGTCTATCTACATGGATTTGGCTCCAGTCATGAGGAAGGTAATCCTGTACATCGTGCATTTGCAAAAAAGTTTCACTGTAACCTGTACCTATCAAGACTGGCAGATCATGGATTAATCACCAAAGAGCCAATGATTGATTTCAGCGCAGAAAGACTTTGGCAATCTGCCTTGGAAGCTTATGCGATTGGTAGAAAGCTTGGTAAAAAAGTAATTTTGATGAGCACCTCTACAGGGGGCACACTGTCATTAAAACTAGCTGCAGATTATCCTGAGATCAACAGTCTGATCCTGTTATCACCAAATATTGAGATCAACAATGACAATTCCTGGTTGCTGAATAATCCATGGGGATTACAGATTGCAAGACAAATTGCAGGAGGCAACTATTTAAGGTCCCGTACAAAAACAAAAGAATACAGCAGGTACTGGTATCCTTATTACAGACTTGAGGCTGCTGTTCAGCTTCAGGAACTTATTGAAACGACGATGTTACCTTCCACTTTTAAAAAGGTGCGGCAACCGGTTCTTCTTCTTTATTATTATAAAGATCCTGCCCATCAGGATAATGTAGTAAAGATTGATGCCATGCTTAATATGTTTAATGAACTTGGCTCGCCAGTACGTTTAAAACGGAAGGCAGCCATTCCAAACGCCGGAAACCATGTAATCGGATCATGGATCAAATCGAAAGATATTAAGACGGTTGAAAGGGAAACAGCACGTTTTGGTGTTGAAGTATTGAAGCTTAATTGATTCTTTTAATTTATTTACACCTTTAAAAAAACTTGGACGCATTTATTGATACAGGGAAAGGCATGGACTGAAAACTTAATTCTCTCTTCATTCTATAGTAACAAGAAGATGGTAGCTTTCCATCCAAAGTTTAATTATGAAAAGGATTAAGGTGGCATTTTTTGCTGAGATTTTAATAGAAGATTTTGATGGTGCATCACGTACCATGTTTCAACTAATAAAAAGAATCAATCCAGAGAATTTTGAATTTCTTTTTATTTGTGGAGTAGGGCCTGATCAGCTTTACGGATTTGAGTGCATGCGGATTCCTACTATTACACTGCCAGTTAATCATACTTATAAAATGGCTTTACCTGTTTTTGCGCAGAGCAGACTTAAGGAAAAGCTATTAAATTTCAATCCTGATGTAGTACACATTGCTACACCTTCCCTATTGGGTCACTTTGCAATGAAATATGCGCGTCGGCGATTCATTCCAATCATATCCATTTATCATACCCACTTTATCTCTTATATTGATTATTATTTCAAGCATGCCCCATTTCTAATAGGTGCCATTAAACCGCTGATTGCTGATAGTCAACGGAAATTCTACAATCAAAGTTACTTAACCTATGTACCTTCAGAAAGCATATCAGCTGAGTTAGGTGAGATGGGAATTGAGGAGAGTCGTTTAAAAATATGGAAAAGGGGGTTTGATACCTCTATTTTCTCAGCGGTAAAAAAAGACTTACCTCTTATCAGGAAGATTACAGGAAATAAATTTCCAACTATACTATTTGCAAGCAGGTTAGTCTGGGAAAAGAACCTGGAGACCCTATTTGGTGTTTATGATATATTGATTAAAAAGAAACTAGAGATTAACCTTTTAATTGCAGGAGATGGTATAGCGGAAGATGCCTGCAGAGCAAGAATGCCTAAAGCTTTTTTTGTTGGTAAAAAGAGTCATGAAGACCTGGCTGTTTTATATGCATCATCTGATATTTTTCTTTTCCCTTCCATTTCGGAAACCTTTGGAAATGTGGTGTTAGAGGCTATGGCATCGGGATTACCTTGCGTAATTGCAGACGGGGGTGGTTCAAAAGACTTCATTGAAGACGGAGTAAATGGCTTTAAATGCGAGGCTGAAAACGCTGCGGATTACATAGATAAAATACAGCTTTTACTGCATGACAAAACACTTTGGAAGCAGTTTTCACAGGCGGGATTGACTTACAGCAAAGGGTGTAACTGGGAACAACTGGCACAAACGTATTTTGAAGATGTACAATTTCTTTCTGCGGAATCGCTGCAGGTTGCTGTTTAAGATTCTTCGATGAAGTATATAAAGGTTTTAATACTGATTTGCGTTATTGTTTCTTTGGTCATCTTTGTCTATGCTATTGATTATGGATACGTCATCTCTTCAATACAAAAAATTGGGTTTAAATTTATCTATCTGATTGCCATTACAGGTATTGCGTATGTTTTGGGTACCTTAAGTTGGAAGTACTGTATGGCTGATCAGGCTGTTGATATTTCGCTAGTCAAATTATTTTTGATTCGCCATGTGGGTGAAACGGCAAGTTTACTCAACCCGGCAGGCATATTGGTTGGCGAAACGGTGAAGGCTCATCTTTTACAAGAGCATGGAATTGAAAAAAAAGCGATCCTTTCTTCCATATTGGTTTCCAGAGTTATTATGATTGGAACACAGCTCATTTTATTTTCCTTTGCTCTCAGCGTTCTGCTGTATACCAACTCAACGATTATAAGCTCGCCTATTCGCCTGGAATTTGCAGTAGTAACTGGTATTCTTCTTTGCTTAATTGCGGTTACTTCATTTGTTTTTAGAAGAAAGTTTACGATTATATTGCTCAGAACCAGGTTGGGTATTGTCGTATTTGAGAGAACAATAAAACTAAGATTGAAATTTTCAGAGCTTAAGCAAGATATTTCAAATCTTTTTGAAGATCATAAAAATGCCCTATTTCTGGCAGTAATTTTTGCGCTGTTGCACTGGATTGCTGGATGTATTGAATTTTATCTTATACTGCAATTTTTAGGGGTAAACATCCATATTGTGCAAGCCTTGTTATTGGATATGGGGGTTATATTTTTCAAAGCCGCTGGGATCTTTATTCCCGGACAAGTTGGGATTGAAGAATTCGGCAACAAGATCATGCTCGCTGTAATAGGAATAACGGGGGTTGAAATTTGGACTATGGCTTCCATATTAAGGCGTTCAAGACAACTTACCTGGATAGTTATAGGCTTTATCATCTATTGGTTTATGTACCGAATAAGGCTTTCAAACTTAAAAACACTGAATGGAAATTCTGTTTATTAGTCACAAATACCCACCCGCTTTAGGAGGTATGGAGAAACAGAGCTTTGAACTAATTAATGGATTAAAGCCCTATTTAAAAGTGCACAGTATCGTGTATGAAGGAAAGGAAAGCAGGCTGAGCTTCTTTTTAAAGCTTAACCAGAGGATTATTCTGCTTTGTAAAGAAAACCAAGGGATCTCAATTATTCATTTTAATGATGCTTTAGTAGCTGCCTGGAGTTTAACGCATAAGGGGTATTCCCATCTTAAACGAACAATGACCGTGCATGGTCTGGATATCGTTTTCCCTTCCCGAATATATCAGCATTTTGTACTTCCGAAGTTTAACCGCTTTGATTTAATTTTCGCAGTAAGCAGGGCTACTGCTGAGGCTTGTATTTTAAGAGGTATTTCTCCAGGGAAAGTAGTGGTTGTTAATAACGGAGTTGATACTAGCATAAAGCCATCTCTTTTAAGAGCCGATATTGCTATAATGATGAAAGAGAAATATCACCTGGATTGTACAGATAAAAGAATATTGGTAGCAATGGGAAGACCTGTTAAACGGAAAGGGTTTTCCTGGTTTATACAAAATGTGCTACCAAAGTTGCATGAGGACTTTATTCTATTACTTATTGGACCTTCTGTTGAGGAAAAGACTGACTTCAAAAATTACTTATTTAAAAATATACCTTCATTTATTCGAAAGCCAATGGAGCTTTTCCTGGGATATCCGTCAGACAGACAAACGGTTATTACACTAATAAAAAATCCTCTTATTTCAGGTAGAGTTAAAAATTTAGGGAAATTACCTTTTACCGACATCATTAATATTCTTGGCATTGCAGAAGCTTTGATTATGCCTAATATCTATATTAAAGGGGATATGGAAGGATTCGGTCTTGTTGGCCTGGAAGCTTCAATGTGTGGCACCAAAGTAATCGCTTCTGGAATAGAGGGAATAACAGATGCTGTACACCCAGGAAAAAATGGTATTCTTTTGCCTACTCAAGATGCAAATGCATGGATTGATGCTTTAAATCAACTCATAAATGAACCTAAAAAAATGAACCGTGCTGATATAATTAATTATACAAAACAGCAATTTAACTGGAAAAAAATGACAGATCACTACCTGTCATTTTTCAAAAAGCTAATAACAGAGCAAAGACAGTATACGGATACTACATTATGATCGACTTGTTTTTTACCTATTAATTACTCAAAAGTAATTATTTCATAATCGGCAAAAACTTCTTTAGGAGTGCCTGTCCGTACAATCGCCCCATCTTCAATACAGATGATCCGTTCTGCCAAACGTAAGATCTCCGCAGGGTCGTGACTTACAATGATCATGGTCGTCTGCTTAAACTGGTATGCCTTTTTAATCTCCTTTTGTATAGAAAGACGCATTTTGTAATCAAGGGAAGAAAAGGGCTCATCAAGCAATAATATATCAGGTTTTCGGGCAAGGGCACGGGCAAGAGCAACGCGCTGTTTTTGTCCCCCTGATAATTTATCAGGCTTCTGCTTTCGGAAACCGGTTAAACCAAAGAGCTCCAGAAGCTGATCAACCATTTCTTCATCCGGAATAGTCTGCGCAAAGCGAATATTTCCCTCTATGGTCATGTTTGGGAACAAGGCATAATCCTGGAACATGAAACCTATATTCCGATTTTGAGCAGCGACATGGATCCCTTTATCAGAATCAAACCAGACCTTCTCGCCATATTTAATAATCCCCTTATCAGGTTTAGTGAGTCCTGCCAACATTCGCAGTAAAGTAGTTTTGCCTTCGCCTGATGCGCCAAACAAAGCAAGAAGTTCTCCACTAGCAATCTCTGACTTGAATATCAGGTTCATTTTACCACTGGGAGTGATTAGCTCTTTTTCGATATCAATATATATTACAGGATTTTCCATTGATCATTTTTTCTATTGACACTATAAATTACAGCAAGGAGCACGAAAGAGATCCCAAATAGGATAATAGCATATTGATCGGCAAGGGCAAAGTTTAAGGCTTGAACTTCATCGTAGATAGCTATGGAGGCTACCCGTGTTTCGCCTGGAATGTTTCCTCCAACCATCAGCACGATACCAAACTCACCAATACAATGTGCAAAAGTTAGGGCAATTGCGGTTATAAAGGATGACTTGACATTAGGCAGTAGAACGCGGAAGAATGTGGTGGTTTTCGACTTACCAAGCGTATAGGAAGCTTCAGACAAACTATCGGGCAATGAACGCAACCCACTCAGGAGCGGCTGCACCATAAAAGGCAGGCTGAACAGAACAGAGGCTATAAGGATCCCTGGAAAAGAAAAGGCAAGTCTGATATCCATAGTCTGGGCAAGCCATGCACCAAAGGCATTGCGGGGACTGTACACCAGAAGCATATAATAGCCCACTACGGAAGGGGGCAAAACCATTGGCATACTAATCAGCGCTTCTACGAGTGGTTTAGCCTTAAACTTGGTGTAGGCTAAACCATAGGCAACAGGTATCCCCAGCAGAACAAGAATCAAAGTGGTCAGCAAGGCTAATTTTAAAGTGATCCAAAGTGTGATTAGAAAATCGATATCCATTAGAACGTTTTGAATAAGTAGCTTTTAATTTTTGCAGATTAAGGTACAATATATCCATATTTTTCAAATATAGGTTTGCAGGCTGCACTCATAACAAACTTCATAAATTTTGCTGCCCCGGGATTGTATTGAAAACCTTTAACCAATACCATAGCCTGTTCAACAGGTTTGTAACTTTTAGGATCAGGTATGATGTAACTACCCTTCATTTCAGGGGTTTTTACCAAAGAAAGTGCAAGGATACCAACCTCTGCATTTCCGGTTTGTGCAAACTGAGCAGCCTGTGAGATATTATCAGCGAATACTAATTTATCTTTTACCCGGTCATATAAATGATAGTATTTAAGACATTGAATTGCCCTTTCTCCATAGGGAGCTAAGTCTGGTTTTGCTACTGCAATGTGTTTTACGGATTCAGATAGGAGTTTATTCATGCTTTTAACGTCAACTGAATTGCTCCATATTGCCAATTTACCATAGGCATAAGTTTTAACCTCACCAATAACGGCACCCTGTGCTTTAAGTTTTTCAGGAAATATTTTATCAGCGGCCATGAAAACATCATAAGATGCCCCGTTTATAATTTGCTGATATAAAGTACCCGATGACCCAATAGTTAATACCAGATGCGTTTTCGGATTCAACTTTTGATAGTTGGTCTTGATCTCCTCAAGGATATAGCGAAGATTAGCGGCGGCGGCCACTTTAATGGTTTGAGCTGTTGTGTGTAAAGAAAACAAAACAAGCAGGCCTAAAAATATTTTTTTCATTTTTGATTTTTATAAAGGTGTTGAGGCATTAATTATTTGACTTCAGGTGTTTCGAAAAACTGTGGTTTAATGGTGAACATCAGGTAAGCATATTGAGGCGAGTGACTATCCTGACTGGCCTTTTTTAGGGTTCTGGTTCCATCCGTAGTAAAATAGGAACAATAACCTAACTGAATGGCTGCTTCTTTAGTTAATTTATAGTTGAATACCAGATCCAGTTCGGAACCAATATTACGTTTCACTTGCAGTTTGTCCACGATCATTTGTTTAGCCAGTAAGAAATGATGCAAGGTTAGATCAGCAGATAATTTACTTTTACCGGGATAGGATACTATAGCCAGATAATCGATCAAGCCTCCTTTAGGTAAGGTAGCCCAATATTCCATAAACCCGTTAAATAAGTGGTTTACTCCGTATAATTTATTGAAGGTATGATTTTCAGTACTGGCTGTTTCAGGTGATGTACCGGAGTAATAATCTGTACCTAGTGATAACCCGAAGGAACTGCTGAACTTATTATTGACTCTAAAAGCCAAAAGGTAGGCATCCAGATTTGTGGAAACACTGCTTTTCCCCGATTGAGTATAGGCCGTCAATAAAAAACTAAGTGGTATGGAGTCATTTTTTAATTCTAACGTACCGCCTATTGTGTTCCGATGGTATAGATTTTTCAGCAGTGCTGCAGTGGTTCCCTCCTGAAATCCCTCTTGCGTGCCTAGCAGGGAAAGATTTAAGCCGTTCAAGATTGTTTTTTTCATCCATAAAATGGAGATGTCTTTATACATGCCACTTACATCATACACAGACTCACTTAAAATATCATTTTTATTGCCATAGCCAAAAGCAAGATTTGCTTGAAAGCTGCTGTTGTTATATTTTAACATAGCCAGATCGTGCGCATTGCCTGTATTGCTCCATGGTGCAGTACTAAACAGCCGGCCATCTTCGTATTGAAGACCCTGCCTTCCAACCTTCACTGAAAGGCCCTGCATTAATAATAACTCCGCATAGGCTTCATAAATCCCTAAGCTTGCCGTCTGTTTAAGATCCGTTGCCCCATAAATCCGGCTATCTTGCATAGTGAATTGAGCAATGATCGCGTTGCTTTTATAATTAGCACCCAGACGGGTACGCTGAAGTCCAATGCCTACCGGTTTTAATGAATCGGCTAATGGTGACTTGAAGCCATTTCTGTATTCAAATCTGGGTCTGAATTCTCCATCAATAAGAATATCCTGCCCTTTTGAAGGGACCGAAAAAAAAAGCATAAAAAGAGTGCAAAAGAAAGTAAAGTGTAACTTCATTCGTGATAGGATTTAAAATATATAATTCGATATAAACTTAAAGAGATAACGATAGGTAAAAAAAATCACATATTTATTTCAGCATTAATTTGCTTCACAAATACGTTTACTTGTTTTTCGATCTGTTGATATTCATTCAAAACTCTAAGGCCAGAGGAAGTAAGCGTTGCTCCTCCTCCACTTGTTCCACCCCGTTGTTTAATGATTAGTGGTTCGACGGCGACAGTATTCATATCGTTAATCAAATTCCATGCATGCTGATACGAGATTCCCATGATTTTTGCTGCTGATCGAAGACTTCCATTTTGTTGAATATGCAGTAACAGGTTGATCTTAGTTTGATCAAGGTAAATCTGTTTGTCTTTTTTAATAAAAATACGGCATTCTACTTCAATCATATATCTATTCGTCTATAGCGATAATGACCTCTGTAGATTTGATAATTGCATATGCCATGTCATCTGCCTTAAGGTTAAGATCGGCGATTGCATCCTTGGAAATGATAGCAGTGATAACATTTCCGTTTCCTAAGTCAAGTGTAATTTTCGCTGTTATTAATCCTTCTTCAACTTTAAGGACCTTTCCTTTTAATTGATTTCTTGCACTTAACTTCATATATATGATACGTTTTGTTTTAACTATAAGACAAACCTTATGCCATAAACGTAAACGCCTACTTATCAGTTCCTTATTAACTTATTGCTAATTATAAAAGATACCTCCAGGTAGGAAATAGATTACTTAATACATTTATGTAGCTAATTTGTTTATTAATTACCATTTGTAATAAGGTCATGATTTTGAACGAAAGAGATCGCATCTTCCAGGTATCTTTCCGCAAACCCTTCTTCGGGTTCATTTTGATTGATCTGCTGAACCAGGTCTTTAAAGGTTTCGTAGTTAGAGAAGTCTTCATTAAGAGCAAAATGCGTATCAAAATCTGAGATCATATTATGCTGACTACTACTTGAAATACCCTTAGTCAGTAATAAAGCTTTTGCTGTATTAATCAGGGAGGTATAGGCATGATGAATAGAATCAGCATATAGACCTGCATCAAAAGTATTTTTTGCTTTATCAATTTTATCGTAAGCCTGCTGCAACAGTATATAGGTGAGGTCTACTGTCTCACCGGCACACTCTCCCGTGCCAATAGCTGTTTTATATGTTTCCTTATATCCCCAGTCAATAAAATCCAGATGTGTTAAGTTTGACAGATCAGACAGCGGCTTTAATAGCGTATAATAAACTCCTTTGTTATACCGGTCATAATAGTCAAAGAAAGATTCATTTAAACCAACATTTTCTCTATAATGATTTAAGATAAGTCGTAAGGCATCTGGTGCACGGCGTACAGGGATCTTTATAATTTTATCGGCAAAACGTCCCTCGCCATTTCCTAATATACCCCCACCAATAAGAATCTGTACAGCTGGAAGAACTTTATTATCTGCCCTTAATGAACTTCCATGCAATCCAATAGAAGCAATCGCATGATGTCCACAGGAGTTCATGCAACCACTGATCTTAACTTTGATATCGGTATGGTGCATTAAATCTTTATACTCTATTATAAATAAGTCTTCCAGTACCTGAGCCAATCCAAGACTATTTGAAATAGCTAGATTACATGTTTTGCTTCCTCGGCAAGACATCAGATCTAAAAGACTACCGGCACCTGACTCAGCTAAACCTAGCTCATTTAATTTGGCAAAAAGAGTAGTCAGATCTTCCTTCTTTACGAATCTTAATACCAGGTTCTGATTCCCGGTTACTCGGATATCATCAGCAACTCTGTTTTTAACATAAGAAACTAATTTCCTCAGTTTGTCTGATTTAATATCACCACCAGGCTGAAGCTTTATATAAATTCCATAGCAACCACCCTGCTTTTGCTCGAACACATTTGTCTTGAACCAAGAATTATACTTTGTATCCGGAATAAATTTTGTTTTCTCATTCAGGTGCTGGTGTAAGCCGGACAAGGGAATACAATTCCGATCAACGCAAAGTGATTTTACAGGGAGAGCCATTATTTGCTGTTCAATAAGAACCAACATCTCTTTTAATCCTATTTCACGAACGAAATACTTCAGTCTGGAACGATTTTTATTCTTTCGCTCGCCGTATGAGTTAAACACACGTAACACGGATTCAATAAAAGGAATCAATTGATCTTCAGGAAGAAAGTCCTTTATTTCCTGTGCCAATAGAGGTTGGGCTCCAAGTCCCCCTCCAATAAGCACCTTAAATCCTCTTTGCTCTACACCATCCAATTGCCTTAAGCGAGGCAGGAATCCCAGATCATGAATGAAAGATAAACCGGTATCCTCTTCACTGGAAGAAAAGGAGATTTTAATTTTCCTCCCCATTTCCTGACAAACCGGGTTATGTAGAAAGTATTTAAAAACGATGTATGCGTATGGCGAAACATCAAATGGCTCTTTAGGATCTATCCCTGCTAAAGCGGTTGCGGTAACATTTCTGACAGAGTTTCCACCTGAACCCCTTAATGTAATATCTACCGTTTCAAGTTTGTTCCATAGTTCAGGAATTCGTTCCAAGCTAACATTATAGATCTGAATGTCCTGTCGCGTAGTAAAATGAATTAAGCCATCCGAATACGTTTCAGATATATCAGCAAGTAAAAGCATTTGACGAAAAGTTACTCTTCCAAACGGAAGCTTTATTCGTACCATTTGTCCACCCGCTTGCCTTTGACTGTATACACCTTTAAGAGTACGCATACTCCGAAACTGATCTTCTGATAAATCGCCCTTTTTAAAGGCGGATATCGCTTCTTTTAACTCGTCAATATCCTCTTGAGACTTTATAGATTCTACTGTATTAGGGTGACTTTCATTCATGATTATAAACTATAGTAACTTCAGGGCTTCAATACGCTCCCATCTTTGTTGCAAACCTTCTTTCGCCAAAGCTAGAAATTCATCTGCCTTTTCAGGGAAATTATTTTTTATCGTAGCGAATCTATTTTCTTTATATAAAAAGTCTTCTAAAGGAACGCTAGGTTCACGACAATCAAGCATAAAACGCTCCCCTTTTTCATTTAAAGGATTATATCTGAACAGTGGCCAATAACCAGTTTTAACTGCCTGGGACTGTTGCACAAGCGCCTTTTGAATATCATATCCATGGGAAATACAGTGACTATAAGCAATGATTAATGATGGTCCAGGATATGCTTCTGCCTCAATAATTGTTTTTAGTGCATGTGCATCATTTGCACCAATTGCAATTTCTGCAACATAAGCCGTTCCATGGGCAATAGCCTGCATAGCAAGATCTTTTTTACCGGTTGTCTTTCCTTTTGTGGCAAATTTAGCACTGGCACCAATAGGAGTGGATTTAGACTTCTGACCACCTGTATTGGAATACACTTCCGTATCCATTACCATGATATTCACATTCTGTCCGGTTGATAAAACATGATCTATTCCACCAAAATCAATATCATACGCCCAACCGTCACCACCAATGATCCAGATGGATTTATTTTCAAGAAAGTCGGTTAGCGGAAGTAACAATTTTGCAGACTTACTATCGTTACCAGCTAACAGTTCCTTGAGCTTCCCGACATATTTTTGTTGATTAACAAAATCTGATTCCGTTTCCTGTGGGTTTAAAAGAATACTTTCGGATAGTTCGGAACCAACCTCTTTTTCTAATAATTTCAATAAAGAAAATGCGTAATCCTGCTTTTTATCCGTGGCCAGTTTAATCCCCAAACCAAACTCTGCATTATCTTCAAAGAGTGAATTTGCCCAAGCAGGTCCATGACCACTGCAATTCTTTGTCCATGGCGTTGTAGGAAGATTACCTCCGTAAATAGATGAACAACCTGTTGCATTTGCCACGATCATTCTGCTTCCAAATAACTGGGTTAATAATTTAAGATAAGGCGTTTCACCACAACCACTGCATGCACCGGAAAACTCAAATAAAGGTTGCAATAATTGAGAGGTGCGCACTGTACTGTGACTAATCCGGGTACGGTCAATTTCGGGAATAGAAAGAAAGAATTTCCAGTTTACTTTTTCAACTTCCTTGATAGGCAGTACCTCTTCCATTTTTAAAGCCTTGGAACCCGGATATAATTTATCAGTTACCGGACAGACCTCCACGCAAAGATTACATCCTGTACAATCCTCTACAGCAACCTGAATCGAATACACCTCATTATCTTTTGAAAACTCCCTGCCCATAGGACTGGTATATTTAAAAGATTCCGGTGCATTCTCCAGTAAGGCCTTGTCGTACACTTTTGGACGAATAGCGGCATGCGGACAAATTATAAAACATTTACCACATTGGGTACATGAAGGCGTATTCCATACAGGCACCTTTTCCGTAACATTTCGCTTCTCATAGCAGGTTGTACCCGTTGGAAAAGTACCATCGGCAGGTAAAGCACTCACAGGAATTTCTTCCCCATCACCTGATATAATTTTCGACAATACCTGTTGAACAAAGTCTGAAGCCCCGGTAAAGTCAGGGGTATCAAAGCCTTTATTACCGGCTATATATCCGGAGTAATCCACCTGGAACAAATTTTCAAGCGTTTTATCTACCGCATTATAATTTTTCTCTAAAATGGCCTCTCCCTTTCTACCATACGTTTTCTTAATCGATGCCTTGATATGTCCAATCGCTTCTTCCTGAGGAATGACGCCTGAAATAGCAAAAAAGCAAGTCTGAAGGATCCCATTTATGCGTGAGCCCATTCCAGTTTCCCTGGCAACTTTAGAAGCATTTACAACATAAAACTTAAGTTGTTTGTTAATAATGTCGTCCTGAATGATCTTCGGCAACGTGTCCCACACCTCCTCCTTTGAATAAGGAGCATTTAATAGAAATGTGGCTCCTTTTTCTGCAGTCTGTAAGAGATCATATTTATGAACATGCGTAAACTGATGACAGGCAATGAAGTTTGCAGAATTAATCAGGTAGGACGAGCGAATTTGTTCAGCACTAAACCTAAGATGGGATACGGTTAAAGAACCTGATTTCTTTGAATCATAAACAAAGTATCCCTGAACGGCATGATCGGTCACTTCTCCAATAATCTTAATGGTATTTTTATTTGCACTCACTGTTCCATCGGCACCCAATCCGTAAAACAAGCCTCTGAATAAATGTTTTTCAAGCGAAAACTCTTTGTCGTACGCTAAACTAAGATGTGTAATATCATCCAGAATGCCTATCGTAAAACTTTTCTGTGGAACCTCTTTTTTCAATTCTTCAAAAATGGCTTTTACCATTCCAGGATTGAATTCTTTAGAACCTAAGCCATACCGGCCTCTTATTACTGTAGGCATTTTACCGCTCCAACCTTCATGCAAAGCAGAAATAACATCCATATAAAGTGGTTCTCCAATAGATCCGGGCTCTTTACAACGGTCCAGCACAGCAATAGATTTTACACTAACAGGCAGTGACTGAACGAAATGAGCAATCGAGAAAGGACGGTAAAGATGGATCTGCAGACATCCTGTTTTTTCACCTGTTTGGTTCAGGTAATCAACCGTTTCGTATACTGCACCAGCACCGGAACCCATAATAATGATCACTTGTTCAGCTTCAGGATCACCATAAAAATCGAACAATTTATACGCTCTCCCTGTCGATTCCGAAAGCTTTACCATGGCAGCCTCAACCTTAGAGGGAACCTCCAAATAATAGGAATTACACGCTTCCCTACTCTGAAAATAGACATCCGGATTTTGTGTAGTTCCCCTGATGACAGGAGCTGCCGGGTTTAGTCCTTTATTCCGGTGACGGGCCACATCCTCATCAGAGATCATTTCCATGATCGTTTCATCGGGTATAATTTCAACAGAATTCAATTCATGAGAAGTACGAAAACCATCGAAGATATTCATAAAAGGAACCGAAGAACTCAGCGAAGCAGAAGTAGCAATCATGGCCATATCATGTGCTTCCTGTGGATTGCTGCCAAACAGCATCGCAAAACCAGTAGAACGCACAGCCATAACATCACTATGATCACCAAAAATAGAAAGCGCATGAGTCGCCAATGCCCTTGCAGCAATATGAAAAACAGTAGGCGACAATTCACCTGCTATCTTATACATATTCGGGATCATCAATAACAGTCCTTGAGAACAAGTAAAGGTAGAAGACAAAACACCCGCTTGCAGTGCACCATGAACAGCTCCCGCAGCACCTCCCTCACTTTGCATCACGGTTACAGAGGGAACCTCCCCATAAATATTTAACTTATCATCACTGCTCCATTCTTCCGCCCATTCCCCCATTGCCGAAGAAGGTGTTATTGGATAAATAGCACAAACTTCACTTGTTTTATATGCTATGTGGGCGGCAGCCTGGTTACCGTCAATGATCTTTGTTTTACTCATTTTCGTTGTTTTTCTGATTTCTCAAACCTTTATATATTCTTGTACTGATGCTATATTTCTTTATCCTTAAACCTATTATCCGTTCCGTAATCCCCATAATTTCAGCCGCTTTAACAATGTTGCCACGGGTACTGGTCAGGGTATCAATAATCATTTGTTTTTCTACACCATCCAAGACATTCAGCAATGGCCCCTTTCGTTCTGTATGTGAGGATTCCGCTGTTTGAAGTGTTGGTGGTAAGTTTTCTGAGTTAATTACGCCGCTTACACTCAATATGCAGGCGCGTTCAATACAATTCTCCAGCTCACGGATATTACCCGGCCAGCTATAAATCATCAATAAATCAATGGCATCACTGGAGATCCGTTTTACAGACGCATTATTCATATTATTGAATTTCTCTATAAAGTGATCTGCCAGGGTAGTGATATCCGTCTTCCGCTCCCTCAAAGAAGGAATATGCATCGGAAACACATTAATGCGATAATATAAATCTTCGCGAAACAGGTTCTGTTTGATCAACTCCTCCAGATTCCTATTCGTAGCCGCAATAATGCGTACATCTGTTTTAATCGTTTTTGTACCCCCTACTCTATCAAATTCCCTTTGTTGAATCACTCTCAACAGTTTTACCTGTATAATGGTAGGCAAATCGCCAATTTCATCCAGAAAGATCGTTCCGTGATCAGCTAGTTCAAACCGTCCTTTCCGCTGACTGGCAGCCCCTGTAAAAGAGCCTTTTTCATGTCCAAAGAGTTCACTTTCTATCAAATTCTCCGGCAAAGCAGAACAGTTTACTTTGATAAAAGGCATATTAGCACGGTTGCTCGCATAATGGATCGCCTCTGCAATAAGTTCTTTCCCGACTCCACTCTCGCCTCTGATCAAAACGGTCGCGTTTGTAGGAGCCACTGTACTCACAAGCTGATAAACCTCCTGCATTCTTCTTGAACTTCCAATGATATTTGCAGGTCGTTTAAAGCCTTTTAATTCGATACTTAACTTCTGATTTTCACTCTTCAGCCTGACCAATTCTTCCAGTTGATCCTGCCTTACCTTTACCGCCTGGGCAATAAGAGAGCCCACTATACTTAAAGTTTCCACATCCTGAACAACCGAAAAATGATCATTCTTTAAACGAAAAATACTGATCGTACCCACCGATTGTTCATCTACTTTAATGGGCACACAGATAAAAGAAACACCACGATTTTTCATCAGGTCGTAACCTGTTTTATTTAAAAAGCGACTTTCTTTTGATATATCAGGAATAGTAATGGAGCAACCCGTTTTCACCACCAACCCTGTAATGCCTTCTCCAATCCGATATACCCCTTTTGCTTTGGCTGCTGCAGTAATCCCATATCCATCTTCTATGTAAATAGTGGACTGGTCACGATTCAAAATGGTAATCATACTACGTTTCGCGCTGATATACTTGTTCATTAGCTCTAAAATGGGATAAAGAACATCTTTAATATCTACACTTCCATTTAATAGGGTACTAATGCCAAAAAGCAAAGGAAGTTCAGATTGTCCGTAACAATCTCGGCCATTTCTCACACAACATGATAACATATAGGGGTATTTTAAACTATTTAAACTTTAAGCTCGAATAAACTCGACAAAAACAGACAATTCGATCTTATACTTTAAATTTAATTCATTATCTGCCCATAAAAAATGACTTCCATCAATAAAAACTAGATTTTTATAAGTTTTTAATAGTAAAATTTAATAATTATTGCATTTTTTATAATTTAAACCTACAATAGCAGACACTATCACAATATTTAATTCTTTTGATCTAAATTAGACAGAATCATGCCTTTTATTTTATGCAAAACATCAATCATATTAGAAATATCATCATCCGCAATCATATTCTTATTATAGGTCGCCAAAGAACAGATTTGTTGCATATTATCAAAATACCTGATTTGACTCACCAGGTTATCTTCCACAGGCATATACCGCTTCAATTCACTAATCATACCATTTAAAGTATGACATTGCAGCATCTCCTTTCTGGAAACAAAGAAGCCCATAATGTATTTTTCTATCGACAGCGAAATAGTGTTATACAGAATTTCATTTGTAAAAATATTCCTTCTGTTTAATCCACCTACCGAAACTTTATAGTAGTCATTTGCTTCCTTTAAAAAGCTGTTAGTTACTGTTTCACCACTCATAATTATATATTTTAGCTGTTAATTACATATTCTTTATTCAGATACAGGTTCTGAACTTCCAGTTGAGAGAGCGATCGCTTCAACCGACAGGACATCTCTTTGATGACATGTAGTAAGGAAACTGATTCTGCCTTATTAATGGCTATTGCCTTACTATTTAAAAAAGATATTAATGCCGCAGTTCCAGAGTGTTTTCCAAAAACAAACTCACCCTGTGGTCTGCCTATCTTTTCAGGATCAATAATCTGATACGTTTCCCGATTGGCCAGCAAACAACTCGTATGAATTCCAGACTCATGGCTCAACACCTTACTTCCAGTAATCGCCTTATGATCATGTATTGGAATTCCCGAAGCTTTACTCACTTCCATACATAGTTCATTTAGAACCTCGGTATGAATGCCATGCTCCATTTTACCCCCTAAATCCAAAGCCATAACAAGCTCTTCCAAAGCAGCATTTCCTGCCCTTTCGCCTAAACCATTTACGGTCAGACTTGCTGCATCTGCACCAGTTTGCAGTGCCGTTAAGGTATTAGCTGTAGCCATTCCCAGGTCATTATGCCCATGAAATTCCAATGATACATCAGGCAGGATCTTGCGTACTTTAGTAAAAAGCTCCATGGTTGATAGCGGAGTAAGCAAACCTACCGTATCCGCAATACGTAACCTGCTCGCACCAACTCGATTTGCTTCAGCAAGAAAATAGGACAAGAATGAGAACTCAGCCCTTGAAGCATCCTGAGCACCTATTGCAATATATTCGAAATGATCTGATGCATAACGAACCAGATCACGCAAGTTCTCAATCACCCAATGGTAGTTTTTCCCTAATGCTTTTAAGAGAATCGGAGAAACAGGAAAGGAAATATTAACACTATTGACCCCTGTTTTCAAAGCGGCGTCCAGATCTAACCTGTTTGCCCTGCACCATGCAGTAGACCTGAAGTTCAATCCCAACTCCACAATAGTTTTGATGTCATTCACTTCACGGCTTCCCATCACAGGCGTCCCTAATTCCACTTCTTTGATCCCCGCTTGCTCCAGCAAACAGGCAATCCGAATCTTATCATTCAAATCGAACACTACTCCTGGTGCCTGCTCCCCGTCACGTAAGGTCGTATCGATTAAAAGCGTATTAAAAATCCCTCTATCATTCCCCATTGCAACCAGTTTAATCAGATATTAAATATTTCGCTACTGACTTACCCTCTTCCAGCGCATCCAGAATCTCATCTACTGCATTTTCATCCACCGCACCATACCAGTAATTACAGGGATGAATCACCATTACCGGCCCCTGGGCACAAACATTCAGACAACCCGTAGTCGATACCGTCACATCCATTCCCCTGTCCGAAGCCTCCGAAATCATATACTGAATAATAGCTGGCGCATTTTTCTTGTTACAAACTCCTTTAGCATCACCGGCTAGACGGTATGAATTGCATAAAAGAATATGGAATTCTGGCTTTTTCATCTTATGATAGTTTAATTTATATTTCTACTTAAGCACATCCCTGTGCATCTCCCCTGCAGCTATCGCCACACTTAAATGCATCAGGCATTTTAACTGCCTTTACCTCTTTATTATAATACACCCCTTCAAGTCCTTCATCTATAATGCCGGACATTTGAATTACTCTGATCCCTGCATGCTGAAGAATTTTCAAAGGTTTAGCACCTACTCCCTCCACCAGAATAGCTCTGCAGTCAGCAAGTGAATCAGCCAGATCCTTCCAGCGACTATCTCCACACCCTGCAGGAGGGGTAACCCGCTCCTCAATAAACTGGAACCCACTAGGCGTTTGTTTAAAAATATAAAGCGACTCCGCTTCCCCCAGATGCATATTCACTAATGCACCTTCCCTGGTTCCAACTGCTGCATAAGGCCTGTCGTCTGTAGACTTCAAGGGCCGCATAGCGTATTCACGCAACATACCGTAGGCTTCAGTAAAATCGTGACCCAATAAACCAGCAGCATCAGCACGACACCGGGAACAATGAGTCATCAACCCAAGATGCTTCTTAGCTACCTTCCTTACTTCCTTCATCAATGGACCCGAAGGTTTATCAATATCTTCAAAAGCAGTGTCCTTTGTTGGCAACACAGGAATACAATTCATCACATCAGCACCCAGCGAAGCAACCATTTTAGCTACTTCTTCAATATGATGGTCATTCACTCCCGGAAGAATAACAGAATTTATTTTTACCGTAATACCTTTCGCTTTAAGCAGGGGAATGCATTCCAGTTGATTTTTTATAATAATTTCTGCAGCTGCTCTTCCTCTGTAAATCTTTTTCTCATGTCTGATCCAGGCATAAATACTACTGCCAATATCAGGGTCAACCGCATTAATAGTGATGGTTACATGCGTTACATTTAGGAGAGCCAATTCATCTATATAAGGCTTTAGATTCAGCCCATTGGTAGAAAGACAGAAGATCTTATCCGGAAACTGAGCCTTTGCCAACCGCATGGTTTCCAATGTTTCCTCCGGATTTGCAAAAGGATCACCAGGACCGGCTATCCCAATTACGGAAAGCTTTTCAATATGCGTATCAAGTTCCTTCAGATATTCAACCGCCTGATAAGGAGAAAGCAAAGCAGAACAAACTCCCGGCCTGCTTTCATTTACACAATCATATTTTCTATTGCAGTAATTGCAACTGATATTACACTTTGGTGCTACCGGTAAATGTACACGGGCATGTGTATGCCGAGCTTTTACATCAAAACATGGATGCGCCGCAGCTGTCGGTTTTTCTACCATAAGTTTTTTATCTAAATTTTAACACTACATATATTTATATCCAACTGCCGAATCTTCCTGTTTATGCTCAATCAAAGCATTTACTATCCGATCAAAAAGTTGCTGGGTTCCCTTGTATCCAACATGTTGTAACCGTTGGGCCCCAAAACGATCATGCACCGGAAAACCTGTCCGAACTATAGGAATCCCCAACCTCCTGGCAACGTAATACCCCTTGCTGCTACCTATTAAAATATCAGGCTTTAGGGCATCTGATTTCTCGTTTATAGACTCGAAATCCATATTGTTCATCACCGGTATATCTTTTGTTTTCCCTTCAGTAAGGCGATCCAGAATAGGCTTAAGGCTCTCACCTACACCACCTGATGCAATCAGTACGGGTTCTATTCCAATCTCTAATAAGAACAACACCGTACCGATCACCAGATCTTCGTCTCCATAAACAATTGCTCTTTTACCAAAGAGATACTTATGTCCATCCACATAGGAGTCAATCAACCGCCCTCGTTCCATGGTATATTTCCGGTCTGTTTCTTTTCCTGAAAGCTTTTTAAGCAATTCAAAAAAGCGATCCGTCTCCCTGATCCCAATGGGTAAGCCAAGGCGGTTTGCGGAAACATTTCTATTTTTCTCTAACCATTTAGCGGCAGTAAATGACTGCTTATTTTTTTTTATGCGGCTATTTGTAGTTCCTTCATTCAGAACATATCCGAATTCTATAGAAGCAGAAGCCGATCCTGTACGTCTTAAATCAGCAACAGGCGTTCCTCCCGGAGGAATAAGATGGTATTCACTCCAATTTGGGTTATCTAATGAATCTGAATAATCGGGAAACAGCACATAGTCAAATCCGAAACTATCCAGAATATCTTTCAAGTGTCTGATATCTTCGGGAGAAACAAATCCGGGAAAGATATTAATATGCGTACCACTCTGGTTTTCTTCAGCAAGAACAGCTACTGATGCGGTAACCGTATCATGAAATCCGTCTATATGCGTTCCCTGATAACCAGGTGTGGATGCATGAATCAATACAGGCAAATCAGTATCCTTATTAGATGCCTCGTATTCTTTAATCAACATATTAATATCTTCCCCGATTGTTTCACTGAGACAAGCTGAGGAAATCCCAATAACCCCAGGATGATATTGTTTAATGATATTATCTAATCCGTTATTGAAGTTTTTATGTCCCCCAAAAATGGTCGTTTCTTCACTGAAATTAGAGGAAGCAATATCCACAGGTTCTTTGTAATGGCTGATCAGATAACGCCTGATGTAAGTAGCACATCCCTGAGAACCATGAATCATTGGAATACACCCCTCTATGCCCTTAAAAACCACACTTGCCCCTAATGGCGAACAAAGTTTACAGGCATTTCGTAGAGAAGAAAAACTTTCCGGACCTTCTTTTACTGCTATATCCATATTAACTCGTTTATCTGGTAAATTGCCATACCGGGCTCATGGCTGTTGCATAAATCTCTTTAGCAAAATTGAGCATCCCCTCATAACCTGCCAGCGCCTCTTTACGTTCATGGTTATGATCACAAAAACCCAAACCCAGCTTATAAGCTATAGGTCGCTCTTTTACCCCGCCAATAAAAATATCAGCCTTTTTTTCTTTCACAAATGTGGAAAGCTCAATCGGATTCGAATCATCTACAATGATGGTTCCCTCGTCACACAACTGCTGAATTAACTCATAGTCCTCACTTGTACCGGTCTGCGATCCAACCACAACGGTCTGCACACCAATCAGTCGAAGTGCTTTAATCAAAGAAATAGCCTTAAAGGATCCACCCACATAAATAGCAGCCTTTTTCCCCTGCAGCTTCTCTTTATATTCCTTGATGACAGGCATAATCCGTAAGAATTCTTCCTTCACAATCTCGCTTGCTTTAATCATCAAGTCCTTATCCTTAAAGAATTTAGCCACTCCATATAAAGCTTCCGACATATCTTCTAAACCGAAATAAGAGACCCTCATAAATGGAACGCCATACTTTTCCTGCATCAATTTAGCCAGATACATCATGGAACCCGAACATTGCACGACGTTCAATGATGCCTTATGTGCATTTCTGATTGCATCTACTCTCCCATCACCGGTAATAGTTGCATTCACATGAATGCCCATCCGGCGATAGTAATCCAGCAGCAGCCATAATTCACCTGCAATGTTGAAGTCACCCAGAATATTGATACTGAACTTAGGGATTTCTCTATCAGAGGTACCTACAAGTGTGGCCAAAGCTTCACATGCGACCTTATAACCATCCTTTTTAGTCCCGTTAAATCCCGGTGCCTGTACCGGAATCACTGGAATAGATTTCTCTAAGCCCACCTTTTTGCAAACAGCCTCCAGGTCATCTCCTATCACACCAACCAGACAGGTTGAATAAACAAAAGCAGCTTTTGGCTTATACCGGTCAATCAGCTCAATCAGCGAAGCATATAACTTTTTCTCTCCACCAAACACCACATCCTTCTCCTGTAAATCAGTTGAAAAACTATTACGGTGAAGTTCTGGTCCCGATGACAAAGCACCCCTTATGTCCCAGGTATAAACTGCACAACCTATCGGTCCATGAATCAGATGCAGCGCATCTGAAATAGGGTATAATACCACTCTGGAACCACAAAACACACAAGCCCGCTGACTCACAGAGCCGGCAAGACTTGGTTTAGCACAGAGTATAGCTTCACTGGTAGTTCCACTACGAACTATTTGCTTTTCGCGACCTGTAAGAAATTCACTCATCATGCTTCGTTTTATTAGGCGGTATCGCCGTTTATTACATCGTTAATTCAACCTTTTCTTCAGCACATTCCCGATCTTCTTTATCCAGGATCGCATTTAAGATCTTTATAATAAGACCCATACCACCTTGATAACCAACAATTGGGAAATGACTGTGACCTATACGATCAAGAATTGGGAAACCAACACGTACCAATGGTATATTCTCATCCCTGGCAATGTATTTTCCATAGCTGTTTCCAATCAATAGATCGACAGGCTCCTGTTTAATCCACTGATGCAATAAAAACATATCAGCACGCTGACCATTTTTAAACTTTGCTTCCGGTACTTTTTTCAAAAGCAGGTTAGTCATAGCCGTCTCAAACTTTTTACCCGGAGTACCACTTACGATATAAACCGGTTTCATATCCATCGATAACAGAAATTCCGTTAGCGGAACAAGTGTATCAGGATCTCCAAAAAGCGCTACCCTTTTATTATACAGGTATTGATGCATATCAGCGATCATATCAACCAAACGGCCACGATCAGCTGTAATTGAATCAGGAACAGGCATTTTTGACGCACGACTTAATGCCATCACATACTTGTCTGTTGCCTGCAATCCAATTGGAAGGTCCAAAACACTGAACTTAACCTTACACTTGGTTTCAAGCAGTGTTGCAGCATCTTCAGAGCTATAAGAGCCTAGTGCAAGCGTAAACTTACTGTCACCAGTACTCACCAATTCAGGAATAGTAACACCACCAGAAGGGTAGAATTCATGTTTACCTGTCAATGGAGTATCCAAAACATCCGAAGTATCAGGAAACATAACCGTTTTAATACCCATTTGAGTAGAAATCCGTTTCATTTCCCGCATGTCACTTGGCTCGCACCATCCAGCAACCAAATTGATCTGATTTTTGGGTGTAGTACTTACTGTAGCAAAATGCTTAACCATGGAGGTAACCATATTGGCATAACCAGTTACATGCGATCCTACATAACTAGGTGTATTGCAATGGATCACAAACTTGCCTTCAGGAACATACCCTTCTGTCCTTGCTTTTTGACAGATTTGATTTACATCATCTCCAATAGTTTCGGATAGACAGGTAGTATGAACAGCAATCACATCCGGGTTATAAACCGTGAAGATTGTTTCAATGGCCTGAAGTAAGTTAGCCTGACCTCCAAATACGGAAGTACCCTCTGTAAACGAACTTGTAGCAGCCATTACGGGCTCCTTGTAATGCCTTGTTAAAGCACTTCTATGGTATGAACAGCACCCTTGAGAACCATGGCTATGGGGAAGACAACCATGAATTCCCAATGCCGCATACATGGCTCCTACCGGCTGACATGTTTTTGCCGGATTAATTGTAAGGGCCTCTCTCTCGATTATTTTATCTGTTGTATGACGTAATAACATATCTGATTCTTATTTCAAAAATTAAACTCCGTATTCTGCTTCAATCACAGGCTCTACCTGCCATGGTGCTTTGATCATTTTCCAGATACTGGTATTAATCATCATGTCAATATCGTTGTAGAAATTAACAGCACCTTCAAAACCTGCATACGGACCACCGTAATCATAACTATGCAACTGTTTAAGCGGAATACCCATCTTTTGAACACAATATTTTTCTTTAATACCTGCACAGAAAATGTCAGGATGATAGATCTCAATCAGTTTTTCCATTTCGTAATGGCTGATATCATCAATAATCAGGGCACCCTTAGCCATATCGGCCATCATCCCATCATACTCACCAAATCCACATCCTTTCGCATTCAAAGCTGCTATTTCTTCATCCGTTTTACGGGGACGGTAACGTGTTTCATCAGCCTCAATAGTTAAGACCTCGATGTTACGACTATCAGCATCTACCTGAATAGTAGGAATTACCCTTCTGCCTTCATAATCATCACGGTGTCCAAATTCATAACCCGCAGATAATGTACTCATGCCCAATTCAGAAAATAATTCCTGATAATGATGCGCTCTGGAACCACCTACAAATAGCATGGCTACTTTACCAGTTGTACGAGGATATACTGTTTCAATCGCTTCTTTTACGATAGCCATTTCTTCCGCGATCACTTCTTCTACACGTGCCATCAATTCAGCATCTTCAAAGTACTCCGCAATCCGGCGTAAAGACTTTGCAGAAGCATCTGCACCAATGAAGTTGACTTTAAACCAAGGAATTCCGAACTTAGTCTCCATCATTTCAGCGACATAGTTGATCGACCTATGGCACATGATCACATTTAAATCTGCTGTATGCGCGCGTTCAAACTGTTCAATAGTTGAGTTTCCACTAAAAGAAGAAACTAAAGTAAGTCCGCATTTTTCAAAGATCCGTTCGAGTTCAAAAGCATCACCGCCTATGTTGTACTCGCCCAGCATATTAATTTTATATTTTCCTTCAGGTGCGGTATCATTACGCCCGATTACATGTTTCATCAGCGTATTATTCGCAATATGATGACCTGCACTCTGACTTACCCCTTTATAACCCTCACAACTAAAACCAAAGATGTTGATGCCAAGCTCTTCTTTCATCTCACGAGCTACCGCATGCACGTCATCTCCAATAAGTCCTACCGGACAGGTTGAAAAGATCCCAATGCTCTTCGGTTTAAATATTTCAAAAACTTCTCTTACCGCTTGTTTCAATTTAAGCTCACCACCAAACACGATATTCGAATCCTGCATATCTGTAGAAAAGCAGTAGTTCATAAAGTTTTCAGATTCAGGAGTTGGAGGTAAAGTTTGATTACGTCTGGTTAACCAGGCATAAAAGCTACAACCTATAGGACCATGAACCAAATTGATGATATCTCGTGTAGGACCAAGTACAACACCTTTACATCCTGCATAGGTACATCCACGTGCAGTAATGATTCCGGGAATACTCCTCACATTGGCCATGATTTGTTTAGGCATCTCCCCATCATGTACTAAAATCCCCTTATCACGTTTTTTAGCCACTTTCTTTGGGTATTTTTTCAATACCTCTTCTTTCCATCTTAGTGGATCTATTTCGATTTTACCCATGGTTATATATGTTAATCTAATGTGAGGACACCCTTTTCTCCAGTACGGACACTAATCGAATCGAGGGCTTCAAGCACAAAGATTCTTCCGTCTCCACTGTTATTTGTTCGGTTGGTTTTAATAATTGTTTCGATAGCAAGGTCCTTTTTATCGTCGGAAACAACCAGTGTAATCATGCGTTTCGCTTTTAAACGGTGGTTTGCTTCCGCTTCCTGCATGATCATTTTAATTTCAGGATCATTAACAACCTCCTGATAGCTCTGTCCGAATCCCCTTTGACTCCCCCGACCCAAAACGCCCATCGCAGTAAAGGATGGTAAGTTTGCTTCAGAGAGGGCCTTCTTGGTATCGTTCATTTTCCTGATGCGTATAATTGCCAGAATTAATTTCATAAATGGATGATCTTAATAATAAATTTAACCGATAGCTACAGATGCCTCTACTTGACCTGCCGCCAGTTCTTTAATCCCACTTGAAATTGTATAACTTTCAATTACAGGAGTAATGAAAATCTTACCATCTCCCATGGCTCCTTTATCCCCTGTTCTTGCAGCTTCGATGATTGTGTTGACTACATAATCTTTATCCGCTTCTTTGATCACAATGATCAACAGCTCTTTAGGAAGCTCATCATAGGTAATGTCGCCTACCTTTAATCCCCTTTGTTTACCGCGTCCAAACACAGGCATTTTAGTTACACCCGGAAACCCAACATCGATAAGGGCTTTCAACACGGCACTAGATTTTTCAGGTCTTACAATTGCTCTTATTAATAACATATTCTCGTTTTATATTTTGGTTAATTATTATTCAACACCGTATTCTACCAGTAAGCTTTCCAGATCTTCCATTTCAAGAGGTTTAGGAATCACGAACATTTTGTTCTCATCAATTTTCTTAGCAAGAGCACGGTATTCATTAGCCTGGTTATGAGTAGGCTCAAATTCAATTACTGTTTGACGGTTAATTTCTGCGCGCTGAACCATGTTATCTCTGGGAACAAAATGGATCATCTGAGTGCCTAGTCTGCGGGCAAACTCAACAATCATATTCTCTTCGTTGTCCACATTACGGCTATTACAGATCAAGCCACCTAAACGAACACCACCAGCTTCAGCAAACTTCACAATACCCTTACTGATATTGTTAGCCGCATACATAGCCATCATTTCACCTGAACAAACAATGTAAATTTCCTGTGCCTTTCCCTCACGCATTGGCATGGCAAAACCACCACAAACTACATCACCCAGTACATCATAAAAAACATAATCGGTTTCAATTTCGGTTTCATCATAAGCACCTAACTGCTCCAACAAATTGATGGAAGTAATGATCCCACGACCAGCACATCCAACACCTGGTTCCGGACCACCTGATTCAACACAACGTGAACCGCCGTATCCTAACTTCACTACATCATCCAGTTCTACATCTTCACCTTCTTCCCTTAAGGTATCCAAAACTGTTTTTTGAGCCAGACCTCCTAAGAGTAACCTGGTTGAATCAGCTTTCGGGTCACAACCAACAACTATGACCTTTTTTCCTGACTCAACCAATCCGGCTACAGTATTTTGAGTAGTAGTACTCTTACCAATACCACCTTTACCATAAATTGCTATTTTTCTCATTACGAATATTTTTTGCTTTACAATAAACCTCATTTGCAACTCATGTGCCAATACTGATTTATTCTATTGCGAATACGGCAACAGAAACCTTAACAAGTTGAAAATCACGCAAAATACAATGCTATTTATAATCATTATTAACCAAATAAATAGCTTATTTCTTACATTTATGTAAGGTTTTTGAGCAAATATTACATAAATGAAAGATTTAACAATTTGATTATCAATTAATTATATAAATTAAGATTTGTTTTTATCGTAAACAATTAATTACATTTGCTTTTTACTATTTCTTTAAAATTAATAATATGGCTTTTCAAATATTAGAAAAATGCGTAAGCTGTGGGTCTTGCGAAATAGAGTGCCCTAATCATGCTATATATGAAGGTGGAACAAAATGGACTATGGCAAAAGGCACGAAGACCAAAGGGTCCGTAACCCTTATGGATGGAACAGTAGTTGATGCTGATCAACGCAATCCATCTCAATCATTCGACACCTTTTATATTGTATCAAGCAAATGCACGGAATGTGTCGGATTCCATGATAAACCTCAATGTGTTGATGCCTGCCAGGTAGGTGCTTGTGTCATCTCTCCGCTGTATCCTGAAACAATGGAACAGCTACTTGCTAAAAAAGGAAACCTGCATGGTCAGGCTTAATAAAAAAATATCTAAAATTAAAATAATGGAAACTGAAACTCTTGAATTGGATAAGACCGAAATCAAATTGGTTACTACACTACTCAACGAATACCTGGCTAATTACCATGTACACTACCAGAAACTAAGAGCTTGCCACTGGAATGTTACCGGCACCAACTTCTTTCCACTGCATGTTAAGTTTGAAGAACTATACGACCATGCATTACAGGTGATAGATGATACCGCAGAACGAATTTTAGCATTGGATACTACGCCAATAAGTACTTTATCAGCATACATGGATATCGCTAAGATTAAAGAAATTGAAACAAAAGGAGTATCAGACAGACCATTGGTACAAACCATCCTTGATGACTTTAAAATTCTGATCCAGTTGGAACGTCAGATTCTTGTTCAGTCTGCTGAAGCAAATGACGACGGAACGAATGACATGATTAATGGCTTCATGCAATTCAAAGAAAAAAACAGCTGGATGTTAAAAGCCTATTTAAAATAACCGGAAGCAATAATATGGAAGCTTTAAAAGACCACTGCAACGGAATGTATAAAGAGATGGAATCTAAACTGTTTTCTATCCGATCTGAGTATCCTGAAGCGTGGGACTGGTCAAAGGCTTCTATTGAAGTTACCTCTGCATATATGGTCAGGTTAAAGGATTACATACAGCAACATCCCTTTAAATGGCGCTCAGAAGAAGTCTTTTTCTTTAGGAATATCAAACCATTGTTTTTAAAGAAGGCGATCTTCTTTTCAGAAGTATGGAACATGGAGATGGATAAACCATTGCCCCCTAATGGCAAAGAAGATCTGTTAAACTTCATCTGTAACCAGCAAAACAAATTAGAGGAGTTCTTTGTCTCGAACTCCTTTCTATATGATTATTACCGCGATCATCAGGACTACATGGATTTCAAACTCTTTGTACGCCAACCTTCCAATCGTTTTAGATTCTGCAACATTCCTCTAAAGGTGCTCCCCATGCTTTATTATGGCGATGCAGGTTTTTCTACCGGCTACGATTACCTCTTTGCACAGTTTAAGGCGTTTGAAAAATTTAAAATGCATCTCCAGGCGGAGTATGACAAAGCGCTATTGTTAACTGATAAAAAACCTACTTTAGGAAGTTTCTCAAGCAATGCCTCCAATTTTGATGAATTGACGCATTTATTTAAGAAGGTAACCGGACCTCATTACCTGGATACTGGTCAGGTAATGAGCCTGCAGGATATCTCTATCATTATTCATAAGTTCCGTTCATATCCACAACAGCCGGCAAAAGAATGTGCGCTTCATCAGCTGATTTCCGAAACGGCACACCTTCCCGACAGACTCAAAGAAGTAGTGCTGTCAATTTGTAAGGAATGGGAAAATGAAACAAAAGACATCCCCTATCAAAACTAACTTACTTCACTTCAGCCAGGTATTTATGTACAAAACTGATCGCCATAGATCCCTCACCTACTGCTGAGGCTACTCTGTTCATGGCTCCGGCACGTACATCACCGGCTGCAAAAATACCCGGACAGCTGGTTTCTAACAGATAAGGATCACGATTTTGTTTCCAGACTTTATTGAAGTTAGCATAAGAGGTCAGCTCGCGACCCGTTTCAATAAACCCTTTCCCATCTTTAATAATATCAAGTTGGATCCAGTCCGTAAATGGTTTCGCCCCAATAAAAATGTATAAGGCATCCGCATTTTTAGTTTCAACTTCATTGGAATCCAGACAAATAATATCCAGTTGTTCCAGGTTACCCGAACCCCTGGCTTCTACAATTTCCGTTTTCGATATGATATGGATATTTTCAGTCGCATTGATCTGATCAATCAGATAAGCCGACATGGTACTACTGAGATCTTCTTTTCGAATCAGGATATACACATTTAAAGCAAATTTAGAAAGGTTCATAGCAGATTGTCCGGCTGAATTGCCCCCACCTACGATGTACACTTCTTTACCTTTACAAGCAGTAGCCTCTGTCATAGCCGCTCCGTAATAGATCCCCGCACCAGTAAAGTCAGAAACACCCTTAGTTTCCAATTTGCGGTAATCCACTCCTGTAGTAATCACCACACTTCGAGTCACGATCTCTTCATCATTATCAAGAATAATCCGCTTGTAACCATCTATTTGAACGATTGATTTAACCGATTGAGGCGACAAAAATTCAGTGCCTAAACGAGTTGCCTGAGTAATAGCCCTTCTGGTCAGTTCAGCTCCACTTAAACCTGTAGGGAAACCCAGATAATTCTCAATCCTGGAGCTCGTTCCAGCCTGACCACCAGGAGCACGCCGTTCAATCAATAGCGTTTTCAATCCCTCCGATGCGCCATATACACCAGCAGCCAATCCTGCCGGCCCTGCGCCAATGATGACCACATCATACACATCCTGCTTTTTCAGCTGAGGATTAAGACCAATACTATGGGCAATTTCAACAATACCAGGATTGATCAGATAAGAACCATCCTCCAAAAATATAACCGGTAAATCTTTATTACTAAGCGAATTCAGCTTAAGTAGCTCTTCCGCTTCATCCGCAATTTGAATATCAAGCCATTGGTAAGGCACTAAATTACCCGCCAGGAAGTCTTTAATCTCATGTGAATTTTGAGAATACTGATACCCAATTACCTTAATTCCTTTGAAGTCCGGATGATACGTTTCCTGCCAATCCTCCAACAAATCATCAATAACAGGATACAACCGCTCTTCAGGTGGATCCCATGGTTTTACCAGGTAATAATCCAATTGCACATTATTTATCGCCCGTATGGCTGCATCTGTATCCGAATAAGCCGTTAGTAAAACACGCTTGGCTTCGGGATAGAATTTCATGGCCTGTTCAAGAAACTCAACACCCTCTAATTGAGGCATCCGCTGGTCAGATATAAAAACGGCTACCGTTTCACCCATATTTTTCAATGCTAACAGACTATCCAGTCCTTCTTGCACAAGAGTGGTACTAACCACCTTATACCGGTCACGATATCTCGATTTTAAGTCACGGCTTAAAGCACGTAAAACTTGTGCATCATCATCTATACAAAACAGTATCGGCAGATTCATTGCTGTATTTTGATTTAATAAACTAATAACTACATTTAAATATACTCAATCGGGATTATTTAATTGTCAATAGGAAAGCAAACAACAAATTCGGTACGGTTGACAACCGAATTCACATTCACTGATCCACGATGAGATTTCACAATCCGGTTCACAACATCCAGACCCAGTCCAGTACCCTTTCCAACATCCTTAGTGGTATAAAAAGGATCGAAGATCTTGTATATAGCTTCTTTAGAAATGCCGGAACCATTATCAATCACGGAAACTTTTACATCGTTCTTATCCTGCCGCGTTTTAATCTCCAAAACACCCTTTCCATTCATTTCCATGGCGTCGAGCGCATTGTCAATCAGGTTCGTCCATACCTGGTTCAGCTCTCCAATCATCGCTTTAACAGGCGGAATAGTAGTATCAAAATTCTGAATCACTTCCACGTTCCCCTTCCTGATCTTATGCTCCAACATGGTCAGCGTATTGCGGATCCCGTTATGAATATCGGCGTATTGTTTGTCGCGCCCCTGATCCATGTGAGTGAAATTTTTAACTGAGCCCACCAATTTGGAAATCCGTTGTGATGCCTCCACGATATCAGTTACCATTTTTTCAGTAATCAACTGATTGTTCATCCATTTAAAACCTGCATTTAAAGATTCCTGAGCAATATGCGCTTTAAAATAATCCAGATCATCAAGTGTAAAACCAAAATCAACAAACGTTTCAGCTATTTCAGGACAGTTACGTACTTGATTAGCTTCTAGCCAGTCGCTAAACTCATCCTCCAGATTGGATCGTTGCATTAAAGTAAGTGCAGGTTTCTCTTCCCGGTTTAACAGTTCGAATAATTTTACATTGACGATGTCAATTTCTTCCTCACTCATTTTCAATGACATGATCAGCTTGAAAGTTTCAGGAATCAGATGCAGATGTTTTTTAAGTGAGATGGAGCCCCTAACCACCGCCACTGCAGGGTTATTCAATTCATGAGCTAACCCAGCCGAGAGCTTGCCCAAAGCCATCATCTTTTCATTTTGCTGTTCTAAAGCAGTGAAATCGCGTACCCGGCTAGTCATAATATGCACCAGCGCCTGTGTAAGTTCAAACTGGTTATGAATCATCTCTTCCGTTTTCTTCATTGGGAGGAAAAGAAGCTCGGTAGGTAATATAGCCTGACCAATTCCGTTAGAAAACTTCCCCCTTGAAAATGGCAAATGCCCCGTGATAGACTTCGATTCAAAATTTGTTATTTCCCGTAATTCGTTATTTTGCTTGATGGATAACTTAATTATGCCACTAATGACCACAAAAGTTCCTTTAATTGGATCTCCCTGATTAAATAAATAATCCCCTTCCTCCAGCTTGACAAGTGTGCTATTATCTAATAACCATTGCAGCTGTTCAATGGGAACATCTTTAATCGCCTCAATTGTTTGCAGCCATTCGGTTGTTAATACATTCATATAAACAGATTGTTAAAATAAAAATAGGGTTAAAAATGCTTATATGCTAAAGCAGAATAATTTAGTATTCTTACTCTTAATTTTTTCGCACATTATACCCACCTGAACCGCAGCTCCTCCGCACCTCCTCCGCTCGGAATGCGAATAAAGTGGGGACAAGGTGAAAGTTATTTCCCTTTCAATTATAAAGAAGGTCATACCCATTATACATTTCTTAGTTATTTTTTTCTCCTGAGAGTTTAATTCAACTAATCTACACACCATTAAGGAGACTAAACACATATACATTTTCAGCTTTTAATTCAGTGCAGCCTGGAATGTATACACCTATCGATATTCGTAATATATTTTTATTATTCCCCACTATTTATCAAAACTTATTTTATAAATTTATATTAACAACTCTTTTATAACACTTTGTATATGAAAAAGATACTATCGATTGATGGAGGTGGAATCCGCGGAATAATAGCCGGACAAATTCTCGTAGCCCTTGAGCAGAAACTACAGAAAAAAACAGGAAATGACCAGGCTCGCATAGCCGATTACTTTGATTTTTTTGCCGGTACCAGTACCGGGGGAATCCTCACTTGTATTTGTTTATGTCCGGATGAAAATAACCCTACCTCTCCCCGGTTCTCGGCACAGGAAGCTGTGAATTTATATGTTAAAAATGGAGCTAAAATATTCGACACGAACCTATGGCACCGCATTCATTCCGGAGAGGGAATGCTGGACGAAAAGTTTGATGCAAAACCACTAGAAGACTGTCTGAAGGAATATTTTGGAGATTTAAAACTGAGTCAGTTGGTTAAACCCTGTATAATCACCTCCTATGATATTGAAGGTAGGAATACTCATTTTTTTGCTCAGCAAGACCATTTATCAAAGGGTGAAGGTGGCGACTTTCTGGTAAGAGAAGTTTGTCGGGCTACCTCTGCTGCACCCACCTATTTTGAAACCGCTTTAGTTAAGTCGCTCAGCGGTGTATCTTATGCTTTGATTGATGGTGGCGTATTTGCCAATAATCCAGCTTTATGTGCCTATTCCGAAGTCCGCACGTCAAATGGAGAACCAACAGCAAAGGACATGTTTATCGTATCAATTGGTACTGGCAGTGAAAATAAACCTTACAAATATGAAGATGCTAAAGATTATGGTGCTATTGGATGGATAAGGCCAATTATAGACATCATGATGGCTGGAGCATCGGAAACAACCCATTATCATTTAACGAAAATGTTTGCGGCACAGGGGAATGAAGATAATTATATTCGGATTCAGCCTTCCAGCATTAGAAGAGCGAAATTTGAAATGGATAACGCTACACAAGATAATATTAACGCTTTGGTTGAAGTAGGAATAGCTACCGCTCAGGATTGTCCTGATTTAGACCGCATTGTAGAGGTGCTTTTAAAGGACAAGGATAGCGTTCAATTCAAAGAATTAAGCTACTAAAAAGGTATTCGTTTTATCGACCCATTGACTAAATTTTGCGAATGTATCATTAGCAGACTGGATCACCATGTCCTTTTCATCTGCTGTCATTGGCTGATCCATAAACTGTTTAAAAAGCTGCCACATGGTATCGGTATCGCTTCCATATCCATCGAAAAAAGTTAGTCCGATAACATGAGGAAGATCTATTTGCTGCCGTACCATTTTGCTTATAAACTTGCCACCCAAAGTAGATCCTTCGATCACATAAAGGGCGCCTAGTGCTTGCAGATG
Organism: Arcticibacter svalbardensis MN12-7; assembly: GCF_000403135.1. Classification (GTDB taxonomy): domain Bacteria; phylum Bacteroidota; class Bacteroidia; order Sphingobacteriales; family Sphingobacteriaceae; genus Arcticibacter; species Arcticibacter svalbardensis. The sequence continues at coordinate 52,435 of NZ_AQPN01000090.1, forward strand.
GTTGTTTATTTCTGGCAGATCGTCATTGCTTGCCAGAGATGGAAGTGCTGTTTTCAATAGGATCAAGTCATTTTCAAGAGCAGCTGTTTTCCGGCGATCTGCATAATCGGGCAAAAAAGCAGTATCAATGTGTTTGTTGATATTAACTTCCAGACCTCCAAAAAAGCTATAGAAGATTACTAATAACCGCGCTAGACTTTCCTGATTATGAATTGATTTCATTGGGAGAATCAATTTGTTTTCAAGTGACTGATGACTATTTTTGGTATTGATTTTTATATTTTCGGAAAGCATAAAGAGTTATGGATTTGTATCAGTTAATGTGCAGATAGTAGCATCTACAACCTGGACCAGATCTGTGGGATTTAATTTAAGTTGCAATCCACGTTGACCAGCGCTAATATAGATAGAAGTAAAGTCTAAAGCGTGTTTATCGAGATAAACCGGATACTTTTTTTTCATACCTATGGGCGAACAGCCCCCTCTGATATACCCGGTTAGCGAAAAAAGCTCTTTCACTGCTACCGTTTCCACTTTTTTATTGCCAGATACACTAGCCGCATTTTTAAGATTGACTTCCAGAGCACCAGGAATAACACACACGAAAACACCAGATTTATCGCCACGAACCAGTATGGTTTTAAATACCTGCTCAATAGGTTGGCTTAATTGTTCCGCTACATGAATTGCATTTAGGTGATCCTCATCAACAGCGTAGGTAATCAGATCGTATGGAACAGGTATTTTATCCAATATTCGGGCAGCATTCGTTTTATGAGGGTGCATTTGTTGTTTTATAAAGTACTAATCGATCTGTTTATTGAATAAATCAAATAAATGAACCTATTTTTATATCAGCTAAACTACACAAACGAATATTCAAATCGAGGAAAAACAAATATGCTATATTTAGATTTTAAAGAGATTCCAGTGTTAATCACTCCCCGATTAATTTTAAGACCACTTTGTACTGAAGATGCTTACCGGATCCATTTAATACGATCTGATAAGGACCTCAATAAATACCTGGATCGGCGTATCTCAACCGGCATTGCGGATGCTGAAGCACATATCCTAATGATTGAAAATTTAGTCAAAAAAAAGCAATCTATGAACTGGGCCATTGTAGAAAAGGAAGAGGATATCTTAATCGGCACAATAGGCTTTTGGAACTTTGATGTTGAAAATGAAATCGTGGAGATCGGGTATGAACTGCTACCCTCCTATCAAGGCAAAGGATTGATGATTGAAGCAATGAAGCAGGTAATTAAATTCGGATTTGAACAAATGAATGCTCAATCAATCACCGCTTTCCCTTCAGTAGAAAACCGTAAATCAATTGCTCTTTTAGAAAGGGCTAAATTTAGCAATGCGCATACCGGTAGTATAATTCTAAATCCACACGAGAGCTTTATGAATATGGCTACCTATATCTTAAACAGATGAACCGGAATATATCCATGATTTTGCAGCATTTTGCTGTTAAAGCACTAGCTCTAACAAAAGTTACACCCTTAAACAGGTGTTCTGCAGAATAATAGTATCCACCCATTGTTTCTGTTTTTCCGGACTATGATAACGGGCTGGAGTATCCAGTTTACAAAACCGAATCCCTTTTTGCAAACAATGCGTAGAAACAAGCTTCATTTGCGCGCGCATATTTGGAATGCCATTAAAAGTTTTCCTGGTGAAATAAACAGCCTTCAATTGGGGCATAGTATCAATGATTCCAATGATGTTATTCCATTGCTGCACATGACTATCAATAAATGCATCATCTACATTCTCTTCTTCTCCTTCGGGAATCTCTAAAGCATCAATTACATCAGCAAAGTCTACTTTATACTGCTGCATAAACGCCTTCTTATACTTCAGTTCAGCCTCTTTAAGATCCTCTACTCCCCAGCATTCCGGCAATAAGTGCCATAAAAAGTTTCTTGACCTACCGTAATAAAAATCAGGTCCATCAATCGTATCCGGATTAAAAGTACCTAGTATTAGTATTTCAGCCAAGGGGCTAGTTTTGTGTTCCTTAAATTTATTGAAAATAATGGGCATAGAAGTATGGTGTTTATTTGATCACAAGCCATCCCTTCATTGTTTAGAGAGAGCTAAAATGCATTGAAAAAGCAAAAGTAAGCCTATTCAGTCAATTAGAGTGAGTTTTCAGCTAAATAGCGCAAAGAAAAAAGACTTACAGAATTATGTCGTCCTTTCTCTTGCATTCAGGTACAGCTCATCCTCTTTAGCATATTCCATGATGGCATCATGCAAGGCAGATTCCATTTGCATATATTTATCCGGACATACCGATGGATCTGTAATTTTAAACTGCCTTTCTGCATCAATTTGCATATGAAACCTTAACTTTTCATTTTCATGCAATACATATACCTGGAATAACTGCAGCCTTTGTACATTCATCGTATGAAATTCAAATAGCGTCCCGTCTATTTCAGTTTTAAAACTATTTTTCATGTGGCAAAGATAGCAAACCGCCCCTAGAACAAGGTATACCTGACTCCTAAAAAACCTCTTATTCCCTGAAGCGGCGCATAGTTGTACTCGGTATCAAAGGTATAGTGGTTTGGATTGGATACCGGATCATTGGCCGTCTTATCAAATGGATCAAAAGGTCGCATAAAAGGATCCTTAGGTACAAAATTAAATAGATTCTTAATGCCCCCATAGATTTCCATTCCATTAGTAAACTTCCTGGTTAGCTGAACATTGGCAAGGGTAAACCAGGGTGAGTATGCAGGTCTGTAATCATTTTTCTGAATAGGCAGACGCATTGGTCCGCTAAAAGTACCCGTAAAATCCAGCGTGTACTTTTTCTTGTAGGTGTAAGAAAACAAATAATTACCACTCCATTTGGGTGCATGCAGCTGAACAACCTTTTGCTTCCCATTTCCCCGGTCTGCTTGCTGATAAACATCGAGAAAAGTTACCCCGGCAAGGAGTTGAAGCGGAAAATTGAAAGACAGATCTGTATTCAGCGAGACACCCCGGGATACCGCATAGCCGTTTAAATTGGAATAGATAATCTTATTGGGGTCCTGATCAAAATCACCTACAATTTTATTGGTAAAGTAGGAATAAAATCCCGTCAGGTCAAAGCCCAGGTAATAGTGTTCCGAGGGTACTTTTAGCACATAATTCAGATTGCTGTTATATGATTTCTCCGGATTGAGTTCTTCATTTACTACGACTTGACGGGCACCTGTCAGCGCAGCATGATCTTCCGTAAATAGATTTACCACACGAAATCCAGTACCAAAACTTGCCCTTAACACATTATTCTTATCCGGGGACCACTTATACGCCACCCTTGGAGAATGAATAGAGCCATGGTAGCGATCGTAATCGTACCGGTAGCCCAACAAGAGGGTTTGTTGATTTGTAAACTTCCATTCATCCTGTATAAAAACTCCCGGCAAGGGTGTTTTTGCAGGAGCATCATGAAGACCATCGGCGGATAAAGTACCCGGCGTATTATCATCATACCAGGTATAACGCATGGTTCCTCCTAATAAAAAGCTATGCTTTTCCCCGAAGTCCTTATCCCAGAATAGTTGCGCAAAGCCAACCTGCTGATTGGCCATATAGGGCAAAATACCATAATATGAATTTTGATCGTGCCAGTTATACGATAACTGAAGCATAATTTTTTCCTTGAAAGGCAGCTGATACTTGCTGATCATTTCCCATCGCCGGGTGTAAATACTCTCCCCATAAATACTATCCGACCCTCTCCATTCGGTGTTCCAGTTCATCTGCCCACCCCAGCGATCTTCGTTTACATAACGGAATGCTACGGTAGCTAATCGCTTATCTTTTCTAATAAAGTCCCATTTGTTAAATAGAGAAATCCTGTTTTGCAAGGTTACATCCGTAAAACCGTCATTATTATTATCTATTGGGTTAGCATAATTGAAATAATTTAAACCAGCCAGACTTGTAAACTTCTTTCCTGAGAACTTTATTGCTGCATCTACATTATACTCTTCCCAAGTGGTTCCAAAAACATCAGCTGTTACCAATGGCGCTTTAGAAGGACTTTTTGTAATTACATTAATAATACCTCCCATCGCTTCCGAACCATATAAGGACGAAGCCGGCCCCTTAACTACCTCAATCCGCTCGACCAGACTGTTCGGAATTCCGGATAGCCCATACACTGTTGAGAGACTGCTTACGATAGGCATTCCATCAATCAGCACTAAGGTATAAGGTCCTTCCATTCCGTTGATGTGAATATCGCCTGTATTGCACACATTGCAATTCAATTGAGGGCGTACACCATTGACTAGCCCTATCGCCTCAAACAAATTAGGAGTGGGGTTCTTTTGAAAAAACTTATGCGTATACACTTCTACAGGAACCGGGCTTTCCAAACGGCTTACCTCTTTCATAGTGCCCGTAACAACTACTTCGCTTAACGAATTTCTGCTTTCCTTCATGTGGATATGAAGGTCTAAAATAGAATCAGGCAGTACTTGAAGTCTGAGTTTTAATCGTTCATAACCTACTGCCGAAAAAATAACTTCTTGCGACCCTATGGGGATCCCTGTCATAAAAAACCTACCTAATGAGTCTGAAGACATTGATAAAGAAGCATTTGAAATAGAAACAGTTGTTTGCAAGGGATTTTTTCCATACAACACTCTTCCGCTTATCCCGCCAGTTTGAGAGTAAGAATAGAGCGTCGATAAGGTCAGTACCAATAGTAATAAAATCTTCATACGCATATTTTTAAGCAAACATAAATAAATAATTAGATATATCTAACATACGTGTTAGATATATCTAATTATAGTACTTAAAACATAACATTCTGATAATCTTTAAACTAATAGGCCTAATTAAAGGAGCATCCATCTCTTTTAGAACTTATTAAGCGGGTTTTACTATCTTTGCATCCGCTAATGTTCATATACAATAGCGGAAGGATTAAAACCACAATAGCAATGATCGAAATCGGAAAGTTCAATTACCTTAGAATCGTACAAAAAACAGATGTTGGCGTTTTGTTAACCGATGGCGACACCGAGGTAATGATGCCTTATAATCATGCTCCCAATGTGGCTATTCCGGGTGACAACATCAATGTATTTACTTTCATGAATAAGGAAGGTAAACTACTGGCCACCAACCAAACACCTTATGCTACTGTCGGTGAATTTGCTTTTCTGGAAGTAGTAGATGTTTCAGATGACGGCGCATACCTGGATCTTGGAATCGATAAAGATCTTTACGCCCCTAAACGTGACCAAAAACGTCCAATGCAAAAGGGTGAAAGTTATGTTGTGTATGTCTACCTGGATGAAAGCAATGGCCGTATGTTAGCCTCTTCCCGTGTAGCTAACTATGTGGAAGAGAAGAACTTTGAATTTGAAGAATTGGATGAAGTAAGTTTGTTGATTTCAGAGGAAACTGATTTAGGCTTCAATGCCATCATCAACAATCAATACATTGGCCTTTTATACCATAATGAAGTGTTTGATAATGTTCAACCGGGTGATGTTCGTAAAGGATGGATCAAAAAGATCCGTGTTGAAGGTAAGATAGACCTTACTTTACAGCCAACCGGCTATGGTCATATCCTTGACACTAAAGATGTGTTGCTTCAGGAACTAAAAAAGAATAACGGTCTGATTAATCTGGGTGATAAAAGCAGTCCTTTGGAAATTTACGAACGCTTTAAGATTAGCAAAAATGCATTCCGTAAAAGTGTCGGGGGTTTATATAAAGAAAGATTGGTAACGGTTTCAGACTATGAGATCCGCCTGGTTGCTGAGGATTAAAGATAATTCTATAGCGTTTCAGCTATTCGACTTCTAATACCACCTGTTCTTTATTTAGATTGCGTGATAAAGAACGACAAAAACCAGAATGCTGTTTACATATCATACCTTCATCTAGAAAGATGACTCTTTAATCTTGATAGATTTCTTGTATTTCAGCATCAGTTAAAGCCCTGTTAAATACGGCTAAGAAGCCGATTTGACCCACAAAGTTATTTCCCATTTCACCTAAACGGTGTACAGCCCCTACTGTAAAGTCAGATCCCTCTAATCCACCATCAAAAATTCCTTCTTCATAGGGGTAAGGATTTGTTTCAGCTCTGCTATCCAGCTGACCATTCAAATAAGATCGGATAAGCTTACTATCATAAGTAAAACCAGCAAATGACCATTGATTGTAAATAACAGGATCATGACCAATAGCAGCATCCATACACCATTTTTGTCCTGGAGTTGGTCCACCCACCCCTGAAATATGTCCGCCTACCTGGTCAGAGCTATCATGCAAACGTAAATTCAGGAACAGACAGTATTGCCTAAATTTCTCAGTTTCATTCCACATACCAGCTATAGCTTCACACTGTTTATAGCTTTTCGGTTGCCTTTTTATCCAGGATATGACAGTAATTTGAGCTTGCGGACCATGTACATTTAAGGCCGGACAATCCTCCCGTTTAATATAGAGGTATTGTCCCTCTTTCAGATCTACCGCATTCCTAATAGTCACATCGTCCTTAACGAATCCAATAGAACCATTCCCTTCAACAAGTACATAAGCATTTGGTCCTTTAGAACGTAAAGGTTCATTTCCTTCAAAATCCCAATAGCAAATTAACCCGGAAATGCCGTTAAGGCGCTGTTTATAATCAGGCATTATCGTTTCATTAAAATGGTGGTCTCTGTTCGTTAAGCATAACCAAGTTAGCTAAAAATTATCTAATTGAACAAATATAAAAAAGAGGTAAAGGAATAGATTTAGGGACAAAAATACTCCTTATAGCTAAGAATTCATTGAATGGCTCAAACGGAATTAAATCATAAGACACTGTCATACAACAATAAACACAATGAAAGAATTACTCCTTTACTGAAAATTCGTTGATGGATTAAAACCGAATTAAACATAAAACTGAGCTATTGGAATAGGCTGAATGCCGGAACTACTCCTTGAACTACAAGTACTATGATTAGCTAAAAAACAGACAGACATCGACTTACTGAAAAACAACTCAATACTCAATAAACTCCTGATAAACCTCCTGCATACAGGCTTTCCCATCACGCAGCAACTTTTCATTTCCCACCTTAGAACCAGGGTTTCGTTTGTAAATAACAGATTTACCGACCGTTTCATAGGATAGTGCCTGATCCGCGTTGATAACGCCCAATCCATAATCCCAATTAAAGAAACTAAAGTCAGGTGACTTTGGATGAAGAAGATCCTTGCTCCATACATAAGGATTGGAATCCATTCCCAACTGGTTTAGCAGTGTAGCAGCAATATCCGTTTGATTACCCACCTTATTGATCTTAACCCCTCTGAACTCTGGTTTAATTACATCCCCAAAAAACAAAAGAGGAATCCGGTAACGTTGCGGATCAGAAATCTCTAAATCACCTTTCGGAAGGTGATGGCCGTGATCTGCTACCATGATGAACAATGTATTGGTATACCAGCTTTTCTTTTTAGCTTCCCGGATAAAAGCACCCAGACAAGAGTCCGCATAGTAAGCCGTGCTCCTGAATTTATTACCCGTATCATCACCAGGAAAATGAGAACGCCCAGGAAGATCAAACGGCTCGTGATTAGTTAACGTCAAAAAAGTACTAAAAAACGGAGCTTGCTGATTAGTTAATTCAGCTAGCATCTTCGTGTAAACAGGTCCATCATAAGCGCCCCATTTGGAGCTCAGATCTAAGTTTGGAAAATCATTCCGATCAATTATTTTCTGGTAGTTATGGCTCAGCAAATACGATTTCATGTTAAAGAACCGGCTTTCACCACCATAATAAAAAGAAGTCGAATATCCATTTTGTGCAAAGCTTGCTGGTAAAGCCGGCAATTTAACCTGTTTGCTATTTTCCTTCATGATACTCCGTTTCCCTTGTGCAGGAAAAGCACTCAGAACCGACACCACACCTTTATCCGTACGGCTCCCTGAAGAATACACCTCATTAAAGAACAAGCCACCAGCAATCAGTTTCTCCATCTCAGGATCAATTCCCTTCTCTCCTCCCAAACTCTCTACCACATTTCCAGTAAAACTTTCCATGATGATAACAACTATGTTAGGATTTGTAACTCGTAAAACTTGCGTATTATTCCCTTCAGGTTTATTGTAAAGCGTTTTTACGATAGCCTTAGCTTCCTCAGGTTTAAAAAAACTATATACATTCTTACTGCTGTACCTTGCATTCATAAAATCATGAATGAGGCTCCACTCTGTATTCACAGAAGCATAATTCAACAGCGGGTTCAAAGAAAAGTAAGCCATACTCTCATTCATTGGTGCTAGTTGCCATCCCCCACGGATAGCTAAAAAATTAAGCCCCATAATAAACAGCCCTACACTTATTTTAAGAAATATATTCCCTTGTTTTTCAACCCCCGGCTTTACCAACAGACGAAAAAGAAGCACTCCTCCAGCAATCAGTAATACCAATATTAATAGCGTTAAAAACACAGGAGATGACACGCTGCTGGCAATGGCTTCAGTTGGGGAACTAAATGCAAACTCGAATGCACGGTAATTAATTTTTGTTCCCCATTCCCGGTATATATTGAAATTGACAACGGTTATAATAGAGAATAATATAATCAGGAAATACGAATAGATCTTTAAGATCCGAAAAGGCAAACGGAATCCCCGAATAACCCAGATCTGTACAAACAGTAGCAAGGGAATTACACAGATATAGCCAACCATCGATGCATCCATCCATAAACCATATACAAATACCTGTACTATTTCTATAAAAGAGGTAGATTTTAACTTATCTGCATTATATAGAACAAACACGAGTCTTTCAAGAAAGAAAAACAAGATCCAGAAAGTAAAATAACGTACTAAAAGAGTAAGGTTCCGAAACATATTATTTGATAGAAAACCGGAAAAATCCTGAATAAATTTAAGAGGATACGGGGTACAAATATAGGTTAACTTAGTAATTTATTAACTTAAAAATCAACCCGTACCCCAAAGCCCAATTTAAAAATATCAGTAATAGATAACGACCCTACATTCTGATAATAACTGATCAGATACAGTTCATTGGTGTTAAATTCAGAATATACACGTAACGCTTTGACCCCTAAGGAGGGCAGTATTTTCTTTGCATCCAGTTTTAGTTCTGTACCAATAGAAATATGTGGACGCACTGCTGTGGACCACCAGTAATATCCTTTTTCATAAGTATCCTTGTCCCATTGCGTATCGAATTGAGGTCCAAAATGATAGCTAATAAAGGCCCCCGGATTGACGGGATAAAGTTTAGCCCATTTGTTTACCTTGATTTCTATAGGACGATAGGCAAATTTTGCAGCAAGGATATGTAAAACTCCTCCTTTATTTTTAGGAATGTAGCCATAATTAAAATCAAGACTTCCTCTATCATTTTTAAACAACTCATACCCTGCCCCCACGCTTACAAAACCAATACTACCAGCATATTGACTAACCACAGATTTAGGTATCAGGAATTTAGGGAACTGCGCAGATGACCTTGTTGCCAGCATTAAACTAGCAGCAACCATCAGGAAACTCAATATATACTTAGTATTCAACATTTTTATAGGTAAGTTTTCCCTTAACAATTTCGACTAAAACAAACTCTCGGTTCTCAATAGCATTCGTTACGATATAGGGTATATTCTGATCATGGAAATAAGACACCCCAGCAGTATGCGTATGAGCAAAAAGCGCCGCAAGCGTATTGGGTGATCCATTCACTACGTTGATATAATTTTCAACAAGAGCGGGGTCAAAATCCCCTGGATATGGAGGTACATGCGCTACAGCTATATATGCATTTACCCCTTCTTCGGGTGCCATTTCTTGCTTGAGCCAATTCAAATCTGGAACATATCCGTTGAAAGAAGCCTCCCTGCTATTGGTATTATGGCACACAAATTTGACACCCTGATAAATAAAGCTGTAGTTCAGATTACCATACATTCGTTGAAAAACATCTTCCCCATTTGCAACCAGGTCATGATTGCCAATCACACCTAAATAAGGCATCTTCAGTTTAGAAAAAATAGCATTCACCCATTCCATTTCCTGTAAAAGCCCGAAATCAGATATATCGCCATCCAGAATTACAAAGTCAACCCCAGGAATCTTGTTTATCGTTTCCACCAACTTTTCAGAATAGATATATTCACGCTGACTGTCGCCTGTAAGTACAAACCGCAAGGTATCGTCACCCGGAGTTTCCGCTAACCATTTCAGGTTTTTTTTATTAATATCTTTAGGACTTTCAGCATCAAAAGCTTGATTTGGACTGTATTCGATACTATCACAGCTTTGTAAAAGCCATGCTGAAAATATAAGATATAGAAATATCCTGCTATACATAAGGACAAAAATGCGATTTAAAACTGACTATTAAATCCATTTAGTCAAATTAACAGTTTTTATTACATATCTCTTACACGAGATGTAAACTCATACTATACAGGAGGAAAAAATTTATCAACAAAATTAACCAGATAAAGTTCTTGAACAGAACGAGTAACAGCTGTATACATCCATCTTAAAAACTCTGTATTCATCATTTCATCAGTCAGGTAGCCCTGATCAACAAAAACAGCATCCCATTGGCCGCCTTGTGCTTTATGACAAGTTACAGCATAAGCAAATTTCACATGAAGTGCATTGTAATAAGGATTCTTCTTCAATTCTTCCATCCTTTTATTTTTATCACGGATATCCGCATAGTCCTTCATCACCTCTTCAAAGAAACGTTTACCGTCCTCTCTGGATAACCCAGGACCATCTGCATAAATAGTATCCAGTAGGATCTTACAGTTAAGAGGTTCTTCATCCGGATAATCAATAAAATCCAGCACCACATCAGCAAAGCGGAAACCATACAATTCCTGAATATTACGCACCTTCCGAACCTTTGCAATATCGCCGTTCGCAATAAAAGCATTGCTGGATTCCTCCTTTTCCAGCCAGAAATAGTTATTACGCACCACCATTAAATAATCGCCACCAGAGAGTTCTTCCTCACGTCCCAGGATCCTATTCCTGATCTGCTGATTATAATTATTAGCATTTTTATTCGACCGGCAAATAACCAGCGTATTGTCCATACCAAACTTACTATAGGCGTAATGCAGACCTTCAGAAAGCTTCTCACCAGACATACGAAAAACATCGGGGTAACCGGATACTTTAATTTTAGGAAACTCCGCTTTCCCTTGCCGCACTAACTCCCGAAGGTTAGTCGCATTATATAGAATCCCCGATTGTTTCTCCTGTCGCACCACATCCGTCATCTCATAATAATGAACCTGAAGTCGAAATAACTCATTCAGCAAAGCAGGATTAAGAGCAGGACTAGAATCAGATCCCACAGGAGGAAGCTGAGCCGTATCCCCCACCAGCATGAGCTTACAGTTTTTCCCCTGATATACATAGGTGATCAGATCTTCCAGTAGGCCATTTCTATTAAATCCCCCATCCTCATTCGAAATCATTGACGACTCATCCACTATAAAAACAGTCTCTTCAGCCATATTCTGCGCCAGTACAAAGTCCATATCCAAGCTTACCGCATTCTTTTTGCGATAAATCTTTTTATGAATCGTAAATGCTTTCCTACCCGAATAATGACTGATCACTTTAGCAGCTCTACCTGTAGGAGCTAACAAAACTGACTTTAACTTAACCATTGGCAATACCTTAACCAACGAAGCGATCAATGTTGTTTTACCGGTACCCGCATAACCTCTTAGCACAAAACATCCCCTGGTTTCATCAACAGACAGAAAATACTCCAACTTCTTGAATACTTCAAGTTGCTGGTTAGTAGGATTTAAGCCAAAGTTTTGATTTAAGAGTTCAGTAACCTTCATAATGAAAAGTAAAAATGCTAATTCCTTCTAAAAAACATTTAGTTTTGCTGTAATGAACAATGTCGGGACACTTCATCTTAAAGATAAAAACTTTCTGCCTGAAAATGCAGATGTGTGTGAACTGCTCATCAAGCTTAGTCAGCACAAACTGTCCTATGCTATACGAGATATACAAACGAATCAACTCTTTGTGATATACGATGCTGTTCTTTCAGAAGCACCTGAGAAAACCCTGGTATCACTGGAAGCGCAGCATGACTATCTGAACCTGAAATACAAACAGGTCAAGATTAGCGCAGAAACGTTTAATTTCGTCTTTATACCCACAGAGCTTTATACAGAAATAGCAGCGCCAAGTTATAAAAACTTTGTTCGAACCACAAAAGCATCTCGCACCCTGATCAATAAAACGATAAACGGTAAAATTCATACCATTAGTTCTGTTGATGAAAGTCTGATTGCCCCATTGCTAAATAAATATCCACATGCAGTGGTTTATTCGCAGGCAGAAGCCCTTATAGAAAGTATCTCCGGTCGCGATAAACAGACAGCCGGACTCCTGTCAATCATCCAATTCAACTCCGGTACGGTTGAAATAGCCTTACTATCCGAAGGACAGTTTATATTCTACAACATATTTAAAACCGATACCGTTGATGATTACAACTACTATTTATTGTTAATCAAACAACAGTTCAATCTGCAACCTAATACCAATATTATACTTGCTGGCGAAGTGGAAAAGTATAGTGAACTATACCGAAGAACAGCCAAATATTTTAAGAATATTAAATTCGCAGACAGCACCCGGATCATACAATACCCGGAATCATTCAAGCTGCTGCCCGCTCATCAGTTTTACTCCCTTTTAAGTATGAGTTTATGCGAATAATCAGTGGAACACTAAAAGGATTACGATTAAATCCCCCTGCAGGATTACCTGTACGCCCGACCAAAGACATGGCCAAAGAAGCCCTGTTTAATATTCTTCACAATCAATATGATATCGAAGAGCTAAAGGTACTCGACCTATTCAGCGGAACCGGTAGTGTATCCGTAGAATTTGCCTCCAGAGGAGTGCAGGACATTGTATCGGTAGATTTAGACCGGGGATGTTACAACTACCTGCGTACTGTAGCGAAACAGTATGAGCTGGATGCGATTAAACCGCAAAGAGGAGACGTAATCAAGTTTCTGCAGCAAGAAACCGACACCTACGACCTGATCTTTGCCGATCCCCCATATGATTTACCACAAATCCCTATGATTCCTACTCTAGTGTTTGAAAGAAATTTACTCAACCCAGGAGGAGTACTGATTGTTGAACACCATTCCATGAAAAAGATAGATGACCATCCAAACTTTGTCGAACAAAGAAGATATGGTTATTCGTCATTTAGTTTTTTTGAACTTAAGAAAGCAGAATAAAGCAAACCCCTAAAACCCTCTGTAATGAAAATAGCCCTGTTTCCAGGTTCATTTGACCCTCTTACTGTAGCCCATGTAGACATTATCAAGCGCTCTGTATCCTTGTTTGACAAGGTAGTCATTGCGCTGGGCATTAACAGTACCAAAAATGCAATGCTCTCTTCCGAAACACGGATCAACATTCTGGAAGCCGTATTTGCATCTGAACCGAAAGTAGAGATTACTTCCTATGAAGGTTTAACCGTTAACTTCTGCAAGCAGATTGGGGCTCAATACATGATTAGGGGAATCCGTACCGTATCCGATTTTGAATATGAAAAAGCGATAGCCCAAATGAACCATGAACTAGAACCCGGAATTGAAAGTATCTTCATACTCAGCAATCCCGGTTATTCCTATATGAGTTCCACTATTGTACGCGATATATTGCGCCACAATGGAGATATTAGCAAATTTGTGCCTAAAGAAGCACTCGCTTTTTTATAACAAAGCTTATCGACAGTGATATCGCTTATGTGACTTCTAGTACTGGATTATTTCAGGATTAAGTCCAGCATATCACGGATCAAAGGATATGTGTTTTTACGTACGTATTCAAAGTCGTCCTTACTCATCCAGCGGGCTTCAGTAATATCCTCTTCCAGTTGCGGAACAAGCTTTTGTTTTTTAGCCTGCATAAAGAACCAGCTTGTCTTTTTAAAGATGATCTGTGTTTTTTCCTCATAAACATGCCATGTAGTACAAAGCTTGTTATTGATACGGGTAACCTTCACACCACACTCTTCTTCCACTTCCCTACCGGCAGCATCCCTTGTCTTCTCGTTCAGATCCAGCTTTCCTTTCGGTAAATCCCACTTTCCTTTACGGAAAATAAAAAGATATTGATCATTTTCTGATATGACAATTCCTCCGGCAGCTTTGATCATCAGAAAGCTTTTCCTGAGTTTCTTAAAATACTTCTTTGCATCATCTACCAAGAGAAGATGAACAGAGCGACCATTCTTTCTGGTCTGCTTGTAAAACTCACGAAAATCAAACGTTTGACTATCAATAGTTTGAAAATCACCAATTCCATTAGGGACAATTTCTGAAATGACAAGCGCAGTTTCGTTAATATAAATTCTATACATCAAGCTTCTTTTTTTCGTTTTAAACAATGCCTCAAATACATTTAAACGAGGTTTTATAATTTAGGAGAGGTATTATTAATGCTGTTATAGATCAGAGTTAAGTTGATGAATCGTTATTAACCCAGTCCTAAACCCTTCAAAAATGCACATTTTAAGTTATTAAAAGTTATTTTTTTATTTACTTATTTTCAGCTTAATCAGAAAATAGCTGAAGCCTGTGTAGAAAGTAATTGAAATTTATTTAAAAAGCTGCTTCATTTGCCCTTTGGGTAATTAGTTCTGTTTTCCTGACTTTACATTTAACTAAGTTCTTTTCATTAGTTTCTTTTTCACTCCTGACATAGGGCTGTCATTAAACCAATTTATATTTGCAGTATAATTTAGAAATGGCATGATCATCATCAAACTGATTTAAACAATAAAAATTAATGCAAGAAAAAACTATCGAAACATTTTGCCCAACAAGCCGACAAGAATGGAGACTATGGTTAAAACAAAATCATAGCTCAAAACAATCCGTTTGGCTTATTTATTATAAAAAGAAGGCAAATGTTGCTTCTATAACTTACAACGAAGCTGTTGATGAAGCACTTTGTTTTGGCTGGATGACAGCACAAGGAAGTCTCTTGACCATGAAACGTTTATGCAATTTTTCTGTAAACGAAAACCATATAGTGTTTGGTCAAAGATAAACAAGGCAAAGATTCAGCGATTAATTGAAGTGGGCATTATGACACAAGCAGGTTACGAAAGCATTGAAACGGCAAAACTAAATACTTCCTGGACAATTCTAGACGATGTAGAGGAATTAAAAATCCACGAGGACCTTGAAGAAGCCTTTAATATCCAAACAGGATCAAAGGACTATTTCCTAAGTTTAAGCAAGTCTGTCAGAAAAAGCATTTTACAATGGCTCGTTCTAGCCAAACGGCCAGAGACCAGACAAAAACGAATAAATGAAATAGCAGAACTTGCCGCCCAAAAGCTAAAACCGAAACAGTTTAGATGAGAAAATGGCAGGATTACCTCTTTTTACGAGACTGCTTCGCAAACATTATTACATCCACACCTATAGCGTAGTTTCAAAACCTATTTATGCACTAACTTTTGCATAGCGTTAGCATAACGGTGTCCCATAAGGCGTGCTGATGGAGCATCTAAATGCGTATGATCTCCAATGTCTTTCACATCTTTGGCATCTATAAACGCATAGTTTTTTATTTCAAGATCAGCAATTGCCTTATTAATCACCTCTACACCATGGTTAATCCTTTCATTACCTGCTGTATCTATTTTATGAATCTGATAATCCGGCAGCTGTGCAGCCACAAAAGCAAGATCAGGAATGCCTAAATCAGATCGTAAATTTTCAATGAGCTCTTTCAATCTAACTCCATATACAGCACTATTCTTCACATTGCTGTCCGATTCACCTTGATCCCAAATCACACCTTTTAATGTACCTTGCTTCATTGCTTCCCGTGCACGTTTAATTGCATCATCGTAGGGATATGTTTTTGTAGGTTCATAATAGACGCCAGCATGCCAGGCAGCTATTGGAGTACCGCCAACAGCAGAAGGAATAAGTCCAATAATTTTAGATGTATCTATTTGGGCCAGATCTTTCCCAAATGTAAAGCCAGGTCCTACCGCAGCTGCAGGCTTGTCAAAATGCAAGGGATCTTTTGCCACTTCCCACTTCATCTCCTTATTTAAACGCAACACATGTCGATCAGGCAAGATATCAACCGGCTCCAAAATCCCTCTACCGGCCATATTTGATTGCCCAATAAGTAAATAAAGTTCAAATTGTGTTCCTGAAAGCGGTTGCGATACGATTTCTCTTACAGCCGGTCTTAGTGTTTGAGCCTCTGCATTTACATTTAATAAGATGCAAAACAGGAATAAAAGCTTTTTACATTGTCTTTTTATTGAATGCAGATACTTCATTGATGGGAATCTATTCAATACCGTTTTAGTCAAATAATACATGAGGTAAATCTATATGCAAAAAAAAAAATTATTGCTATTATTTAATGATCATCCTAAATAATTAATTCCAGTTGTAGATTAACGCGTTGTTCAATTTAAATAAACTCATTATAATAAAACCTACCAGAATATAATGCACAACTACCCCCATTCAAACTCTTCTACTAACTTGAAACGATGGAGGTTCCTGAAAAATATTGGAATACCGCGCGAAGCTTTAGTTGGGTAGGCATATCATGTAGCACAGCATTATGCTCAGCATTTAAGCTAGTCTTATTGATATAATAGTACTTAAACAGTTCAGGTACAAAACCTGCTACAAAACACCATAATAAAAAAAAACCGCTTCAGAATTCACTAAAACGGTTTATTTTTATTTATTTCTTAAAGTCTGAGACCTTAAGAAATTTTACTTCATTAATCACAAAGGATGAAGAGTCCTTTTTAGTCTTATCATAGAAAGGTGAATACATTTCTGCTGCTATGATTTCCTTATCAATATCAAACTTCAACAAACGCAAATACCCTCCCCCACTATCTTCATGCTGGTAGTTCTGCAGAATTTGATAAATCTTATTCCCTGCCTGTCCCTGATCGACTTTAAGTGCCGAACTCACAACATGTCCACTTAACACCAATAGTATATTCGGATATTTTTTAACCAGTTTTTCATAAATATCCTGCGGACTAAAATCTCCATATCCTGCATTATTCTGTGCAATTTCACCTTTCCCTGTCAAGTAATAGTGCGTCATAATAATTACGTTATAGTTGTAGTATTTTTTAACCACATCCCCAGCCCAGTTAATCACACCTAACCTGGGACAAAATTCCATGCTTATAACTAACCAGTTGGTATCTCCAACCTTAAAAGTGTAGTATGCATTATCAATCTTATCCGTTTCGTATCTCCCCCTTTGATTTGGAAAGCGGTAATAAGGAAAGTAGCTGTTCAACTTTTGCGTTTTACGCAAATTCTGATTTACATTTCCAGGTGCGGCACTTCCACTGAACTCTCCAACTGCCTCTGTGTCATGATTTCCAACTGCGAGTGCGTAAGGAATACGATTTTTATCTAACACTTCTAAACCTTGACTAGCCACTTCAAAATGATTAAAATTGTCAAAATTGACCAAATCTCCCATATGTAAGGCCATTGGAATGTTTAATTTTTGCTTTTGAGCAGCAATCCAGTTTACCTGGCTAAAAAACATTTCAGGTTTAGACCCCACTTCAACCTGCGTATCTGGAAATACTGGAATTGTAAAGGTCTGAGCCATGCTCAATGTGGCTGATAGTAAGGACACACATATCAGGAGTGCACTTATGCAAATATTCTTATTTATCATTACTTTTTATGTTAGTTATATCCTGGATTTTCAACAAGATTTGAATTATTTGCTGTCCGGGCTAAAGTGATAGGAAAATAATAGTTATTATTTTGAAATATGGGAGAGCGCACTGTTCCGTCTACTTTCTCTCTGATGCTCAATTCATATTTTTTAGTTTTGAAATCAAGTACATACCGGAGACCCCGCATATCTTTAGAAAGAACTCCTTCTGCAATTCTCCATCTTCTCAAGTCCCAATAGCGATGTCCTTCAAAAGCAAGTTCAACTTTCCTTTCATTCCGGATATTTTCCATAGTTAATGTGGTCAAAAGTGGAATTCCTGCACGTGCTCTTACCTGATTGAGGGTTAACAAAGCCTGATCCATCTGGCCCAGTTCAAAAGCCGCCTCTGCATAATTCAGCAGCGTTTCAGCAAACCTGAACACGATATAGTCTTGCTTAGATCCAAAGATTCCAGCTGTCGAGCTGTTTACATTATCTTTTGATTCATCTAAATATTTCATTACCCCAAAACCAGTCTGTGTACTCTTCTGATCTCCATTGGCTAATATCCCCTGGTATGATCCCGTTGTAGTTATTGCCCCCTCAGCCGTTCTAATTCCATTGTAGAATTGCAGAAGCCGTCCTTGCCAAGGCGTATCCTGTGTGTAAACAGTGGCACGAAAACGTGGATCCTTTTTGCCCCAAAGTTCTTCCATGGTCCATAGCTTGGAGCTCAACACGGCGGGATCCAGCTTAGCCGAAGATCCATCCACATTTTCAAATGATTCAACAAATTCAAGGTAAGGTGCATCATGGATTCCGTTAGCCCAGCCATTCGGATAAGGGCATTGGAAGTAGTCATAAGACCATCCTGCTCCCGAAAAATCCTTATCACTTCCATCATGCTGCTTGGCAAAGATTACTTCTGAATTCCTTTTCGTAAGAAACAGGTTCCTAAAGTTCAGCGTCTTATCCGCATTTTCATTATATAACTTAAACAAATTAGCATCCATAATCTGACGTGAAGCAGCAAGTGATTTCTCAAAGTAAGTCTTCGACTCCTCACCTGGAATACCAATCACACCACTCAATTGCAGTGTTCCGTATTTAGCAATACTTCCTGCATAAAGTGCCGCTCTGGATACTAATGCAAGCGCTGCGTATTTAGTAGGACGTCCCCAGTCAATGTCTTCCTGTACTGCCGGCAACTCTTCGCTAATCGCCATGGCTTCCGATATCACGTAATCATAAACTTCTTTTTCTTTATTCCTGGCAGCAAATAACTCATTCTGAGGATCAGACAACTGCTGAACATGGGTTATTAAAGGCACTCCTCCATAACGTTTAACCATATAGAAATAATTGAATGCACGAAGGAAACGTGCCTCTGCAATTCTCTTCTTTTTAAAGGCATCGCTTAAGGTTGATTCCGGCAAGCGTTCAATCAATTGATTTAACGAACGGATAACAACATAGGGCTTCTCCCACCACTCCATCAAGCCACCACCGATTTTCAATCCTTCAGTTTTGAACCGATACGCATTCCCCGAAAAATTAGAGGTACTTTTTGATTCGTCACTCACATTATTTACATAAAACATAGTAAAAAAAGGAGTTCCGGTATTCTGCACATCCTCAGATTCATTAGTCAACACCGTTGTTCCTAAATACGCACCGGTCATATATGCATTCACTAAACTCTCATCATTCCATACCATTGGATCAGGAATAATGTCAAGTGGTAATTTATCCAAAACGTTCTTCTGACAGGAAGTGACAAAGAAAGTAAGCAGAACTGTAAAACAGAAATAGTGTAATTTCATCAGTATATCAATTTATTTTTAATAGATGATAAAAGCTAACAGTAAGGTATTTTTTGCTTTTGTAAGGCGCTCGCTTATGTTAGTTTCCATGTTATTTGTTCGGTCGTTAAAATGAAAGATCCAATCCAGCAGATACATTCTTTTGTTGCGGATAGTACATCCCTCCTATTCCGGACGGACCTTCAGGATCGAGATCATATTTATTTAACTTAGAAAAAGTCAACAAATTCGATCCCGCTACAAATACGCGCAATTGTCTGATAGCGATGGATTTAAGCAATCTACTCGAAAACGTATATCCAACATTCACATTCTTAAGCCGCATGTAACTTGCATCGATCAGGTTATAGTCAGAAAGCCACCCATTAGATGAAGCTCCACCAAGTCTGGGTATCAAGGCATACCGGTCATTTGTTTCTTCAGTCCATCGATTCTCGAAAAATGCCGTTGAATATTGAGGAAGAGAGGCTTTCAGGTAATGTCCAAAGGCACCCTGAAATAAAAATGAAACGTCAAAATTCTTATATTTTAATGAAGCATTAAAGCCGGCCATCCAATTCGGTTGTGTGCCCTTCCCGATATCCGTTTGGTCTTTCCAGTCGATGATTCCATCTGCATTGATATCCAGGTATTTTACATCTCCAGGGCGGAGTGTGGTGTTACCGCGTTGATCCTGATCATAAGGAAGCGCTGCAATTTCTTCCATACTCGTGAATAACCCGTCAGATTTATAACCAAAAGTACGATCAGTCCAAGCTCCGGTACGCTGATTTTGGCGAAGTTGGTCAGCATCTGAATAAATAGGTTCTTCATAATATTTCCATTTGGAACGCGACCATGAAATATTGGCACTCAAATCCCAGGTTAGATCATGATTCTTACGGCTTGTTCCAAGCATAAATTCAAGTCCACGGGTATTTGTTTCATTGATATTTTCAGGAGGCAGTGTAGACCCAAATGAAGAAGGAACCGTCATCAGCCTGTTCGCCAGAATCCCTGAACGTTCCCGAAAGAATACATCCAAACTTCCATACATCAGACCTTTCCACAGTGAAATATCAGTTCCTGCATTATAGATCTTCAACTTCTCCCATGTAAGGTCAGGATTGGCAAGCCCCCGGGAAATGATGCCCGGATAACGTGTTGATCCAAAGATATATGATCCCCCACTATTCTTGTCCGAAATATTGTAGCCGGTCAGATATTGAAAATTTCCCGTATTATCATTCCCTGAACTTCCAAAGCTTAGGCGTAATTTCAGTGCTTCCACTGTAGCAGAATTCTTTAGAAAATGCTCCTGATCAATGCGCCAAGCAAAAGACGCCCCCGGGAAATAACCCCATCTGGATGCTTCAGGAAACTTTGCAGAAGCATCTGCCCGAAGTGTAGCTTCAAAAATATACTTGTCTGCAAACGTATAGTTTAGCCGACCGATATAACTTTTTCTACCCATTTCATTCGTCAGGGCACTGTTTGTCATACCATTCGTACTGCCGGCAAGCATCTCATCAACAGCGGGAGTAAGAAAATTAGAACGCGTAGCCTGAACTTCGTCATTAAAATAGTCAATAGACTCATATATAAGTTGTACATCAAGGTCATGTAAACCATTAAACCGATGGCTATAATTTAAAAAGCCCTGACCAAGTATCTGCCTGTCACTACTCCTTTTCAAAGTTAAACTAGCCGCTGAGCCAAAAGAACCAGCCAAAGAGTAAAGGTCAGCCTCATAGTCATACTTATAGAAAGGAACAGGCTTCTGAAAGTTCTTATTTGCTCCGTATCCCTGTATATAACTAATCAGCGCCTTAGCACTCAATCCGTTCACAAAAGGCACCTGGTAGTTCAGATCGAAAATAAAACGCATATCCTGCTTTTTATAATCAGCGTAACCAGACAATTCCCGGTTACTTGTGATATGTGCACCACCAGTTCCTCCGCCTTCAGCATAAGATATTTTGGTTGGATCAGGAAACTCAGATGGAAAAACGGGTCGTGTGTTCCATAAATCCGCCCATATTGTATTGTTAATATCCATGTTACGGTTGGGATATTTCCCATTCCTTAAATTTGTAGAAAAGTCTAAACGAGAGGTAAGTCCTTTAGCTATTGTTGCATCAACATTTGAACGAAGGTTTATCCGCTCATAACTCGCTCCGCTTTTTTCCCATACTGTTTCTTGCTTCAGGTAGCCAAGGAAACCATAGTACTTAATTTTTTCACTTCCGCCACGTACGGACAAATTCTGATCTTGCTGTGGTGCCCAATCTCTAAGCAAAACATCAAACCAATTGGTATTTGGGTATTGAGGGTCCGTCCCATCATAGAATTTCTGAATCTCTTCCTCTGTATAAGGCGCTGTGGCTTCAGGTTGCCCACCCTGAATATGACCCTCTCTTAAGATTCGTGCATACATTCCAGCATTCCCGGCAACAGGCATAGCCGTTGTTCCTTGTGCGGTATAGGTCGAGTTTAAGGATATCACTGGTTTGCCTGAAGTACCTCTCTTTGTTGTAATCAAAATTACCCCATTTCCTGCTCTGGATCCATAAATTGCTGCGGAGGCATCCTTAAGCACAGAAACGGATTCAATTTCAGTGGCATCTATGGAGTTCATATTCCCCTCTGCCCCGTCAATCAGAACTAATGGTTCTCCAAATCCTCTTATATTCAGACTTGATTGGTCATTTCCTGGCATCCCATTTGACTGTACAGCAATTAATCCCGGCAAACGTCCTGCTAAAGCACTTGATACCGATGCCACCGGAGATTGCGTTAACTCCGCTGCCTGCACAGAAGAAACGGCACCAGTAAGGTTCTTTTTCTTCTGTGCGCCGTAACCTACAATTACCACTTCTTCCAGACGAGAAGAAGCAGACACCATGGTTACATCAATTTTCATCAGGTTGCCAACATGTATCTTCTGATCCTGATACCCTATAAATCTAAAAACCAATGTTGCATTTTCAGGCACCCGGATGTGGAACTGACCATTCTGGTCTGTAACCGTAGACGGGCCGTTTATACCCTCTAAAAACACAGTTACACCAGGCATAACACCAATCGAGTCCGTTACGATACCCTGCACCTCAAAGTCTGTCTTTTTCCGCTCTGTGAGCGTAATCGTACCTGCAATAATGCGATAGCTTAAATTCTGCCCATTCAGCACTTTCTTCAAAGCATAATCTACATTTTGTACTTTTAGATTTACAGAAATACGGGGGGCTGAATCAAACAGCGCTGCATTATAAAGTAGGCGCATACCTGCTTGCTTGCTAATTTCAGCGAGTGCTTGCTTGAGTTCAATTGAGTTCGCAGTGAGACTAACCGACTGCGAAAAACCAGATGCTCTGACACCAAAACTGAAAGCGACGATCAACACGATGGTCATCTTCATAGTAATCAATACTTTTTTTAATAGTGTTCGCTTCCCGACGGTCATATGCCGACTAGCCGGATTGAAATAATTCATATCTTTGAAGTGTTAAGGTAATTTGTATGTTAAATGCTAAAAAATGTCAGTTGTCCTTAATTCGGGGAGTGGTGCAAACACTCCCTTTTTTTATACAGGTACTTTCTATGTGGTGCTCTCTGTCAGTACTTTTTTCATGTTATTTTGTTTAAATTGTAATTAAAATTCAGGCTTCGCCTGTACCGTTATCATCCTGTTTTCTATCTTAAAAGATCTGCCCGTTACATCTTCAAGCATTTCAAGCACTTCGGCCAATGTAGCTTGTCTGCTGATTGCACCTGTGTATTTACCCTGTGAAATATTACCTGTATAAACTACCTGTACATCATACCATCTACTAATTTCATTCATGATCTCAGGAAGAGGGTCTTCATTGAAATAAAATTCACCATTCTTCCATGCTATGGTTGGTTTCACATCCACAGCAGAAACCTCAGTGTGTTGATCAGTGATAATAGCCTCCTGTCCGGGTTTAAGAAATGAATACCGGCCTTTATTAATAATTTTTATGCTACCTTCCACAAGTGTAGCCTGAACTTTTCCATGATAAGCATGAACATTAAAACTGGTACCCAATACTTCTATGGTTTTTCCTTCCACCATGACCAGGAAAGGTCTTGAACGATCTTTCGTTACTTCAAAGAAAGCTTCCCCCTCGAGGTAAACCTTTCTTTCGCTACCTGTAAATGTATTCGGATATCTCAATTTTGAGGATGCATTTAACCAAACCCGCGTTCCATCATGAAGCAACAGCTTAAATGTTCCTCCTTTGGGAACGGTGAGTGTATACATTCCTCCGGACCCCATTTGTGGCAAACTTGTTTGATCTGAAAGTTCCATGGTCTTGCCATTACCTAGCGTGAGAGAGGCCTTATATTCAGCAGGTAAGATGTCATTTGTGTACCCGTACTTGGTATCTTTAACAATGCCCTTGTCGATGCTGCTGTCAAAATAAAAATAGACTAGTGAACAAATAAGAAGGCAAGCGGCAGATGTCAACAACCAACGCCAAAGTGGAACCACTTTTAGAACGGGTTTTGATGTATTTAATGTGTTTTCCCTCCAGACATGGATATCTTTCATGATCCTGCCATCGACCGATTCAAGCAGAGCTTCTATTCTCGCATCAGGTTTGTCATTTTTATTTAGTTCCTCGCTGATGAGATTTCTGAGTTGCTCTTCATGCTGTGGAAATTGTAACTGATCAAATAACTGATTGAACTCTTCCTCTGAGCAATCTCCATCTAAATATTTACGGAACAAATTCCGAATCGTATACGCTTCTCTCAATGTTTCTTTATATAAATCAACACCAATACGTCTATCAAAACAAAACTAACTACTGCGAAAACACGATTTAATGTAACCTTAACATGAGGGATAAAATAGCTGTATTTTAATCAGAAAAGTTAACAATAAATAACAATAAGGATAATGTGGCGGCATCATGCGCATTGACAAGTAGAAAATCACGCATGATTTTTTTAGCCTTCGCTAGATGATTGCTGACAGTGTGCGTTGATAATTTTAATTGTACAGAGACCTCTTCTGAACTTTTACCCTCCAACTTGCATAAGGTAAATATCAAACGACACTGTGGGGGGAGTAGTGCCACGGCCTCCTGAAGTAAAGCCTTATTATCTTTGTCAGCGAGAGTTTCTTCCACATGAGAATAACCAATATCTGAATGGGAAATATAATAAGCACGGAATTTATTATCCTGAGCAATTTTACGAAAGAAATCCATAGTTATATTTTCAGCCATCCTGAAGAGATAACCACCAAATGTTTTATCAGGATCCAGACGCTCTCTTTGCATCCATACCCGTATAAAAAGATCATGAACAAGATCCTCTGCTATGGGAACAGATTTTACCAGCTTTACGATGTTGAAAGATATCTGCCGCTTGTAACGGGTATACAACTCTTCAAAAGCATAAATATCTCCACTTTTCAACTGACGAACCAATACTTGCTCCTCATTTATATCAGTGCTTACCAATCTCATCGTTGTTTATTCTATCAAGCGCAAATATAGCATCGCATCAAAAACAACAAGTAAACAATGGATTATCACAATGTTAAGTTATTGCACATTTTATAAATTATCATGGTTAACTTCAACAAGTTACTCATTCCGAAGATAATACTATTTGCGAATTCTTAGCCATACTTCAATGAACATGGCTCATTCATTGTTCCAACCCGATTTAATCCTACTTTGCTCAAATAGAACAAAGTGTAACCTATTTACAAAAAATGAGATTGTAAATATAAGTTCACAAACATCTTAATCACTAACAATGATACTGATAATCATGCAATAAGTATCCAGAATGAGTCCGATAGCATATAGCTAAAGTCGGACTTTCATTGAGGGTTTATTAGTTTGATCTTTCTGTAAGTAACAGTCATCATAGCTGTTAAACATTATCCTATAGTGTTATATTTTAGTTAAGCGCAAATAGATGATTCTTTAAAAATACAAGGCAATTCCATAAACACCATCAATAGCCATAAGTAAGCTTTCCTGCGTGTGTTTGAAATTCATTCATCATGAATATAAATGGAAGTTTCTGCTTTTTACAGACTTATATAAGAAGATTTAGGAAGATTTAATTATTATTTAGCTTTTGAGATGCTTAACTGCTTACTTTACTGAAAACAATTAGACAGATTATGGCAACAATAGATCATAAAGGAATGGTACACGGAACCGCAGGTTCAGTAATCTACCGGGAGTACCGGGGAAAGAACATCATCCAAGGCAAGACAAAGACATTTAGACAGACCGAAAAAACTAAAAGGAGTGCTACTGAATTTGGACTTTCGAGTTCGACAGCAGCAGTTATAAGGACAGCATTTGAACCGGCTTATTTTTTTAAAGACGGAACGACAGCTTACAGGAGCACTCAACAGGTGTA
This sequence comes from Arcticibacter svalbardensis MN12-7, assembly GCF_000403135.1. Lineage (GTDB taxonomy): Bacteria > Bacteroidota > Bacteroidia > Sphingobacteriales > Sphingobacteriaceae > Arcticibacter > Arcticibacter svalbardensis. The sequence goes on from NZ_AQPN01000090.1 coordinate 78,430, forward strand.
TCGGTCAATATTAAACAATGTAAGCGGGGAGAAAGGAAAACGGGATTTGCATGACGGGAACCTATCCTTTTTACAGGGATTGGACTTCAATGCGAACAGTAAGCTACATGAAGTACTGCAAATGAGCCATGAAGTCAGTAAAAGCGCAAACGGAGTTGTATCTGTTACCCTTGGTTCATTGAACACCCAAACAGACATTAAAAGGCCTAAAAACCAAAGCGGAGCCTATATGAAATACCGCATAAGGTTTATGCTAGTTGCCTTTAACTTCAGGGAAGAGTATTATGAAAACCTGGGCGTAAAAGACATCGATTTGGAAGGTTATCAAACCATCGAAGGACAAGTCATCACCTTTACAGAAACAGTTCTAAAAGATTGTTTGGCATTGGTGAGTATGTCGCTGATGCTCTACTCTCCTATCAATCAAACGAATGAAAGCATCTTATTGAACAATGCAGCGTTCAGTCCCTGCGCCATCATCGGTACATTCGAATCCGAAAAACCATCTGACTATCCTTTAAAAGAGGTTCATACACAACCATCCGCATACCCCGGCAGAGAAGAAAACATCAAAGCGATGTTTTATAAAGGCAATCTCCTTATGCTTAAACTAAATGATAAAACCAGCAAACGAATCAGTATGAAAGACTTAAAATCCACTAAAAGTAGTGCAAAGATTTATACAATAGAAAAAATCCCTGATATCCCCAGTAGAAAACGGATCTCATTTGCAAAAAAAATAGATTTTAGGCTTTGAAAAACACAAACCGTTAATGACCCTGTAAAGCCTTTGAAACCTCTATTGGACGATCGGATTCTAAAATGTCAACACCGTTTCTGATGATTTGCTGGTAAGCCAAACTTCTTTCATCTGCAAGCTTCAGCTTGTCGTATATCGGAGCAGCAGCTACCATACACATGATTCCCTTTTTATGCAGTAAGTCATATAATCCCCTGTTTTCAGGCTTATCCTGAGAACCTACATAGGCCATAACTTGCTTAAGCGGTATTCCTCCTTCTTCTATTTCAGCCAACTTCGCTGCAGAATTAATTAACATCGCAAACATGTAATTTCTATTATTATGCAGGTAAAATTGTGCCTGTTTTAGATTTTGTATTCCGACCATCACAAAGGCATGTGCGTTCTTTTTGTTGATAAGTTCTGCGGTCATTTCGTAGGGAACCCCTTTCCAATCCAAGCTTAAAATTGTTTTATTCCTTGCCCAATCAATGGCTTCAGATAAGGTGGGAATATGATAAGTGGTTACGTTTCCTTCCACGTCTTTCAGGTTTAGCTGCCTAAGTTCTGCCCAAGTGTAGTCTGAGACTTTGCCTTTTCCCGTTGTAGTGCGTTCCAGTGTTTCATCATGCATCAGAATAATGACGCTGTCTTTAGTAAGCCTTGGGTCTATTTCAAAAAAAGCGGGAGTATATTTCAATGTATTTTCAAATGCGGAGATGGAATTTTCTGGAAGGTTGTTCTCCTGGCCTCCACGATGTCCGCTTACAATCGGCTCGCGCTTATTAGTGTAATGAAAATATGCTTGCAGGTCAGCTGGCTTACGGAGTTTGATCGTATGCAGTTGCCTGTGCTGCGCATCTGCTCTTAAAGAAAGTGAAAAAATTAAGAGCAGGAGTAAAACGACTGAATGAGAATTATTTTTTATCATTTTAATAGTTTATTGTTTTTTCTTTAATTATTCTTTTTAAATTCAATGCTTAACTACATTTTGAATTATCACTTACTGACAGTATACTTCCCCACAACTTCTCCAGTATCCCTTGTCATTACTAAATTCATGGTTTTCTGGTTTGCAGTAAGTCGCATAATTGTACGCCCTGAAGGGTTGGGCCCACCTCCAATAATAATCGGAAAATTATGTCCTTCCTGAGGTTTATGAACACCATATACATGTGTATGGCCTGAAATCAGCATATCAATTTTATGTTTATTAAACAAAGGGCCGAATAACTTTCTGCAGTGCACAGTACCATGCCATTCCCCAGAGTGATAATGCGGAATGTGCATCAGAACAACTTTAAACTTTGCCTTCTTAAATGCCTGGCTCTTGAGTTGTTGTTCAAGCCATATTGCCTGCTCTTCACGATAACCGTCAAAATCCGAAAGTCCTCCATACTCACGATCCGAATCTTCCTTATCTTCACCCGTGTCTAATGCTATGAAATAAACCGGGCCTTGAGTAAAAGAAAAATAGTTGCTTTTGTTAATATTCTCAAAATAATCTGCGAGGTTTCGAGAAAATATTCCTCTGGTTTCATGATTACCCCTGACAAATAGAAATGGTTTACCTGTTGAAAATGCTTCAGCACATGGCTGAAGCAGGTGTTCGATTAATTGATTCTCATCTTTTTGAAAATCAAACATATCCCCATTTAAGAATACAAAATCATATGGTTGATCACCATTTAATTGCATTAAAAGGGGAAATGATTCTGGATGGTCATGGATGTCATTTAAAATAAGCAAAGACACCGAATCCGCATCTTTTTCCCAAGTAGTAAAATGATATGTATCGCTTTCAATTACATCTCCATATACTAACTTATAGGGTTCATAAAGAATGATATCCTTTGAAAATACTTTATAAGTATATGCTGTTGAAGGCCTTAAATTTTCGATTATTATCTTATGGATTCGATTATTAGCATCTACTAAACCATTTGTTGTGCTATGCACTTTTATAGGGCTTTCATTTACAGCAGAAATTTCTACCCAGCTGTAACAGGGTCGATTAGTTAACCAGAATACACTGATTGCAGTTGGCTCCGGATTTTGAAGATATGGTTTTGATAAAAAAGTTATTTTTCCAGTTTCAACTTTTTCCGATTTGGATGCAAATGACACTAATGGGGAACCTGTAGCTGCAAGAATTGTACTTGCTGATACTAACTGAATGAAATTACGTCTGTTGACTTTGTTTTCCATTATGACTATTTTAAAGTACTATAAACAAAACTTGCGCTTAGTATGTACCAAGTAACTATTAAATCTTTATGTAAAAACCCGTATTAAAAGGCACTTAATTCAGCAATATGTGTCAGGTAGGTATCTCCCTGACTTGCATTGATTGTAATCTTAAAAAATCTTGCCATTTGTGCATAATTGAGATAGATGGTATTCTCTAGTACATTGGCTAAGGCAAAGGATTGACTGTAGGTCCAGGTTATGCCGTCCATACTGGTTTGAATAATAATATCCCTTGGATTTCCTGTCGCTTTTACCAGTCCGGTCGTTTCTTTACGCCCAGTGATAATAAATCCTCTCAACTTCTTTTCTTCCTTCATATCCACTGCGATAATATGCGGAGGCCCTGGTTTAGCTGTTTTCCACTGGGTAGTCCAAAAGGTAGCTCCATTTTTATCAAATGCATAGATGGCACGCCCGTTTGCTACCCCCTCTCCTGTTGTTTCTTCAGACGAAAGGGATACTATTTCCCAGGTTGAATTGTCAAATGAAACATATGGGTTGGTGGCATAGGTGGCATTTATGAGATAATAGGTCGTTTTTAAGGATTCATTAACCTTTATTAGTCCATCAGTTTTAATCGTAACAGGGAGCAAATATCCTCCTACTCCATCCAGCTTGTCAGTAAAGATGCTTATCCGCAGTGGATCTGTACTCTGTTTAGCCTTTGACAATACCACTGTATTTTTTTCAAAGGCAAAACTTCCCGCAGGCATAGCCTTATAATTGGTAAAGTTTGTTTCATTAAACTTCGCCACCAAAGCCGCATCTTCTTCGAAATTTACCTGAATATCTGCTGATAGTATTCCGGGACCACCATAATTCGCGCCATAAAAAATAGTGTCGGGTGTATTTGAAAAGCTGAACTGGTGTACTGCCGGACTATTTACTGCCTGTGGCATATAAACAGAAGAATATACATCCTGGTTTCCTTGTAGCATGTCGATATCCGCTTTGCCACATCCTAAAGCAAAGCTTATGCAGATCAATAAGCCTAATATTTTATAATTAACTGTGTCTTTCATTATCCTATTTTGTTATTTAAATGGAACGAAGGCATCATGAGCATTTTAATGACTCATCCATGTTTACAAATGCCCACAATGCTTTCCTTATTATGTCTGTATTATTTTACCAACCTGGGTTTTGTACCAGGTTTTTATCCCGGTCAAGCTCTTCCTGAGGGATAGGGAACAGGTAATAATGTTTTAAGAATACCCTTCTTTCAAACATCGTACGCTGATAGAAAACCTCATCAGCTAGTTTAGTTCCTGTATCTACGTTCATTCCGTAAAATGCACCTCCGTCGGTTTGCTCAGCAATCTTCCAGCGGCGTGTATCCGTATAGCGTAAACCTTCCAGACAGAGCTCTACCCGACGTTCATGGCGAATTTTCTCTCTCATTTCGCTTTGACCCAATCCTGTTTGTACATTAGGTACACCAGCACGATTTCTGATCTGATTGAGATAAAGCAAGATATCTGCATTTCCAGGGTCATATTCATTTAATGCTTCAATATAATTGAGCAGAATCTCCGCATACCGGATCATTACAAAGGGCCTGGCCACGTATACCGAAGTACGAACATTACTATTGGGATCGACATTCTTGCGGGCAATGTATCCCGTTCTAGGGAAATCCCATGAGCCTTTTTTGCCTGTATTACCAGTAAAAAACGTTTCCACGATTTTTATTCCCTCACTCGTATTTAACCATTGGCTACCATTATAGCTAACATTTACATAAAAACGGGGTTCTCTGTTTACATACATGTTATAGGTTCCTACGGTGGTATATTTGGTTGCAACGGTTGAAAAACCAGTTTCTATATAGTCAGTTCCGGCATCATTAATGCGCTTTCCTGTTCCGGTTTCAAATTCATCCACCAGCTGCTGGGTTACTGCAACTGCTGCATATCCACTCACTACACGCGGGGCTACAGAACGTTCCCATCCACTTAGGTTATTGGAGACCCTGGCAAAAATAACCTCTGAATTCCAGGGTACTAAAAATACATCACGGGTTGATAAGTAGGGATCAAAAACACCGGCGGCATTATTTTTGCGAAACAGAGCAAAGTTGAATTCCGTGATGATCCGCTTTGCGGCATCTGCAGCAAGTTTCCATTTATTTGCGTCGTACTGGGTATTGACCAAGGCTTTTCCATCACCATTTTTAAAATTACTGTAATCCATATTCCCATTAAACTGGGGACTGGCAGCTAACAATAAAGCCTTACTCTGGTAGGCATAACAAACAGCCTGGGTCATTCTGCCATAATCGGTAGAAACCTGATCGGTATAATTCTTCTTCAGGTCAAGGGCTGCAAGGTCTAGTTCAGACACAATATAGCTGATACATTCATCAAATGAACTCCGTGGTTTGTTGGCCTCTTCTGCCGATGGCTCAATATCTCCTGAAATCATTTCATCACCTAATAAAATAACAGGACCATATTGCCTCACCAGATTGTAATATAGGATGGCTCTTAAAGCCCTGGCTTCTGCTATATACTGCGTGATGCGCTCTGGTCCGCCGGACTGAGCAAGCAGCTCGGCATTAGCTCCAATATGCTGTATAAAATAAGTAGCCGAACGGATTCCGCGGTAATTAGCTGTCCACTTATTATAATAGTTTGATGCTGCATTCCAGTTACCCAGGTTGATCGGATAGCTGTCATACCCGCTTCCAGGTCTGTCATAAGTAATATCTGCATCATCTGAAGCTCCATCCCAGATAGTTGTATTGCGGTAGGCTTCATTGGGAATGTAGTTATATATATTGGCCAGGTATTCTTCTGAATATTTCTGCCTTTGAAAGACCTTCTCTATGGTAATGCGGTCATCTGGTACCTGATCTAAAAAGCCCTTCTGACAGGCATTCAATAAGGTAATGGTACTGATTCCTAGAAAAACGATCAGTAGTTTATGTAGGTTGATTAAATTCTTCATGTCTAAATTCCCGGTTTAAAAATTAATAGCAATACCAGCCGTGTACGACGCCGTATTTGGATACTTATCGCCCCGGCCGTTATCGAGTTCCACATCCCATAGCTTGAATGAGCTGAACGTGACCAGATTTACACCTTGTAAAAATACATTTGCCGATTTGATTCCAACACTTCCAGTCCAGCTTTTTGGAAGGCTATAACTGAGCTGCAAGGTTTTTAATCGCAGATAATCTGCTTTTTTTACCCACCAGCTACTGGCTGCAAAATTATCGTTGATTGAACCTGAACCAAGGCGGGGATAAAAAGCATTAGGATCAGGATTCTCTACTGTCCATCGGTCCGCAATATTATCCATCAGATTTCCACGGCTTAAGCCTTGTTGAAAGGGTAAAGCTGCCTCACCTGATATCAGGTAATCCACTTGTGCTGCACCCTGGAAAAGAGTGGATAAAGCGAAGTTTTTATAGCCTAAAGTAAAGCCAAATCCGTATGTCATTTGAGGAACATTACCATAACCCAATGGAACCTGATCATAAGAATCTATGATTCCGTCGGCATTGACATCTCTGTATTTGATGTCCCCTGCACGCGTATCTCCCGTTTGCCTTGGCGAGTTAAATACTTCTTCATCACTTTCAAATAAGCCTAAAGCTTCATAACCAAAGCGTTGACTAACAGGACGTCCTTTCTTTCTAACCAAGGATATTTCCAAGCTGGATCATCATTTTCAACAACCTTATTTTTGTTGTAGGTAAAGGTTCCTAAAAGTGCCAGACTGAATTTACCAAACTGGTTATTATAGTTGACTGAAGCATCCAGTCCGCGATTGTCTATAACCCCTATATTGGCAAAAGGAGCATTAATCATACCTGCGTAAATAGGCAATGACTTACGCCTTAAAAAGATACCGCTCCTGTATTCTTTGAAAATATCAACCTGAACACTTAGCTTATCCTTTAATGTGTGGAGATCCAGACCTAAATTGGTCTTTTTAGACGTTTCCCATTGCACATCCACTGCATATTCCCCAAATTCTTTTCCGGCGTATGTATTTTTCATATCAATACCGAAACTGTATCCCCCTGGTGCAGAAATAGTGGAGATATAGGCGAAACGTCTGCCATCGATCAGGCTGTTACCAACTTTACCATAAGAAAAACGGAATTTTAAAAGCTGTACTGCATCTTTTAAAGGCTCAAAAAATCCTTCCTCAGATAATACCCATGCTACACCTCCAGAGGGGAAAAACCCATATCGCTTATCAGGAAGAAAGTTTTCAGACCCATTTAATCCAAAATTGGCATCTACAAAATATTTATTGGCATAGCCATAAGTGGCTCGTCCAGCTATTCCCCGAAAACGATAAGGCAACGAATTTTCAAGGGACGCGGCATAAGTGTCGATCTTATCACTTTGATTGTAAAGCAATAATCCGCTTACGCTGTGTTTCCCGAAATCGCGATTATAGTTTAAAGAAGCCTCACTGTAAATGGTACGGCTTCCTACGTTTGATTTGGTATAAGCCAGAAATTCGGTACCAATGGCTGTCTGATCGTAGAGAAGATTGCCATCGGCATCACGACCAAGTGCCAGATAAGTATCCGGTAATTTACCATACCTGTTGCTGGTATAATTATATGCATCAAAGGAAAACATGGCACTTGTTGATAATCCTTTTGTAATAAACGGCAACTGTTGAGTAAGGCGTAAGTTTGACATCACCTGGCTGCGCCATTGATTAGCATATCCAGCCTGTGTTAAACTAGCCCAGGGATTACTTATGCTACCGCTTCTGATATCAGCTATTTTACCATCAGGAAATTGCAAGGGCATCGTAACAGGAGTCATGGAGTAGGCATCAGCAAAAATATTGGTAACTGATTCAAAAGGAAGGTTTACATTGTTCAAATAACCCTGTATTCCCAGTTTGATCTCCGTATTCTTAGCTGGTTTGATAGTTAAATTGGAAGAAACATTATACCTTTTTAGTGAAATAGAAGGGTCGTAATTCTTTATGGCATCCGTTTTATATAATCCAACTTCATCATAGTAGCCTAGGCCAACATAAAAGGTTGCATTCTCAGTACCACCACTAATATTGGAATTTACGTTCCGCACCTTTCCTGTTTTATTGAATATCTCATCCATCCAATTCACATTCGGATATAGATAAGGATCCTCCCCAGTGCGTGTTTTTTCAATTACTTCATCCGAGTAAATGGCTGCACCTCCACGGGTAGTCATCGCTTCATTGGACATTTGCATATAGGTGATCCCATCTGCCAATTTGGGAAGGGTAGTAAAGCGGGTAATCCCCTCATTATAGCGGATATTATAAACCGCTTTTCCAGGTTTTCCACTTTTAGTAGTGATCAGAATAACACCATTCGCTCCTCGTACACCATAAACAGCAGTTGCAGAGGCATCTTTGAGTACCGAAAAGCTTTCAATATCCTCAGGATCAATATTTGATATTTCACGCGGTACACCATCAACAAGTGTTAATGGAGCACTTAAACTGCTACTAAAAGTAGATATGCCACGGATATAAATCTGTGCATCATTAAACCCAAGTTCACCACTTCTTTGCACTGAAACAAGACCTGCAACTCTTCCACCCAGGGAATTCGTCAGGTTAGAAACAGGAAGTTTAATGTCTTTAACATTTACACTTGATTGTGCCCCTACCAGGCTAATCTTCTTTTGTACACCATAACCCACAATGGTCACTTCTTCCAGAAAAGAATTGGCTTCATGAAGTACTACGGTTAAGTTTTTCTGTTCTTTAGTATATTTAACTTCCTGGGTGCGAAAACCCATATACGTAAACACTAGAATGGCTTCATCGGGAACTTTCAATATAAAACGTCCATTTACGTCTGTTGTAGTACCAATTTTGCGATCACTCTTTAAAATTACCGATACTCCCGGCAAAGTAGTGCCGCTGGTATCTACTACAATACCGCTTATGTTAATGTCCTTATTTATTATTTTTTTGTCTTCAGGTACCTGTTTCCGAAGTATAATTACGTCATCTACAATGGAAAAGGCCAGCTGATGTCCTGTTAATACCTGATCTAAAACTACAGAAAGCTTTTTATTTTTGAACGTATAGTTTAGATGTACATTATTGTTTATAATATCATCGGGATACGCAAATTTTATATTTGCCTGCTTTGCAATTTTATCCAAAGCCAGGGTCATAGGTGTGTTTTCTAGTTTTACTGTTACCGTGTTGTTTAATATCTTCTGGCTATACGAAGAATTTGCAAAAGTTAATGAACAAAAAGTAACAACTAAACCTAGCACTACAGAACTTGATCTCATAATCTTATAAGAATAGTACTTCACTCTATTACTTAATAGAGATTTTTTCATAGTTTTATACATTAAATGTGATGGATGGGATATCAACTCCATGATTCTCAGGTCAGGCAGAGTTGAATTCTTAAGTTATTTGCATTTGATTTCCCGGACAGAACTTTTCTGTGCGGGTTTCTTTTTTAATACATTTATTTCATATTCGGGATTTGATTTGATGTATATGTATGTGTACCGGAATTAACAACCCTTACCACTTAACTGGTATACTCCATTTCTGTACTGCAACTTGCCATCAACGAGTTTGGTCAATACTTTTAATATCTTTTCCAAGCTGTCGCCTTCAAAATCTACAGTTATACGGCAACTTTTCAATTTATCAGTCATTAAAACATGTACATCGTAATGACGTTCAATGTCTAGAATTACTTCAGCAAGTAGCCTATTGTTATAGATCATCCGTCCATTTACCCAAGCAATTAATGCAGAGGCATCAACAGTGTGTTCTGTTTTACTTAATATTCCTTTATCCTTTTTATAAACAACCTGCTGATTCCTAGTTATAAAACAGGTTTGATCTTTGAGAGATTCATCCTGTTGATAAACACCAACTTTCCCAGTTAACACAGTGACAAGGATGTCTTCATTCTCTGGATAAGCACTGATGTTGAAACTAGTCCCAAGTACTTGCGTGTTAATTTTATCTGTTTGAATGATAAAAGGTCTTTTTGTGTCATGGGCCACTTTAAAATACGCCTCCCCTTCTAATGAAACATGTCTGACATCATGTTTAAAAACCTTAGGGTAGCTTAATTTGCTACCAGAATTGAGCATGACGGTTGTGCCGTCCATTAAAACCACTTGAATTACCTTTCCTCTTGGAGCTGACTGCTCAACTAAAAGGCTTTTCGAATTTATACTCCACTGTTGTTTATTAAAATAATAAACAGATAAGGTTATGGAAGAAACCAGTATAACAGAGGCTGCTATTTTCAGAACCGTACGGATGGCCGTACTTCTTTTTTCAAGAACTATCTTTTGCAGAATATTGGTGTATACCTTTCTGTCATCAAAATTTTCATCCTGAGGGTATTTATTTTCAACGTTTGCACTTTTTTCTATTTGTTCAAAATAGCTTGTAATGCTCTTTTGAATCAACTTACTTTCCTGCTTTGTATATTTCTTTTTCATGCGACCGTATATGTACGATGCATAACAAGCAATCAGCCCCCAAAGAAAATAGAAACTATTTAAAAAATAAAATCACAAATAGAAGGATTATAAAATCACGCATTGTACTTCGCAATCTTCTTATGGCAATGGTTATTTGATTTTCTACTGTTTTTATAGAAAGATTTAATTGGATGGCAATCTCTTTATTAGATAGTTGTTTGTTTCGGCTAAGCGTAAATATTTGGGCACATTTAACAGGTAGATTCGCTAATTCTTTATGCAGATGAAGCTTTAGTTCCCTTTCCATTAGTTGATCATCTGCAGTCCGGCTATTCGTTAATGCAGCTATTTCGTCCAGATTAACCATTATTTTATGGCTCCTGATTCGCATTAAGATCCTGTTTCTGGCAGCTGTATATAAATACCCTTTTAATGATAAATTAATATTTAATGCGGATCGTTTTATCCATAAATCTGAAAACAAATCCTGTATCGCATCTTCACACTCTGCTTTATTCCGAATCAAGTTATAACAAGCATAATAGAGACTACTGGCGTACTTTTGGTATAGTAAAGAAAAGGCTTCACTGTCATCATTTTTAAGCCTTATTATGAGTTCATCATCTGAGTAAATAAAAGCCTGACTATGCATAATTAGAATTTATGCAAACCTAAACCCAATTATTTTAAAGCCGATTATGGTATTGTTAAGATATTGTGATTTCTACATTAAGGTAATTATTATATCCAAACACATTCGTTCTAGTATTATATAATTATTTAGCACACGATGAAGTTCTGATATGGAACTAATAGTCGTTGGTGGATGATAACTTGTACTCTTGTTGCTTATTTTAAGGCAAATTGCTTAAAAATCTGTTTTTAGTATATGTATTGACCTTTCTCAAGGTTACTTTATTCCATTTATAAACTGTTCTAATTCAGGTACTAATTTCGGATGTAAGGCCAGATCATCATTTGAATAAGTTGCTATATTAAGCTGTCTGTCAACAGGTCCTTCTTTTAATATATGGCTCATACCCTCTATGAGCACTAGCTTTGCCCCTGGATTAGCTTTTTTCAATTGCCTTGCATTTTCCACATTTACCTGAATGTCATGTGTTCCCTGTACAATCAAAACAGGCATTGTAAGCTTAGAGACTACAGTTTGTGGATTGTATTTCATCCAGGAATTTAGGTAAGGAAGAATGGATGAACGAAATTGTATTTCCAAACCGTTTTTAAGTTGTTGTCTCACCGGCTTACCTGCTTCAATGGTATCTAATACAGCTGAGGCTGATTTATAGTCATCAGCAGATAGAACTTCTTTATATTGAGACTTGATAATTTCGGTAATAGGAAACCCTGCTCCTGCTAGTGATATAAATCCGTCAGCCTTTTCCCGTTCACTGGCAAGCATTCCGATTAAAGAACCTTCACTATGTCCTGCCACAATAACTTTGGAAAAACGACTATCCTTTTTCAGAAATTTAATTAAGGCTGCCGCATCATCAACCATATCCTCAAACTTGGTATTAATTTCGCTCTCAGTGGTGGTACTTTGTCCAATTCCCCTTTTATCATATCGAAGCACAGCGATTTTATTTGCGTACAATTCATCACTTATCTTAAGAAAGTAATTGGATTTGCCTTTAATTAAACTTGAATTCCCATTTCTGTCCGTAGGTCCGGAACCTGCAATTAATAGTACCACTGGAATCTTAACTGATACTTTGGGTACTGAAAGTGTTCCTTTTAGCTCAGAACTAGTGGTCGTGATGGTAACGAGCTGCTCGGTGTCCTTAAGAGGAATTTGCTGACGTTTATCAACATTCACATAAAAACCTGCTAGTTTATTGTTTTGGTCAAAATGCAGATACAATACTGGTCCTGATTTTTCAAAAGGGCAAATATAGGTAGTGATGCCCTTATCTGCGCTAGTAAATTCAGTGCTCAGCAATTTCCCTAATTGATTTTTAAGCTGACTTATTATTGCAGGAACACTGCTTGCGGGCAAGCTTTTCTTCACTTCGTCTGAGCATAGCGAATAGAGACTATCTGCCTGGTCAGCATTGTAGTAGCTAACAAATTTTGCTGCTAAGTTTTTAGTAGTTTGAGTTTCTTGCGAATAGCCGTTTATCAGAATGAAAAACAGGCATGTGGTGATTAAAATAGGTTTCATCAGGTAGGTTTAATTATTTGAGGAGGAATGATTGAATCAAATGATTTAAGCTAATAGATAAGATCTCAGCCAGAACGAGTGCTATTATAAATCCAATAATGGCTTTAGTTTCTTTGATATTCAGGGATGTTTTAAACCCATTAAACAGTAAGGCTATCATCCATATGACTGGAATAAGCATAATAATACCGACAGCTATAACTGCATTACTGATATGCCCTGGCTGTATATTATGAAAAATAGGCAAAAATCCTAATAGCGCTACCAGTAACATAGGGGCACGTGAAAGAGCAACGGTTCCTGCAATATCAATAAAGCGGAATTTTGATTTAGAAAGAATCAGGCCTGCAATGAAAAAGGTAAGCACTACACTTCCCCAGGCTATTAATTGTTCGAGAGCGAACATTGAAAAAGGCGCCTGTAAACCTATATGTGCATCAATTGCACCATCAAAGTGTGTACGGCTGTAGAATGACAGCACAAGTGTAATGGCCATAAATACAAAGCCGATAACTAGCGCTTTCAGGCCGGCTATATAGGTAAAGGGATTGAATAGTCCTATTTTCATAGTTTTGATTTTTCGTTTTCCTGAAGTTTTACAATGATATCGTCTAATAGGTTTCTTACGGTAGGGTAGCTTAAGCCAAGCTGTTGAGCCATTACTTTGAGGCTCCCGCTGCTTTTTACAAAGTCTAAAATAAACTTCTGCTCATCTGGTGCTAGGCGCGCTAATATTGGAAGTGGAAACTTTCCTGAAACGGTAGTTTCGCAGGTAGTGCATCCTAAACTTGTCACCTGTAAGGGGGCAGAGCAACTTGGACATATATCAGGTAACTTTCTTTCAATGTTTAACATTATTGAGCATTTGATAAACAATATTAAACATTATATTAATTAAGTTAAAAATATTTATTTATTTTTTGAGTGGTTGGCAAAGAATTCATCGCATCCATACTAAAAATCCAAAATAGATTACCATACAAACTGAGCTGATAAAGACCATTCGCATTGCATTTTTGAAACTGGCATGCCTGGTATTTTGCATTGTTTTGCAAAACCACCAGGTAAAAAAGGTAAAGATGGGTGATATGCAGATTAAAAAGAGATAGAAATTAGTTAATGTGCCACTTGATTTCCAATAAAAGAAGGTCAGGATAAGGCCAATAACAAACAATGCACCGGAAAAGATAAAAGAGCCTTTATAGCCCAAAAGTAAGCTCAGTGTATGGTCTCCCCGCTTACTATCTTCCTCGTATTGGTAAATCTGGGTGAGCGGATAAGATGCACCGATCAGGCATGAACAAATAGCTCCTGCAATGATATCATGGCTCCTCCAACCGGTAAAAGGACTAATATTTACAAGTGCGAAGTAGGTGCTCCAATAAAAAAACACTCCCTGAAAAAAGAAGACCACTAAAAAACTTATTAATGGATACTTTTTTAATCGAATGGACGGATGGCTGTACATCTTTGAAATTACGCCATAAATAAGAACAGCAAATGCAAACCACCAGCTGATAAGAAATGACAATACAAAGGCTGCAATTTCGAGCAGCAAAGAAAAATAATACAGGCTGAGATCTACTTCTGGTGGCTTTTCTAATAGTGCTATACTTTTCTCATCCTTATCAAAATAGCTATTATACCCATTGCTAGCAGGAAAGGCAAGAAAGTGCCAAATAAAAAAAATCAGGAAAGCTTCGCCAATATGAAAAGCGGGAGTTTGACTTAAAGCAAATAAAAATACAGGAAACAAAAAAAAGGAGAACACCAGACGAAGATGTGCAAGGGCAGAACGGCTTGGTATGAGTTGTTTTGTATCCATACGAATAAATGGTACACTAAAATAATAATTAACAAATGATTATGCACTAGCTAATCACTATTAGAATTGCAAGAATAACTAAGTAAATTCACATAGATTGCGTATTTATACTATCATTAGAGAGTAGTTATAACGTTAGAATTGCTATAATTTCAATCAATCACTTTTTATTGATCAAACTCGTTTCATGAAAAATAATTATCCCTTTGTTTGTTCATTTTCGATTTGCTTTCATACTTTTGATACCTAAGTATATGGTAGCAGATTTACATTATAAACCGAAAAGAAAGGCTGAAGAAAGTAGCTCTAATGAATCCGTATATAAATCGTTTTTCGGTATGAAAGTTCCTGTGAACCCATCAGAAATAACAATAAACCCCTTTAATTTAAATTCTATACCTTTGTACCATGATCAACAAAAGTGAGATTGAGCAGAAAGTTGCTGAATTCTTGTTACAAATAAAAGCTATTAAATTACAACCGACCAAACCCTTTACCTGGGCTTCCGGGTTAAAATCGCCTATATATTGTGACAACCGTATCACGCTTTCATATCCATCCATTAGAACCTATATTAGGCAGAACCTTGCTGCTTTAATCCAGGAGGACTACGGATCTGTAGGAGTAGTTTGTGGTGTTGCAACCGCAGGCATACCGCAGGGTGTATTAGTTGCCCAGGAATTAGGATTACCTTTTGCCTATGTTCGGTCAGCAGCTAAAGAACACGGAACGGGAAGTTTAATAGAAGGTGAAATACATGAGGGACAACGTGTAGTTGTGGTGGAAGATCTGATCTCAACAGGTAAAAGCAGTTTACATGCTGTGGAAGCGTTACGCGCTGCGGGTTGTGATGTAGCTGGCATGGTTGCCATCTTTAGTTACGGTTTGACTGAAGCAACAGAAAACTTTAAAAACGCTAAATGTAGATTCTCTACTTTATCTAATTATAATGCACTGATAGAATATGCTTCTGAACATACCTATATCAGCAAGGAAGATGTTGAACTTTTAAGAAAGTGGAAGACTAATCCAAATGATTGGAGCGGTTCCATTTCTGAATCATTATAAAAGACGAAAATGACAGTTTTTGAAAGTAAAATAAGCATCAACAAACCTGTAGCGGATGTTTTTGCTTTTCTTAAAGATTTCAATAATCATCAGCAACTGATGCCCGATTCTATTTCCGAATGGGTATCTACTACGAATGATGCTAGTTTTGCAATCAAAAATATGTCCCGGCTTTCATTGAAGATCTCTAACCGGATTCCCAATAGCAGTGTCATCATTGTTCCGGCTAGTGCAGTTCCTTTTAACATAGAAATGCGTTGGGTTGTAACCAGTCTTGGTGAGGATACCACCGAAGCTATTCTCACTGTATCTGCCGAGCTGAATATGATGATGAAGGTGATGGCAAGCGGCCCATTAAAAAAACTTACTGATTTTCAGGTTACTGAACTTAAAAAGATATTGGGCTAGTAATTGACCACCATCCAAAGGGTTTATACTTCTTTCTTCTTAAAGGTTACCGATTTCTTCCAATAGTATAAGTATGGGTTTTGTACTTTTTCTTAGTAAAAGAGTGGCCAAATAAGCATATATTTCCGTTGTCAACTTGTTTAAAAACAGACTTTTAGTCACCTCATTTAAAATTTAACAGACAATATTTCACATCGGGCGTAACTATTTCACATTGGCAACTGTTTTGTTCTTAATGAATACAAAACAACAACAATAATGAATTTTAACAACTATACAATTAAAGCCCAGGAAGCCGTGCAAAAAGCTTCTGAAATAGCTACTGGAAATCAGCAGCAGGCGATTGAAAATGCGCACCTGTTAAAGGGTTTGCTGTTAGTTGATGAAAACGTTGTTAATTTCCTGCTGAAGAAACTCAACGTGAATGTCAACCGTCTGAATACCATACTGGACGCGGAAATACAAAGTTATCCTAAAGTCACTGGAAGTAATGTTTACTTATCTGCGGACACCAATAACACTTTACAAAAGGCACAGGGTTATCTTAAAGAGTTCAAAGATGAGTTTATATCTGTTGAACATATCCTGCTGGGACTTTTAGCGAACTCCGGTAAGGTAAGTTCTATGCTGAAAGATGCTGGTGTTACAGAGAAAGATCTTAAAAAAGCGATTGTCGACCTAAGGGGCAATAATAAAGTAACCGACCAGAATGCGGAAGCTACTTTTAATGCGCTGAATAAATATGCGCGTAACCTGAATGAATATGCGGAATCGGGCAAACTGGATCCGGTAATAGGCCGTGATGATGAGATTAGAAGGGTCATTCAAATTCTTTCCCGCCGTACTAAAAACAATCCCATTTTGATAGGGGAACCTGGTGTGGGTAAAACCGCTATTGCTGAAGGAATTGCCTTTAGAATTATAAAAGGTGATGCACCCGAAAGTTTGAAATCAAAGACTGTTTATTCCCTCGATATGGGATCCCTGGTTGCAGGAGCAAAATATAAGGGGGAGTTTGAAGAACGACTTAAGGCTGTAATTAAGGAAGTGACCCAAAGTGACGGAGAGATCATCTTATTTATAGATGAGATACACACCCTGGTAGGTGCTGGAGGTGGAGATGGGGCTATGGATGCTGCGAATATTTTGAAACCAGCATTGGCTCGTGGGGAACTGCGTGCAATTGGAGCGACTACGCTTAATGAATATCAGAAATATATTGAGAAGGATAAAGCACTGGAACGTCGTTTCCAAAAGGTGATGGTGGATGAACCGGATACTGCTGATGCTATATCTATTTTAAGGGGATTGAAAGAGCGTTATGAGTCGCATCATAAGGTTCGGATCAGAGATGAGGCTATTATTGCGGCTGTTGAACTTTCGCAACGTTATATTTCGGATCGTTTTTTACCAGATAAGGCTATTGACCTGATGGATGAGGCGGCTTCTAAATTGCGACTGGAAATGGATTCTGTACCGGAAGCGGTGGATGAGATTGAACGCCGGATTATGCAGCTGGAGATTGAACGGGAGGCGATTAAAAGAGAGAATGATACCAAGAAGGTGCAGGAACTGAGTGAAGAGATTGCAAACCTTTCTGCTGAACGCGATTCATTAAGGGCTAGCTGGCAGGGTGAAAAAGACCTGGTAGATGGCGCCAACAACCTGGTAGAGCAGATTGAAAATTATAAGCTGGAAGCGGAACAGGCGGAGCGTGCTGGTGATTATGGTCGTGTTGCAGAGATTCGTTACGGTAAAATTAAAGAAGCTCAGGATAAGGTTGAAGTGTTAAAGGCTGAGCTTGCTGAGAAACAGGTGGACAGCAGAATGCTGAAAGAGGAAGTTACGGCTGATGATATCGCGGGTGTGGTATCGCGCTGGACAGGCATCCCGGTTACTAAAATGGTGCAGAGCGAAAGGGTGAAATTACTTCATCTGGAAGAGGAACTGCATAAGCGTGTGGCTGGACAGGATGAAGCGATAGAAGCTATTTCGGATGCGATACGTCGTTCCCGTGCGGGTTTACAGGATAAAAACAGACCTATTGGTTCCTTTATTTTCCTTGGAACTACGGGTGTGGGTAAAACTGAACTGGCAAAGGCTTTGGCTGAGTACCTGTTTAATGATGAATCGTCCATGGTTAGGATCGATATGAGTGAGTACCAGGAACGGCATGCCGTTTCCCGTATGATTGGTGCGCCTCCGGGATATGTGGGCTATGAAGAAGGGGGACAGCTTACTGAGGCTGTAAGAAGAAAGCCATACAGTGTGGTTTTGCTTGACGAGATTGAAAAAGCGCATCCTGATGTGTTTAACATCTTGTTGCAGGTACTGGATGATGGTCGTTTAACGGATAATAAAGGCAGGGTGGTGAACTTCAAGAACACGATCATCATCATGACTTCCAATATAGGTTCGCACCTGATCCAGGAAAACTTCAGTTCGCTGATTGATAGCAACCGCGATGAGATTGTGGCAAAAACGAAAAATCAGTTATTCGAATTGCTGAAACAGACTATTCGTCCTGAGTTTTTAAACAGGATTGATGAGTTGATCATGTTTACACCGCTAGACCGGAAGGAACTGAGGGCCATTGTTTCACTACAATTTAAGCATGTTCAGGATACCCTGGCAGAGATGGGAGTTACGATAGAGGCTTCTGATGAAGCGCTTGATTGGCTTTCTCAATTGGGATATGATCCTCAGTTTGGAGCACGTCCGTTAAAAAGGGTAATTCAAAAACGGATTCTGAATGAGCTTTCCAAAGATATCCTGTCGGGTAAAGTGGATAAAGACAGTCATATTCTGCTGGATGTATTTGATCAGAAATTTGTGTTCCTGAACAAAGAGCTTTTGGAAAAGAATGAACCGGCTCAGGTATAATTAAACAAGTTTGATATAATTAACAAGTTTAGAGTTTTAGAGTAAAACAAGCTGTCCCTTTGCAGGAGACGGCTTGTTTTGTTTTATGGATATATTATAGATCCTGCTTATATTGTGAATTTACTTGCTTGATTATTTTGGGATGCAGGGTGTTTGTGGATCTCTATTTACGGTATTTGTAGGTGTCTATTTTAAGCGATCAGGTGAAGTACCTCCCCTATTGGTTGATTGGAATCGATGAGTATTCCAGTTAGGCCTGCTCCTTCTCCTGCTTCGATATCACGTTCTCTATCGCCAATAAAATAGGATTTGGAGGCGTCAATATTAAAACGGGCCACTCCTTTTTCAAGCATGAGTGAGTTGGGTTTGCGACAAAGGCATCTGCCGTTATAATCCGGATGATGTCGGCAATAATAAACTTCAGTAATATGAATTCCGTGTTTGGTATAGGCGGCGCGTAAAGCGTCATGCATTTCAGCTAACGTTTCTTCCGTATACCATCCTTTGGCCGTTCCGCCTTGATTCGTGATGATGATTAAAAGATATCCACGATCCTGCAGTGCTTTAAGGGGTACAAAGTTATGTTCCAAAATATGAAAGTCTTCCATCTTGCATACGTAATCTCCCATTTCCTGATTTAAAACACCATCTCGGTCCAGAAAAACAGCCTTATTTTTTTCCATTGGGCAAAACTACAATTCCTTTTTATCTGATTTGGGTGTTATAATCGAATTAACAGGATTAAATTAGTTTTTTTATCCTTTTTGCGATTAATCATAATACTTTTGTGGCAAAGTTAATTTTAGTAAATTAAACCATGTCAGAGATTAAACCAGAGAAAGAGTTCAAGCCTTATGTTGCTGCCGGCGAGCGGGTGGCGGAATTTACAGTCAAGTCAATCCTTTTGGGTGCCATATTTGGTGTCATTTTTGGAGCGGCAACTGTTTATCTGGCACTGAAAGCAGGACTTACGGTGTCTGCTTCTATTCCAATTGCTGTACTTGCTATTTCGATAGGAAGGAAGTTTTTTAAGACGACCATTCTGGAAAATAATATTATTCAGACTACCGGTTCCGCGGGTGAGTCTATTGCCGCAGGGGTCGTGTTTACCCTTCCGGGATTTCTATTTCTTTCTGCAGGCAGTAATGGAGAGGGTTTCTTTTCATACTGGCCTATTTTTATCCTGGCTGCTTTAGGTGGGATACTGGGAACATTGATGATGATTCCGCTGCGAAAATCATTGATTGTAGATGAACATGGCACGTTGCCTTATCCGGAAGGAACGGCCTGTGCTTCGGTATTAATTGCTGGTGAAAAGGGTGGCGATTTTGCTAAAACGGCATACCAGGGTTTGGGATTTGCATTTGCTTATGCAATTCTACAGAAGGTGTTTCACGTGATTGCAGAGAGTCCGGCATGGGTAACAGAACAAAGTAATCGTTATTTCCCTTCCGCTACGGTGAATGGGGAGATCACTCCGGAATATATGGGGGTTGGATATATCATCGGTCCTAAAATTGCGGGAGTGTTGGTTGCGGGTGGTGTTTTGGCCTGGTTGGGCTTAATTCCTTTGTTAGCCACACTTGTTCCTCAGGAAACTACCGCTCTTCAGTTGATTAAATTGGGTTATTTAAAAGATCTGGCCACTCCTGGTGGTGCGGGTGCTTGGGACCCGATTACCAAGACTTTCGCTGATTATGCAGGGGCGCTTTACAGAGCATACATCCGACAGATTGGTGCTGGTGCCGTTGCTGCCGGTGGTTTTATTACTTTGATCAAAACGATTCCAACTATTATATCTTCTTTTAAATCAAGTTTGGGTTCAATGAAAACCGGCGGTGACGTGACCGTTGTTAAAAGAACAGAAGATGATCTTTCTTTTAAGGTCGTGATATTTGGAAGTGTAGCCCTGATCGCGCTCATGATGATTCTACCGCAGGTACCTGGTGATACTATCTTTAATAAGTTCATTATCGGGATACTGGTGATTGTTTTTGGATTTTTCTTTGTTACGGTTTCCAGCAGGATTGTTGGTCTGATCGGTTCGAGTTCGAATCCTATCTCAGGAATGACGATTGCTACATTGATGGCCACTTGTCTGGTTTTTATCAGTGTAGGCTGGACAGGCAAATTATTCGAGCCTATGGCATTGGTGGTAGGTAGTATGATCTGTATCGCTGCAGCAAACGCAGGGGCTACGTCTCAGGATCTAAAAACGGGTTATATTGTCGGTGCTACCCCCCGCTATCAGCAGCTTGCGCTGTTTATTGGGGCAATTGTATCCGCAGTAGTAATTGGACTTACTTTATCTATTCTGGATCGTCCTACTGCTGCTATGCAGGCTCAGGGCATTATGCATGCGATTGGTACGGATGCATATCCTGCACCTCAAGGAACTTTAATGGCGACTTTGATTAAAGGCTTGTTGTCTTTTAACCTGGATTGGCAATTTGTACTGGTTGGTGTATTTCTTTCGATTACCATGGAGCTTTGTGGTGTTAAATCACTTTCTTTTGCTGTTGGTGCTTATTTACCTTTATCGACTACCTTGCCAATTTTTGCAGGTGGAGCAATCAAAGGAATCGTGGATATGAAGAACAAAAAGAAGGGTGTCGTTGAAGATGATGAGCTTGGTAAAGGAAGTTTATTTTCAACTGGATTAGTGGCTGGAGGAGCATTAATGGGTGTTATTTATGCCTTCTTTATGGCTTTTGAAACTACTTCCGTCCCTGTTGGAAAACTAAACATTGAGCCTTCTCTGGTAGGAAGTCTGGGTGAAAGTGGCTATCAATTGATGGGTTTCATCTTCTTTGTAATTATGGGTATTGCATTGTACCGCATTGGTATCTCAAAAAATAAAGAATAAATTAATATAAATTAGAATTGTTAAAAGCCCAAGAGTTAAATCATTTGGGCTTTTTATAGGCTCTTTTGTTAGCGTGTTTTCCGATTGATCATTTTGGACTTTAAAATAAAATTGCTAATTTTTGAATAATAAATCTCCTTTAAAGAGGCGATGTTCATCGTATGAATTTATAAAGTACTCTTTAAATACGATCATATGAAGAGAAACAAATTTATTGCTTCAATTTTAGCTTTCGCATCGGTGCCGCTTCTTTCTTTCTCTCCTATAAAAAACGCTTTTCAAAGGAAAGAAAAGGGTTTTAAAGTTAGTTCAAGGGAGGGAAGGATACATGGCCATATCAAGCTGAAAGGGGTGAACTCCAATGTATTGGATGTCAAAATATCTGGCACTGATACAAATGGCAATTTGGCCATATTTGAACAGACATCGCTATCTCCGGGCAGAGGAACACCATTGCATATCCACCCTGCGCAGGACGAAATATTTTACGTTATTGACGGTTCCTATCATTTTAAGGTTGGGGAAGAGTTGTTCGATTTAACTGTTGGCGACAGTATATTTTTACCTCGAAATGTACCTCATGCATGGACACAAGTATCTGAAAAAGGGACAATGACAGTAACGCTTCAGCCGGCAGGAAAACTGGAAAGTTTTTTTCTAACGATGTCTACTCTGGATCATGAGCCAAGTATGGAAGAAGTTGCAAAAATATTTGCTGCTAATGAAATGCAGGTAGTTGGACCGCCTTTAAAAATCAATTAGTAGATTATACAGTAAAGTCTTCTTTGGTGAAGATCAGAATAAAATGCGGAGTTGATATTTTGTTTAATGCTAGCTTCAAAATTTAGTTTTTGGGGCTTTTATTTGAGTATTTCCTGCCATTTTTAAAGGAAAGCTTTCAGATCCGTAACTACGAGAAAACCTTAAATTTTGTACAGATCAGTGTTCATTTCTGTTGGAATATCGCCTTAAGAAATAAAAATTAAAATTTATTTTAAAAAATTATTTGATTAATAAGCGGCTCTGTTTGATCAACAAGTCACTTTTTAACTAATTACACCTTCAAACTCTGGTAAATTGGCTTGTATTGTATGTTTAAACGCTTGATAATCAGGATTCTTTTTAGTTGATTTGTCAGCATAAACCAGATTATAATGAAAAGAATAATACTATTTGGCCTCTCGGGTCTCTTTCTGCTCATGGCCTGTGAAAAAAAGACCAGTAAATCTCAAAATAGTTTTTTAGTACGATTAAAGCAAACACAGGATACGGTTGATATTTTTCATAGCCAGATTCTAAAGGACAGGGTTATCACTAACCTGAATAAATATGTACGTGACAATGCTTTAACATTTAAAGACTGGAATTTTAAAGTCGAAAATATCATAGGAGATCAGGTTAACTTGAAAAGCACCATCCCTGGCGATTCTAGTATTTACGGGGTTAAGTTTGCGATACAAATCCCCACAGCTGAATCAAAGATAAAGACTGATGTTTCAAAGCTGAAAGTAGGTGATCTGTTTGAAATGAATGGCGATATGGCTATGGCTACTGAAGATGGCAGAGTGTCTATGAATAGTTATTTTGCTTCAGATTCTACGAACATTGTTAAGTTAATGCCAAAAGAAATAAAATTGTAGTAAATAAGACTTTAACAAAATTCATAAAAGGTAAAGGTTGTAACTAAATTTTGTTAAAAGAGACTGCTTCATCAAGCAGTCTCTAATTTTTTATAACCCTTTTAACCAAGTAACGACTTCATCGCGAGTTTTACCGGTCTTAGTTTGAAGGCGTCCGTATAACTCATCTTCTTGACCTTCCTCATATGTCAAATCGTCATCAGTCAGATCACCATATGCTTGTTTTACTTTACCTTTCATTTCGTTCCACTTTCCTTTTAATTCTAGCTTATCCATGATATTATGTTTTAATTAGATATTATAGAGTAACAAGGAACTAAAAAATTTGTTCAAAATATTTAAAAAGCACCATTTTTTATCTCTTCTATTACACCGGGATCCAGCAGAGTACTGGTATCTCCAAGATTACTGGTCTCCCCTTCTGCAATCTTTCGAAGGATCCTCCTCATGATTTTCCCTGAACGTGTTTTAGGAAGACCTGTTACGAATTGAATTTTATCCGGCTTGGCTATAGCGCCTATTAAACGAGTAACGGTCTTTATAATATCTTTCTTTACCAGTTCCTTATCATTGTGCGTAGAAGAGCCTAAAATAACGTAGGAATAGATTCCCTGCCCTTTTATAGCATGCGGATAACCAACAACGGCACTTTCTATAACATCGGCATGCATATTTATGGCGTTTTCTACTTCTGCAGTACCGATCCGATGTCCGGATACATTCAATACATCATCTACCCGTCCGGTAATTTTATAATAACCATCATCATCCCTCAAACAGCCATCCCCTGTAAAATAAAGGTTTTTATACGCTGAAAAATAGGTTTGACGGCATCGTTCGTGGTCGCCATAGGTAGTACGCAACATGCCGGGCCATGGGTACTTAATACATAGATTCCCGCTGACTCCATTTCCTTTAATGATCGCCCCGCTTTCATCAACCAGACAGGGTTGAATGCCGGGAAGAGGTAAAGTGGCATACCCAGGTTTTGTGGGCGTAACTCCGGCAATGGGACTGATCATAATTCCTCCGGTTTCGGTTTGCCACCAGGTATCTGCAATAGGCGCCTTTCCTTTGCCTATCTTTTCATCAAACCAATGCCATGCCTCTTCATTGATGGGTTCTCCTACGGAACCTAATTTAGTGATCGAACTGAGATCTTTTCCATTCAAAACATCGTCACCAAAGCTCATTAAGGACCGAATAGCGGTAGGCGCGGTATATAGAATATTCACTTTGTATTCATCCACAATATCCCAAAAACGGTCGGGACCCGGCCATGTAGGGATTCCTTCGAAGAGCAGGGTTGTGGCACCCTGACTTAAGGGTCCATAAACAATGTAAGTATGTCCGGTGATCCAGCCAATATCTGCTGTGCAGAAATAAACTTCTTCGGGCTGGTATTGAAAGACATTGGCAAAGGTATATCCGGCATAAACCATGTACCCCCCACATGTATGTACGATGCCTTTTGGCTTTCCGGTGGAACCCGAAGTATAGAGGATAAATAACACATCCTCCGCATCCATTTCTTCGGCTGGAAAATCATGTTTACCCATGGTTTCTACCTTTTTGATTTCATCTTCCCACCATACGTCCCGACCTTTGATCATGGATACGGGTGTGCGGCTACGGGTTAAGACAACTACTTTGGTTACGCTCTTGCATTGTACAAGGGCATCGTCAATGACTTCTTTTAAAGGGATGTCTTTGGGACCGCGGAATCCTCCATCGGCAGTGATTACTAAAGAACAATCTGCGTCATTTATCCTGTCGGCAATGGATTGAGCTGAAAAACCTCCAAATATAACGGAGTGGATAGCACCGATACGGGCGCATGCCAGTACGGCAATTGCCAGCTCTGGAACCATAGGCAAATAGATGCAGACACGGTCGCCTTTTTTTACCCCATTATTTTTCAATACATGTGCAAACTGGCAAACTTTTTCATACAACTGCTTATAAGTCAGGACACGATGTGCTTCATCAGGATCATTGGGCTCCCAGATAATAGCAGGTTTATCTCCGTTTAATACGAGATGCCGGTCCAGACAGTTTTCAGTTATATTCAGTTTTGCTCCTTCGTACCATTTTATTTCTGGCTCTTTGAAGTTCCATTTTACGACGTTATTCCATTTTTTTCTCCATTGGAAATTCTCGGCTATTTCAGACCAGAATTTTTCGGGATGGGAAACACTATAATTGTATACTTCAGTATAATTTTCAAAAGAAGAAACTTTTAATGATCTCATTTCAATGCGGTATTAATGTATATTAAAACTAAACGGAGTCAATCTCCTTACTATATTCGCCCTTAAAAGCGTAATATCCAAATAAAATAAACCCAATTATAATGGGAATAAAAATGGTTATAATGACTAACCAGAACACGTAATCTTCGGGATGCACCGAAGTAGATCCGAGGACGGTTATGGCCTTGTAAAAGAGAAATGCAGCAAGTGAAATCCCAGCTAAAAGCCAGATGATGCCAAGGTATTTTCTAAGTAGGTTCATTTTAATCGTTTGCTGTATTGTAAGTACTTTTGTTAATATAAACCATTCCGATAATTAAACAGATGGTGGCAACACCAATCGGATACCAAAGACCATCAAAAGGTGTAGCGCCCGGAAGAGAGGTTAAACTGATGGCAATGAATGGGGTAAGTCCCCCGAAAACCCCATTTCCGATATGGTAGGGCAATGACATAGAGGTATAACGGATATTTGTTGGAAATAGCTCAACGAGGAAAGCGGCGATAGGACCATATACCATGGTAACGAATAAAACTTGCACAAAAACTAGGCCTACCAGCATCCAGAAGGATCGGGTAGAAAGATCAACTTCGGATTTCAGTACTGCTTGTTGTTCAGGCAATTGAGAAGATATTATACGACTGACTGTTCCATCAGTATAATGCGTTTCCGTCGTCCGGGTTACTTTATTTTCACCGCTCTCTGTTTTAGCTATTTCATTTTTAATTTGCAATTGAGCGGGCATTTCGGTTTTTATACTCAAGTCGGATAAGGCATACATTTGTTTATAGATAGGCCTATAAAAAAGGATACCGCATAACAAACCCGCCATCATAATATTTCGCCTGCCGATCTTATCAGACCAACCTCCAAATACAACAAAAAATGGTGTGGCAATGAGGAGCCCTATAGCGATAATATAGTTGGATTGAACGAATTCAATATTCATGGTTTTCTGAATGAATGAAAGCGCGTAAAATTGACCGGTATACCAGATAACACCCTGTCCTGCTGTTGCTCCAAATAAAGCAAGCAGAACCATTTTAAGATTTTCTTTCCTTCCGAATGACTCTTTTAAAGGATTTTTAACAGTCTTGCCTTCAGCCTTAATTTTAGCAAAGAGAGGCGATTCGTGCATTCTCATTCGAATCACGATGGAAACGATAACCAACAAGGAAGAGAGTAGAAATGGGATCCGCCAGCCCCAGCTGTTAAAAGAATCGACGCCAATAACATGTCTGGTTAAAAGAATTACGCCAAGTGACAGGAACAGACCCATTGTGGCTGTAGTTTGAATAAAACTGGTGTAGAAACCTCTTTTATTGGCAGGGGCATGTTCTGCTACATAGGTAGCTGCACCACCATACTCACCGCCTAATGCTAAACCCTGGACAAGTCGTAGAATTAATACCAGGATGGGTGCGCCATAGCCAATGGTAGCAAAGCCGGGAATGAGGCCGATGGCAAAGGTTGATCCACCCATGAGCACAAGCGTAAGCAGGAAAGTGTATTTACGACCAATAAGGTCACCTAGTCGCCCAAAAACTAATGCTCCAAAAGGACGGACAATAAATCCGGCCGCAAAAGTGGCTAGTGTAGAAAGGAATGCGGCTGTAGGATTAGCCAATGGGAAAAATTGAGTAGAGAGAATAGTGGCCAGACTTCCGAAGATGTAAAAGTCATACCACTCGATAAGCGTACCCACCGAAGACGCGGTAATAACACTCCATAGCTTACTTTTGCCTTCGACAGGAACCAGCATCTGAGGATCATTCATACTTGAGTTTATATTTGTTAGTGGGCATTAAATTAGACATATTAAAGAACAGTACAGAAATAAATTTATAAAAAATATGGAATAGTAATCTTCTGTATAAAAACCTGTATAAAATTGCTGGTTTATAGATTTTGAAATATTTAGGTAAATAATATTGCTTGTTAAATTAATTCTTATGATATTTGCAAACTCTAAAAGAGGCTGATTTTACAATAAGATACACAACATAGTCATGTCGAGAATTTGTGATTTAACAGGAAAAATGGCAATGAAAGGTTTTAACGTTTCTAACTCAAACGCTAAAACTAAACGCAGATTTTATCCTAATTTGAAAGTAAAGAAATTTTACATCCCTGAAGAAGGGCGCTGGATTACGCTGAAGGTATCAACCTCAGCAATCAAAACTATTAATAAGAACGGAATCAGCGCCGTGATTAGTAAATTCCTTAAACAAGGATTCATTTAATAAAGTAAAAAAATAAAAAATGGCTAAGAAAGGTAACCGTGTTCAGGTAATTTTAGAATGCACTGAACATAAAGCTAGTGGCGAACCTGGGATGTCTCGTTATATCACCACAAAGAACAAGAAGAACACTACTGAACGTTTAGAATTAAAGAAATTTAATCCGTTCCTTAGAAAGGTAACTGTTCATAAAGAAATTAAATAATCCAGGTTGTACCTGATTAAAATATAAAAGATGGCAAAGAAAGTAGTTGCAACCCTTAAAACAGGAAAAGGCAAAGAATATTCTAAGGTAATCACGATGGTTAGATCTGAAAAGACTGGCGCCTACACTTTTAAAGAAGCTATTGCTCATAACGATCACGTTAAAGATGCTCTTGCTGAAATTAAAAAAGTATAGTAATCAAATTCCTTTAAAAACTGTAAGGAGCCGTCCCGATTTATATCAGGAGGGCTTTTTTTGTATAGTCAGCACATTTCATCACAATGGGATTATTCGATTTTTTTAAAAAGAAGGAAACCACGCCGATCGAGCAGGAAGCTTTAGATAAAGGCCTGGAAAAGACCAAAAATGGTTTGTTCTCCAAACTGACAAAAGCAGTAATTGGAAAATCGACTATTGATGACGAGGTGCTCGATAATCTGGAAGAGATATTAGTTACCTCTGATGTAGGTGTTTCTACTACGCTTAAGATCATTGAGCGGATTCAGGAACGGGTTGCACGTGACAAGTTCTTTGGCACTTCTGAGTTAAATAACCTGTTAAAGGATGAGATTCAGCAGCTTCTTGCAGAGAACAACAGTAATGATTTTGAGAAGTTCGAGTATGGCAATTATAAGCCGTATGTGATCATGGTGGTGGGTGTAAATGGTGTTGGAAAAACGACTACGATTGGAAAATTGGCTCATCAGCTAAAAGCTTCGGGAAATAAGGTTGTACTTGGTGCAGCTGATACTTTTAGAGCTGCAGCTGTGGATCAACTGAAATTATGGGGCGAACGGGTAGGTGTACGTGTGGTGGCTCAACCTATGGGATCTGATCCTGCTTCGGTGGCTTTCGATACGCTTCAATCTGCGGTAGCCAACGGCGATGATGTAGTTATTATTGATACTGCCGGACGTTTGCATAATAAAGTGGCCCTGATGAACGAGTTAACAAAGATTAAAACAGTGATGCAGAAAGTAGTGCCTAATGCTCCTCATGAGATTCTGCTGGTTTTAGATGCTTCTACCGGACAAAATGCAATTGAACAATGTAAGCAGTTTACTCAGGCTACAGATGTAAATGCGCTGGCACTGACAAAACTGGATGGAACTGCTAAAGGTGGTGTAGTGATTGGAATTTCAGATCAGTTTAAAATTCCGGTTAAATATATTGGTGTTGGTGAGGGAATTGATGATTTACAGCTATTTGACAGGAAAGAATTTGTAAACAGCCTGTTTAAATAATTTGCTAAGAAGGGAACGATATGATAACGAAGATTGCAAGTAAAAAAGGATTAATTAAAAAGCCTAAGGTGAATGTAATCACACTGGGTTGTTCTAAAAACATATACGATTCGGAAGTACTTATGGGTCAGTTACGGGGTAACATGATCGATGTGGTGCACGAAGCTGATACCGTTTCGAAGGATGATATTATCGTAATCAATACCTGTGGCTTTATTGATAATGCCAAACAGGAATCTATTGATACAATATTACAGTATAGTGAATTAAAAGCACAGGGAAAGGTTGCAAAAGTAATTGTCACTGGTTGCCTTTCTGAACGTTACAAACCTGAACTTCAAGCTGAAATAACAAATGTAGATGCCTACTTCGGCACCAATGATTTAAAGGATATTTTATCTAGTCTGGGTGCCGACTATAAGTATGAACTACTGGGTGAGCGTCTTTTAACGACTCCCTCCCATTTTGCTTATTTTAAAATAGGTGAAGGTTGTAACCGCCCATGTTCATTCTGCGCGATCCCTTTGATGAGGGGTAAACATGTTTCCAAGCCGATTGAAGAGCTGGTGAATGAAGCAAAATTGCTGGTTCGTAATGGAACAAAAGAACTCATTTTAATTGCACAGGATCTTACGTATTATGGTCTTGATATCTATGGTAAGCGAAATCTGGATGAACTGTTACGTCATCTTTCTGATGTAAACGGCGTAGAATGGATCAGGTTGCAATATGCTTATCCTTCTGGTTTCCCCATGGAAATTCTGGATGTGATGAATGAGCGTGATAATATCTGTAAATATCTGGATATGCCTTTACAGCATATCAGTGATTCGATGCTGAAATCAATGCGTCGGGGCATTACCAAACAGAAAACGTTGGATCTGGTTAGTGCTATCCGTAACAAGGTGCCTGAAATTGCTTTACGTACTACTTTAATTTGTGGGTATCCTGGTGAAACTGAGGCTGACTTTAATGAGATGAAGGATTGGGTACAGGAAACCCGTTTCGATAGATTGGGTTGTTTTACCTACTCTCACGAAGAGAAAACGCATGCTCATGTACTTATTGATGATGTACCAGCAGAACTGAAAGAACAAAGGGTTGAGGAGATCATGAATATTCAACAGGAGATCTCATTGGAGAAAAACGAGGACAAAGTGGGCAAAACTTTTAAAGTTTTGGTTGATAAAAAAGAAGGTGAGTATTTTGTGGGTCGAACAGAATTTGATTCCCCCGAAGTAGATAATGAGGTGCTATTGCACGCAGAGACTAATTATGCCACTGTTGGTAGTTTTGTTCAGGTCAAAATTGAACGGGCTGATGACTTTGATTTATATGGAAGTATTGTCAAATAAAGTAATACATCCCGGAGTTATAAAAAATAGCTCTAATTTCGCCTTAGGATGAAAGCAACATACATCGAATATCACGAAACAAATAGTTTTTCATCCACAGCTTTAAGTTATCTGGCTGGGGATTCTAAAATCCAACCTTTCATTTCTCATTTTCCTACTATAGCTAATTTTGGTCGTCTGATTGAGTCCAGAAGGGTTACTACAGACAGATTAGTGCTCAGAGATGTACTAACAAGGCAATATTTGGAAACGTTAGATTCGAGCTTACCATCCCAGTTGAAGGTAAATGAAAACATTGAGCTTCTTTTAAGAGACACAACTTACACGATTACTACGGGGCACCAACTGAATATCTTTACTGGTCCCCTTTATTTCATTTATAAAATAGTAACGGCAATTAACCTTTCAAGGGAATTGAAGCAGGCTTATCCCGATAAGGATTTCGTCCCTGTATATTGGATGGCTACTGAGGACCATGACTTTGCAGAGATTAACCACGTTAAGCTATTTGGGAAGAACATCAATTGGGAGTTGGATGCGAGTGGTGCTACAGGTCGTTTAAATCCGGAAACCATTGCTAAAGCGTTAAAGACCTATCAGAGTACACTGGGAATCTCAAAGAATTCAGAAAGACTGGCCTCTATTATTGAAGAGGCGTATTTGAATCATAATACCTTAGCATCTGCTACTCGTTATTTAGTTAATGCCCTCTTTTCCAGCTACGGATTAGTTATCGTTGATGCAGATGAGAAGGAATTTAAAGCGCAGTTTGCGTCTGTTATAGAAGAAGATATTTTTAATAAAATAAGTTCAGCTGCTATTACTGAAGCTACTAACAAACTAAAAGAAGCGGGTTTTGAACCACAGGTTAATAGTCGGGAAATCAACTTCTTTTATATGAAGGATGATTTGCGCGAACGCCTTGTAGAGGAAAAGGGTGTTTATTACCTGTTAAATTCGGAGATCCGTTTCAATGCGGAAGAGCTGAGGAATGAAATCAAGGAACATCCGGAACGCTTTAGTCCTAATGTTGTCATGCGTCCTTTGTATCAAGAAATCATACTTCCTAACCTTGCTTATATAGGTGGTGGGTCTGAGTTAGTATACTGGCTGCAGTTGAAACAATGTTTTGATGCATATAAGGTAGATTTCCCTATTTTACTTCTTCGTAATTCGGCTATGATTACGGATGAGTCTTTCGGTAGTAAACTATGTAGGCTTCATATTCCTGCTAAAGATATTTTCAAGAGTACGGACATCTTACAAAATGAATGGGTATTAAGGAATACGCAAAATGTCCTGAACTTGTCAGATGAGCGGAAAGAGTTCCAGTCTATTTTTGAAAAAATCAAACTAAGGGCTTATAAAATCGACCCCACATTAGCCCCAAGTACGGAAGCAGTAAAAGCAAGATTGTATCATACACTTGAAAATCTGGAGAAGAAATTCCTAAAAGCTGAGAAAAAGAATCATGAAGGTGCACTCTCTCAAATAGAGGGCCTGCGCACTAAATACTTTCCGGGTAATAGTTTACAGGAAAGGTCAGAGAATTTCGGTTTATTCTTTGTTAAATATGGTGATGGTTTTATAGCAGAACTGATCAAGTATTTTAAACCTCTTGATTTCAAATTCACTATTATTGAGCCGTAGTTAGCTTCAAAATATTATTGAGCTTAAGCTAAACTAACGCTGCACTCTTTTCTGGATTTAGAGTGACATATATTCTTAAAACTTGTTTGATTTATTACTATTGACTTAATAAGCATTAGAAAATTCCATTTATTGGACTTAGCCTAACTTTCATGCTTAAGAATTGATTTTAAATTACCATTTTTAACAACTTAGTTAGCTTCGAATTATTCTATGTGATTAGATTAATCATCGTTCTTAAGAGTTGATTTGAAATTTATCTCGAATAAGACTTAGCCAGCTTAGAATTATTCTTTGTAATTTATTTAGCTTGATAATCGTTCTTAAAGTTAATTTTAAATTTACCAGGATTAAAACTTGA
>NZ_AQPN01000091.1 GCF_000403135.1 Arcticibacter svalbardensis MN12-7
CTTCAACCGGTAAGAGATTTCGCTGCCGGTACATTTGCTACCTTCAGGGATTACATCAGGATGGATCTCCTGGATTTCATCCACAAGGCTTTCAGGGATCACAAAGTGTTTCTTCTTTTCCTTTTCAGCAGAGGACTGTTTAGTAGCACCACTTGTAGTGGTTTGCGGCACGCTAACTTCAACCACAACTTCCTCCATCAGTCCCAGGCGGAGCTGTTCAGGGTTTTGTTCTTTGCCCAGGTAACGTTCGCTTTTGCTGCCAAAGGTCTGTTTGAGCAACTGCTCCACCCGGTGAAGCAGCTGCTCATTGATCGCCGATAGTTGTTTGAATTCCTGGCGCAACAGGATATTTTCCTGCAGGAGTTGCTCAGACAATACTTTATAATCTATCGGCTCTGCTTGCTGCATCAATGGCGTTTTGTTACCTTAAAAATAAGAAAACGCACATTTTTATGCAAGTTTTTTATGCCTTTTTCTTGCTTTTTATTGCTCTAATTCCAGCTTTGTTTTGCTGGTACAGGCGCGCTGCTTTTCTTTCTGGAACTGAATCCCGCGAATGATCTGCAGTAACTGAATCTCACTGATATGACTGCTCTGGCCGTCGGCACGCTGTGGCGGCACTTCAAATCTGCCGTTGTCCATCCTTTTGTAATAAATCACAAAGCCGCCATGTTCCCAGAACAGCAACTTGATGCTTTGCCTGGAACGGCTTAAGAAAACAAAGACATCCCCGCCTGCAGGGTCACTTTGCAGTTCGTCCCGAACAATACCGGCAAGCCCGTTAAAACTTTTACGGCCATCTATACATTCGGGGTACACGAAATACGTTCTCGCTGTTGGTATCATACTGTTC
>NZ_AQPN01000092.1 GCF_000403135.1 Arcticibacter svalbardensis MN12-7
GGAATACTGGGACCCTGGCTGTCTTGTTACCAAATAAGGAGGGGTTTTCTGGATTAAGCTAAATGATCTGATGGTACAAATCGTTTAAATCTATTTATAATTTGTACCCGAAATGGGTATTGCCGATTGCAGCTGAGGTCTGTCAAATTGGATGAATCAAATTCGATTAGAAGGATGCCATATTATGTGCCATGTTAATGTTCTTTCTCATAAAACCTTTTTCAACACGGTATAACTTTTCATCTTGGTCAAATAAATTCATTGAAAAAACGGCTTCTAATAGGTATTTGTCATCTTTAATATGCTCAACCTTTAAAAATTCAAAACTTGAATTATCTTGAATATCCATCTTGTGAGATTGCAAATATATAGAGAAGCCAGGCTTTGTTGAGCTCAAGGAAATGCCTTGGGTGTAAAGTGATAGTACAACTCCTTCTCTGGTATTTTCCTTTTCAAAGTCTATTGCAAATGATTGTATTCCCGGTTTGAAAATATCGGATTGATTTTTAGGAATCATTTGTTGGATGGATTCAACTAGCTCCGTTGTTTTGTATTTTTTATTAAAATAAATTTTTAATATGGCTTCCTGATTTATACTTGACCTCATACCAAAAATTGAAGAATACATCGTTGAATCCGGATTTCCATACCAAAGTTTTCCCGCAGTCTTATACGCATAATCTCTACCAGGAATGGCGTCGTTGAACGCTTTTATATTGATTTGACTGTTTCCTATTCCAATCAAATTGGTGTTATTAAAAGAATAGTTTATTCCATTAATGCTAAAGGATATACTGTCTTTAGCTATTTGGCTTGAAATTGGCTCTGGCTCAATAGATTCAACTGGACTTGTCTTTTTGCAAGACAACAATATACAAAGCAATGTTACTTGTATAAAATAGGTACCTAGAAATTTCACAGTTGCAATTTACTAAAAATACTCTAAAGTTAGAGATTGTACGCGTTTAAGTTTAGCATATAGAAAGAATTGTTCAGGCTAAAAGTGGGAATATAAATTGAATACAAAGGGCAAAGGTCAGCGATTTTTCAAACGAATTCATAGCCTTTTTTAAACTTTTCTTCAATTTACCCCTACCTTATCAAAAAAAGGTGGAATAGTTTTAGTACCACCAGTCATCTATCAAATAACCAGGAATATTAGAGAATGTATTTTAATTTTCGAGCTATGCGCTCTTCCCGTTATTGTCCCACATATTTTTGAATGAGGTGGTGGCTGTTACAGCTTAAAAAAGTAGCCTTCTTATCAGATCTTTGTTAGATGAGTTTCCATCATCAATTGTGAAGAAGTATTTTGTCTGCCAGGTTTGAGTTTTCTCCGCTTGTTTACTTGCAACAGTGTCCCAAGGTGGATAAACTCTAATTCCACGTTTTCCCTCTTTGTTATTATTAGTAATAATACCTTTTTCTGCCAAGACAAATTTTGGAAAAATAAATTGGCCAAAGTTATTTTCTCTTTTCGCTGCAATTATTATAAAATCAAGGTCATCCGATATGTGAAATGGTTCAGTTATTCCGTCCTTATTTCTTTGCCATATGGTCACAAAATGACCAGACTTTAATGGAGTGATTTTTGCCACCCGGTATTGGATTTTCTTATTATTGAGTTCAAATGAACAAGCTCCATATTCTAAACTTTCAGTACTAAACTTCAGGTTTGTCAAGTCGAACCCGTGATTGTCATAAATTAATTCCTTAACTGTTTTTAGCTCGTTTGGAAGTATGTTTACATTTGTCGATGTATTGGCGCTTTTCATAATTTACTAGGATATGTTCGCTGTTTCCAAATATACCTGCTTTATTGATTTGCCCGTCGGTGCAATCATTTAAAGGCGACACACTATCACTGATTGAAGAAATTAATAAAACATTGTCAATTACTAAGAATAGGAGCATTAGCATTAATTAAGGTAGATCACGAGGACCGTCTTTTTAAAGGAGGGTTTAA
This sequence comes from Arcticibacter svalbardensis MN12-7, assembly GCF_000403135.1. Taxonomy (GTDB): domain Bacteria; phylum Bacteroidota; class Bacteroidia; order Sphingobacteriales; family Sphingobacteriaceae; genus Arcticibacter; species Arcticibacter svalbardensis. The sequence goes on from NZ_AQPN01000092.1 coordinate 1,967, forward strand.
TAATAATGCTTTTTTAGCTACTCCAAGTAATATAGCTATTTATAGCTATTGTTGGTTGGATAAAAATAATGCAATTTCGTTTGAATAAATAAATAAAATTATTCTTACTGTTACAGTATGCGTGTAATAATATTTTTCCAAAAAGCGCTACTTATTTATATAAATACCTAATTCTTAACATTTAAGCGTTTAATTTTAACCTATTATGAAATTGATATTAGTTTATTTGTCTCTCTGCTTACCGCTTTATACCATTGCTCAAGGTGGTGGAGCCACAGCTGAGGTAGGAAAAGGTGAGGTTCATTTTCATGATAATTTAAATATAGGAGCGGACCGTGGCCCAAAAGCGGAGGCGGGTCCAAAAGGAGAGCCTGGGCCAAGAGGTGGTAGCGATGGGAATAAAAACGGTTCAAATACAACAGTATCGGTTGGACCAGGAAAAGTAACTGTTTCTCAATGGGCGTCTGATGCAGTTATTGCACTCCTGCAAGAATACTATGGAACAGACTTTTTTTCAAGTATGTTTAGCCCCAGTATCCTTCCAACAAATGGACCTAAAGCAATTTTAATTAGCCGCTTAGATAAATTAGCTAAAGAAGCTTCAGATCAAAACAGAACAAAAGATGTTAACTTCATTAATGATTTGTCAAACAAAATAAAAAACGGCGAAAAAATAGATTTTAAATTTTCACGCCCAAACTTGGGAAATATACCTTACGTATCTATATACGAACCTAGGATTCTGCACAATATCGCAGTTAGAACTCCGTCTGGCCAATTTCCAGGAATGTTGATTACAGTGCCTGGTTATATGACAAATGCAACTGGAAAGTTCACTGAGTTATTAATTAGATTTTACACCCTTGACGGTATTCAGTTTAAGGCAAACATCTTTGAGCAGTTATACAAAGATAGAAATGGTTTTCTTGTTACTGGAACTGGCGCATCTCTCATTAGTGAAAATTTCATTAATTTAAGCTTGAAATCGTTTCCAATACCTTACTATGCTTTAAATTTGCAACCCACAAACGGCACAATGACATATCATATTTTGGCTAAAGCAATATTATATGTTGATAATGTCGCTGTGTCCACATCAGCTCCTACCGAGCTATTAGTCAAGTACTGACTTTGTACAAAATCATTTTTATCATTAAACGGTGGAATGGTGGCACAGTCCCTTACATAGTATCAATTAAGGAGGGAATAATGATATCAGCCAATTTACAGTTTTGTCAAAATATAAAATCGCGAGTACCCCGTATGAATGCTTATATTTATGATAGTTTACTTTAGTCATATCTGATGCCAAAGCGTAAAAACTTAAATGGAATACCTCATAATATAACAAAAAGCTTCTTTGGAACCGAGCGTTATTACAGCGTAGGCTATATGGGTGATTGGTTATTAAACGCAGCGAAGCAGCTTAACTTAGCAGAAGCTTCGTTAGATGTGATGCAAGCCTCATTCAGCCCGAAAAAATTAAATATTCAACCGTTGACACTGAATGCACAAGAATTAAAAGGAATTAAAAGCAAATGGATTTGAACAAGACTTCATAAAAGAAGCTGTTATTGACTTTCAGTTTCCAGATCCTAAAACCAATAATATCAGATTTTATTGCTTCGCATACTTAATTGACACAGATGGCAAGAGATATGCAAGTGGTCGAATTATAGAGGAAGGACTTGAATCAGGGTTTGATCCTTTTGAGGAATCAAATCTTTATCCTACAAAAAGCAAGACAGGTGTTCTTAGAATGATAATAAAAATTCTAGGGTGATATGCCCAACTCATACTTGGCTTGAAAAAGTAAGTAGGTTATGAAAAAATGGTCTTTTCCTTAGGTAGGAAATCAGCTTTGAGGAATTATGTGAAAAACAAAAATAGCAGCTTTATTTCTTTCTTAAAATAGATGTTTTATACCTTACGTAAGATTTTAACAACCCAAAAAACAGCAATTCTAAAGCAACAATTCGAATGGAGATACTCATAAACGCTAGTAAGCAGACGGGGGATAAACGGATCAATTTATATACCTCACTTCTTGCAGTATTATTCTCTTTTCTTCTAATAATGTTATGCCTAACCACCTTGTTTTTTACGTGGTTTATTGAAGGCTCAGAATTCGCCATCCTTATGATTTACATCCTTTTATTATCAATTATGGCTGCTTGGATCTTTGTGAGAAGATGCTATTACAAGATAATTTTTGAAGAAGGAGAGGTTGTTTTAGAAAGTAGACTCTGGTTTTTCACCCGCAAAATAAATTATATCGATATTTACAGGATCATTATAGATACAAAGTCTTCTAAACGGAGATTGGAAT
>NZ_AQPN01000093.1 GCF_000403135.1 Arcticibacter svalbardensis MN12-7
GGCAAAAATGGTTAAAACAAAGATGTAGGAATGTTTTTCCTTATTACTTTCATAGCTGCAGTGATCTGGTTTTTTACGGTCTGGATAGAAACATTAAGTTCTGAGGCAATCTCCTTGAGGGATTTTTCCTGCTTTCTACTCATGGAAACGATTAGCTGCATTTTTTCTGGTAATAATGCAATGGCTGCATCAAACTGAATGTTTAAATCCTTCAATATAATATCTGAATCTGCAGAAACTGAAAGTTCTTTGTTTATCAGTAAGGCAAACTCTGCACGGTGGACATCAGTAACAGACTGCGACTTAAAATAGTTAATGACCTGATATTTTACCGCACCCTGTAGGTAGGCACCAAGATTGCTTTCAAGATTAATTTCATTTCGTTTCTTCCATAGTGAAATGAAAATTTCCTGTGTAATATCCTGGGCAACATGTTCATTACCTGTTTTTTTAAAGGCCCTGTCAAAAACGGATTCCCAGTGGTGCTGATAGATTGCCTCCATTGCTAAGGGGCTGCCTTTTTTAAGAGATATGATTAAATCTTTGTCCACAAAGTTTGTCTGATTAAGCCACAACAAATTTACCTGGGTTATATTCACTTAATATTAATTAATCTTAAAGAATCAGTCGGCAGCTCAATGCATGCACTAACATTGATCTGTTGATTTGCAAATTATGGAGGAGCCCTCAATCCGGAGGATTAATTACCACAAGTTTGACCGAGCTTTCAGGATCATCATTGAACGAAAGTTAATTGACTATCAGACACGGATTCTATAGAATATCAGTTCCGCTGCGTAAGAGCGATACGGTGCTTTTCAAAAGCAGTACCCGCATCTGATTAACCGCCTGCCAAATACTCAGATCGCATCTTATCTTGGTATCACATCTGAATTTCTAAGCATGATCCGCAAGAAAATTTCAAGTAAGTAAAGAGCTAAATTTTGCTTAGTAATTTAACTTTGATTCCTGATGCTTTGCCCTGTTCCACATGATCTCATATCTGCTTGCTACTATTCTCATAAATGGAACAAATAATTTATAACACTGTGTTTGTTAGCAAATTAAAAGGTAATTTTCTAACTTTAAGCAGATAAAAAAATACTCCGAAAAACGTTTAAAAATATCTTATCAACATAAAACTTATAAACCATGTCACATTCAAAAACCATTGTACTCATTCCCCTTCTAATTTAAGAGCTAAGGTTCATCCTGATCTTATTAAAACCGGCTTTAAAGATGTGGTGAATAATATCGTTACCTTAATTGATACTCTTCCAGAGAAGCCTCTAATTATTGGTCACTCCATGGCAGGAATGGCAGTGTTAAAATTGGTAGAACTGGGTAAAGCAGCGTCTGGTGTAAGCATTGATGGAGCACCACCCAAAAACGTCTTTCCACCATTTCAAACGCTTAAGACAGTATTACCCGCCTTTGGTTTCTTTTCTTTCAAAGGCTATTTTATGGGGAGTCGCAAATGGTACGAGTATTCATTTTTTAATACGATACCTGTTCCAGAAAAAGAAAAAGCATTTGAAAAGTTTGCCGTACCTGAAAGTTATAAGGTCAGTCATCAACTAGTTTTAGATTCGTTTTCAAACATAGATTTCAAAAAAAACCATGTACCCATTCTATTTGTTGGAGGTGGTAGCGATCATATTTTCCCACCTGATTTTACGCAAATAGTAGCAGGCAGCTATAGCAACGCGAATAGCCACGTAGACGTGAAGATATTTGATGGCAAGAGCCATTTTATTTGCCGAGAGCACGAAGAGATAGACCTAATACAAGCCGTAGCCTACACCATCGTTTTTATTTCAGTAATAATATTTAACATCCGCCTAAGCAAAAAGGAAAGCCCTCTTTAAAGTACGGATGAATTAACAAGTACACTGTATAACAAGTTTGACAGTGCCGGTAGTCTAGGAGATCCTATCTTAATTGGCTGGTGCAAACTGTCGACCAATCCGTACAACATAGCCGTTAATGATTAAAAAAATGGTAATGGCTCATGATAAACAGATATATTACCTAACCCCCCCGGAGGCAAGTTGTAGTGTTTCAAATTCTCATTAAAGAGCCGGTTTATTTCTACAGCTCCAGTTCTTTCCATTGAACGTAACCTAACCTACCACAACATTTTGCTACTTCAACATGAATTTGTTTTGGAACATCATTAACAACTTTCCATTGTACTACTCGTTTGGTATTATAGCTCAAATATATGACCACATCATCATACTTTTCGTTAGTAAATGTCTTATGGAGATAACTCTGTAGACCTACGGCCAGCCCAATCAACTTTTCGTTCATCAACTTATCAGCATACTTCAGGGGCATAAGCTTGGGATCAATAATAGGACGCACAGTAACGTTTATCATAGCGTTATCACCTCCATAAATGTATTCTTCTTTACTCTATCCATCAGCTAAGCATAAGTGCCATTTCAGCCCCAACCCACGAGGACATCGAAATGAATACTAAAGGCAGGTCTTCTGACTTGCTCCCGGTCATTCTACCTTCCCGTTCTAATCCTTTGGAGGATGTAACAGTGGCCTGATTTGAATGCCGTTGCGGAGCTTACAGCTGCGGGACAGTAACGGAATTACACCGTATTCCCTTTTAATTCCTTAAAAAAATTAAAGAAACCATTAGCGACACTAATATAGCAATTTCAGAAGAAATTTTAGAATTTAAAACCTATACATCA
>NZ_AQPN01000094.1 GCF_000403135.1 Arcticibacter svalbardensis MN12-7
AATTCACATTATTCAATCCGGTAGGAGAAGTGTGTCCATACTATAAAAAACAAGAAAAAAGGAAGGCTATAATGTCCTTTTTTAACCTCTTTATTTTGCGATTTAGTCTAATTTTTAGCTCATGATTTATTTTAAGAAATTAATTATGAGCTAAATGGAAAATATTTTAAAAAACAGGGGTTATTAGTACCTCCCTTAAGGCTTTTAAAATATCCTATAAGATTAGATTTAGCATTTCTTATATTTCTAAAAAGTTGATTCGGTATTCATTATAAGAACCATTTTTAGTAAACTTGGTTACTTTTGAATAAGCTTTATAAGCTTATTCATATAAAATCAAAAAAGAGGCTGTTTCAACCTATGAAACAGCTTTTTTATTTCTAGGGTCTCTTCCTTATTTTAAAAGAAGAGACCCTCATTTAATGTTAATTATTAATTTCACTATTATTGAACCTTAAGTATGAGTTCCTTCATTTTTCAGGAAAACAAATTAAGAGCCTTTACAGAATCTGTATTTCATGCAATGGGCTGCAGTGAAGAACATGCTGTTCTTGCTGCCGATGTATTAATAACCTCTGACTTGCGAGGAATCGATTCGCATGGCGTAGCACGACTAAGCGGCTATATCCGTCTATGGAAAAAACACCGGATTAATCCTAATCCAAATATCAGAATTGTTCACGAAACAGCAAGCACCGCAACTGTAGACGGTGACGGCGGATTAGGGTTAATTGTAGCTCCATTCGCAATGAAACTGGCCATGGAAAAAGCGGAGAAATATGGATCAGGTTGGGTATCTGTACGAAATTCCAATCACTTTGGTATAGCTGGTTACCATGCGATGCAGGCTGTGAGTAAAGATATGATTGGCATTGCAATGACTAATGCAAGTCCGCTGGTTGCTCCTACATTTACAACAGAACGTTTGCTAGGTACAAATCCGATGTGTTATGCTTTTCCAGCAGGCAAATATCCGCCGGTAGTCGTAGATATGGCAACCGCTACAGCGGCCAACGGGAAGTTAGAAATAGCGCAACGGGAAGGTAAACAAATCCCTGAAGGTTGGGTTCAAACCAAAACTGGATTACCAACTTCTGATGCACATGCACTTAAAACTGGAGGGTCACTATTACCTTTAGGAAGTGACCGTGACCATGGCAGTCACAAAGGTTTTGGATTAAGTGCCACAGTTGATATTCTTACTTCTATTTTATCTGGTGCTAATTATGGCCCATGGGTCCCTCCTTTTGTTGCTTTTTTAGATCCACTACCCGATTTGCCAGGTGAAGGAATTGGTCATTTCCATGGCGCAATGCGTATTGATGGCTTCAGACCTGCTGCCGACTTTAAGTCGCATATGGATCGCTGGATTGAACGTTTTAAAGCCGCAGTGCCAATAGATCCAGATCAACCCGTAATTATACCAGGAGAACCGGAAGCGGAAGCAGAGAAGATACGCCGTGTAGAAGGAATTCCTTTATCTGAACCCGTAGTGAAAGATTTAGAAGCTTTAGCCGAATTGCTTGGAATTGAGAAATTATAAAGACTTTTAAACTAGTATTGCAACATAACAAGTAATAATAAAAAATGGCTTTTTATTTAATGCCCATAAACAATCTGTCCCAACGAATTTTACTCAGGAAGCTACCATTCGTATTCCAGCTCATCCATACAAATAAAGCCTTACCTACAATATGATCCTCCGGAACAAATCCCCAAAAACGGGAATCAAGTGAGTTATCCCTGTTATCTCCCATCATCCAGTAGTAATTCATTTTAAAAGTATAAGAATTAGCAAGCTTACCGTTGATACTGATTTGATTATGGTTAATTACCTCTACCTTATTCCCTTCATAAACTTCAATTGCTCTCTTATACAGTGGAATATTTGTACTGTCCAGCTTTACTGTCCAGCCCTTTTTAGGAATTATTAATGGCCCAAAGTTATCTACATTCCATCTAAAGGCAGGGTCTTTAGGGAAAATCTCTGTATCATACATAGACGCGGATTGTATATAGGGTTTCACCTCCTTTACATTAGCCCAACTTTTAATTTCCAATGCCTGACCTTTAGTCATATTAAATAAATAATCGACATCAGAGCGCCGCTGTGCATCGATATTCATGTCCGTTAGCTTCTGTGGATTAAAGTCTGTACCATCTGAAACTACGGCATTATACTTCTGAGCAAATTCAAGATTAATCGCCTTTTTACTATTCACATATACCTGTGCATTTATAATCCTTAAGGTATCTCCACAAATAGCAATACAGCGTTTGATATAATTTTCGCGCTTATCAACCGGACGATTAAAGGGAGCATCCGCTTCCATTGGATAATTGAACACCACTACATCATTTCGTTCAATTTCCTCGAGTGCAGGAAGTCTTCTGTATTTTAACTCTAATCCATCCCAGTAAGCTTTTGTACCAATAAGAGGCATAGTATGGTGTGCAAAAGGAAAGGCAATAGGGGTCATCGGAATTCGTGCACCATAATTCACTTTGCTCACAAAAAGGAAATCTCCTATCAATAGCGATTTCTCCATAGATCCAGTAGGTATGGTATACGCTTCCAAAAGAAAGCTGCGGATTAAGGTTGCAGCAACTACTGCAAAGATGATTGCATCACCCCATTCTCTTGCTGCTGACTTTCTATAAGGATATTTTACATGGAACTCTTCTGTTGCAGATTGTCCAAGATACTTTGTGTTAGCATCAAAACCCCAGTAAGGAAAAATTATAAAAGGGAAAAGCACAGCACCTGCATGTTCCGGAAAAGAAGTCTTACCATAACTTTTCGCAAAATCAACAATCAGACCCAATGCTACAATTAAGTTTATTACGGGAATTAACAGCAGAATAATCCACCAAAGAGGTCTTCCTGTAATTTTCAGAACAACAATCATATTGTAGACAGGAATGAGAGCTTCCCAACCTTTACGATTAGCTTTTTCAAAGAGCATCCACATTCCGACCAATGTTGAAATGGTTAGAATACCTATTACTAACCAAATTCCAGTACTTTCCATGTAATTATTATTAGTTATTAAAGTCAAATATACTTTCTACCGAGTAGAAACCTTTTTTATTTTTAAGCCATTCAGCTGCAATTACAGCACCCAATGCAAACCCTGCCCTACTATGTGCGGTATGCTTCAACTCAATTTCATCCACTTCCGAGCTATAAATCACCGTATGAGTTCCAGGAACATCTTCAATTCGTAGCGACTCTATCAGTAACTGGTTAGGTTGATTAATAACCTGTTTCCCTTCATCTACCACATTATTGATCCATTCACTTTTGCGGTTAAGGCCATCTAAAATCCCCTCTGCAATAGTTATAGCCGTACCACTTGGTGCGTCAAGCTTTTGTATATGATGTATTTCTTCTACCTGGACATCATATTGAGAATACGGATTCATAATTTTAGCCAGCATTTTATTTACAAAGAAGAAGATATTTACGCCAATACTAAAGTTAGAGCCATATAGTAAAGTATTGTTACCTGCAATACAAATATCTTTTACTTCCTGTAATTGGTTGTACCAACCTGTTGTCCCTACTACTATCGGAAGTTGTGCATCAAAACAGGCATTAATATTTTGCATCACAGAATGAGGCGTACTAAAATCAATGGCTACGTCTGCTTTTTGAAGATTCTCTTTGGTGAGTAAATGAAGACTGTTCTCTTCTATTTTTAATACTATTTCATGGTTACGATTTTGAGCAAACTGCTCTATAATACGTCCCATTTTACCATAACCTAAAAGAGCTATCTTCATTGAAATATTTTTATGTTAATGAAATTACAGAGCAAAGCAGATTTTTATACCTGGTACCGGAACCAAAGAGGCATTAATGGGAAAACTTTGTAAAGATGGTTTAATTTTAATAGCTAGTTCATCCGATAGATCCCAACGAAAAAATTTGGCATCTACATAGGCATCAATAATATTAATTGCATAAACCCCCAATCCTGCCAATACACTTAAATCGCGGCTTCTTCTATAATAATCACGCCCACTCAATAGAGCAGCCTTATCCAGATTAGCATATAGAGGATTTTGTGTTTCAGGTTGGTCTTCAGATCGAAGTTCCCTGTATTGCAGTTCGGTTAAAATATCCTTATAATAGCGTTGATTAAATTCAAATACCAGTCCTGCACCTACCAAACCTCCATAAATAAAAGGAACCTTCCACCATCTTTTATTATTGAATTGACCCCAACCAGGGATAATTGCTGATCGTCGGGCAGCCTGACCAGGCATTCTTTCAATAGCAAGACGTGCAGAGTCCTTCACAACAGATGCTTTCCCAGATCCAAGTCCTTTTCCCTTTACAGAAACAACAGTATCTTTCTGAACAGTAGTTTTAGGCATTTTGGAATCAGGATTAGACATAGCTGAATCAACTTTTACAACAGCAGTATCCGTTTGTGAAAACACGGATAAAGTGAATGTCATCATCCCTATAAACAGAAAATATCTTAAAAAAATCATTTACCAGTCTAATAATTCAAGTATACGGCTCAGATCATCATCTGACATAAAAGGAATTTCAATAGACCCTTTTCCTTTTCCCTGAACTTTCAAACGCACATTAGTAGCAAACTTCGATGCCAGATCGTCCTGAATCTTTTGAAACTGAAAAGAAACCGGTTCAACCTTCGCTGTACCTGCTTTGGGAATTCCCATTTGCTGTATAGTACGAACAAGCTCTTCAGTCTTACGAACAGAAAGTCCATTCTTCAAGATCTCTTTGTGAACATAGAGCTGTTTGTCAACCTCTTCCAGACCAAGAATTGCCTTGGCATGTCCCATTGAAATATTATTATCACGGATAGACGCCTGCACTACAGGTGGCAACCGCAATAAACGAATATAATTAGTCACCGTCGACCGGTTTTTACTCACACGATCACTAAGCTCTTCCTGCTTTAAATTACACTCTTCGATCATCCGCTGAAAACTTAAAGCTACCTCAATAGCATTCAGGTTTTCTCGTTGAATATTTTCAATAAGTGCCATTTCCAGCATTTGCTGGTCATTTGCAGTACGGATATATGCAGGAATCTCTATCAACCCAGCAATCCGGGAAGCTCTAAGACGTCTTTCACCCGATATTAACTGATACGACCCTGAGCCTGATTTCCTAACCGTAATCGGTTGAATCAACCCCTGTGTGCCAATAGAATCAGCAAGTTCCTGAAGTGAAGCCTGATCAAATTCAGACCTGGGTTGAAATGGATTTACTTCAATTTGGCTAATGCGTATGTGAGCTATATTACCCGGGGATGTTACTCCTTCAGTAACAGGCACCGAACGTACAGGCATTATGCGCTCACTATCATCCAACAATGCACTTAATCCTCTTCCTAACCCTGTTTTTCTTATCTGGCTCATGAATTAACTATTGCTTTTTTAACACCTTTTCCATTAACAAGACCATTTTTCTTAATGATCTCTCTAGCTAAATTAAGATAATTAATAGACCCTTTGCAATTTGCATCGTGCATAATCACAGAAATCCCATAGCTCGGAGCCTCACTTAAACGCGTATTACGTTGTATAATGGTATCGAAAACAAGGTCATGAAAATGAACCTTTACCTCTTCAACTACCTGGTTAGAAAGCCTTAACCTGACATCATACATCGTAAGCAGAATCCCTTCAATTTCTAAATTAGGATTCAATCTTGTTTGCACTATCTTAATGGTATTCAATAGTTTACCTAGCCCTTCTAAGGCGAAGTACTCACATTGAACAGGTATGATCACAGAATCAGCTGCCGTTAAAGCATTAATGGTGATCAGCCCTAAAGAAGGTGAACAATCGACAATGATGAAATCGTAATCCTCCCTAATCTTATCCAGCACTGTCCGCATCTTAAACTCACGGTCAGTCAGATTAATCATCTCTATTTCTGCACCTACCAGATCTATATGTGCAGGCAATAGATCCAGATTAGGCGTTTGAGTAGCCTGAATGGCATCATGCGGATCTACATCATTTATTATGCACTCATATATACTTGACTTTATTGTACGTGGATCAAAACCAATGCCGGAGGTGGAGTTGGCTTGTGGATCTGCATCTACCAGCAATGTTTTATATTCCAACACAGCTAAACTAGCTGCAAGGTTTATGGATGATGTGGTTTTGCCGACCCCTCCTTTTTGATTAGCTAAAGCTATAATCTTACTCATTCCTTATCCCTGTTCTAACCTTTTATTTACAATTACTTACTTGGAGAATAGATATTTAAATCCTTACTTTTGCCCTTTGTATCATTTTCTTATCAATCGCCTAAGATACGAACTTTAAACAATTTAATAAGACAGGCTAATATCTCGTTTTAAACATATTACCAACAGATGATCACTATTATCGCCAGCACAAACCGTACGAACAGCTATAGCCTCAAAACCGCCCAATATTATACAAAGTGATCAAACAAATGGATCATGATGCCTCCATTTTATCTTTGGAGAACTT
>NZ_AQPN01000095.1 GCF_000403135.1 Arcticibacter svalbardensis MN12-7
ATCAATAAACAAGATACCTAGTAACCCAGTATCTTCAACACCTGTTTACTATTCTGCTCTTCTCCAAAAACCTCAAAGTTGAACGTCTCATCTCTATTCCTCCTGATCAAAACATGCTTAGGCGAAGGCAGCAAACAATGATGAATTCCACCATAGCCACTTAACACCTCCTGATACGCCCCCGTATGGAAAAAGCCTAAATATTGCACTTTCCTGGTCTTCGGCATAAACACACTGTTCATATGCGCTTCCTGATTGTAGTAGTCCTGCCCGTCGCAGGTAATCCCGCCCAGGTTGACCCGCTCATACTCCGAATCCCAGTTATTAATCGGTACCAGGATATATTTCTGATTCAAAGCCCACACATCAGGCAGGTTCGTGATGAACGATCCATCCAGCATCAGCCATTTTTCACGATCATTCTGTTGTTTACGACCTAAAACCTTATACAAGATCCCCGATGCTTCCGCAACTGTATATTTACCAAACTCCGTAATGATATCCGGCTCTTCCACATCGTTAACCGAACAAATCTCTTTAATCCGCTTCACGATCTCATTTACCATATATTCATAATCGAAATCGAATACCAGCGAATCTTTAAAAGGCATGCCTCCACCGATATCCAATATTGAAAGCGCAGGATTGATCTTTTTGAACTTGCAATATAAAGTCACATATTTCTCCAGCTCGTTCCAGTAATACGGCGTATCCGAAATACCTGAATTGATAAAGAAATGCAGCAACTTCACCTCAAAATTAGGGTTATCTTCAATTTTACTATGCCAAAAATCAATGATATCCTCTATTCTGATCCCTAAGCGCGAGGTATAGAATTGCGAATCCGGTTGCTCTTCCGCCGCAATACGGATCCCCAGATTAATAGGCAGATCGAGCTCATCATCATACATGTTGAACTCTTCCTTATTATCCAGCACCGGAATAATGTTTTTAAATCCATCATGGAACATATCCACGATATACTGCTTATATTGATAGGTCTTAAACCCATTGCAAATCACAGTGATATCCTTAGTCACAGAACCCTTTTTTTCCAAAGCATCGATCATAGGAAGATCAAATGCGGAAGAGGTCTCCAAATGGATATCATTTTTAAGCGCTTCTTCGACAATATGTTTAAAGTGTGAACTCTTTGTACAATAACAGTACATATAGCTCCCACGGTAATTATTATTATTGATAGCTTGCTGAAAAAGGAGCTTAGCCTTCTGAATCTTTTTAGTGATCAAAGGCAAATACGTAAAACGTAACGGTGTACCATACGTTTCAATCATCTCCATCAGGTTTAGGTCATGAAAGTATAGTTCATCATCTATTACCTCAAAACCTTCCTGCGGAAATTCTACACTCAGGTCAAGGAACTCTTCGTAACTCTGCATTTATTAAAATTTACGCAAAAATGTAATTTTTTAACGAATAATATTTCTATTAAGCAGGAATAATTGTAATTGTTTACAAATTAGTGTTGTAAGGTACATGAATTTCGGCAATCATACACCTGGCACTGCCTCCGCCGAAGCGTTCAATGTTCCACAATGGGGAGTGAATCAGGTTGCCATACTGCCATAGAGCGCTTTTTTGCCCCTCATCCAGGGATTCATAGGCTTGTGTGGACATTACAATTAAATTTTCTCCCTGTTTATTGCTGATTTGAATTAAATTTCCTGCAAAGGCGTTCATCTGCGCCAAACTAATTGGAATGATCTCTTTCTGAGTCGCCGTAACCGAACGGATCAGAGCATCACGATCTTCGGGATGTGCAATGGACTCCAGGCAAATCACCGCAAAACGATCTCCTACGCTCATCATCACGTTAGTATGGTAAATTGCTTTTCCCGAAGCATCTATAGCTTGAAACGTTTCTGTACGATAGCCGGATAATTGTGCAAAATAAGCGAGTACTTCTTCATTCGTGCGACTCGATATACAGGCATATGCGATATGATTCACCCGATCCAGCACCATACTTCCTGTCCCTTCCAGGTACTTACCCGTTTGTTCAAAAAAGCTAAGGTCCACAAAATGTTTGTAGCCATACCCGCTCTGGATCGCCTTAATAATTTTGATGTTTCGTTCCTGCCGCCGGTTTTCTGCTTCCATGGGATAGATGTACAAGCTGCCATCTTCATGTGTGGAAATCCAGTTATTCGGAAAGATCGCATCAGGTGTATGAAATTCAGGATCATCATCGACCGCCAGAACCAGCACTCCATTCGAGCGCAAGAGGGATACAAACTGATTGAATTCCTCCAGTGCATGCGATTGTAGATTTTCGCCACCATGATTGACATGCTGGAATAAATTACTGATCGCTGTTTGTTCATTGAAGCCAAACATCGACGGCCGGATCATCAATATGCGTGAGGTTGTCTGCATCGTCTAAATGGAATCACGGATTAAAGGTAAACTCATACAATGGAAACCTCCCCTTGCCCGGGAAAGCTCGCCTGATGGCATGAGGATTAAGGTATCTTTTAACTCTCCAACTTTGATTTCCTCATTTTCAAGCTGGGTGATCAGGTCTTTTACATGAACAACAGAAAACCCATTGGTCTTAAAGGACTGGATCGTCCGGTCGTTCCGGTCATAACCCAGCACAATGCCCTCTCTCAAAGCCAGTAAATTACAGGAATCCGTCCACTGTTCCCGTTCATCATAGGGGAACTCATTATTCCCGGAATAAATAAAGTTGGTTTTTCCGGTACTGCCCAAATCCTTTTCACTGATGGAGGTCAGCAGACTTTCTATACTTTTAAACTTCTTAGGCCGGTCTTTTCCCTTTGTGAACTGGAAGATCTGCACATGGTCCTTTACTTTTTTCTCGGACAGGTAATCCTGCGGCTGCCTCTTTATTTTATCAGGAGTAGCACATACAGAGCCCAACACCACCCAGGTATGCCGGTTAACCTGTGTAAAGAGCGTATCAATATGCATATAATCGCGCTTATGCGGAATCCGGATCACCGTAACCTTTTTAACCACATCATGCTCAAACAGTAGGCGGATGGCTTCATTGGCCCCACTGGGGGATGTGCGCTCGGAACAACCAATCAGGACATGCTCCGGACTGATCACCATGACATCACCTCCCTCCAGGGTTGCTTTCTCCTCCTGTCCGTCACCAGGACGCAGAAAATATTTCACCTCATGCGGAAACTCCAGGATCTTGTGTGTAGAGGCACTAAACAAAGGGTGATTGTAAAAGATATACCGCGATAATAGCGCCTCTCTGCCTCTCGCTTTTTTAGCCGGTTTACTCAGCAGGATAAAGTTATTGATCGTGATGCCAATGTCCCGTGTAAAGATCAGATTAGGGATAGGAGGGAACAGCATCTCTCCATCAGGCATAGAGCCTGAAATCAGGATGCGCGATAATAAACCTGCAGGAGTAGCAGACAGCTCAAGTTGTAGCGCATAACTGCATTCTTCTATCGCGCAAATAGCAGCACAAAGTTTCTTTCGGATCTCCGTAATTTCCAGTATGTCCGCCAACAGCTTTTCTACCTCCACCACCTTATCTGAATTGAAATAACCGGGTTTGCCTGGTTTATAAAACTCACGTTTATCTGTCAAGGTATCAACCGGATTATTTAGCTTTCCTTTGATCTTTGCAGGATCTAAAAAATACAATAGCAGCTTCACATAATGGTCATATTCATCTGCCCGCACCGTATCGAGATGGATAATGTCTTCAAAGAGCCAATCCTGTGCTTTTGAAGGGGCAACACGGCCAATTCCACTGTCCGGACTATGGATCATTACTGCCCTAAGGGTACCAATTTCCGAATTTACACTAATATCTAACTTTGCAGGTGTCATGCTGATTTTGATGCTTAAAACAAATCTAGTTCAAATTATCAGCATTATTAAGGGGCGATTAGCGGTCTAATGATTAATTTTGACCCATGGATTTTATTGTCAAAGGAACCCTTAAGGCTGTTAAGGCCCTGTATAATATTGATTTACCCGAAAATAATATAAATCTCCAGGAAACCCGCAAGGAATTTGATGGGGAAATAACCGTTGTTACCTTTCCTTTAACGCGCGTTTCCAAGAAGTCTCCCGAACAAACGGGTATTGAAATTGGTGAATATTTGCAGCAAAACGTACCTGAAATCTCGGGTTATAACGTAATTAAAGGATTCCTGAATCTATCTTTAACCAGCGCTTATCTGCTTGATCTATTCAAAAAAGAAATCTTTCAACCTGACTTTGCCGTGTTGCCTGCAAATGGCAAACGCATCATGATTGAATACTCTTCGCCCAATACCAACAAACCTTTGCACCTGGGACATGTACGCAATAACTTACTCGGTTATTCTGTTGCTAAAATCCTTGCGGCATCCGGATATGAAGTAATTAAAGCAAATCTGGTAAACGACAGAGGCATCCATATCTGTAAATCCATGCTTGCCTGGCAGAAATTCGGTAATGGGGAAACTCCTGAAAGTACCGGACTAAAAGGGGATAAGCTGGTTGGAAACTACTATGTGAAGTTCGACCAGGAATATAAAAAAGAAATTGAAACGCTTAAGGAAGCCGGACAAACAGAAGATGAAGCAAAAAAGAATGCACCTTTAATTAAGGAAGCACAAACCATGCTCCAGCAATGGGAAGCAGGGGATGAGGCAGTCACCTCGCTCTGGAAAACCATGAATACCTGGGTATATAATGGCTTCGACGTCACCTACAAGAGTCTAGGGGTAGAATTTGATCAGTTTTATTACGAATCGAATACCTATCTGCTTGGGAAGGATATCATAGAAGAAGGATTAGAAAAAGGCGTATTCTTTAAAAAAGAGGATAACTCGGTGTGGATTGACCTCACTGCAGATGGTCTGGATGAGAAACTGGTATTGCGTGGTGATGGAACTTCCGTTTACATTACGCAGGATCTGGGTACTGCCCAATTGAAATACGATAACTACCAGATGAATGAATCCATCTATGTAGTGGGAAATGAGCAGGACTATCACTTCAAGGTCTTATTCCTGATCCTGAATAAACTGGGTAAAACCTGGGCTCAGGGACTTTACCATCTTTCGTATGGCATGGTTGACCTGCCATCAGGTAAAATGAAGTCCAGAGAAGGCACTGTAGTGGATGCCGATGATCTGATCCAGGAAATGATCGATACTGCCTGTCAGCGCACCGAAGAACTCGGTAAAGTGGAGGACTTCTCTGAGGAGGAGAAAAAAGAACTCTACCGTATGATCGGTCTGGGGGCATTAAAATATTTCCTGCTGAAAGTAGAGCCTAAAAAACGTTTACTGTTTGACCCGAATGAATCAATCGATTTTCAGGGAAATACCGGACCGTTTATCCAATACACACATGCCCGGATCTGTTCTGTACTCAGTCGCGCCGATGTACCTGTCCCTTCTTTTGATGGCATTCATGACCTTTCCCCCGTACAAAGGGAGTTGATCCTGACGATAAGCCGGTATACGGAGGTCATCCTGACGGCTGCAAAAGAATATAGTCCCGCATTGATTGCCAATTACGTATACGAACTGGCCAAGGTGTACAATAAGTTTTACCACGAGGAGCCCATTCTGAAGGAGGAGGACCTGGAGCTTCGTCATCTTCGTCTGGCTCTTTCAGCGGTTACTGCTTCCGTAATCCAAAGAAGCATGGACCTATTAGGTATTGATGTTCCGCAAAGGATGTAAAAATAATTTAACTGTTTTCTTATGTTTTTATTTAATGTTCGCGTTTATGGCCTTTTAATTAATGAGCAGAACCAAATTCTCATTAGTGATGAAGAACATCAGACGGTTCAGTTCAGCAAGTTTCCCGGCGGGGGACTGGAGTATGGCGAAGGACTTATTGATGCCTTAAAGCGCGAGTTTATGGAGGAATGTGAGACCGAAATTGAGGTGTTGGATCATATTTATACCACAGACTTTTTCGAAAAATCATCCTTCAACGAGAGCCAGATCATCAGCATCTACTATCTGGTTAAGCCGTTACAGACATTAAAATGTCATATTTCAACGTCCATATGCGATTTTACTTCGGATGCGTTAGTGAAACAATCCTTCCGCTGGATCCCTATTCAGGATCTCACAGAGGCGGATGTTACCTTTTTAACAGATAAGATCGCTATACAAAAATTACAAGCTGCATGGAAGAAAAAAGAAGCCTGAGCGAACGCGACCAGGCGATCATCTGGCATCCTTATACACAAATGAAAACAGCAGGTTTGCCGATCCCCATTGTAAGGGGCGAAGGTGTCTATCTCATAGATGAAAACGGTAAAAAGTATCTCGATGCTGTTTCTTCCTGGTGGGTCAACCTGCACGGACATGCCCATCCCCATATTGCTAAAAAGGTAGCGGAACAGGCCGGTACCTTAGAGCATGCCATCTTTGCGGGATTTACACACCCTCCCGCAGTAGAACTCGCAGAAGGGTTACTGAAAATCTTACCTCCTAACCAGGCAAAGATCTTTTATTCCGATAACGGCTCTACCGCCGTGGAAGTGGCCCTGAAAATGTGCCATCAATATCGCTCCAATAAAAATCAACAACGCGATAAAGTGCTTGCATTTCAGCATTCCTACCACGGAGATACCTTTGGTGCCATGGCAGTAAGTGCGCGAAGTGCCTTTACCGCCGCTTTTGAAAGTCTGCTTTTTGATGTAGAATATATCGAAACCCCAAATGCCGGCAACATTGATAAATTAATCAAATACCTGAGGGAAAACGCAGCGGAAATCTCTTCCTTTATCTATGAACCCTTAATTCAGGGTTCCGGAGGCATGCTGATGTACGAAGCCAAAGGACTGAACCAATTGATTGGCACTTGTCGGGAGCTCGGCATCCTAACAATCGCAGATGAAGTGATGACCGGCTTCGGACGTACCGGTAAACTTTTTGCTTCCGATTATATGGAGCATAAACCCGATATCGTGTGCCTGTCCAAAGGCCTTACAGGTGGTACGATGGCTTTGGGCGTAACCTCTGCCACACAAGAGATCTTTGACGCCTTTTTATCCGACGACAAACTCAAGACGCTATTCCACGGACATTCCTTTACTGCCAATCCAATAGCCTGTGCGGCTGCTTTGGCCAGTATGGATCTGACGCTCTCTCAAGAAACGCAGGATAACATCCAGCGGATTTGCGCCAAACATGCTGCTTTTGCCCTTCGTATTCAAAACAATCCGAAACTTAAAGCTGTTCGGCAGACAGGAACTATTATAGCTTTCGAATGGGAAACAGGGGATGATACCTCTTATTTCAGTTCACTCAGGGACAACTTATACCAATTCTTTCTAAAAGAGGGGATTATATTACGGCCCTTGGGAAACATCATCTATATCCTTCCACCTTATTGCATCTCTGATGCCCAACTGGATTACATCTATGCGAAAATTGAACAGGCCCTCGACATCTTCTGAATCCGATAAAACGGCGGCTAAGGTGGGACTGTTTTCCGCAGAGCTGATCGTTGCCATAACCCTATTCATTTGTCTGATTACCTTTTTTATTCTGGCAAAACTGGTTCTAATTGATCAGAATCAGGCCTTTGACCAGACCATAAATCAGTTTTTTGCACCTTATACCAATGCCACAACCACGAGGTTCATGTCATCCATCACGGTACTCGGAAGTGCTCGTTTTATGCTGCCGGCCAATATTCTGCTGATCCTCTACTTTCTTTTTATCCGTAAACACCGATGGTACTCCATTAAGATCGGGGCCATTGCCTTAAGCAGCGTCCTGGTGATGCACCTGCTTAAACTCATCTTCAACAGGTCAAGACCCTTGATTCCCTTGCTTGAACCAGCTATAGGTTTAAGCTTTCCAAGCGGACATGCCCTAACCAGTGTCACCTTTTTCGGTCTGCTGATTTACTTTGTTAACGGACATACCACCAATAAAACAGCTCGGATTTTATTGATTTGTCTGTTGGTGATCCTGATCTTGCTCATAGGAATCAGTCGCATTTATCTGCGCGTGCATTACCCCAGTGATGTGCTGGCAGGCTATTGTATGGGCACTATTTGGTTAATCCTATCCCTAAAATTCCTCAACCGGATGGAAAGGCGTAAATGACACTTATCTGTTGAACTTCCCTCGATTTTTTACGTTTTTTACAGCATAAAATAGTATCAAAATGGAACAACGTAATTTAGGAAATTCCGCACTTAAAGTGTCATCTCTGTGTTTAGGAGGAAACGTATTTGGCTGGACAGCAGATCAGCTAACTTCCTTCAGGATTCTGGATGAATTTATAGATCTTGGATTTAATTTTATCGATACAGCGGATGTGTATTCCAAATGGGCACCCGGAAATAAAGGTGGTGATTCTGAAACCATTATCGGACAATGGCTTAAGCAAAACAATAAGAGAAGTCAAATCGTGCTGACTACCAAAGGCGGATCAGAAATGGGCCCCGGACAAAAAGGCCTCTCTAGTGCATATATCACAAAAGCAGTTGAAGCATCCCTCAGCAGATTACAAACCGATTACATCGACCTATACCTTTCTCATTTTGATGATACCACAACTCCAGTAGAAGAAACGCTGGAAGCGTATGCTAAACTCATCAGTGCAGGCAAGATCAGGGTCATAGGAGCGTCAAACTTTAGTCCGGAGCGTTTAAAAGAAGCCTTGCAGGCCAGTGAAAAAGGGCTGCCCAAATACGAAAATTATCAAATGCAATATAACCTCGTGGAACGTGAAGCCTATGAAAAACAATATGCATCCATCACTGAGCAATACCATGTAGGGGTTACGACTTATTTTTCACTAGCAAGTGGCTTCCTAACCGGGAAATATCGCTCAGAAAAAGATCTTTCCAAGAGTACGCGTGGCGAAGGCATAAAGAAATATTTAAATGAAAAGGGGATCGATGTGCTGACTTCCCTGGATAATGTTTCGACCCGACATAACGCCACACCGGCACAAGTTGCACTAGCCTGGTTAATCGCCCAACCCGGAATCACTGCACCAGTAGTGAGTGCCACCAGCCTCTATCAGTTGAATGATATCGCCAAAGCGGCATCTTTACACTTATCCGCAGAAGAAATAGCTGAACTGAATGAAGCGAGTGCCTAACAATTCTGCGTCCTAATTTTTAACTTAGCCCCCAATGGGATATCAGAGTTTAGAAGCTTGTGTAAACGACCTCGAAAGAAACGGTCATTTAATTCGGATTAAAGAAGAAGTGGACCCTTACCTGGAAATGGCCGCCATTCATTTGCGCGTGTACGAACAACAGGGGCCTGCTCTTTTCTTTGAAAATATCAAGGGCAGTTCCTTTCCCGCAGTTTCTAACCTGTTTGGTACACTGGATCGTTCTAAATTTATGTTCAGGGATTCACTGGAGAAGATTAAAACCCTGGTGGAACTGAAGAATGATCCCATTAAAGCAATTAAACACCCATTCAAATACATGAATGTGGCTTTAACTGCTTTTTCTGCATTGCCCATGAAAGTGGGTAAAAATGCGCCGATACTTTACGGTGAAACGAAGATCAGTGCCATCCCTCAAATAGTAAACTGGCCTATGGACGGTGGTCCTTTTGTCACCATGCCCCAGGTATATACCGAAGATAGTGATCATCCCGGCATCATGAATGCCAATTTAGGCATGTATCGCATCCAATTGGGGGGCAACGACTATCTGCAAGATAGGGAAGTGGGTCTGCATTATCAGCTTCATCGGGGAATAGGGGTGCATCAAAGTAAAGCGAACGCCAAAGGGCAACCTTTGAAAGTGAGCATTTTTGTTGGCGGTCCACCATCTCATCCACTTGCCGCGGTAATGCCTTTACCCGAAGGCTTGTCGGAGATGACCTTTGCAGGAGCATTGGGAAACAGACGATTCCGGTACTTCTACGATGCGGATGGATTTTGTATCTCTGCAGATGCAGACTTTGTGATCACGGGAACGATCTATCCGCAGGAAAATAAACCTGAGGGACCTTTTGGCGACCATCTGGGGTATTATAGTCTGGTGCACCCTTTCCCGGTCATGAAGATCCATAAGGTGTATCATAAAAAGAACCCGATCTGGTCCTTTACTGTCGTTGGGCGACCTCCACAGGAAGATACCAGTTTTGGCGCACTGATCCACGAAATAACAGGTTCAGCTATGCCTAAGGAAATCCCCGGACTACATGAAGTGAATGCTGTGGATGCTGCTGGCGTACACCCTTTATTGTTTGCTATAGGCAGCGAACGATATACTCCATACTTAAAAGAACGCCGGCCACAGGAAATTTTAACCATTGCCAATCATATCTTAGGAAAAAGTCAGCTGAGTCTGGCTAAATACCTGTTTATCGCAGCAAAGGAAGATGACCCTGCTTTACATACGCATAACATTGCCGATTTTCTGGTTCATGTCCTGGAACGGATCGATTTTCAAAGAGACCTTCATTTTCATACCAATACCACGATTGATACGCTGGACTACAGTGGTGACGGATTAAATTCCGGATCGAAAGTGGTATTTGCTGCCGCAGGAGAGAAAAAGCGGGATTTATGGAAAACGATTCCATCCTATTTTGATGTACCAGTTTCTTTTGGAAAAGCCACACTGGCGATTCCGGGTGTAGTTACACTGGAAGGATTGCCGTATACTTCTACCCAATCCGCTCAGAATGAAATGGGCCTATTAAACGAACATTTAAAATCAGCAGAACTCAATGGTTTGGCTTTACTGATTCTTTGCGATGATGCAGAGTTTACGGCCGCTCATATCAATAACCTGGTATGGGTCACCTTCACGCGAAGTAATCCTTCGCATGATATCTACGGCATCAACAGTTTTATCGAACATAAACATTGGGGATGTATTGGTCCCGTGATCATAGATGCACGTAAAAAACCACATCATGCACCGGAATTAATCAAAGACCCGGCAGTAGAAAACAAGATTG
Source organism: Arcticibacter svalbardensis MN12-7 (assembly GCF_000403135.1). Lineage (GTDB taxonomy): Bacteria > Bacteroidota > Bacteroidia > Sphingobacteriales > Sphingobacteriaceae > Arcticibacter > Arcticibacter svalbardensis. Next base: position 10,920 of record NZ_AQPN01000095.1, read on the forward strand.
ACCAATTGGCTACTCCAGGCGGTTCGTTATTTGGCGTAATCTAATATTTTTAATAAAGGAATCTAATCTTTAAGAGGACAGGCAAGAGTCAGTTTGGAGAAAGCTGTATCCCAAAGTCGTCCTTTGTTCGTTCCTTGTTCGCTGCATCTGGCTTGTAGCACCCTCTCGAGGCGAAGCTAGAAGCCAGCTGAAACGAACGAGGGGCGCGTATTAATTCTATACGTGGTACGGCAGCTATCCATCTGGACCTATCTAATAATATCCAATTAGTTTTAAAATTTAATTAAATCCACAAATCTATTCTTTTTTGAAAACCGTATATCTTAAAAAGAGGGATTGAATGCTCTCACACTTCTATATAATGAAAAGGCTACCCATTTTCTTATACGGGTAGCCTTTCTTATTAAATAACGAAGCAAAAGTTTTAGAAACGGAACCCTACAGTTAAGTAAGCGTTATTGTAAATTCTTTTTTGATTGGCTTCCGGACTATATATTTCATCTCCATAAATGTTGGTTGTAGAGCCTGGATCAAATTCGTAACCAAAAACGGTTTGTTTTGATGATACATGTGCATATGTAGCATCAATATAAACGTTATTGATCCGGTATCCGATACCACCACTTACGGTATTCGTTGCACCACCAATATTCTTCTCAGGATTCCCCTGGTAGTTGAATCCACCACGCAAATAAATCTTGTCTAATTTGGCTTCCGCACCTACACGGGCATTCACTGCGGCTTGATATTGGTTATCGATATTTTCATTATCTCCTGAATCATTATCATAACCTGATACGTTGATTGTAGAGTAATCTACATATTCCACATCAGCAGATATAAATCCAAATTGATTCATGAATACGGCAATACCACCACTCACCTTTAAAGGAGTTCTCAAATTGTAGTTGGTAGGAAAGTTATCGTAATTTGCGGCAGGAGAATTTCCTTGAGTATAAAAGGTCTCCATGTTCAATGAAGTGTTATCTTCAATAGTATACCAGGTTGGACTGGTAAATGAAGCACCTAATCGTACCGCTTCAACTGGTTTGTAGATCATACCCAACTTGAAGTTGAAACCGCTACCTGTTGTAGTCTGATCCATATCGTAAAAGGTACGGTAATCATTGTCTGAGCCATCTGTTTCTTGAAAAGTAGAACTAGATTCATAACGTAAACTAGTCAGGCCTAAGCTAAATCCCAGGTATAACTTATTGCTGTAATTAGCACCCAGAGCCAGATTAAATTCATTCTGACCTCCGGAAGTAACCTGAGTAAAGTTCTGACGGTTGTTCAGCGAAGTTGTAGCACCGTATAAAGTTCCGATCGCATCACTAGTTACACTGTCTATCAATCCCTGGTCGGCAGCCCATCCGGCAAGTACATTTCCTCCGGATTGTCCGAGATTAACGAAGCCTTGTGTATTGGCTATATCCGCATAGAAATCAGCGATGGAACTGTTCGGGTTAATTTCTCCATAAAATGTTTTATCATAAAAGTTATTGGTCCGGTTATATCCTACACCGAAGTTGACGGATAACAATCCTGTAGTAGGATCAGTTCCTCTTCCTCTAACCTGTGGGGAATGGAATACGATAGACGCATTGTTCAAATTAAACTGATCGCGGGTTTCGAGATCTGTCTGGCCGAAATAAGTAGAGGTAATTTCGGAACCATTATATTCGGGAGTAAAGCTGAATTCAGATTTATTGAAAAAACCTAAACCAGCGGGGTTACCGCCAATCGAGCTCATGTCGCCACCTACCGCAGTAGATGCATTACCTATTGCTTTAATACGGGAAGTAGAACCCGGACCAAACCTGGAGAAGCGTAAAGCGTCCTGGCTATATTGAGCATATGATGAATAAGTGATTGCCAATAAGGCAATCACTAGACTTATGTGTTTAAATTTCATGTGTTTCTTTAGGTTGAATGAATTATCTGCCGCCTCGTGTTGGTCTGGATGAACCACCGCCACCTCCGCCACCACCATTGTAACCACCACCACTAGATGGAGAAGATGACCGAGTGCTTGGTGTGTAAGTAGGTTCAGCACGTTGAGCAGGGGCTCTTTCAGTCCTTTCTACACGTGTGGGTTGAGTTTGTTCTGTTGTTGCCGGACTACGTACTGTACGGGTTGGGGCAGCGGAACTTGTACCATCAGAATTTTTTCCGGTAGTTGTAGTACCCTGACTTACATCCCGTGTTGGTCTTCTATACACGCCGGATACTCTTCCATCGTTTCCGTAACTTACATTTGGACGGGTATTCCGGTCCGCACCTTGTCTGGTAGCAGGATTTCCTGAACCTACATAAGGGCGGGGTTTATTGTTATTCCGGTTGACTACTCCGCCACCGTAACCATATCCGCCATTGCCGTATCCATATCCATAACCGCCGTATCCGCCACCGTAGTAGGAAGTAGGACCCCAGTAGCCGCCGTAGTAAGGATTTCCATAACCCCATGAGTTGTATCCGAATCCCATACCGAAGCCACCACCAAAGAGGCCGGTACCAAACCACATGGAATAACCCGGACGGAATAAACCTGCATTATAGTAAAATGGATCGTATCCGTAACCATACCAAGGGTTGTAGCTGTAGGTATACCAATCGTTGTAATAACTCCTGTATGGAGAGGCATACTGAAAGCGGTTTATGCGGGAAGCATAACCGTAATCATAGTCGTAATCGTTATTTTCCTCGCTGTTATACGAATTGGCGGCATAATCGGTGTCACCTGTCGCATAATCGTTATTGCCATACACCTGCTCTTCGGTACGCTGGTTTTTTTCCGGAGCAACCGGATAATCAACTACTCTGGCTTTACCCTGAGCATTATAAACATCATCGTTATCTGTGGACTGCTGTACCATCTGCATGGTCGAACAGGACCCCAATAATACAGCGACTGCTGCAATCATGGGAAGTATTAATTTTTTCATTGTCGTGTGTGTTAGATCTCCAATTTCCCTGTCTCTATACTATGACGTAAGATCCGGGGAAAACGTTACGTCGATTAGTTTAAAATAGCCCGGTTTGTTTTATAACTTTACGGACACTAATATTGTGTTAAAATTACGAAAAAAACTATAAAAAATTACTATGAGTAAGGGCATTACAAGCAAAAACGACGATTATTCCCAGTGGTACAATGAACTTGTTACAAAAGCAGATCTGGCAGAGCATTCCGCGGTGAAAGGATGTATGGTTATCAAGCCGTACGGTTATTCGATCTGGGAAAAAATGCAGGCCGCTTTGGATAAAATGTTCAAGGACACCGGTCATAGCAATGCTTACTTCCCTCTTTTTATACCCAAGTCTTTTTTCTCTAAAGAAGCAGCTCACGTAGAAGGATTCGCTACTGAATGTGCGGTGGTTACTCATTATAGATTAAAAAACGATGGCAACGGTAATATTATTGTGGATCCGGATGCAAAATTAGAGGAAGAATTAATCGTTCGTCCAACATCCGAAACCATCATTTGGAATACGTACAGAGGCTGGATTCAATCCTACCGCGATTTGCCCTTATTGATCAATCAATGGGCAAATGTAGTGCGCTGGGAAATGCGTACCCGTCTGTTTTTACGGACCACTGAGTTTTTATGGCAGGAAGGACATACCGCGCATGCGACATCAGCAGAAGCAGTAGAAGAAGCAGAACGGATGCTGGATGTATACGCCGATTTTGCAGAAAATTGGATGGCTATGCCGGTAATTAAGGGGATTAAAACAGCGAACGAACGCTTTGCAGGTGCGGTAGAAACCTATTGTATTGAAGCATTAATGCAGGACGGAAAAGCGCTGCAAGCAGGAACATCTCATTTCCTGGGACAGAATTTCGCAAAAGCATTTGATGTAAAATTTACCAGTAAAGAAGGAAAGCTGGATCATGTATGGGCTACCTCATGGGGAGTTTCCACCCGTTTAATGGGCGCATTGATCATGGCACATTCCGATGACCAGGGTTTAGTATTGCCTCCTAAATTGGCACCTATCCAGGTGGTAATTGTTCCTATTTACCGGAATGACGAAGATTTGGCTCAGATCTCTGAAGTGGCTAAAGCATTGGTTGCGGAATTGAAAGCCAAAAATATTTCAGTAAAATATGACGATCGGGATACACAACGTCCGGGATTCAAGTTTGCCGAATATGAGTTAAAAGGCGTACCCGTACGCGTTGCCATGGGTGGACGAGATATAGAAAACGGAACGGCAGAAATTGCGCGGAGAGATACAAGAGAAAAACAGACAATCACTCGTGATGGATTAGCCGGATATATTGAAACGCTATTGGACGATATTCAGACCAATATCTATTCGAAGGCCTACAAGTTCAGAGCAGAGAGCATCGTGAAAGTAGACACGTATGACGAGTTTAAAAGGCTTTTAGATGAAAAACCGGGATTCCTATCTGCACATTGGGATGGAACACCAGAATCGGAACAAAAGATTAAAGAAGAAACGAAAGCGACAATCCGTTGTATTCCATTAGATAATGAACTGGAAGATGGGATTTGCATCTATTCCGGTAAACCGTCCAAACAAAGGGTTTTATTTGCAAGGGCGTATTAAAGAAGGGTTGTTACCACTCTATAGGGCTTAATTTATTAGCTAATAAAGAATGGATCACAAACAAGGCGATGATGCCTGTTGTGATCCATTCTTTTTTTTAAACCGCTTTCCAGATGACATCGGTAAACCATTTTTTTGAATCCATTAAATGCATTACAGGTTCGAAACCTGATTTCAATGCAAAATGATCCACCTCTTTGAGTGAATATTTGTGCGAGGTTTCCATGAAGATGCATTCATTTTCCTCAAAAAGGATCTCTTCACCGGCAACCGTTACGGTTTGATTGGTTTTGCTGAAGAGGTAACTTTTACCGGCGCCATTAGTAGGATCGTAGCTTTCGTAATGACGGAAATTTTGCAGGTTAAAGTCCGCGGCCAATTCCCTGTTGATTCGTGTAAGTAAATTCAGGTTAAACTGTTCTGTGACTCCTTGTTGATCATTATAGGCGTTGAAGATCACCCAAGGGTCTTTCTTCAGGTCGAAGCCAATGAGTAAAAGATCGCCTTCCAACAACTGTTCTCTTAACAGTGTGCAAAATTCCAGGGCTTCATCAGGAGGCATATTACCAATATTTGCACCCAGAAGGAGGATTATTTTGGGACGATCGGAGCGGGAAACCACCTCTTTAAGACCTTCAAAGTATTCGGCCTGAATTCCTTGCAGATCAATTCCGGGAATCCGTTTAGGGAGTTCATCATGCAGCAACTGGATGACGTTTCCCGAAATGTCTATGGGGTAATAGGTGAAGTTGATATCGTTATGCACCAGGCATTTGAGTAACTCCGAAGATTTTATCGCATCACCAGCACCCAGTTCGATCAGGTCGAATCCATTCGGGAAAGCAGAGAGGGTATTCAACATATCCATACAACGATCCTTGAAGATCTCCATTTCACAATCAGTGAGGTAATATTCAGGAATCTGCATGATCTGCCTGAACAGTTCATCCCCTTTCGTATCGTAGAAATATTTGGAATGCATGTACTTGGGGGATGCGGAGAGACCAGTTAGGACATCAACCTTTATTTGCTCAGCGAGGACGTATGTTTCCGGTGAAGATTCAGTTTCAGTGTTCATAGGTAGATTTAGATTGTCAAACGAATTCCGGTATATTGCCAGTTTAAATGTGCGTTAAAAAAGTTGCGATAGGTGATCCGGCTATGTTCAGGAGATGTCACTTCAGAAGAACCCCGTAAAACCATCTGATTGATCATGAATTTGCCATTGTATTCGCCTATAGCACCTTCGGCACGTTGGAAACCGGGGTAAGGAAGGTAGGCGCTTTCGGTCCATTCCCAGCGTTTTCCGTAGGATAAACTAGGGGCTGCTACTTCCCATTCGAACTCAGTAGGGAGGCGTTGACCTTTCCATTCCGCATAGGCGTGTGCTTCGTAATAATTAACATGGTTAACAGGCTCGTATTCATTTACTTCCTGAAGACCATCCAAGGTATAGTTAAACCATTTTTCATCGATGAAATGCCAGTATAAGGGTGCCTTGGTTTTATGGGTATTCACCCAATCCCAACCTTCTGCATGCCAATGTCTGAAGTCCTGGTAACCACCATCTTTAATGAATTCCAAGTATTCTCCATTGGTCACCAGGTTCCTGCTGATGGAATATTCGCCCAGAAAGACTTTGTGCACGCCAAGCTCATTATCGAAGCTGAACCCTTTGTCCTTGTACCCGATTTTATAAATACCCTCTCCAATGGTCAGAAAAGGATCGAGTGGGATAGCCGGTTGTTGAATCTCCACGATGTTTCGATCCTGATAATAGGCAGGAAACAAAGGGTTATGACCTAAAATATACTTGAGATCGGTGAACAATAACTCCTGGTGCTGCTCTTCATGGTTAAGACCTAATATAATCGTGTCTCTTAAACCGGGGTCAGTAATTACACCCTGGTTTAAAAATACAGCCATTGCTTCATCCACGTATTTACGGTAGATATAGATGTCTTCCACAGAAGGGCGGCTCAGGTTTCCACGGTCGGTACGGATTACGCGGGCGCCTAAGGTTTCATAATAGCTGTTAAATACAAAACTGTAATTCGGGTCAAATTCCTTGTAATCGGGGATATAGGGCTTACAAACAAAGGTTTCAAAGAACCATGTCGTATGACCAAGGTGCCATTTGGGGGGACTTACAAAGTCGACAGGCTGAACTACATAATCCTCCGTTTTTAGTGGAGCACAAATCCATTCCGTACGTTTTCTCACCGCAAGATATCGAGCAAATAACATAATCAGGTTATTAATTCATCTATTAAGAGCTTAAACATGAAATTGTTTTAATTTTGGCATTTACACGAGAAGATTATGAAATTCGGAACAAAGGCTATACATGCAGGTCAGCATCCCGACCCAACAACAGGGGCGGTGATGACACCAATCTATCAAACATCTACTTACTGGCAGAAATCGCCGGGAGACCATAAAGGGTTTGAGTACTCGAGGGGGACTAATCCGACGAGGAAGGCTTTGGAAGATTGTCTGGCTGCATTGGAGAATGCAAGGTTTGGATTGGCATTTTCAAGTGGGATGGCGGCGATTGATGCGGTATTGAAGTTGTTGCTGCCGGGAGATGAAGTGATCACGGGGAATGATTTGTATGGAGGGTCTTATCGGATTTTTACGAAGATCTTTGCGAATTATGGGATTAAGTTTCATTTTATTGATTTAGCGGATCCGTCGGTGATTCGGGATTATTTGAATGCTTCTACGAAGTTGATTTGGATAGAGACACCTACTAATCCGACGATGAAGATTGTGGATATTGAGGCGGTATCTGTGATTGCGCGGGAGGCTAAGGTGCTGTTAGCGGTGGATAATACTTTTGCTTCTCCTTATTTGCAGAATCCAATGGATCTGGGGGCAGATATTGTGATGCATTCGGCTACTAAGTATCTTGGAGGACATTCGGATGTGGTGATGGGAGCTTTGATGTTGAATGATGAGGAGTTGTATAAGAAATTGTGGTTTATATATAATGCTTGCGGGGCAACACCAGGTCCGCAGGATAGTTTCTTGGTTTTGAGAGGAATTAAGACGTTGCATTTGCGGATGAAAGCGCATTGTGAAAATGGACGTTTGGTAGCTGAGTTTCTTCGGGCGCATCCGTTAGTAGATAAGGTTTATTGGCCGGGATTTGAAGATCATCCGAATCATGATGTTGCTGTTAGGCAGATGCGGGATTTTGGGGGGATGATATCTTTTAGTCTTGTAGGTGCTGATATAGAAAGGACATTTAAGTTGGCTTCGTCATTTAAGGTTTTTTCATTGGCGGAATCATTGGGCGGAGTGGAGTCGTTGATTAATCATCCGGCGAGTATGACACATGCGTCTATTCCTTTGGAGCTTCGTTTAGCTGCTGGGGTAACGGATAATTTGTTGCGTTTGAGTGTTGGGATTGAGGATATTGACGATTTGCTGGAAGATTTGCAGCAGGCAATAGAGGCTTAGTTTTGAGTATTTCGTCGGTTATTTCGGGTTTGGCAGCGCAGGGATTGGGTTTAGATTCGTTTGATTTGAAAGCGTTTTTGGATGAGAAGGTGGAGTTGTATAACCGACCCTCGTTTATTGAGTTTGATCCGATTGTGATTCCACATCAGTTCTCTCGGAAAGAAGATGTGGAGATAATGGGTTTCTTTGCTGCTATACTGGCTTGGGGACAACGGAAGACGATTATTAATAAGTGTGGGGATTTGATTGAAAGGATGTCCGGATCGCCTTATGAGTTTATCATGGGGCATCAGGATGGGGATTTGAAATCTCTATTGGGTTTTAAACATCGGACGTTTAATGATACGGATCTGTTGTACTTTGTGAGTTTCTTTAGGGAGCATTATAGGGTGTATGATTCTTTAGAGGATGCTTTTTTGCCATCTTCTCGGTTAAGTTTAGGTTTAAGTAATTCTGGTATTGCTACTTCTTTTGAAGAATGGATATGGGATAAAGCTTCGCGTGTTGAAGATGGTCAAGCTCCTAACGATTCGTTTGTTGAAGATCTTGACGAGGTTTCTTCCTTTGTTTTTTCAGCAGAAGAGATGTTGAATCATTTCAGGACATACTTTTTTAGTTTGCCTGATTTTCCGAGGAGGACGATTAAACATGTGAGCTCTCCGATGCAGAAGTCGACCTGTAAGCGATTGAATATGTTTTTACGCTGGATGGTTCGTCAGGATGATAAAGGGGTTGATTTTGGAATCTGGAATAGGATTTCCCCATCGCAATTGATTTGTCCTTGTGACTTACATGTGGACCGGGTAGCTCGCAAATTAAAGCTGATCAATAGGAAACAAACAGATTGGCTTACAGCGGTGGAATTGACTGATCGTCTTCGGTCGTTTGATGCTTTGGATCCGGTAAAGTATGATTTTGCTCTTTTTGGATTGGGGATAGAAGAGAAGTTTTAAAAGAACATAACATGACAAACAACGATACAATTGTGGCATTAGCTACACCTTCAGGAATTGGTGCCATTGGAGTGATCCGGTTATCAGGGCCTGATGCGCTAACGATATGCAATACTGTTTTTAAAGGTCGCGACTTAAGTGTGCAAGCCTCTCATACGATTCATTTTGGAACAATCCGGGATGGGGAAGTGATCCTGGATGAGGTATTGGTTTCTTTATTTATTGCACCGCATTCCTATACCAAGGAGAATGTGGTGGAGATCTCTACCCATGGATCCGCTTATATCATTGAGAGTATCATTAAGTTGTTTATCCGTACAGGAGCACGGGCTGCGAAGCCGGGTGAATTTACGTTAAGGGCCTTTTTAAATGGAGGCATGGATTTGTCGCAGGCAGAAGCAGTGGCAGATTTAATTGCTTCGAATTCGGCTTCTTCGCATCTGGTTGCTATGCAGCAGATGAGGGGAGGGTTTTCTTCTGAGCTGAAGGGTTTGAGAGAGCAGCTGATTCATTTTGCTTCGATGATTGAGCTGGAGCTTGACTTTGGGGAAGAGGATGTGGAGTTTGCTAACCGGGATCAGTTAAGGAGTTTGACTTTAGCAATTCATGCGGTGTTGTATCGGTTGATTAGTTCTTTTGAGCAGGGGAATGTGATGAAAAATGGGGTTCCGGTGGTTATTGCCGGAAAGCCTAATGTGGGGAAATCTACTTTGTTGAATGCCTTGTTGAATGAGGAAAGGGCTATTGTTTCTGAATTTGCAGGGACTACCAGGGATACGATAGAGGATGAGATGTCTATTAATGGGGTAGTGTTTCGGTTTATTGATACGGCAGGGATTAGGGAAACTGCGGACGTGATTGAGGCTCAGGGGGTGCTGCGTACCAGGGAAAAGATGAAGCAGGCTCGGTTGATATTGTATCTTTTTGATTCGGAACAAGGGATTGAAGAAATTGAAGAGCAGCTGGCTGAACTGGCTTTATTGGGAATTCCTATTGTAGGGATTGTGAATAAGAGTGACTTGTTGGCTCCTGCTGTAATGGAGGTGTTGAAGGGGTTGGAACTGATCTTTATATCGGCAAGGGATAAGGTTGGAATTGAAGAGTTGAAGGTTGAGGTGCTTCGTAAAGTAAACTTACATCGGATTAATAATGATGATGTGATTGTGAGCAATATCAGGCATGTGGAAGCGCTGAAGAAGACGGAAGAGGCGTTGGATCGGGTGTTGTATGGGTTGGATAATCCGGTTACTTCTGATTTTTTGGCGATGGATATTAAGCAGGCGTTGTATTATTTGGGGGAGATAACGGGGGCGGTTACTACGGATGATTTGTTGGAAAATATTTTCTCTAAGTTTTGTATTGGCAAATAAAAGGGCAAAACAATACAAAATAAACCTAGGCTAAAACATAGTAATCTGCTGTATATAAATTATATAGCGGATTTTTTTGTGCACTGAAATTTGGAAATTTATTAATGTTTTGCTTATTATTGTACCGAATTTGTACCTCAAATCGAATAAGTTTAAAACTGTGTTGAGATGGGGGAAATTACTGGACACTTTTAAACACTTTTTAACAAAAACGTACAGAAGAGATCACTTTACTATGAGTTCTAATATACGAATACGACGGGTATGTCTGCATTGCGGGAAGGAATTTGAAGCCAGGACGACTGTGACCAATTATTGCAGCAGTCAGTGTTCAAAACGTGCATATAAATCCAGGATAAGGATTGAAAAGATCAGTAAAAGTAATGTAGAAACCAATGAGATCATTAACAAGCCTATTCTGGATTTATTGGGTAAGGAGTTCTTGACGGTAAGGGAGGTAGCCAGTCTTCTGAACAGCTCAAAACAAACTGTCTACACCCTAATTAAATCGGGAACATTACTTGGAGTGAATATCAAAAAGAAAAAAACACTTGTAAGAAGATCAGATATTGATAGGTTGTTTGAAATACCTGAAATTCACGTGACTCCTGTCAAAAAAAGTGTTGTCAGGCCCAAAGAGAAGGATTGTTATTATATGGCTGAAATACAGACCCTATTTGGGTTATCAGAAAAGGCCTTGTTTGATATCATCAAACGAAACAATATTCCTAAGTATAGAAATGGAAGGTATGTCTATATATCCAAGAAGTTAATTCATCAGGTCTTGAACTATTAAATTATCCTACTATGGCAAAAGTTACCTTGAGGAGAAAAGGAATAAGCAAAGGAAGGTCTTCGCTGTTCCTCGATTATTATCCGGCAATCAGGCATCCCGATTTGGGCAAGCTGACCAGGCGCGAATTTTTGAAAGTTTACGTGTTTGATAAACCACGTAATGAACTGGAAAAAATGCACAACAGGGATACACTAGCTCTTGCGGAAAATGTAAGGGCTTTAAGGCAAATTGAAATTCAGAATAAGCGCTTTGATTTTATGTCAGACAGCAAAAGACAGGGTAATTTTATCGATTATTTCAAAAAGATAGTAAACAAGAAAGCAGGGTCCAACTCCGATAATTGGTCAATGGCTCATCGTTATCTGATTAGTTTTGCTGGGAAAGATTTGAGGTTTTCTGATCTTACTGATATATTTTGTGAAGACTATAGAGATTACTTACTGGATACTCCTGGTATTGGAAGAAGGGAAAAAGGAATTTCCAACAACACCGCACTTAGTTATTACTCTAAATTTAGGACGGTTCTAAAGACTGCATTTAAGGCGAATCTGCTAAGCGTTAACTTATATAATTTAACAGAAGGTATTAAAGAGCAGGAGACGCATAGGGACTTTTTAAGTCTGGAGGAATTCCAAAAGCTGGCAGATACCCCTTGTTCTGATATGCTTATAAAGAGAGCTGCAATGTTTTCTGGTCTAACCGGATTAAGATTTTCAGATGTTAAATCATTGAGTTGGGCAGAAGTCAGGGGAACTGAGGGAAAGCATTACCTGCAGTTCAAGCAGGATAAAACACAAGGAGCTGAACATTTACCGGTTTCTGACCAAGCGATTTCCTTACTAGGTAAGCGTGAGGCTGGTGATTTTAAAGTGTTCAGGGGGCTAAGATATTCTCAGGTTAAAGCGTATTTGAATAAATGGATGAAGAAAGCCGGAATCGAAAAGAATATAACTTTTCATAGTTTCCGGCATACCTATGCTACACTTCAGTTGGCTTCAGGAACTGATATCTATACCATCTCAAAGATGCTTGGACATCGGAACGTTAAAACCACCGAAATCTATGTTAAAATTGTTGATGATAAAAAGATTGAAGCCGCAAACCGCATAAAGTTGATCTTTTAATACTTAGACTTAGTTGATCCTAAGTGATGATTCGGTTTGATTTTTTGAATTTCGGGTTATCAATCTTTACGGTAATGAACGAATACGAATTCACAAACATAGATACACAAGACAGTGTATTACATGAACCACTAAGTCTTGAGCAAGTTCCTTTTGCGATAGGGGTACTGCTTAAAAAATTAAGTGTAATTGAAAAACTACTGCTAGAATTTCAAGGACAACATGAGGAGCCAAACGAAATGATGTCGATTAGCAAGGCGGCTGAATTTTTGAAGCTTTCTGTGCCTACTATTTATAGCAAGGTTAGCCGAAAACAGATTCCTGTATGTAAACAAGGCAAACGGTTATATTTTTACAGATCTGAACTGAGGGAATGGATTAAATCAGGAAGATTGAGGACTACTGTTGATATTCGAAGGGAAGCTGAAAATAGATTATCTAAGTATAAAAACAGGGGATGAAATCAACATATCTGTAATATATATGTTGATTTATATTGAGTACGTCGTAGTAAATGCTTTGTTTAAAGGGCAAATCCCAGAAAGCCGATCACCAAATTGATTTAGACCAATACTTCTTTGGTGTTCGATCATATTATCTGTTTTATTAATTTTCTAACGCAATAGCCAAAGATAATCTTAATGTCCTGCGAACTGATTTAGGTAGTTTATTTCAAATAAAATTTTACATCCTGAAGTTCCAATTGATGTACGATATATTCGGAAGTTATTGCGGCATTTTTAGTAATTAGCATTCCAAAAACAATTTTATTTTTTATAATTGGACCGCCGCTTAATCCAGCAGGCTCCATTTTTGCATTAGTTAATTGAAAGGTAAAGCCGTTTGTAAAAACACCGGCTACCGGTATGTATTCAAATATTTTTTCAAAGCAATGGTTTTTAAATACACCGGTAATTGAAGAGTATTTTAAATTATCAATCTGGCTTCCCCAGTTTAATTGGTCAACTGGGGCTAAATGCAAAATATTGGATTCTGTATTTTTTTCTTGAAGCTCGTTTTCCTCTTCATCGTTTTCTGTATTAGCCCAGAGATCATCAATATTAATGCCGATTGTTCCGGGTGTCTTTTGCACCTCATTTTTGGTTGCTTCTTTATCCAGATAATAACGACCTGCGTATCCAGAAAATTCTAGTATATCCCCATTTTTTAAATATGAAGATGGATGAAAAAAAAGGTGGTTTGTTTTCTTATCTAAGGCAAAATCTCCTATATAGAGATCTAAATGAATCGGAGCAACCTGGCTTTCCATGTCAAGGTACTCTTGGTAAAGTTTATTTAATTCAATTTTTTTTCCTTCAATGATTGCAAAATAGGCCCAGCCCTCATTTGCTCTCTTAAAAGTGTGGGCCGCTGTAACGAAGCCACCTGATTCGTTAATAAAAAAACCGGTTCCGATAGTCCTGCGCTTTTCATCTCCACTTAACCCGAGGATGCCGAAAACAGCATCAATATTTTTTGTGATTTCCATTTAGGTATTTATTATTTCTTTAAACCGGTATAGAAAGTCATAACTAAATTATGCCTTTTTACTTTTGATTTTTGTACCAGTCTTTGTAAATTTGCGGTAAAACTCTTTTTCGAAGCAGCCTAAGACATTTTCCGAATCTTCGACAGAGGCTTTTGTTAATGCGGAGATCGCCCAAATACCAAATCTGAATTCTTCCGTTGCTGGATTAAGATAAGTTTCAGGCTGAGGCATAATGCAATAGGATTCTGTAGATAAATATATTTTTTCAAGCTGGTTATTGATAGTTAATGAAAGCGAATTGATAGGATTTTTTAATGAATAAAACGCAGCTGATGCAAATAGATCTGCCAGTTGAAGCCCTTTGCTTTTCTTTGATGTTTCAAAAACAATTGGTTTGGCGAGAGTGAAGTTTAAGGGTAGTGTTTCTCCAAATGGCGCCCAAAATTTCTTTTCTAGTCCGACACTATAAAAGTAAGGGTAACGATTAACGGCAGCTTCAAGGGGTTTAGAATTATCACAGATTACTTCCATTTCATCTATCTCTATACCCCAGCAACAAAGCATATCATAAAGAGCTGAATGAGTCAAGTCGAGTATCCATGCATCGATTTTACCGTCTGTATAAATTTCGTCAAGAATAGCATCTTTATGGATGATTGTAAAAGTGGTTATTAGCTTTAAAATTTCATTTGGAGCCGGAATATGTCTGAAAATTTTAAATATTCCGTCCACGTTATTACCTAGTAAAAGTTCCTGAAAAAGCTCGAATACTTTCTCTGCACTATTTTCGCTTTTTTCGAAAGAGATATAAAAAAGGTGTGCTACGAACCTGTTAAAGCGCATTTGATAAAAGAATGTATTTTTATTTGCTATAACGGGTTCGTAGGAATATTCAAAAAATTTACACGCCAGCGCATATTTTTTATGATGGAAGATGATTTTGACCTTTTCCCCAAAATGATTGAATAATTCAGAAATAGCACGTTTGCCTCCTGCGGTGTGAACAAGATTAGCCCCTTTAAGTTCCCCCTGAAGTCTATATTTTGCTCTCAAATAATTATAGAAATCTTCAATTTCCTTTTCTTCAGCATTTAAAGCAGCATATACAAAATACGGCTGGGCTGTTACGAGCAAATTAGAACCTGTGTAACCTGATTCATCACAATAGATTGGCATTTTATTACTTATTTTAAATTTATGCTGTTAAAAATAATTACAGTAATTAAAAGAGGTAACTGAGAAATATCCTGCACTGTTTAAAACAACATCAATTTTGAATTCCTCTTTCAATACTAAGTTTTACTTCAATTTCATTAGTCATGTCCATGTAACGGTAAAAAATTTACGATGCTTCGCCGAAGCCCTTTGTGGAAAAGTGGATTGCCTTTGCTATCTACCAGTGCCTTCATGACTGAGGATTAAAATTTGTGGGTTTTGGAACGTCTTTGCCAGTAATAAAGGCGACGCCCAATCCCTCTTTACACCAGTCGTATTGTGGCTGATAATCACAGCCCCGGTTACTGTCTCTTCCACCCATTGTTTGATTGCGTTTTTGGTGCTCATCCCTATTTTGCCTTGTTGACGAATGTAAAGAATATAGGTGAGAACTTTTCCAATAGTTGATGTCTCAACAGACCTTTTAATGAATCTTTTTTGGGTTAAAAAGATATCTTCTTGTTCTATTTTCTCCCTATGCTCACTCATCTTTTAAAATACGAGAACTGTTCAATGTCAGTAAATAAAGCTATTTGTCCAGATATAGTAATGATTGTCATTGTCTGAATGTAGTTTGTGTTATATTTGAAGAATTCAAGGCTGGACCTAGCTGAATTTTTTAAACGGGTTGATGCCGCTTTGGCTAATTTTGCAAAAAGGGGTATTGTTAGAATAGATACTTACTTAAACAAAAAAAATTTCGCTATGCAGCTCCATTATATATGGGTAAAGGATTTTAAGAACATAAAGGCTCAAGGATTTTCTTTCTCCGACCGTTTTAAGGTCAGTTATGATCCTGATGAGAAGGTGCTAGAGATTATAGATAACCCCCTAGATATTTCCAATTTCTTTCCTGGAAATGTGAATTCGGTTACCGGGGTAATAGGTGCAAACGGAGCTGGAAAATCTAACTTGTTTGAGTTTATTAAGTATATGCTTGCCTCTTTCAGCCCAGGTGGTAGTACGGTGTTTGATGATCTGAGCGCTATTGTTGTATTCGACAAATGTATTTGCATACAATTAAACATCCCGTTGGAGAATGAGAACGAGTTGGCACAACAGGGTTATGAGATACTGCGGTTTAAGGATTCGCTACCAAATCTATTAGAAGGTACAGAAGTTGATACTCCTGATTTCCTGAGAGATGGTCATCCACTTTATGAAAATTCATATATTTTTTACTCGAATATCTTTGATCACCGTGAAGAGTACCACCTTTTTGAATTGATGGACATTTCAACAAATCATTTGGTGTCTTCGGACCTGCTGAACCATCGGTACAATAACTATGATACCTTGTTTCCGAAATCGGAGATCGACAGCTTGACTGCATTTCGGATCATGGAGACAGAAAGGCAGCTCGATTTTCTAGCTGATAGGGGACATAGCCTTCCTTTTAAACTTCCCAGTTCAGTTATCATCCAGGTGGACAATAAACACAATAAATACTTCAAAGGGTATTCAAGTATACTGGAGGAAAACGGCCTGACTGCTTTTGATAAAATAATTTACAAACCCTGGGGCGATATGGGTTCTGATGATGAGGAGAGCCTTAAGCTTATTTACCGTAGGATGTTTGTGTACAAACTGACTATTATGCTCCAGCTGAGAAGGCCGGATCTGTTTCTCTTAGTAAGAGAAGATGATTTCAGTGATTTTATTTTTAATGATAGCTACGAGCGCTTTGCCATGCTGATGCCGGAAGAGTTCGCGGAACAGCTGAAGAGTTTTCTCAAAACCTTTGACCTTCTTTTGAAGGTATCTTTAGCAAGAAAGCGCTTGGGCAAGTATGACTCTCAGTTTGAGTATTATGATGTCATTGATACTCCATTGAACGAGGCAACCCTCCCCCTAGTGCTGGAGTTTTTTAGGAGCTACAATAAGCTGATCGGTATTTTCTCTTTCCTAGCCTTCCACTGGGAAGGTTTGAGTTCTGGAGAGCAGGCGGTCTTCAATATTTATTCTAGGTTTCACTACGCCTTCCAGAACAATGTGGTGACCAAAAGCCGCCATGTAGTGATCATGCTGGATGAACCTGAATCCAGCCTTCACCCTGCTTCGCAAAGCAAACTGCTGAATGACCTACTAATGTTTTTTTCACAAAACCTTCCCAGTAAGACCATCCAGCTGATTGTAACTTCGCATTCTCCTTTCTTAGTCTCTGACCTTCCAAAGACTATGATCAATTTTTTGGATCGTGACGCTGAGGGGAACTGTGTAGTTGAAGGTGCTGCATATCTGAATGCGCCAGCAACAGAACCGGCTTATGAGCGTATAAAAAGTTCCTTACTTAAAGCCTTTAAAAACATGCCTGGCCTGGAGCTCCCACAAAAGGATAAACGTATTTTCGAGCTGCGTAGATATGAGCATGCGAATGAGGCAGCAGGAATAAAGAAACGTGAGATGTTTAATGAAGGTGGGGAGATTGATATTTTCAAACGGCTAGGTTTTAAGCCAGTTTTCTTTGGAGAAACGATCATAGGAGAGGCCCGCCCGAACCTAATTTACATGGTCACCTTCGATGATATGGCCGCGCACGGCCAGCACTGAAATCTTTTGGTGCTGATCCCGAATGGAAGAAAATAAGTGTAATTCCGGAATATGCAAACTCAAAGCTTGTATCTAAGATTACGTCTACATTTCTTCAGCCTACGGAGTATTCACAGATCTAGTGGCCGTAGTAAATAAGGTTATTAATTATGCACCAGCTTTGATGATTGTTTCATTGGTTGCCATTGCAATATAGTTTGAAGTATCGAAAAATGTAGGCTCATCGGGATAGACCTTTGTTAGATAATTTTCTGATGTGAAGGCCAACCGGATCTGCTTGACATCGAAGATTTCTATATTCTTAACGGAGGGAATTTTTGGGGTGCTAGTGTTGAGGGAAAGCTTTGCGGGACCATTGCCCTTTTGCGTTACCGAAAAGGCATGCTCAATTATGTTTAATTTAATAATAAGGTCCTGTAGAAACATCCCTATTACAGGTCAAGAATTCGCGCATCGGTTAATAATTATAAAACATACACAATATATTCAGCTAACATTTGAGTTTGAACTTGCAGAAGTTTAAACTCAAGATATGTCAACTACCTGTTCTCAAACTTTTTTAGATTTAATAATCCTTAGAAAGGATGACGAAGCTTATGTATTTCTTCATTCACAATATCATCACCTCCTCACAACATTTGCAAAAGGATATTTGCGGTATAAAGAGCCCTCTGAAGAGATTGTTAATGACGTGCTTTTTAAAGTTTGGTCAAAAAAGGGGAAGGTGAGTGAAATAGACAATTTGCGTCTTTACCTTTTTTCTTCCGTCAGAAATGAATGTTTAACACAACTTGCGAAACATCAAAGGGAGAAAAATTTCAACATCAATCTCAAATTTAATGAATGCAGTTTGGATGACCCTGAAAGCATTTTTATATCCTCTGAATTGGGTATTAAGATCAAGGAGACCATCAATGATCTTCCTCCAAGATGTAAACAGATTTATGAATTGATAAAGATTGATGGTAAAAGGAATAAAGATGTGGCAGAACTACTTGGTATTTCTATTAATACGATTGATGCCCAGCTTGCGATTGCCTTGAAAAGACTGCTAAGTACTGTTGAAATTTTCAAAGAAACTGGAATCTATAAAAGGATAAAGTAGTTTTTCTACTGAAAAGACCGGTAGAAATTAAGATCCCGGCTCACCGTTCAATCTAAGATTAATTAGATTGATTCCCCTCATAAGCATTATAAATCCAGCCTTCCTTCGGGTCCTCTATCTAAAAAGGCCATATTTTATCACTCAGAAGCAATTCCGTCTTCACTCAATCTTTCCCCGAAGAGTATCACCGTAAAAAATTAATTAAAAAAAATTAACGGCACGCTTAGTAGAATCAGGCTTTTGATTAGTCTTATGGTAAAAGAGGTTAATTAAAATGAGTGAAAATGAAAGAGTGTGGCTATTGATGGCTAAAAAGATGACGCAATCAATAGAACACTCAGAATTAAAAGAACTTGAAGAGATTTTAGCTAATAATCCTGAGTTATGGTACTCCTTCGAGATGCTGGAAGCTTCAAACGAATTGGAAGCTGCTCTCGAGAAATTTATGACTGAACCCAGGGCTCTTTTACAAAGTGCAAATGCCTCATTTAAAGAGGATGTAATCGCTACGGTTTCAGACAAAAGTGCCAAATCTACCACCACATTTGCTTCAATCAAAATGGTAATGGCGATCGCTTTTGCAGTAGTCATTTCATTAATTGGCTTCTTTAATTATGATAGCCTGAAAGTTTATACTTTATCAATGAATGAAATAATTACGCCAAGGGGTACGAAGTCACAATTACAGCTACCTGATGGAACAAAAATTATTTTGAACGCTGGAAGTAAGCTTCAATACTCGAAACACTACGGTAAAAGCGAACGGGAGGTTTATTTGACTGGCGAGGCTTACTTTGAAGTTAAGCATGATGCAAAACGTCCCTTTATCGTGCATACTTCGCAAGCAGATATAAAAGATTTGGGAACCATTTTTAATGTGAAAGCCTTTGATGAGCTGTTAGAAACCATACTTGTTGAAGGTGTTGTAGAAATTTATCCCAAAAAAATGGGACAGAAAAAAATACGCATGATGCCTTTGGAAAAAGTAGTCATAACAACAGCATGGTTTGATAAAGGCCCTGAGATCAGTGTAGTGGTACCCGATGTCCAAACTAAGGAAATAGTAGAAACCGCATGGATCAATGATAAGCTGATTTTTAGAGATAAACGGTTTGAAGATCTTTCAAAAGAATTGGAACGCAGATTTAATGTAAAAATATATTTCAAGAGAAATGCCATCAAAGAATATCGCCTGACTGGTGTTTTTACAAATGAGAACATCAATGAGGCGATGAGTCTTTTAAAAGTAATAGCAAACATAAATTATACAATCAACGAAGATGAAATCATTATTGAATAATAAGTCCGGTTAGAGAAACCAAGCATCGTAAAAAGGGGAATGCTCTAACACTCCCCCCAAGTTTATTTATTTTATTGAAGAGACACTGGAAATGACCTTCAAAAAAACCATAAAATACAAAAGTATGAAAAAAATATTACTGCCCACTCTTGGTATTCTACCTAAGATTGGTAAGGAGTTCGTATCAAATCTTAAATTTACTTTATTAGCCATTTTTGTACTGTGTTTACACCTATCGCTATCTGCAAAAGCCTATTCACAAAAAGAGATTAAAAAGGAGCTTAATTTCAAAAGGATAAAATTTAAAGAAGCATTAATAAAAATTGAGTCTGTTAGTGAATTTAAATTTTTTTATAATTCCGACAAGATCCCTACCGAAAGCTGGGTTTCCTTACAAGCTCCAGCCCATACGGCAATTGGTGCCATTCTCACCAAATTGCTGGACCCTTTAGATGTTACTTTTGAAGAACTATCCGGAAATGTCATAGCGCTTTCTACCCGTGATAACCTAATTGGCAACAATAAATTAGCACCAATAACTGGAATTGTTAAAGACGAAAAGGGCGAAACCATACCAGGCGTAACTATTAAAGTAAAAGGCAGTACTATTGGAACGCTTACAAACAGTAATGGCGAATTCAAGATCAATGCACCTGAGTATTCTACCTTAGTATTTAGTTATTTGGGATTTGAGAACTTAGAGGTTAAAGTAAACCAGGAGGTCGAATTAAACATTATTCTCAAAGAAAGTAGCAACGCACTTAAGGAGGTTGTGGTAGTAGGATATGGCAAACAAGCTAAAGCACTTACTACTTCCTCCATATCGACCTTGAATGGAAATGATATTGTAAGGTCTCCGGTAGGAAATATCAATAATTCAATAGCTGGGAGAGTATCAGGCGTATTGACTTTTCAATCTAGTGGAGAGCCGGGAGCCGATGCCTCTTCAATACGGGTCAGAGGTGTTGGAACAAATGGATCAAGCAACGATGCATTAACAATCGTTGACGGGATCCAAAGACCTTTTTCGCAGCTCAATCCTGAAGAAATTGAAACGATTACCATTTTAAAAGATGCAGCTGCTATTGCTCCCTATGGTTTAGCTGGTGCAAACGGTGTGGTTTTGGTCACGACAAAAAGAGGTAAGGCCGGTAAGGTATCTCTGAATTTTGATACCTGGTATGGCGTGCAGCAACCCACACGGTTTCCTGACTATCTCAATTCATACGATTATGCCAGTACACTAAACATTGCTAGTGCAAACGCAGGCTTACCCGCCCCTTACTCAGATGAGGTTTTACAGAAATACAAAGACCACTCTGATCCCGATCATTACCCTGATCATGATTGGTTACGTGAGGTCATTGATTTCGCTGCACCCATGACCTCTCAACACTTAACGTTTACCGGAGGATCAGAAAAAGTTAGGTTTTTCAGTTCTTTAGGTAATCTTTACCAACAAGGTTCTGTAGATGCTATCAATTATTCACGTTATAATTTTGCAACAAATGTTGATGTCAATGCAACCAACTCCACCATTATTTCATTTGATATTAAAGGTAGTTTAGAAGTTACTAAAAACCCAGGCTCTACAACTGGAACTCAAATTTACACCTCGGTAACAAAGAATGCACCACTGCTTAATACCCCTTTAAAATTCTCTAATGGTCTCCCTGGTAACTCCTTATTGCCATCCATAAACGAAAGCGGATACAACAGGAATAACACCAATATTTTATTTACCCAACTTTCGATTAAACAGGATTTGAAGTTTATTCAGGGATTATCGTTAAAAGGAGTAGCCGCTTACGATAAAAATTACAGAAAGAATAAACAATGGCAGATACCCTACAGTTTTTATTCACTAAATGCAGCTGACGAATTTATTGCTACCACCGCAGGAGTAGCTTCAACCAGACTCACACAAGGATTTAACGAAAATGTTAACATAACCTTACAAGCCTATCTGGATTATAAAAGAACATTTGGCAAACATGATGTAAGTGCGCTTGTGGTTGCAGAGCAGCGTAATGGAGACTCAACTTCCTTTAGTGCATCAAGGATAAACTATCAAGTTCCTCTTGATGAGATCAGTCAAGGGAGCTCGAATAAAAATGACTTCGGTAATGAGGGAACCTCAAGTAAATCTAAACAACTTGGTTTTGTATATCGGCTGAGCTATGCATTCAATCAAAAATACCTGGCAGAATTTTCAGGAAGATATGATGGGCACTACTTCTTTGCACCCGGAAAACGATTTGCATTCTTTCCTGCTGCTTCTTTCGGATGGAGATTATCAGAAGAGTCCTTTATTAAAGATAACATCAGCTGGATTAATAATTTAAAACTGCGCACATCATTTGGTAAATCAGGTAATCTTGCTGGTTCTCCCTTTCAGTATTTGAACTCGTATGGTTTAAACAGCAGTTACGTTTTTGGTGGATCAAACCCAACACAAGTATCAGGAATCTTTGAAAGATCCGAACCTAATATAAACATCACCTGGGAAACTGCTAAGAAGCTGGATATAGGTTTTGAAGCCAGCTTATTCAATCGAACCTTAAACATCGAGGCAGACTGGTTCAAAGAAAGAAGATCTGATATGTTAGTAGCACCAACTGCTCTATTACCAGTAGAATATGGTATTGGCGTATCTCAGGTAAATGGTGGCGTAATGGATAATCAAGGCTTTGATTTCAGTGTCAATACGAATCATACATTTGAAAACAAATTAACACTAAACGCTGGTGTGAATTTTTCTTATGCGAAGAACAAGCTGGTCCAGATCTATGAAAATGGATCCACTTTTGACAATGTGAACAGAAGAATTACCGGAAGGCCTTTAGGAACACAATATGGCTATCAATCTACTGGGTACTTTCAAACGCAGGAAGAAATAGATGCAGCCCCAAAGCAAAATTTCTCAGCTCTGAAACCTGGTGATATAAGATATGCAGATCTTAACAATGATGGTGTAATAAATGAAGATGATCAAACGGTGATTGGTAATCCCGCTTTTCCTCAAATAATTTACGGATTAACCTTTAATGCATCCTTTAAAGGTTTTGATCTGGGAATGTTATGGCAAGGAGCAGCACAAAGTAGCTTTCAATTAACTAATGAAGCATCAAATCCTTTTTTCAATGGTGCTAAAATATTTAGAGAACAATTGGATTACTGGACGCCAGAAAACCGGAATGCTGCGTACCCCATCATTCTTCCTTCCCCAAGCAGTAACAGTCAGGTGGTGTCATCATTCTGGCAAAGAGATGGCAAATACCTGCGGTTAAAAAATATTGAACTGGGGTATAATCTGCCAAAACTGCTCATGCAAAAACTCAGCATTGGAGGAATCCGAATTTATGCATCAGGACAAAACCTACTTACATTCACTGGCGAGAAATACCTTGATCCTGAAATTGGAGCAAGTGGTGCCAGTAAACGGGCAAGGTACTATTTCCAGCAAAAAGTGTTTTCATTTGGTATTAACGCTAATTTCTAATTTAACATGAAAAATCAAGTTATAAAATTCATATTGTTCTTGTCCTTGTTTTCATCTGCTTGTAACGATGAAATACTGGACATTCAACCCACCGATCAATTAACTGATGCTACCGTTTGGAGTAATGCTGCAAATGCAGGGTTATTTCTGAATGATATCTATAATTCACTTAACCCGGGTCCTCAATCAACCGTCTTTACCAACCTGCCTTCTGAAATAAGCAATGATCCTCTGGATAATTTTTCAGATAACAGCATAGGCGGGTCACTTGCGGGCATCCCATCATATGTAAACTTTGCATCTGGTTCTTATGGACCCTCAACACCAATTTTTCCCGGTCATTGGGACAGCATGTACAAGGCCATCCGAAAATGTAATGTCTTTATTGAAAATGTTAGTCCGGCAGACTATGATGCTAACGTGAAGAAATCCTATATCGCACAAGCTAGATTTCTAAGAGCCTACTTCTATAAACAATTGATGAATCTGTATGGTGGTGTGCCTATTATCACTAAATCCTTAAACCAATCTGAGGATGGAGAATCAATCTTTCAAGCCCGGAATTCGTATGAAGAGTGTGTTGCCTTTTTGCAGACCGAATGTGAAGAAGCCGCAACAGACCTTCCATTGAAGGTAACTGCTGCAGAGGCTGGCAGAGTAACCAAGGGTGCCGCACTCGCTTTAAAAGGAGAGGCAGAGCTGTATGCTTCAAAATGGGAAGACGCAGCAGCTACAAATCTGAAAATAATCAATTTAGGTGCAGGTTATGATCTGTTCGCAGACTATGCTGGCTTGTTCTATGTAGCGAATGAGAACAATAAAGAAGTAATTTTTGACATTCAATATGCCGCAAATGTTAAGCCTGAAGTAAAGGAAGGTTATTGGAATCCGGTTAAAACTACAGATGGAACCAGTTTTGGTTCAGTAAATCCAACCCAGGATATGGTGGATACCTATGAGTTTTTAGATGGTAAAACAGAGGCTGAAGGGTCAGCACTTTTTGATCCTTCAAATCCATATGCAAACCGGGATAAACGTTTTGCTGCATCTATTATTTATGATGGAGCAACCTGGAAAGGAGGCGTAATAAACACACGCCTGGGCATAGCAAATAATAGAAACCAACTGGACGAATCTGGTTCAGGAGGGGGAACTAGGACGGGTTATTGGCTCGGTAAAATAATTGATCCTTCTATCGTACCCCGGGTAAGTGCGGGTCAAAATTCAATTATCTGGAGATATGCAGATGTGCTTCTTAACTATGCAGAAGCAAAAAATGAAAATACAGGCCCGGACCAATCTATATATGATGCCATTAATAAGCTTCGGACCAGAGGCGGATTACCCAATCTGACCACAGGGTTGACACAGGACCAAATGAGGGAAAAAATACGAAGAGAAAGACGGGTAGAATTATTTTTTGAAGGCAAAAGATTATTTGATTTATGGAGATGGCGAATTGCAGAGGATGTATTCTCTAAGCCTCTTTCCGCCATGAAGATTACTGTTGTCGCTGGTAAACTCGTGTATCAAAAACAACCAGCAGGTGGAGCTAAAGTAACCTTTGATAAATCTAAAAATTATTTAATGCCTATTCCTGCGGCAGTAATCGCGCAAAATCCAAAAATTACGCAAAATCCAGGATATTGATCATTTGCAATCTTCGTAAAAACATGAAAAATAGAGCCTTTTTGTCTTTTTCTGCCTTACTGATTCCATTTTTTCTAATCAGTTTTTCGACAAGGGATAAACTTCATCGAATCGAGTTAACCTCAACAGATGATTTAAAAACATTTTTTACATATAGTCCAGATAGGATTCCTTTTGTAAGCTCACACCGCGGTGGAGCAACAATTGGCTATCCGGAAAATAGTATCGAAACCTTTGAACATACCCTACAAAGTGTGCATTCCATAATGGAGATTGATCCCCATTTTACTAAGGACAGTGCAATTGTATTGATGCATGACGGAACGCTGAATAGAACCAGCACAGGAAAAGGAAAAGTATCCGATTATACCCTGGCAGAAATCAAAAAACTAAAACTAAAAGATCCACAAGGCAATATCACCAATCAGCGCATCCCCACATTAGATGAAGCGCTCCAATGGGCCAAAGGAAAGACCATTTTAGTTCTGGATATGAAAGATGTGCCGATCAAAGCCAGAGTAAAAAAGATTGAAGCCAATCATGCTGAGTTTTCGACCATAGTGATGGCATACTCCCTTGAAGATGCCAAAGCATGTTATGCTTTGAATAAGAACATCATGATGGAAGTGATGCTGAATAGTGAAGCTAAAGTGAAAGAATTTGATTCGACTGGTATTCCCTGGACAAACGTAGTCGTTTTCGTATCACATCTTACACCTATTGATAAAAAGCTCATTGATGAAATTCATAAAAGAGGGGCTATGACCATATTAGGAAGTTCGAGAAACATTGATGCTGATTATGCCCATTCAAAAATAACGAAGCAAGAATTGGAAAAAGGGTATAGAAACATGATTGATCATGGAACGGATATCATAGAAGCTGATTTGGGGATAGAAGCAGGGATCGCATTACAAAGTATGCGACCTTCACCCTCAAAAAAAGATAAATTCTTTAAATAATCAAACCGATCACACCTCGTTTGTATGTTCCATTTAATAGTAGTGAAATCGTCTCTTAGACAACTTATGGGCATTACCCTTCTTTCTTGCCTGGGTGTGCTTCCTCTATTCGGGTTTGCCCATGCAAACCCAACCATTGATTCGCTAATAAAAAAGCGAAAAAGTCTGCCAAACATTATTTTCATTATGGCTGATGATCTGGGTTATGGTGACATTGGGTTTAATGGTCAACAGAAAATAAAAACGCCTCACATTGATCAGTTAGCTCAGGAAGGTATGGTCATGACCCAACATTATGCCGGCTCTTCTGTATGCGCTCCTTCAAGGGCAAGTTTAATGACTGGTGTCAACGTAGCACATGCGCATGTTAGAGAGCTTTCTGCCTGGACAGCAAGTGGAAAAGCCATCGACTTAGCTGCAGAAGATGTTACAGTAGCCCAGGAATTGAAACGCGTAGGTTACTCTACAGGAATAATTGGTAAATGGGGACTAGAAGAAGGAGCAGGAACAGGAAATGTTTTAGACCATGGCTTTGATTACTTCTATGGCTATAAAACCCATACAGAAGCCCATCATTATTACCCGGAATATATATGGAAAAACAGAGAAAAACTGCAATTGCCTGATAATGAAAGTGCAAGTAAAAAAGGGGAGTACTCCAATGATGCTTTCACCCGGGAAGCACTCGCTTTTATACAAAAGAACAGCAAAAAACCCTTCTTTCTTTACCTGCCTTATACCATTCCCCATAATGAACTTACCGTTCCTGACGAATCCAAAGCACCTTATGAAAATCTCGGCTGGCCGAAGAAACCAATGGATGTAAGTGGGCATTACCATCATGATCCTGAAGGAAATACCACCTATGCAGGAATGATCTCCCGTCTGGATAGTTATATAGGACAGCTTATGCAAGAGCTTAAGACGCAAGGAATAGATGATAACACCTTAGTGATCTTTACAAGCGACAACGGCCCTGGTAGTGATAAAGGTATTTTTAATAGCACGGGAGGACTAAGAGGCAGAAAGCTTACCCTTTATGAAGGAGGGATTCGGGAACCCTTTGCAGCAAGGTGGCCCAATAAAATTAAACCGGGTTCAACGTCTGATCAACCTGCTGCATTTTGGGATTTACTACCTACCCTTTGTGATATAGCTGGCATTAAACCAAGCGTTAAAACAGATGGAATCTCTTACCTTCCGACGCTTTTGAATCAAGTGAAAAACCAAAAAAAGCATGATTTACTTTATTGGGAGATTAATGAATCTCAGGGTCCGATACAAGCCATCCGATTGGGAGATTGGAAAGGAATCAACGCTTACCAAAAACCATTCGAATTATATAATCTCAAGGTTGATCCAAAGGAAAGCAAAAACCTGGCACTAAGCAATCCTGGAGTAGTTGCCAAAATAAAGCAAATGATGATCAGCTACAGGACAGAAAATCCTGAATTTCCTTTAACTAAAAGGACACCCAACTACGGTAATGACGGTAGTAATCCAGAGACAATTAAAAGTAAATAGTATGAAAAAATCGATTCTAATTATATATATCTTTTTTTGCGTTGTTGCTTTAAAAGTGAACGCAGCGCAAATTGTTATATTGACTAAAGACAATTTAACATTACTTCCCAAAGGCAAAGAAGTTGATGGCATGATCGGTGATTGGGTTATGAAAAATGACCAGGTAATCGCAGTAATTGGTGCAGCTTACCCGGATCGGGAGGCCAATCAGATGGTATCTTCCATACAAGGAGCAATTATTGATTTCAGTACCCTTTCTGCCAATAATGACCAGTTAACTGTATTTTATCCGCAGGGAGCACGAGTAGATGTTCCTTCAGCCGATACGATTATTGTAGTTAGGGCCATGGGTGCTGTGATCGTGTTAAAGGCATTGAAGTATGCTACTGATGAAGAGCCTTATACAGCTGAAACTACGTATACAATGAAAGATGGGGAAGACTATATTCACGTAAAAACCACCTATAAAAATACAGTAAACAAGAGCATAAAACTTCCGGTTTTCGATATGATCAGAGGTGATAACAAACTGAGTAATTTTACGCCGCAAGGGCTCTCAAATCTCGCCTATATCAATAACGACTGGTACCATTCCGCATATGGTGTACTGTCTGAGAAAAACAAGATCTTCATACCTAAGGCTTCCGCACAGCAAAATCTAATTCGGTTAGGCCACAAAGTTTATTATAAATTGTCTGATGCTGATCCAACTGAAAATGTAACCCTCAATCCATTTGATTCTTTGTCAATAAGCAGGAAGTTTGTAACCGCCGCTGATGTTTCGGGTCTTCAAATTCAGCAGTTAGCACAGCCGGACAATCAGCTTTTCAAATTGACAGTATCGCTTAAGGACCATGAGAACACTGATTTTGCAGACGTTTTTCTGAATTTACGCAATGATAAAGGGGAGTTGGTTTCTTCTTCTATATCTCATAAAAACGGAGAAGCATTCTTATATGCTTTAAAAGCTTTAAAAGGGAAATACAAATTAGAAGCGTATAAACCAGGACATGATAGTATAATTAAAGAAATTATATTCAGTGATACTCTTCAAAAACTAACACTTAAATTCGACAAAGAAACGAAAATAGCATTTAAAATTACGGATGAAAAAGGAAATCTATTACCCGTTAAGGTTTCCTTTAGAGGCATAAATGGAACGAAAACCCCCAATTTTGGTCCCGCCACAAGAAACGATGGAAGTGCTGAACTCTACTATGCAAACAGTAAAGAATTTGAGGTTCCTATTACACCTGGAGATTATACGATCGTGATCTCTCATGGCCCTGAATACGACATAGTAGAACGTACTGTAAAAGTAGTAAAAGGCAAAAATCACGTTATAGAAGCTGAAATCAGCCGGGCCTTTACCTCAGCTCATTACATCATAGCGGATTTACATAACCATACCACCAGGAGCGGTGATTCAAATGCAGGAGTGCCTGATCGTATAATTAATATGGTTGCCGCAGGGATAGAATTTGCTCCGGCAACCGAACATAACCGAATAAGTACCTATGCGGAGGTAATTGATAGTTTAAAGCTCAGTAAATTTATTAAATCAGCAGCCGGTATTGAACTAAGCGGCAGACCAGGCCCTGGCAGTACCAATCATCAGATTGCTTTTCCTTTATTGATCCAACCCGGTAAACGTGGTTATGGAGCACCAAAAACCGACGTTGACCCTTATGTACAGATGAAAAGGCTGTATGATTACGATAATGGAAGCTTTAAGTTGATGCAGCAAAACCACCCCGAAATCAGTTTATTATATTTCGATAAAAATGCGGATGGTATAAAGGACAAAGGGTATGGCACAGAGGAATTTACCGATGTTATGGAAATCAGGGAATCGATGTTTGATTTACCGGATGCTTTAAACGGAGGAAATACGAATACCCGTTCTTTCCAATGGTTGCAATTATTAAACCTCGGTTATCACATTTTTGGAACGGCAAATTCAGATGCCCATGTGATTGGCAGCAGTACCGGAGCTCTGTTCAACTATGTATATACCAAACATGATGTACCCGAAGAAATAAATGCTCTTGAAATTGCAGCGCAAGTAAAAAAAGGACATGTTATTATGAGTAACGGCCCATTTATGACGGTAACAGTTAATGATTCATTACCGGGTAGTACTGTAACTGCAATGCGAAACTCAGTAAATATGGCAGTAGTTATTTCACAAGCCCAATGGAGCCATGTGAATACGGTTAATGTTATTATCAATGGAAAGATAAAACCTGAATACACATTTACCAAAGCGAAAAATCCAAGCCTGTTCCAAAACAATGGGTTTAATCACCAATTTCCAATAAAATTAGCCAAAGATGCAGTTGTCCTGATAATGGCCTATGACACCGAAGAGCATGTTGGCCCTGTAACAGGAAAGCGCAATCAACTGCCTTTTGCACTTTCAAATCCATTCTTTATTGATTTTGATGGTGGGGAGTTCAAAACAAATCATGACATGCTCGGGCAAGTCTTACCGGTAAAGGGAAAGATCAAGGAAATAAAAGATTGATTAAAAGCTATAATATGATGATCCGATCAAGAGTAAATAAAACAGTAGTATGTCTATTTATTATCTCGTTTTTCCATGTGATGGTTCATGGTCAGATGATCCAGCCTCAAGAGCTTAAACCACTTTCCAATTTTCAGGGTTTTCCTTCTGGCTCAATCTATCAAAATGTTAATCTAGCACCAGAGTTAAGAGCCAGAAATGTGATTAACTATTTAAGTTTTGATGAAAAACTGAGTTTAACCACCGGTATCTTAGGTTTCTGTTTTCCCGGAATACCCCGCCTGGGTCTGCGTGCAGTTGTGATGGCTGATGCATCGCAAGGCATACGACTTAGTTCAATTCAAAGTGATACTGAAAGTGTTTCTTTTCCAAGTATGCAAGCTCTTGCAGCAACCTGGAACCCCAAAATCGCTTTAGACTTTGGAACTGCCATGGGAGAACAGTGCAAATTACATGGCGTAGATGTGTTGTTAGGCCCCGGAATTAACATGCAACGCACGTCAGAAGGAGGGAGGAATTACGAGTATATGGGGGAGGACCCATTGCTTACCTCTAAGATTGCTGTTGCTTACGTTAAGGGTATCCAGGCTAAAGGAATTGTTGCAACTGCAAAGCACTTCATCTGTAATGACCAGGAGTTTGTCAGACATATTGCCAGTAGTGATGTTTCAGAAAGGACATTAAGGGAAATTTATTTACCTCCCTGGAAAGCATTGATTGAGCAAGCAGGGCTCCGGGCCATCATGACGGGTAATAACTTAGTGAACAGCATTCCCAATACCATGAATAAACCGCTCCTAAATGATATTTTAAGAGATGAATACCATTTCAAGGGCTTAGCAATGACTGATTGGCAGAATACCAACTATTATCCTTTTCAGCAATATTTAGTACCTATCTCTGGAATATCGCTGTTAATGCCGGAAAATAAAACATTTGCAAATTACATCAAGTCTTATCTTACCAAATATCCAGATAAGCTAAAAAAGATTGAAAACGAGCTGAATGACATGATCAGCTATAATCTGTATACTTTTTTTGAGGCAGGGATCTATGATAGAGGCGCAGTTGATGTTGCTATGGCAAAGAAGGTGAAACTCCATGAAAAATTAGCAGAGCAATGTGCAGATGAGTCTATTTGTTTATTAAAAAACGAACAAGATATATTACCGGTCAGCGTCAGGAAAAAGATCCTGTTAACAGGGCTGCCTGAAATTTACAGTGGTAAAGGAAGTGGCTTTGTAAAGGGCTTTAATCATGTTGATTTTGAATCCGGACTAAGGAGTGCATATGGTAATAACCTGATCTCTGAACCCAAACCTACAGATGAGCAAATACAAAAGGCCGATGTTGTGATCTTTCGCTTAAGCAAAGAGGCGGGTGAAGGATACGATGTCCCATTTATAGGTGCTGATTCCTCAAGTACAACGATCCAAAAACTGTGTAGACTAAACAAGAATGTAATTGTTTTGGTAAGTTCCGGAAACGGTATAGAAATGCCCTGGATTCAAAGTGTAAAAGGAGTTTTATGGACTTTTATGCTTGGACAACAAAGGGGAGCTGCATTGGCTAATGTGATTACTGGAAAAGTGAACCCCTCTGGCAAATTACCTTTCACGCTAGAGAAAGATATTCAGGATTCTCCCGCACCTGAATTCAATTTTCTGGGAGGAAAACCGTATTGGCATGGCAGCAATAGATTCTATAAAGATTATTGGAAAGGGACGGATACGACAACCGCTAAAATAGAACTTGCTAAGTATGTTAAACCAAATCAGTTGGTCCACATACCCTATACAGAAGGAGTTTTTATGGGTTATCGATGGTATGAGAAGTATAATAAACCCATACAATTTTGTTTCGGTTATGGATTATCCTATACGCAATTTGAGTTTAAAAATCTAAAAATATCCAGAACCTCCATCCCAAGTAAAGACTCTTTAATAGTTAGTTTACAGATACGAAACAGTGGTAAAGCGCGTGGAGCTGAAGTGGTGCAACTCTATTTATCTGATGTGAAAAGTAGCGTGGAGCGACCATTGAAAGAACTAAAAGGGTTCCAAAAAATCTATTTACGGTCCGGGGAGCAACAAACAATCAAGTTTGTTATCCATCCAGAAGATTTGGCTTTCTGGGATGAAAATAAAAATGCATGGAATGCCGAACCAGGAGATTATGAAATCATGATCGGTAATTCATCTCAGGATATTAAGCTGAAACATAAATTTAAACTCTTGTAAGAAAATTATTAAGGAATAGGAGTACTTGACTAAAGATTTTAACGAAGATGATATACTGAGGAAGGCCATCTTGATTTTCTGGGAAAAGGGGTATAATGCTACCTCGATACATGACCTTATTGACGGACTGGGGATCGGTCGTTCCAGTATCTATCATGCATTCGGAGATAAACACAGTCTTTTTGTAAAAGCGCTTGAACTGTATCAATCTGAAGGTACTGAAAAAATCAAAGATATTGTCGAGAATGCCCCATCTCTAAAAATGGCTCTTGAAACACTTTTAAATGCAGTAGCTAAGGACATACTTAATACTACTTGCCCAAAAGGTTGCTTTAAGGTCAATTCGGAAGTAGAAGTAGCAGCACAAGACGAAATCGTAAATAAGCTTGTTTACAATGATGATTTGATTATTGAAGAGGCACTCCATAAAGCGTTTAAAAAAGGGCAGCAAAACGGAGAAATCCAGGCCTCAAAAGCCCCCTTAGCACTAGCCCGCTTTTTTTGCAACACCATT
The DNA here is from genome assembly GCF_000403135.1 of Arcticibacter svalbardensis MN12-7. Classification (GTDB taxonomy): domain Bacteria; phylum Bacteroidota; class Bacteroidia; order Sphingobacteriales; family Sphingobacteriaceae; genus Arcticibacter; species Arcticibacter svalbardensis. The sequence goes on from NZ_AQPN01000095.1 coordinate 43,784, forward strand.
GCCGGAATGCGTGTATATGCCAAATTCAGAAACGAACGTCAGTTTTTCGATGATATCGCAAAGAAAGCACTTTTCGTTATAGGGTAGGTTCTTGGCATTCAATACACTACACCCAATGGGGTGTAATGCTTCTAATGAGGATGTGAGTGCAATGATACGGCTATACGATTCCATGAATTAATAGCTACAACAGCCATAATGAGTTGGGCAGTCTTCACTTCTCCAAAAAGTTCAATAACCTTTTTATAGGTCTTATCACTAAGCCCTTTTTTTGAGATCATCGTAATCTCTTCTGTCAGCATTAAAATCGCCTGCTCTTCCTAATTAAACCAATTAGGTGCTTCCTGCCATGCACTCAATACGAAAATTCTTTTCACATCCTCGCCATACTTGATGGCGTCCTTGATATGCATATTGAGACAAAAAGCGCAACCGTTTATCTGAGACGCACGAATCTTTAGTAGTTCAAGTTGAATTTTATTGATACCTGCGCTGTGAACAAACTTCTCCACTTCAAGCAATGAATTGTAAGCTGCGGGTAATACACTATTTAAGTCAAATCTTGATTCTGTTACTGAATTTTCCATGTTTTGTTTTTTGTTTAAAACAAAAGTGAGGAATAAACCATCCTGCAAAAATGAACTGAGGTTAAGAAATGTTATATTTTTTTTGCTCTTAGCCTGCTCATAAATTGTGGTGTAAAACCAAGGTAGGAGGCAAGCATATATTGAGGAACACGTTGAATGAAATCGGGATATCGTGCCGCAAAATGTCTGTAAATTTCTTCTTCAGTCATCGTAAACATAAGCTCAACCCGATGTTGCGATGCTACTAAAGCTCTTTGCAATATCATCCTGAAATAGCTCTCTATTTTAGGTACCTCATTGAATAGTATAATCCGGTTGCTTTCACTTAATAATAGCAATTCTGATTCTTCAATAGCCTGAATGTAACATGATGATGGTTTCTGATATAAAAGACTATCCTGATCCGCTATCCACCAGTTTTCAATACCGAAGTGCAAAATTTGTTCATTCAGCTTTTTATTGATGAAGTACTGCCTTAAACAACCCTGAACGACAAAGTAATTTCCCTGACAAATTTTTCCTGGCTCAAGTAGAAACTCTTTTTTATTGAGCTTTATAGGTTTGAGCCTCTCACAAAGAAATTGCCCTTCTTCGGGTTGTAAGGGTACATATCTTTTAATATGATTGAGTAACGCTGTGTACATAGATCAAAAATACAGTTTGAAATTTAACTATTTTGGGTGGATGTATTTCTTAATTGATACCGAATTACTATCCCCGCTACTCACGGATACCTTATCCGATTATTTAAGCAATCAGCAAGCCCCATTGTCCGCTGCTCCTCCCTTGCTTCTCCCTTGCTTGTCCGCCTGGAGAGGGAGGACCAAGGGAGAACCAAGGGACAACCAAGGGATAACCAAGGGAGAAAGACCGAAGCAATTTTCAAGCTCTTCCTAATCAATTGCGTTTTTGTCTCCCAGGGTTCATCTACTATTTAGGAGGGATTCATTGGTAAGTCCCAGGTTTTAGATTGTAAAAAATGTGTTCAATTCGTTCCTCTGTGAGAAGATTTCGGAAAATTTAACCGAATAATCGTAAATGATATTTCCCTATTGTAAATTTATTATAACATAAAGATTAATAAATAATCTTTTTTGAAACATATTTAATTTTTGCATGATGCGAACAATTAAAAACGGCGCAAATGGCGCATTTTCAGGAAAAGTAGGAAGTGTAGTTGGCAGCAACTGGCGCGATGTCGATTACATCAGGGGGCTCTCAAAACGGTCAACTAAAAAGCCAACAGAAAAGCAGAGCCAGGCAAGGCGGAATTTTGGCTTATTATCAGAATTTTTAGGTTCGCTCAGAGCAGTGATTGACCAGGGATTTAAACATGAGGATACCCGAAGGGCAACAGCATTGAACCTGGCGATTCAGGCGAATTATCAGGTTTTTGAGAACGTTCAAGCTGATGCTTTGCCGGATTATGCAAAGGTCATTTTAAGCAAAGGGAGGTTGGTTGGGAAACCAGCCGGGTGTAATCTTTCGTCAGCAGGAGCAGGTGTGATGCGGATTACCTGGGAGATGTATAGTAATTCGGCCCTGGAGAGAGGAGTGGATCAGGCAACGATTGTGCTGTACTCCCCATCTTTGAAAGAGTCTCTGATTTTGAGCGATCAATATTTACGTCAGGATCAAATGGCAGAAATCCATCTTCCGGGGAGTTGGGCTGATCAAAACCTCTGTGTTTATATGTTCATGACTTCTATGGAAGATCAGAATTCAGATTCGGTATTTGTTGGATTCTTTACTAACTAGATCATGGCAATATTAAAAAAAATCGCGTTTACGGAGCAATAGGAGATTTGGTTTATTATACAGATCGTGCTGGAAATCAGCGTACCCGAAAACGACCTGTTCTTTCAGCCACATCCAGTGATAAACAAAAGGGTACACGAATGAAATTCAGCATAGCCATGCAATTCTTAAATCCCATCCGTGCGCTGATCAATCGATCCTGGTGTATTCAAACGAGTCGGGGTGTGCTTCCCTTTGATGACGTTTTAGGCAAGATGATCCGTGGGGGCATTGATGGTGCATATCCTGATTTGCAGATTAATCATGGTGCGGTACAAATAAGCGGAGGAAAGTTGGATGGGCCACTTAACCTTACTTTTGAGATGGCGGGAGATGAGGCAGTGCTGACCCGGGAGATCAGTCCCCAGATTAGCCGGACATCTTCTCCGGATGATATCCTTCATTTTGTGCTGGTAAACGACGCAAAAGAGAGTACCATGGTATTTGAACAGAAGGCTTTACGTGGTGATTTAAGTTTAAGACTAGCGCTTCCTGCCAAGTTTTGGAAGGATGAGTTGCATGGCTTCTTCTTTTTTGTAAACCATAACGGGAAGGATGCTTCGGCAACTACATATCGGAATTATGTACAATAGAAACCGTATAGTCTCTATTGAATTTGATTAAGAAATAGGATAATGTACTAATTCGTACTCTTTGTGAACTTTATTTATATTTTTGCCTTTTTTCTTTAGCGGTATATTGCCGTTTATCCTGCGGGCAGACTTAAAGGCATTATCATTATTCCACCGTGGCTGTTGCACAACTATAATAAATGTAAATTTTTGCTTTTATAAAAGTTGAAAAATACGTAAATTAAAGGTATGCAAGGCAGAAAGGACTATACCGAAAAGCTGTTTACCAGCTTCCAGCTATCAAGCCGGGTTCCGAAGGAAAACCTGTATCGCAGACTCCGCGAAACGCTTGATCTGAGCTTTTTATATAAAGACACAAAAGAACTTTATGGCAAGACCGGCAACCCATCAATTGACCCAGTAGTCTTCTTTAAGCTACTGCTAACTGGTTATCTGGAGAACATTACCTCTGACCGTAAACTGGTGGATCATTGCTCTATGCGGATGGATGTTTTGTATTTTCTTGGTTTTGATATTGATGAAGAATTACCATGGCATTCAACAATCAGCAGAACAAGGCAGCTTTATCCGGGCATCTCTGTTTGAAACATTGTTCAACAAAGTATTTACCCTGTGCGTAAACGGTGGCATGGTATCTGGTCATACCCAGGCAGTGGATTCAGCACCAATCAAAGCAAATGCATCTATGGAAAGTGTCGTGCTGAAAGTGCCAGCAAATTCCATAGACAATCACTTCAAAAAAGTCGAGGAAGAGAATCAGGAAGTTAAAAAGAAGAATGATCCAGCTTCTTCGCCGGCGTATATCACTGCACCGGAGCACCAGTTAAGGCGGGTAAAAAAGCACCAGCAAAACCTGATTGATAATCGTGTTGGGGCACCAGGGGCATCACACGAAAAAGCACAATTACTTAGCAACAAAACACATTACAATCCACGTGATCCGGATGCCCGCATATCAGTAAAGCCTGGCAAGGCTAGAAAACTAAACTATCATTGCAGTATGGCTGTGGATACAGCCGAAGGGGTAATTTCTCATATCCAGGCGGAATTTGCCGATGGCAGAGATAGCCAATACCTCCCTGGCATTAGCATGCAGGTACAAAACCGATTAAAGAAAAACGAACTTTCAATGACGGATCTGCTTGCAGATACAGGTTACTCCAATGGCTTCAATTACAATTTCCTGGAGCAAAGAAAAATTACTGGCTGGATACCCGCATTCGGCATGTATAAACCCGAGATCGAAGGCTTTCCATATAACAAAGAAAACGATGAATATAGGTGTCCAATGGACAAGCCCTTACCCTTCAAAGGATTTTATACAAGCTTGGATGGCAGTGTATTTAGAAACTACTGGGCAGCGCCAAAAGAGTGCAAGGCTTGTCCGTTGAGACCAACCTGTGCACCGAATGTACATTGTAGAAAAATCACCAGGACAATTTACGACGAACAATACCTCAAGGCTTACAGCAGACAACATAGTAAAAGAGGCAGACAAATGAAAAAACTACGGCAAAGCACAGTAGAATCAGTATTTGGTAGTTTGACACATTATTACGGATTAAGGGAAATAGGTGTACTGGGCAAAGCCGGTGCCCATAAAGTCATGCTCATGGCGGCAATTGCCTTTAATCTTAAAAAATACCTGAAAAGAGGAGGAAAGAAACCTTCTTGTGCCTTTTTTAAAGCCATTATAGACGCCTTACATCGGCACCTAATAGCATTTCTGACTAACCCAGTTAATCAGTACCAGTTCTCTTAGTGGCTAAATAAATCTTCTGATAAGTTAAGTCGATATTTAAGAAAAAAAACTATTGTGCAACAGCCACCACCGTTTTTTGATAGATGATGAGATGAGTATTTGATAAAAGACCTTGCTAGAAACTAAACCGTTGCTAACAATCTTCATTTGTGTAACGGTTAAATCGACTTCATGACTTTGGCCAAAACGAATTCAGGAATCGTATAAACAAGTCCTTCGATAACATTTATCCTCGTTTTCTGGTAAAGCTTAAGGATGGCTTGGAAGACTAACTCAATAACTGGTTTTATGTTAAAAGTCCCAAAATAACCAGAATTTAATTATGATACTCTATCATCATCTTTGAACAAGACAGTGAATTATGACAGCATATCTGATATTAAACAGTGACCTGTATATCATTAATATTTAGTGACCAATTTGTAGTAAGGAAGTAAGATTGAATTAAAAAGGAATCGCAATTAAATTTTAAGGTAGATCTTAAAGGTTGATCCCAAACCCAGCTGACTTTCAACGATAATATTACCACCAGCCGCATCAACTATTTTTTTTGCTAAGTAAAGACCAATACCGTGTCCTTCAATATCCTGATTTAATCTCCCGTATATATTAAAGATTTGTTCTATATCTCCCTTGGGGATACCTTTTCCATTGTCGTTTACCGATAAAACAAAATGTTCGGCCTCGCTCCAGGTCCGAATAGTAATTACAGGTGCTACCTCACGCCGAAATTTTATTGCATTTGATATTAAGTTATACACTATACTTCGCAAATTCTTTTTTGAAAACAGAATTTGCGTTACTTCTAATTTTCGTATTATGTTTGTATTAGATTCTGAAATTTTATTTTCAAGGCTCCATTCAACGTTATTAATTATATCTTCCATATCTACCATTTCGGTTACAATCATATCGTTTTCAACCTTTGCAATGACGGCAATGTTGGTGATCAACACCCGGAACTTTTTAATGGAAGTATTAATGATCTTTAACATATTCATCAACTTTGCATCCGACAAAGAAACTTTATTCATCATATCAATACTCATTTCGATGTTACCAAGCGGAGCTAAGAGATCATGTGATGTTGCATGAACAAAGTTGTCTAAATCAGAATTGATCCTCTCCAAAGTCTTATTCTTTTTAGCGATTATAACTTGCGTTTGTTTTAGCTCTGTTATATCATGAAAGGTAATTATAGCTCCGGTATTCTTGTTGGTTGCCTCTTGTAGGTATGGCATAGTCATTATTTGATACCATTTGCCATTATTGGTTTCAATTTCTTTAGTAATAATGCCACCATTCGATATTACCTTTTTAATATCATCCGCAATAGTCTCAAATTTGATGTTGGTTGATATGTTACCAAGGGGTCTGCCAATGTCGGTTTCTAATAAATTTATCTGCTTTACGGTACCCGGCGAAAATTTCATCAACCGCATTTCATTGTCAATAAATAATTGCCCGTTAATATTGCTCCGGAAATAGTTATTGAGGTCATCATTAATTTCTATCAGCTCCTTGTTTTTTACTTGGTACTCACCATTAATTGTATGAAGTTCTTCATTGACGGACTGCATTTCCTCATTTGTACTTTGCATTTCTTCATTTGCAGAAATTAACTCCTCATTGAATGACTGTAAATTTTCATTAGATGTATCTAACTTTTCGTTGGAGAACTGAAGTTTGGTTTTTAATTCCTCCAATTCCTCCTCCAGATTAACTACATATTGATCGAGGTATACTTTTTCATCAAATACGGGATCTGCTTGTATTGACTTAGCAGATTTATATTCACTGAAAGTTACCAGTAACAAATGGTCTTCTCCTTTTAATTTCAAAGGGCTTATTGACAACCTTATCTTTACGATAAGCTGGCCCTGTTTGATCTTAATTTCGCTTAGACTAACATCTTCTTTTGTTTTTAAAGCCTTTTTGCTTAGGATATTAAAAGCCACCGCAAGGGGTTTGGGCAATAGTTCTGAAAGGTTTGAACTAAAGTGTTTAGGAAGTAAATACTTTGTTGTATCACCATAAGATTTAATCACCTGATTGTTTTCATCAACACAAATTGATAAGTAATCTAAGTTTTCCGCCAGCCGCTCATGCATCGCCTCTGATAATGAATGGTTTGTATTTTCCGACGCCTGATGCCGCGACAAACGTGAAGGTTCATGTTTGCTATTTAAGAATTCAGGCATGGAAAATGCATCAAAACTTACGGCCCGTTTTGATACCAGGTTCTTATAGATCTTCCATTTTTTTTGGGCAATCTCCAGATTTTTAATGATGGGCGTAGGGTTTTCGCTGGAACCTAAAAATAAATAGCCATCTTTTTTAAGACCAAATAACAGCATTGCAAAAACTTTCTTTTGCAATACAGGTGCCATATAGATAAGTAGGTTTCGGCAGCTGATCATATGCATATTACAATAGGGCGGGTTTTTCACCAGGTCGTGCTCCGCAAAGATCAGCATCTTTCTTATGACCGGCTTCAACCTGTAATCGTCCCCTTCCTTTAAGAAATACTTTTCAAGTAGTCTGGCAGGTACGTTTTTTGAAATGCTTTTATTGTAAACACCCTTGCCTGCACGTACCAGCGCAGCGCTGTCTATATCAGTTGCAAAAATCTTTACAACTATATCTGAGAATTTGCCTGTTAACTGCTCGGCTATTAAAATTGCGATAGAAGAAGCTTCTTCGCCAGTTGCACATCCGGCTACCCACACCTTAAGTTCCTCGCCCGGGGAAAGTTTCTCCAATATGTCTGGTAGTACTTTTTTCTGGATAAAACCGAACGCTTCCTTGTCTCTAAAAAACGAAGTAACACTGATCAGGAACTCTTTTGCCAGCGCGTCTACTTCTTCTGGTGTAACTTTCAAAAAATCAAGATAACTCCCAAGAGTTGTGTGATTCCCAAGTGAAGCCCTTCTTTTTGTTCTTCTTAATATGGTGGGTAATTTGTAGTCTGAAAAGTCAAGTGGCGATCTTTCTTTGATCAGTTCGATGATGGTTGCGATATTCTTTTCATCCTCTGCCTGTTGAATGGTTGCATTTTCTGCGTTATTAACATAGTTTTCTATTGCATCAGGCATGGCAATAGGCTCAAGGACAAGATCCACAAACCCGGTAGCGATAGCTTTGGAGGGCATGCTGCCAAACTCTGTAGTTTCAGGGTTCCGGGCAATCACCATGCCTCCAGCCATCTTAATTGTCTCTATTCCTTCTGAACCATCAGAACCTAAGCCAGACAAGATAATACCAATTGCTTTTTTACCACAATCCTTTGCAAGTGAATTAAAGAAGGTATTGATGGTTAGATGAGGACTTTTAATTTTTTCTTTCGCACTTAAATATAATTTATGGTCCTGGATAGTCATGAACTTATCGTTTGGGATAAGATACACCTGATTGCTCCGAACGGTCATTCCGTTTTCAGCTTGTTCAACTTTCAGTTTGCTATGTTTGGCCAGTAATTCAACCATTCTGCTTTTAAAATCTGGAGACAAATGCTGCACGATAACATAAGAAACCCCGTCAATAGGTGTATGGTCAAAAAAATGAGTTTATCTCTTCCATGCCGCCTGCTGAGGCGCCTATAGCGATAATATGGTGTGGATCGACATTGAACATTATAAAAAATTAATGGCGATAAATAACAACTCTATCGGGTTATGCAATGTTAACTAAATTAAAGGGCAATATTTTGCTTATAAGTCTACTGTTCGATCCGAAGTAAATGCAATGCAATTGTTTGCGATAAGCCGTTGGAAACAGTATCAAATCTGTAAGTAGGAATGCGCTTAGTTAGTAAGCTCGCACTAG
>NZ_AQPN01000096.1 GCF_000403135.1 Arcticibacter svalbardensis MN12-7
ATTGCTTTAATGATCGCTGTATTGCGGTCTTCGTTACAACAGCTATAATTATGTAAAGTGCTTTACTTCAAAACAAAGCCTAAGATTGGATTTTACCCTTTACTTTACATACCCCTCAGTTTTGCATAACCCAATTTATGTAAAGCTTTACATAAATTGGGCCGGCGTAACCACTTATTTAGCGTAACCCATGATACTGCCCAAAATGCGGCTATGGTATATTCGCTGTTTGCTACCTGTAAAAAACATGGTGTAGATCCTCAGAACTGGATAGCTGATGTGCTTTATAAAATCAATGACTCTGAATATGACGGGAAATATAGCGACCTCATGCCTCACCGCTGGAAGAATACACAGATCTAATCAATGAGAATTGGTGAGGGCGTAGCCCACATGCATACAAATTACTCGAAAAAAGTTTAAAGTATAATAATAACTGTTGGAAGTGAAAAAAGCTATCTTGAAGAAAACGAGATAGCTTTTTTTATATATAAATATTTTAAGCAAACAAGCCAAATAAAAGACGTATTCATTCTCGTCTAAAAAAAACTATAAATTTGTACAGGCTGAGTTATAGTTAATCCCATTTTATCAAAATGGAGTTTTAAGCTTTTTTCTTTCCTGAAATGAAGAACTAGGAAAGCAAATGTTATAATGTCGTTTATAATGAATTTCTTATGATAACCGTTGCGTAATCCCTCATCTTAACAATTTCCTTTTTAAGGATAGCTTTTGCTGCCTCTTCTCCCATTTTCTTAAAATCAGTACTAATTACGGTTATTCCGTTTTCAAGAACTTCTTTTACAGCGGTGTCGTTATAGGATATTAAGCCTATATCCTTGCCGAGTATCCAATTATTTTTTTTTGCAATCTTTATAACTGCAACATCATCTTGATCGTACCTGCTGAATGTTATATAAGCATCCCCTTTTTTTGAGTTTTTCTCGTCGAGTGAATGGAGAATTTTATGCTTTTTCGAGGTGTTCTTGACAAATGTTTCGAATCCTTCGATTATAGCTTGTGAATGAAAAGCTTCGAGAGGAGCTATTAAAACCAATCTTTTGTATTTTTCTAATTGTGGTAAAAGTTGTGTTAGAGAATCAATTATATCTGATCTATAATCCTGATAAATACAAGTATAATCACCACTTAAATGCTTTTCCTCGAAATCTAAAATGATGCGTTTTCTTGGAGGAATTTGGTTAAGTATTACGGAAGGGTCTTCTCTGAAAAAAGTGACAATCACAAAATGAGTGTAATTATTTAAATTTTCTTCAATAAGTTTTTCAAAAACTTTAAAATTATGATGATGAAAATATACATCCACTTCACCATTATCTTTTATAGTTTCTAAAAAAGACTGGTACACCCTGTCTCTTAAAATATTCATCTTATCCAAAATGAGACAGATACGATAGGGAGAATGCTGTGTTTTCTTCTTTACATAATAGCCTTTTCGATATTCTGATTCAATAATGCCTTTTTCTGAAAGATAATTTAAACCTTTTAAAGCAGTCTCCTTACTGATAGTTAGCGTTTCAATTAATTGGTTTAATGAAGGCAGTCGGTCGTTGATTTTAAGTTTATTCGTCTCAATTAGTTTTGTAATATAATCCGCTAATTGCAGATATTTCATCCTATGCGTTTCGCTATTGTTCTTTTTAAATTTTATTATAGGCATTTTAAATGGATTGAAATGGTGTTATAAAACAGTATTAATGACGCAAATTTGAGTATAATTAACTCATTTTAATTAAAAGTATCAAAAAAATAAAAGATTATTAGATAATGATTTTAATTCCTATATTTGATTTAGTAAACCAAACCAAACCAAACCAATTAAACGAAATAATTATGAATAGGATTTTACGTTGTTTTTGCTTGCTGATTTATTTGGGCGTTCCAGGTGTGATATATGCACAAAAAACAGTGATTAAAGGGAAGATTGTGGCAGAAAATGACTTGTTGCCTTTGCCAGGTGCAACTGTTTCTGTTAAAAATAAGCCTATTAATGCAATAGCGGATGTTGATGGTAATTTTACCATAACGACCACTTCGCCTCTAGATGTGTTGCAAATACGTTTTGTAGGTTTTATTTCCCAAGAAATCTCCATTCAAGGAAAAAAGCAGATTACAGTTATTTTGGCAAATAATCAAACAATTTTAGACCAGGTTGTTGTTATAGGTTATGGGTCAGAAAAACGCTCTGACTTAACTGGCGCTATAGGATCAGTTAACGTTGAAGATTTTAAAAAAGCATCTGTCTCTTCAGTGGAAGAGGCCTTGGCAGGAAGAGTGGCAGGTGTACAGGTCAACGCTGCAGATGGTCAACCAGGATCTCCCCTAAACATTATAATAAGAGGGGTAAGTTCATTAACTCAAGAAACTTCACCACTTTATGTAATTGATGGGTTTCCCGTTGAGGATTTTAATAACAACTTACTTAATCCGGCTGATATTGAATCTATTGAAGTGTTAAAAGATGCTTCTGCTACAGCTATATATGGTTCAAGAGGGGGTAATGGAGTTATTATTGTCACTACAAAAAAGGGGGCAGCTGGACTTCCTAAAATTTCGTATGATTTCTATACGGGTTTTCAAAACGAGGTAAAGCGTTATGAGCTGATGAACGCCTATGAGTTTGTGAAATACCAAATAGAATTAAACCCGGCGACAACAAGATACACAACTGATATAGGTAAAACATTGGATGCTTATAAAGATGTTCAAGGAATAGATTGGCAAGATGAGGCAATGCAAATGGGGAAACTACAGAGCCATTCGCTATCTTTAAGTGGCGGAGATAAAAATACTAAATATGTGGTTTCCGGATCGTATTTTGACCAGAAGGGACTTTTATTAAATAGTGGTTTCAAACGTTACCAAGGCAGAATCGTATTGGATCAAACGGTTAACAAGAACCTTAAAGTTGGAGTTAATCTTAATATGGCGAGTACAGAGAAGTTTGGTGCGGTAGCTAATTCATCTGGAGACAATGGGAGCTCAACTTTAAATGTGATGTATAGCATTTGGGGATATAGGCCTGTAGCTGGTGGAAGTGAAGAAAACGAGGATATCCTTCTCGAGGATCCCACAGATCCTGATGTGAATGCTGCAAGCGATTATAGATTCAATCCTGTACTTTCTTTAAAAAATGAATATAATCTGGCCTTTAATAATTCTTTATTAGGAAATGCCTATGCAGAATATAAATTCTCTAAAAATTTAACATTACGGTCTACAATGGGTATCACAAAGGGATGGTACAAACAAGAGATATTTAACAATACCAATACAAGAGATGGAAGCCCATCCACACCTCAGGGAGCGAACGGAATGAATGGCTCTTTTGTCCACAGTGAATCTCTTAATTTTCTGAATGAAAATACCATCACTTATAAAAAAACAATAAAAAAACACAGTTTAAATCTTTTGGCAGGATATACTTTCCAGAAATATAAAGCCGCTGTAGATGGATTCTCTGCTAATCAAGTTCCTAATGCTGATTTAGGTAACTCTGGTTTAGATGAAGGTGTTCCAGATAGGATTAGAGCTTCATCTACATTAAACGGACTTGAATCTTATTTAACTAGAATTAGCTATAATTATAACTTTAAGTATTATCTAACGGCATCTTTCAGAGGCGATGGTTCATCTAAGTTTTCTAAAGGTAATAAATGGGCTTATTTTCCTTCAACGTCATTTGCTTGGAGGATATCTAAAGAAAATTTCTTTAAGCCATATTTGAAAATTATTGAAGATGCCAAATTAAGAATTGGATACGGAAGTACCGGTAATAATAGAGTTTCGGATTTCGCTTATCGAAGCAGCTTGTTTGTAAGTGGCTATGGTTATGGATTTAATAATGGTGCCATTCCAGCTACCTATCCTCAAGCTTTGGGTAATTATGATATTAAATGGGAAAGTAGTAACATGTTGAATGCTGGCTTTGATCTTTCTTTTCTTAATGGTAAAATTAACTTAACAGCTGACGTTTATAAAAAGAACACTACAGATCTTTTGCTAAATGCCTCTCTTAATCCCTCTTCGGGTTACAGCAATGCTTTTAAGAATATAGGTGAAATTTCCAACGAGGGAGTGGAGCTTACGTTAAACACAGTTAATATAAAAAAGAAGGATTTCTCATGGACTTCAAATTTTAATATATCGTTTAATAAAAATCGTGTAGTTTCCTTAAATGAAGATCAAGCTGCACTTCTTACCAGCGTAGGATGGAGTTCAAACTATAATAACACTACTCCTTATATAGCAAAACCGGGTAAGTCCGTAGCACTGTTTTATGGATTTATTTTTGATGGAATCTACCAATATGAAGATTTTAATAACACTTCTTCTGGGGGCTATCAGTTAAAAGATGGGATTCCGAACAATGGGGCTGCCGCTAGTACAATTCAACCAGGTGATATTAAATATAAAGATATCAATGGAGATGGCCTCGTAAATTCAGATGATCGAACGATAATTGGAGACCCAAATCCAATACATATTGGTGGTTTTTCAAATAATTTCACTTATAAAGGATTCGATTTAAATGTTTTTTTACAATGGTCATACGGCAACGAAATATTAAATGCCAACCGTTTAGAATTTGAAGGTGGAAGTGCCAGAACCAGTTTAAACCAATTTGCAACTTTTCAAGATAGATGGACACCTACAAACCCAAGTAATGAGTATTTCAGAGCTAGGGGGCAAGGTCCAAGTGTGTATTCATCTAAAATTGTTGAAGATGGCTCTTATTTAAGACTTAAAACCGTGGCCTTGGGGTATATTATTCCAGATAAGCTTAGTAAAAGGCTAAAAATGAGCAGACTTAGAATTTATGCTTCTATGCAAAATATAGCTACTTGGACAAATTATAGCGGTATAGATCCCGATGTTTCTGTTAGGGCAAGTGCACTAACACCGGGCTTTGATTGGTCTGCTTATCCATCAGCTAAGACATTTACTTTTGGTTTAAATCTTAATTTTTAATCACGATGAAGAATATTTTAAAAATCACTATATTAATTTTTGCATTATTTGGTATGAGTGCCTGCAATGATGTGTTGAATACAAAACCGTCGGATTTTGTCTCGCCAGAAGACTATTATAATAACGAAGGTGAATTAAATACTGCTTTATCTGGTGTGTATAGAATGCTTGCTACGGGGCCAATATATGGCTCATACCAATTTACATTAAATTCAATTAGTGACGAGTTCTTTTATGTAAACCGAACAACTGGTCCACAAGTACTAACCATTGATGCTTCAACTGCGTTTATCAGCCAATTCTGGACCGCCTGTTATCAGGGAATTGAACGTTCAAATCTTTTGCTGGAAAATATAAATAAACCAGTAATGAATGAAGATAAACGCAAAATCATAAAAGGAGAGGCCTTATTTTTGAGAGCTTATTTCCATTTCTTGTTGGTTGATCACTTTGGGGAAGTTCCATTAAGGTTAAGTACTACTAAATCACCATTAAATACGTCTATTATTCGCTCTTCTATTAGTGATGTTTATACACAAATTGTGAAGGATATGAAGGAAGCGGAAACTTTGGTAGCTCCAATTTCTGCATACACTTATAATGGGCATGTTACTAAAACTGCGGTACAAGGTATTTTGGCTAAAGTCTTTTTAACAATGGCTGGTAGTCCTTTAAATGATGCTACAAAATATGCCGATGCAAGAGATTACGCTCTTTTGGTTATAAACTCGGGCTTGCATACTCTTAATCCTAGTTATCAACAAATATTTATTAATCATTCAAAGAATATATACGACACTAAAGAATGTATTTGGGAAATTGAGTTCTCTGGAAATAATACAGGTATTGTACAGTCTGCCGGAAAGTTGGGGATAGTTAATGGGATTTTAAGTTTATCCATTGATTACCCAGGTTTTTCTTACGGAGAAATCAATACCACGAAAAGATTATATGATTTTTATACACCCGGAGACCTTCGTCGTGATTGGTCAATATCAAATGTAAGGTATAGTGCTGCATCTGGTGACCGTGTTGCTGTTGAAAAACCTGTTACCAGTAGCACTATTTATGACCGACAAATTGGTAAATGGAGAAGGAAATATGAGCCAGAACCTCGTAATCAAAACTTTAACTCTACAAATTTTCCGGTTTTACGTTATGCCGATGTTTTGTTAATGTATGCTGAAGCAGAATATTATACAAATGGTCCAGATGGCGCATATGATGCTATAAACCAAGTAAGAAGAAGGGCTTTCGGCTTTGATCCTAATACTCCAATTACTTCTACTTCTGTAGTTGATAAAATCACTTTATCAGGGACAGGTAATACTGGATATCTATCTTCTGTGGGAGAACTACCAGTTACTTTCTCAGGAGGTAACGGACTTGATGCATCTGGTATTGCCCTTGTAGGAACCAATGGTAAAGTCAGCAGTATTACTTTACAATATGGGGGTAAGGGATATACATCAATTCCTACTGTAATTATTGGTAACGCGTGGGCATCAAATACTACCTATACTACAGGGACACAGGTTTATAATGGTAATAATTTATATACCATAACCGTTGCTGGCAGGTCAACTTCTACAGCACCAACAAATACTTCAGGTTCAACAACGCAAGCTACAACAGGAGCGGTATTTACTTATGCTGGTGCAAGAGCGCAAGGAACGGCTACAATAGCAACATCAGTTATTGATCTAGCTAATTTAGGCCCGGGCGATTTCATTAAAGCCCTTAAAGAAGAGCGAGCTCGTGAACTTGCATTTGAAGGAGCTAGAGCTCATGATTTAAAACGTTGGGGTGATTATGTGACAAATATGCAATCGCTTAATACAGAAATTTCAGCTAACGCTCCTACAGCCTATAAATACGCAGCAGCAACGGGAGCCAATGTTACTTCAAGAAATGTGTTTTTTCCAATACCAGCTAATGAACTCTCAATAAATAATTTAGCCAAGCAAAATTT
Source organism: Arcticibacter svalbardensis MN12-7 (assembly GCF_000403135.1). Classification (GTDB taxonomy): domain Bacteria; phylum Bacteroidota; class Bacteroidia; order Sphingobacteriales; family Sphingobacteriaceae; genus Arcticibacter; species Arcticibacter svalbardensis. The sequence continues at coordinate 6,965 of NZ_AQPN01000096.1, forward strand.
AGGTTGGTAACCTGTTTGATATGAGATACTGTTTTTTATTTTTAATTGTCTTTTTAGAAGTTAACCTTTCAACTGCGAAGGAGAAATTTTCTATGCATAGTCCTAACGGAATTGTTAGTGCTAAGCTATATGCGGGAAAAGGTGGTCTTAAATATTGTGTAAAAGCAGAAAAAATAGAATTGATTGAACCATCTGCATTAGGGATAATTATAAATGACAAAATTTTTGGGAAAGCAGTCAATCATATCAAGCTCATAAGTAAAACAACCATAGATGAAAAATACTCGCTAAGAGGCAAGAAATCAGAAGCTTCGAATAAATGTACGGTTTATACCTTCGAAATTACAGAAGGAGCTTTAAAGTACGACATTGAGTTTAAATTATTTGATGACGGTTGTGCTTTCAGATATTTGGTAAAGACAGTTGCAAAGCCATCTCGAATCCGCGAAGAATTAACAACTTTTACATTAACTCCTAAAACTAAAGTGTGGTATTTTGAACGCAATAGTGTCTGGAAATTACGTTCGTATGCAGGTGTATGGCAACGTACAGCAATAGATAGTTTGCCAATTATATCAATTCAAGGTCCAATTCAAGGCAAGCCGTTAATTGTGGAGCTTGAGGATGGTGGTTACGTAATGCTCACAGAAGCGGCGCTGTATAACTACAGTGGGATGAGATTTAAAGCATTGGGCAAACGAGAGCTTAAAGTGAATTTCACAGAAGAGGAAAATGGATTTACCATTAATGGAGATGTAATTACACCATGGCGTGTTGTCGGTTATGCAAAGGACCTGAATGCTTTAGTGAATACGGATATTATTACTAATCTAAACCCATCGCCAGACCTTAAATTATATGCTGACACAGAATATATTAAGCCAGGAAGGTCAGTTTGGAGTTGGCTCACCCAACACACCCAGAAGAACTACATGTTGCCAGATTCCGAAAAGCGATTTATTGATGATGCCCATGAATTAGGATTTGAATATACCATGATTGATGAAGGGTGGGAAAGTAAATGGAACAATAAATGGGTTCAGCTTCAAGAACTTTGCAAATATGGCGCTGATAGAAATGTTGGTGTATGGATTTGGAAGCATTCAAGAGATCTTAGAAAACCATCTGTTAGAGACGCTTTTCTGGATAGTGTAAAGGCTGAGGGCGCAGTTGGCGTTAAAACAGATTTCATGAATAGTGAAGCCAAAGAACTAATTGATTTTGAAATAGGGTTTTTAAAGGCTTGTGCGAAAAGAGAGTTAATGGTGAATTTTCATGGTTGCCATACTTCAACTGGCGAAAGCCGAACTTATCCAAATGAATTGACAAGAGAAGGTGTGCGTGGCATGGAGTTAAATATAATGAACGAACCTATTCCGGCTTCTCATAATGCAGCTTTGCCCTTTACTAGATTTGTAACAGGACACGGAGATTATACCCCCGGATTGTTCAGCAATAGAGCAAACACTACCTACGCTCATCAATTGGCTATGTTTTATCTGTTAGAATCCTCATTCCAATGTTTGGCAGATAATCCTGAATACCTATCTGAAGCTAAGCTAGAGATAGCTGTTAAAATGTTAAAGAATCTTCCGGTTACATGGGACGAAACAATTGTTTTGCCCGATAGTAAAATTGGGGTTTTGGCGGCTATAGCAAGAAGAAAAGGTGATGTTTGGTATGTGGCAGTTATAAACGGAACTGATGAAAAATATACCTATAATTTAGCACTCTCCTTTTTGAAAAAGGGAATTAATTACTCGGCCACGTACGTTACGGATAATACAAATGAGTCTTTGCATGAGCGAACAGCCGTTTTAGACAAAAGCTCAAAATCTGTGAATGAACTGTTACCCACAGGAGGACTTTTGATGACCATTAAGCCTGTTAATTAGTAGCTATGAAATTAATTATAAATATGTTGTTTTTTATATTTAGAACATCTCCATATCATATAGTGAGGAAGGTATTTCAAAAATTTAGGTTAATAAGGAAATTGCCTTTGGCTTTTTTAGTACTAGGGTGTATAAGCTCTAGTATAGTGAAAGCAAATCATAAAGCAGACTCTGTATATCAGCTTGTGGAAAAAGTGGCCAATTGGCAGTTGAATAACTGGAAAGAAGGTGGAATAAAACGTGATAAATGGAACTGGACAAATGCTGTGTGCTATACTGGTTTTATGGAATTTAGCAAAATAGCCCGAAGTCCTAAATATATATCATCTATGTATGATATAGGAAATAGTATAAACTGGAGAACTGGTTTAAACAGGACGTTTGCAGATGATTATTGCGTAGGTCAGCTTTATTCACAATTGTATCTAAATTATCCTGATCCAAAAATTATTGAAAACTTTAAATTTCAGGTAGATAGTATAGCTAATCTACCCTTAAATGAGTCTTTAGAGTGGAAAAATAAAATACAGTTAAGGGAGTGGGCATGGTGTGATGCTTTGTTTATGGGGCCACCAGCATTTGCCTATTTGTCAACGGCTACAGGCAATAAGCAATATCTTGATTTAGCAGATAAGCTTTGGTGGAAAACTACAGCCTATCTTTATAATAGGGATGAACATCTTTTTTATCGTGATAGTCGCTTCTTTGGGCAACTTGAGAAAAATGGAGAAAAAGTATTTTGGGCTAGAGGCAACGGATGGGTATTGGCAGGTTTAGTGCGGATGTTGGAGAATATGCCAGAAAACTATCCGTCAAAATCTAAGTATATAAAGCTTTATAAAGAAATAGCTAAAAAGCTTGTTGCAATTCAGCATGAGGATGGTACATGGCATACATCTTTACTTGATCAGGAAGCCTATCCTTCAAAAGAGACCAGCGGTACTGCATTGATATGTTACGGTATAACATGGGGAATCAACAATGGACTTATAAAAAAGAAAGATTACTACCCTACAGTAGAAAAAGCTTGGAAGGCATTGGCTAGTGCAGTACATTCTGATGGGAAATTGGGTTACGTTCAAGAGGTTAATGAAAAACCAGGTACTGTTGGTTACGAAAGCACAGAGGTATATGGGGTAGGAGCATTTTTACTAGCTGGAACCCAACTTTACCAATTGGAACAGACAGTTGAAGTTACTCCACGACAAAACAAAGAAAAGTTTTATAAAATTTAATCAGTAATAAAATCAATCACTATGTATTTTAAATTGTACGTTACTAGTTTGCTGTCAGTTGCATTGTTGGCAAGTTGCTCTAAGGATAAGGTTTCCTCCCCAGATTTTAAGGTGAGTACAAAAACTACAACCGTCAAAGTAGGAGACGAAGTCTCATTTAAGTTTTCTGGTGATCCGGATAATATTACATTCTATTCTGGGATGGAAGGTTTTCGTTATGACAGTATTGGAAAAGCTGTGGCTCAATATGGCTCGCCTTCATTAGAGTTTTATTCAGCAACAAGAGTTGGTCCAGGTAGCATTAAATTATTGATGAGTTCAGATTTAACAGATCTTTCATCACAAAATATTGGGTCTATTAACTGGATTGACATAAGCGATAGAGCAAATTTTGCTGTAATTGCATTATTATCATCTTCTGGAAAGATTGATTTATCGGACTTAGTTGTGCCAAATAAGCCAGTTAGGTTTGCGTTTAAATTTGATGGTCCTTCTAGTTCCACCACCTTGCCGCCAGTTTGGACTATCGGCCAATTCAATTTATACACCACTTTTTTAAGTGGGAATACAACTACGCTTCAAACATTAGGAAGCCTTCAATGGTCTGTTTTTGATGTGAAAAATCAAAATGCAAAATGGATAGTTACAACAACCTTGAGAATTGATGCAGGAGCAAGGAATGAACCCGACAATGAAGACTGGGTGGTAAGTAATAGCATTGACCTTATGGCTAAAATAGATGCTTATGAATTTGGTGTACCTCTCAAAAATATCACTACAAAACTTACTGAGTACAACTACAAATACACTAAGCCTGGGATTTATAAAGCAACTTTCGTGGGAGCCAATACTACATTAAACGGCAGTAAAGAACTTGCTAAAACGCTTACAATTACGGTGACGCCTTAAAACTTTAAAAAATATGGTGAGTTCTTTCGGAAAAGTGTTATTGTTAGGTATGGTCATGTTTTTGTTTTCTGGATGGAAATATAAAAATACAAAGCCTGAAGTTTTTACTCTTAAAAATTCTATCCTTAACCTTACTTGGTCTAAAGACAATAAAGGTTGGAAATTATCTAAACTAAAAATTAAGGTGGACGGTGAGTGGAAAACTTTGACCTCTTCTGATGCCGAGTATTTGGTGCTTTATAATGCTACAAAGCCCGATACAGCTCCCTTGCCTATTTATGATACAGCTGGAAGTAAAATTGATTTTCCTGAACCAGTGTATAAATTTGTAACCGGTGTTTGGAAAGAGATTACCAGTCCTGTTCAGATGAATGAAGCTGGAGAGCCAGACTACTTTTATCCTAAAAAAGCTAAAATGGATTCAGACGGAACCTTGGTTTTTTCTTCGGAAACTTCTAAATCTGTGATTCAATCTGCATGGTCAATGGATAAGAATTATTCGTCTGATATTAATGTAGTAATATCGCTAACAGCTAAAGCTGATGGATATTATTCCATAGCAAGTCCAGCAATAACTACAGTATCGGAAGATCAACTTAGTTGGGGTGTTATACCTGGGCATTTTCAAGGAGCTACCATAGAAAAAGATTTTGTTAAAGCATTTGTTTATGGACAGGGAATACCTGATCGGCCTTTATTGGTTAGAGAGCGTACTGCAAGTACACTTTCTCCCTGTGTTACAAATAAAGATGGGATTACAATAGCCGTAATTCCAGAACCTGGTACAGGGCGCAACCCTTGGACAGGAGATCAAAATACACATAGCGATTGGGAACTAGGCATGTCATTAATGAATAGAAAGCATAAAATTACGCCTACAATTTACCATCCGGTATTGGGAGAGAAAGGTTCGTATTTAAAAGCTGGAGAAACGAGAGTTTTCAAATTTCGGTATTCAATAACCACTGGTGATTGGTTTACAGCTACCAAGCATGCTTCTCAGGATATTTATAAATTTGCTGATTTCCTAAAATTAAAGAAAGCAGCTCAATCGCTTACAGATCGTGTATTAGCAATGCATAAGTATGTGGTAAACGATACTACATCCATGTGGCGAACAGAGCAATTCAACTCAACTACTATTGGTGCTCAGGCTTACCTAGGCGGAGTTGTTGGCTCCGTTAAAGATGCCATGAAAAATTCTGATTATGGTGCAATGTGGATGCTTGCAACAGTAATGGATGATTCGATTTTAAAAACAACAAGGTTGCCTTACGCCAGAAATTTTAAGTTGGAACAGCAACAAATATCAGATGGTTTTTTTAAAGGAGCGGTGATTGGGCAGTATTATTTATCCAAAAGCAAAAAGTTCACTGAAGAATACGGACCGTATGTTGAGCCAATTGGTTTGACTTATTATAATTTGATAGATATAGGGAACATATTACTCTTTGATCCAGAAGATTCTGTATTGAAATCTCGCTTTATCGCTGGTGCTGATAAACTTTTGGAATGGCAAAATAATGAAGGTAAATGGCAAGTAGCTTATGACAGAGAAACTACTAAACCACTTTTTACAGAATTGGAAGATTTAAGACCTACATTTTATGGTTTAGTCGTAGCTTACAGGATTTTGAAGGATGAGAAATACCTTATTGGCGCTCGCAAAGGAGCAGATTGGTACATCAAGAATGCTATTAACAAAGGACACTTTTTAGGTGTTTGTGGAGATACTCGTTTTGTTCCTGATTTTGCAACTGTACAGAGCGCACAGGCTTTACTTGATTTGTATGATGTAACAAAAGATAAAACTTATCAGGATGCAGCAATTAAGGCTGCGCAGTTTTATACCACATCTATTTATACGCATCCTATCCCAAACCGCGAAATAAAAACTGTAAACGGCGTGAAACGTGAAGATTGGGAAATAAGTCAGGTTGGGCTTAGTTTCGAACACGGTGGAGCTGTTGGTAGTGCCAATACTTTAGGCCCTATATTGTTAGCCAGCCATGCAGGATTATTTGTTCGAATTTATCAGTTGACTAAAGATTCCATATACTTAAATATGGCCAGAGCAGCAGTGCTAGGAAGAGATGCTTTTGTTGACGATAAAACAAAAGTTGCATCTTATTATTGGAAAGCGATGAATGCAGGGCCTGGAGAATATCCTCACCACGCTTGGTGGCAGATTGGCTGGATTACGGATTATCTCTTGTCTGAAGTAGAAATGCATTCCAACGGAAAAATTACTTTTCCTCGTGGATTTATGACGCCTAAGGTAGGTCCTCACGAAGCTTATGGATTTGCACCTGGCAGTGTCTATGGCAGACAGGCAAAGTTAGTTTTAAAAGAAGGAATGCTTAAAAGTAAAAGTCCTTATTTAGATTATATTGGGGCTGTAAGTACTGACTCTAAGGCGATTTACTTTATTTTACTTAATGACAGTTCTGAGCCTTTGAAAACAACAATCGATTTGGACGTTGAGAAAATAATATCCACAAAAAAAGTAAATAATTTGATGTGGCTAAGCCCTGAAGGTAAGGGCATAGAATCAATTGGAAATAGCCTAAATATAGACGTATCATTACCCGCTTATGGTTTAAAAGTTCTGAGGGTCGAATAGGGAATTCTCTTAAAAATGTTTAACAATAGTAGTTAAAAAATTGGTAGAGTTGGTAAGGGATATATTGTATTAATAAAATAAGTAAACGAACCATTTTTTGGATTTTATCAAAAATAGATTATTAAAATTACTATGAATTACAGAAGAATACATATCAATGTAATAGCCATTATGGTTATTGGGCTTTTATGTCATTTTAATAATAGCTGGTCGCAAACTTCGAATCGATTTTTCAAAGAAAGCGATCCTATGCGCTTTGGCGTTTACTACTATCCTGAGCAATGGCCAGAAGAAGATTGGGAAAAGGATATAAGTAAAATTGCAAGTTTGGGCTTTGATTTTACCCATTTTGGTGAATTTGCATGGTCCAAAATGGAACCAGAAGAAGGAAAATATGATTATTCATGGCTGGATAAAGCTATAGCTCTTGCTGCAAGGAATAATTTAAAAATTATCTTATGCACTCCTACAGCTACACCACCGGTGTGGTTAACAAATAAATATCCTGAAATTTTAATGGTAAATGCCAAAGGAACAACCATACAACATGGTGCTCGGCAGCAGGGTTCATGGTCTAGTGTAAAATACAGGGAATATATCCAAAAAATTGTTGAACAGCTAGCTAAAAGGTATGCTAATAACCCGACTGTTTTGGGGTGGCAAATAGACAATGAGCCATCTCATTATAGCTTGGGATACGATTATAACGCTAGTGCTCAGAGCAACTACAAGACATGGCTCAAAAAAAAGTATGGATCTATTGATACATTAAATGCTGTTTGGGGTAATGCGTTTTGGAGTCATACCTATAATAATTTTGATCAAATTAGAATTCCAAATCAAAATGAAATTATTCAAAAACCAATTACAAATGCCCTATTAGATTTTAAGCGATTTACAGCCGATGAGCTTGCGGACTTCATCCATTTTCAGCAGAAGATTTTACGACAGTACATTTCTCCTAATCAATGGATTACAACAAATATTACGGAAGAGCGCGCCTCTGTAGATCCACAGAGAATGGGCTTCCTAGATGTTTTGAGTTATACTAAATACATGGTTGCAGGAACATCGATGGGAATAGGTAAGCTTGGTTTTAGGATAGGTTCTCCAACTAGTATTGGTTATGGAAATGATTTTATTCGTCCCATTACGGGTAATGTAGGTGTAATGGAATTACAACCTGGACAGGTAAATTGGGGAAAGTATAACCCACAACCCTTGCCTGGCGCAATAAGACTTTGGATGTATGATATTTGGTCTGGTGGGAATAAGTTTTTATGTACTTATAGATTTAGACAGCCATTATCAGGTATCGAACAATATCATGGAGGTATAATTAATACAGATGGTAATTCGCTGAGCAGAGGAGGTAGAGAATTCGTAGATGCTATGAATGAAATTAAAGCTATAGAGAAATTACACCCAGTTAATAAGGGTACACCTGCAAAGGTCGGTTTACTTTATAGTGTGGATAGCCGATGGGAAACAGATAATCAACCACAAACAGAAGAATGGAGTTACATAAGCCATCATTTGAAATACTATAAAGTTTTAAATGAACTGGGTGTGTCAGTTGATGTTATTGATGAGAATGTGGAATTTTCAAAATATTCAACCTTAGTTGTTACTGCTTTTCAACTAACTGATAAATCCTTGATTGAAAGATGGAAACAATATGCTGAACAGGGTGGGCAGTTAGTAATAACTTGCCGTACCGCTCAAAAAGACCGTGAAGCACATCTATGGAAAGGAAAGCTCTCTAGCCCAATATACGATCTTATTGGAGCCACAGATATGTATTTTGACCATTTGCCGCCTACATATGAAGGTTTGATATCTTATAAAGAGAAAAACTTCACATGGAATAATTGGGCAGATATACTAACTCCAAACACGCTTACTGAAGTTTGGGCTTCCTATGCTGACCAGTTTTACAAAGGTAAAGCAGCAGTGCTGCATAAAAAGACAGGAGTAGGTTCAGTAACCTATATCGGGCCTGATACAGATTCAGGAGATTTGGAAAAGGCAGTTTTAAAAGAAGTATTTCAGCAAGCGAAAATTCCATTTATAGAATTACCAGAAGGGGTTATTGTTCGTGATTATAGAGGACTAAAAATAGGGTTGAATTATTCTTCTTCCGAATTAACTCTTCCTTTGAAAACAAAATCTTCAATTATTTCAGGTCAACAGAATATAAAACCTGCAGGTGTTTTAATATGGAAATAGGCAAAGTGAAATCATAAATAATCCAATTAAAAAACTTGAACTATTAATACTAATAAATATTTTCCAATGCAAACAGTAAAAACTTTTATACGGATTTTCAATATATTATTATTGATTATTTTGTTATCAACTAAGCAATCAAACGCGCAAAACTCAACATTAAAATCCGCTGACCAAAAAGAGGATTTTATAAATAGTACTCATTTTGATCTCGTTATTGTTGGAGGAAATCCAGGCGGTATCATGGCGGCAATAGCTGCAGCTAGAATGGGTAAATCATCTGTGATTCTAGAGCGCACAGAACATATAGGTGGCCTCCCTGCCAATGGCTTGGGAGCGACTGATATTGCTACTAGAGGTGCTACAACTGGTCTTTTTAAAGAGTTTACACAAAATGTAAAACAATATTATGTAAATAAGTATGGTAAGGATTCGGAGCAAGTTAAGCTTTGCAGTGACGGATATCACTTTGAGCCTTCTGTAGCAGAAGTTGTTTTTGGAAAAATGCTTATGGAGTTTAAGGAGAAAATAACGATTCTCAAAATGAGGCAGTTTGATGCGGAACCTAAAAATGTGAAAATCCAAAACAACAAAATTGTAAAGATATTGGTGACTAATCGTAACAATAGCAGTAAAGAAACATACGAGGGAAAAGTCTTTATTGATGCTACCTATGAGGGTGATCTCTCAGCTGCGGCAAATGTACCTTTTAGAGTTGGAAGAGAAGGCAAAAATGAGTTTAATGAAGTTGGAGCTGGTAGAGTCTATAAATACTGGGATGGGCCTGAAGGAGAAGGTACTACAAATCAAGCTGATAATGCTATTCAAGCCTATAATTATAGACTCTGTTTAACGGATAATCCATCAAACAGGTTAATGGTAACACGACCTGCCTCTTATAATGCTAAAGAATACCAATCGTTAGTTGATGATGTTTGGAGTGGGAGACACACTGGAGCTGAAATGCAGTTTGTAACTCAGAAAATGCAAGATGAAAATCGTAGACGATTATTGCGTGGTGATACTACAACAATTCCGGGAGATCCTTGGGGTATTGCTAAGATAACAAACAGAGTTTTTCTACCTAATCAAAAAACGGATGCGAATAACCAGCATTTGGCTTTTATTTCAACTGATTTACCTGAAGAAAACTGGCCATGGCCTACATTAAGTTGGGTTTGGAGAGATAAATTTGCTGAACGTTTAAAAAACTATACGCTTGGGTTAATCTATTTTGCACAAAATAATTCTGCTTTACCGGCTAGTTTTCGTAAGGCAGCTTCCGAGTGGGGGCTTGCAAAGGATGAATATGTTGATAATGAAAATTTTCCAAGACAGGTATATGTCAGAGAAGGTCGTAGAATGGAAGGGCTATATTTTTTCACAGCACAAGATGCAACACCTGTAATTTCTGGTAAGCGCCCTCCGCTTCACTCCAGTAGCGTGACTTCTAGCCATTATGCTCTAGATTCTCATGCTGTGAGAAAACGTGAAGAAGGTAAAATTCATTTGGATGGTTTTATCAGTTATCCTTCTGATGTATACACTGTACCATACGAAGTGATGATATCCAAAGAAGTGGATAATCTAATATTTCCTGTGCCTTTATCCGGAAGTCATATCGGTTTTTCCACATTAAGAATGGAACCATGTTGGATGGCTTTAGGTCAGGCTGCTGGTATTGCTTCTGCAATAGCTATTGAAGAACATTTAAAAGTAAGAAATATTGATCGGGTTAAATTGCAAGATGATCTTTTGAACCAGGGAGCGACTTTAATTTACTTTAAAGACGTTGTTCCATCAGACCCAGACTTCATAATGGTTCAAAAAATGGGATTACTGGGTTATCTGCCAAATTGGAACGCTAATCTTAACGACTTTATAAATGCTGAAACAATCCAGCTTTGGGAAAGCGTATCGGGGAAAAAGTTGGAATACTTGCAGGGGAAAACGTTGAGAAAAGATTTACTGTCTGAAATATATAAAGGGTTAAATTGATGGGAATTAAATAATCCTTTTAAGATAAACATTATAAAGTAGGTTAGGCAAAAGGATATTTATTATTCTATAGGATAAGCAAACATTTAATCATAATAATTAAAAAAGCTAGAATGAAAAAAACGCTATTTGTTTTATTTTTCGGATTGCTCTCTAGCTTTTTTGCAAAAGCTGATGACTTTGATACCCTTTATGAAAGATTGTTTGCAGAATACCTCACAACATGGGTAACTAACCAATCTACCATACAAGGATATATAAATACACAACAGTCTGATGGGAGTTGGTCCACTATAAATTATGATTCGCAAATTTTTATAGGAGGATGGGAACCTTTAGTTTACTGGGATAGATTGTTACAGATGGCATTGGCGTTTAAAAAGCCAGGCAATTCATCTTTTGGAGATAGTATATTAAAAGTAGAATAAAACTCGGTCTTCTGTATTTGTAATAATCGTACAAACCAACCTTTGTCAAATAACTGGTTTGATAATGACATCGGAATGCAGGAGAGGTTACTCAAAATTTTAATCCTTATTAAAAATGATTTTTTAACTGAGCCCGATTGGAAAGATGTTATAGTGGACGGATGCGATAAATACCTTGTTTTACCCAGCGATTATAATACTACAAACAAAAGTAAACTAACCAATGCTGTTTGGATAGCTCGTAATTTAGTGCATAACGGCGGTATAAAAAAAGATCAAGCTAAACTACAAGAGGGTATTAATAACATGGCTATACAGCTTGCTATTAAGTCAATAAATACAGAAGGGGTACAACGAGATAATTCATTTTTGACTCATGGCTTGCAATTGTACAATTCTGGTTACGGCAATGAACTGATAAAGGAAGTTAGCTATTATATGAACCTTATCCGAGGTCTTACTTTGGTGAGTTTTACTCTCGCACAAATCGCTACTTTAAGTGATTTAATTTTAAAAGGCGATCAGTGGATGGTGCAAGGTAAAGCTTATGACTTTGGAGTTATGGGCCGTAATATATCAAGGGAAAATAATGGAAGTACGAGTTATTTAACTGGTCTTTTAGATACCATGAAACTAATAAATCCTGCTAAAAGCGCCCAGTATCAAGCTATGTTAAATAATGTAATTGATCCAACAGGGACAACGCCTTGCGTGGTTGGTAATATATATATATTATAGAGCAGATTTTATGGCTCATAGAACTCCGGGGCTTTATATTGGTGTAAAAATGTGTTCAAGTCGAACTCGGGGAACAGAATCATTAAACAATGAGAATTTACTTCCAAACTGGCTTCCTTTTGGCGCAACTGCAATTATACGTACCGGAGACGAGTATTATAATATTTTTGGAGTTTGGGACTGGACAAAGATTCCAGGAGTTACCAATCCGGCTGTTAAAGTGATTTGGCCTACGGATACAACCATCAATAACACTCAAGCAACGACCTTTTGTAGGTGGTGTGTCTGACGGGAATTTTGGAGTTACTACTATGGACTTTAATAAAGCAACTCAAGTAAACGGATTACCAGTTGTTATAGCTGCTCGTAAAGCTAATTTTTTATTTAATAAGGAAATGATTTGTCTGGGTGCAGGTATAACATCGTCCTACTCATTGGCGCCAACAACCACAACGCTCAATCAATCTTATCTAAAAGGCTCTGTATTGGTAAATGGTGCAACAGTTCCTCCGAGGGATAACACTTATAATGATGTTCGATGGATATATCATGAAGGTACAGGGTATGTTTTTAGAAGTAATACCACTGCTAAGATGAAAACAAATTTCCAAAGCGGAAATTGGTATACTATTAAGCAAGCTCAAACTAATGAAACTGTAACTGCAGATGTTTTTAAGTTGTGGTTAGATCATGGAAATGCTCCGTCAAATGCAACCTATAAATATGCGGTTCTTCCAAATTTCACTTCTAGCGAAACCAGTATCTATGCTACTAACATGCCGGTGGAAACAGTATCAAACACTTCTTCTTTACAAGCTGTAAGTCATAAAACACTGAAACAAACAGGGGCGATTTTATATCTTGCGGGTACAGTTGATATTAATGAAACTTTAAAAGTCGCTGTTGATAAGCCATGTATTCTTTTGATAAATTGGGGAGCCAATCCAATTAAGGTTACGGCTTCTGATCCCAACCAAACTGAAACTACTTTAAATGTAATTATAAGTTATAGTGGGCTAAAAAGTGAAATTTTAACATTTCCACTTCCTTATTCAAATGCGATAGGTACTAGCATGACAAAAACTGCTGCAACAACCCGCTTAGTCGACGAGCGTTTTGATAACACAACCAATATGACAGCAGTAGCTGGGGGAGTGTGGTCTTTAGTTGGTGGAGAACTCGCACTAAGCAATCCAACATCAAATGCTTTTTCAACTCCTGCTAATATTAATGTGAATAATACTCCAAATACGGGTGATTTTATAAGGACTTTAAGAGCTAAAGTTATGGGCACAAGTTCAAACCTGGATGTCCTTTGTTTGGTTTGGAATCAGCAGAACCCCGCTAACAGTTATTATTATGTTAACATTAACGAAAGTAATACTGCTGGAAAATCCGGAATATTTAAGGTTGTAAATGGTTTTAAATCGGCTCAGTTGGCTAATGTTACAGTTACGTTGATACCGGATGTGTGGAACAATCTGGAATTGCAAAAGATAGGTGATGTTAATAAAATTTTCTTGAATGGTGAGCTCGTATCACAATTAACAGATAATACGTTAACAAGTGGTTTTGTAGGCTTGGGATTCTATGATAATACCTGTAGTTTTAATAATTTATCAGTATTAAAATACAACAATAATTTAATGGACACTACCAACTTGCCCTATGATCCCACGGTAAACATATTGAAATTTCAAAGCGTTGATCGCGATTCGGATGGAGTAATAATTTATCCCAACCCTTCATCTGGCAAATTCAATGTAAAGTTAAATGATTCGTTAACTGGTGCTAATATTAAAGTTTTTTTTTGATATTACGGGACGTATCCTGTATTCAATAAACAAAGCCGGTTCAGAAAACACAATTACACTTGATAATAATTTTAAAGGAGTAGGAATAGTTGTAGTTGAAAAACAAGTTAAAAAAGCAGCAAAGAGAATAATTATAGAATAAATTACTGCGCTATTGATCCGCTAATTAGATCGGTTTTGCATGATGAGAAATTAGGATATTTAATGGATGTTTATTATACAAAATACAATAGCGATTAAATTTGCTTTTGAATAAATTATTTAGTTTATTTGTTTTTAATCAGACCAAACCAAACCAACTTATAATATTTAATTATTTAGTGCTTTTGTAGTGAATGAACATAATTTATCAATAAATACTAACCTGATTATTTAAACCCCAACAACCAAATAGACCAAATGAAAAGAATCTTATTAATGTTACTAGTTGGATTAATGTCTAACAGTTTAGCAAAAGCTGATGACTTTGACGTCCTTTATCAAAGGTTATTTGAAGAGTACATAACAAATACTCCAATGAATAGTTTAACAGCAATTCAATCTTATATGGATACCCAGCAGGCTGACGGTAGCTGGTCTACTATTGATTATGATTCACACACATTTGTAGGAGGATGGGAGCCTTTAGTTCACTGGGATAACTTGTTGAATATGGCAATGGCTTTTAAGAAACCTGGTCAGATACTTTATGGTAGTACCGTTTTAAAAAATCAAATAAAGCGAGGTCTTCTTTTTTGGTATAATCGTAAAAAGCAACCTTTTTCGGATAACTGGTTTGATAACGATATTGCTATACAGTCAAGATTATCGAAAATTTTAATTTTAGTTAAAAATGATTTTTCAACTGCACCAGATTGGACGGATGTATTAGAATTTGGATGTAAAAAGTATCTTATCTTACCAGATAATTATGCAACCACCAATAAGGGGAAACTCACTAATGCGGTATGGTTGGCTCGTAATTTAGTACATAATGGTATCATAAGAAAAGACATTGTACCATTACAGCAAGGTATTGATAATATGTCCATGCAACTGGCTGTAAAATCTGTTAATACAGAAGGTGTACAACGAGATAATTCATACCTAGTTCATGGTTTACAGCTTTATAATTCTGGTTACGGTAATGAGCTAATTAAAGAAATTAGTTATTATATGTATTTAACCCGCGGGGTTAGTTTGGTTGGCTTTTCAGTAGCACAGGTTGCCACACTGAGTAATTTGTTGTTAAAAGGAGATCAGTGGATGATACAAGGTGGCTCTTATGATTTTAGCGTAACAGGTCGTAATATTTCGAGAAAGAATAACGGATCTACTGGTTATTTAAAAATGGTATTACCTAGAATGCAACTCGTAGATACTGCTGGGAGTATTCAATATCAAAAATTACTTGATCACATAAGTGATGAAACAGGAGCCACACCAAGCGTTCTTGGAAATAAATATTTTTTTAGAGCTGATTTCATGACACATAGAGCACCAAATTTATATATCGGTGTAAAAATGACTTCTAAGAGAACCCGTGGAACAGAAGCAATGAACAGCGAAAATCTGTTAGCAAATTGGCTTCCCTTCGGTGCCACAACAATTATGCGCACAGGTAAAGAATACTTCAATATTTTTGGTGCATGGGATTGGACAAAAATCCCTGGAGTTACAAATCCATCAGTTTTGGTGCCATTTCCTGAAGGAAAAACCACTAATAATACCCAAAAAACCACTTTTGTAGGGGGTGTGTCTGATGGAATCTATGGGGTGACAGGGATGGATCTGAGTGTAGTAATAGATCCTACAGGAATTATAGCAGATATTACTGCTCAAAAGGCCAACTTTTTATTTAATAATGAAATGATTTGCCTTGGTGCAGGTATTAGTTCGTCCTATTCCAAAGCTCCAACCACCACTACCCTTAATCAATCCTACCTAAAAGGCGATGTTTTGGTAAACGAAAACGCTGTTCCGAAACAAGAAAGTACTTATAACGATGTTAAATCAATATATCATGATAATACTGGTTATGTATTCAGAGCTAATACCACTGTTAAAATGAAAACTAATTCCCAAAGCGGCAATTGGTATGACATTAATCGAGGGCAGGCTAATTCAAAAGAAAAGGTTGATATTTTTAAACTTTGGTTAGATCATGGAAAGGAGCCAACCGACTCTTCGTATGAATATGTTGTTTTACCTAATTTCACTTCGAAGGAAACAACTGATTATGCAGATAATATGCCGATAGAAACATTATCTAACACCAGCTCATTACAAGCTGTTACACATAAAAAACTGCATCAAACAGGAGCTGTTTTTTATGAAGCTGGAACAATTAAAATTGATCCAACACTATCTTTGACGGTTGATAAACCATGCATTTTATTGATAAATTGTAATGTTAATCCAATTAAAGTTACTGCTTCTGATCCCAATCAAAGTGAGACTACTTTAAATGTTTATATCACATACAATGGACAGCAAAAGGAAACATTGACATATCCACTGCCATATTCCAATGCAAAGGGAGCTAGTATGGCTAGAACTGCAACTATCAAGAGATAAGAATATTAGGGTTTTATGCGATAAAAACAGTGGTCTGATAGTCAAGTATTCTTTAGTTTTAAACTATCATTTCTTTTGAAATGTAAAGTGATTTGCGATATCAAGATTCAATGAAATATGAACGTAGTCAAGATTATTGCAGATGAATTACTCTTTAAATACGTGAGAAAATTTTAATGGTAGAAGCAATGAAATTGTGAAATCTGTTTCTGTCATTTTTAACAGTTCAGCCAGCTTTAATCAGGGAAAAGTGTAAAAAGTCGTATGCGTCATAACTACTTATCGTTAAAATATTTAAAGACAATATTTGGTTGAACCTTAACTCAGTATTAAAACTCCTTTTAACCTAGATATAATTGGCGGAGTTAATTTAAATTCTTATTATTGCATTATTAACCAAACCAAACCAAACCAATATTGCGTTTTACGAATAAGATTGAAAGAGATTGATGACACAAGAAACATTTACACCAAGAAGGGAATTAAGGACAGAAAATTTTGATATTGAACTAACAGTTATCGGCGGAGGCATGTCTGGCGTATGCACTGCAATAACAGCAGCTCGTAAAGGAGTGAAAGTAGTTTTATTACAAGATAGGCCAGTGCTAGGTGGAAACGCTTCCAGCGAAGTTAGGTTGTGGATTTTGGGAGCGACATCTCACATGGGTAATAATAACCGCTGGAGCAGAGAAGGCGGGGTAATTAATGAAATACTAGTAGAAAACACTTACAATAATAAAGAGGGAAATCCTTTAATATTTGATACGATACTATTGGACAAAGTGATATCAGAACCTAATATTACTTTATTGTTGAATACAGCAGTTTATGAAGTGGAGAAGTCAGATCCTGATACTATATCCTCAGTAAAAGCATTCTGTAGCCAAAACTCTACCATGTATACAGTTAAATCATCACTTTTCTGTGATGCATCGGGCGATGGTATAGTCGCTTTTCTTTCGGGAGCAGCATTTAGAATGGGCGCTGAGAGTAAAGAGGAATTTGGCGAGAAATTTGCGCCAACGGATGAATATGGTGAACTATTGGGACATAGCTTATACTTTTACACAAAGGATACTGGAAAACCAGTGAAATTCGCGGCTCCTAGCTTTGCTATAAATGTATCTAAAGAGATTCCAAGATTTAAAAGTTTCAACTCTAAGGAGCATGGATGCAAGCTATGGTGGTTAGAGTATGGAGGTCGAATGGATACCGTTCATGATACCGAGAAGATCAAGTGGGAACTATGGAAGGTAGTTTATGGTGCTTGGGATTATATCAAGAACTCTGGAGATTACCCTGAAGCTGAAACAATGACTTTAGAATGGGTAGGCACTATTCCCGGTAAAAGAGAAAGCCGAAGATTTGAAGGAGATTATATGCTTCGCCAACAAGATATTGTTGAGCAGAAAACTTTTGAAGATGCAGTGGCTTTCGGTGGTTGGTCTATTGATCTTCATCCGGCGGATGGAGTTTTTAGTGAGAAACCCGGTTGCAACCAATGGCATGGAAAAGGAATCTACCAAATTCCATATCGCTGTTTGTACAGTAAAAACATAAAAAACCTATTTTTAGGAGGAAGAATCATTAGCGCAACCCACGTGGCATTTGCGTCTACTAGAGTAATGGCTACTGCGGCACATATTGGCCAAGCGATTGGTATGGCGGCTTATGTTGCAAAAGAAAATAAAATTCAGCTAAGAGGACTTTTAGCAAAAGAATTTATTCAAAGTTTACAAACTGAATTATTGAAAAGTGGTCAGCATATTCCAGATTTTGATTTACAGGAGAGTTCTGATTTAGTGCAAACTGCAAAACTATCAGTGTCAAGTGAATATCAATTAGCGGAACTTACGTCAGCTTTTTACAAACCACTCGATCTTTCTGTAGCGCAGATGCTTCCTTTAAACGAAGGGGGAAAAGTACCACAAATTGTTTTCCATGTAGAATCCGAAATAGATACCACACTTGAGGTAGAACTGCGCATCAGCGGAAAGTTAGGCAACTACACGCCAGATCTAAGTTTGGAAACGCAAACTCTCGTTATAAAACCTGGACGAAACTGTCTAAGTATTTCATTTTCCGTCGAAAGTAAAGACACCGCTTACGGATTTATTATATTTCACAAAAATCCAGAGGTCAAGTTACATTTTTCTAATCAGCGTGTTACAGGAATACTTTCAGTCTATAATTCGATAAATAAAGCAGTTTCGAATTTTGGCAAGCAAACCCCGCCAGAAGATATAGGTATGGAATCTTTTGAGTTTTGGTGTCCTCAACGTCGACCAGAAGGGCAAAATATTGCTATGAAACTGAATCCGCCGATAAATAAATTCGGTAAAGATAATCTTAAGGTAGGAGTGTTTCGTCCTACACTTGCGCCAAATGCCTGGGTTGCGGCAGCAGATGACAAAATTCCTCAAGTGAAAATCAGTTGGGACGAACCAAAAGAAATTAGTAAAATTGATCTATTCTTTGATACCGATTACGATCACCCAATGGAAAGCGTATTGATGGGGCATCCAGAAGATGTAATGCCATTTTGCGTGAGAAATTATGAGATTTTAGATGATAACGGAAATACTGTTTATTCCAAAAAAGGGAACTATCAAAGCATAAATAACATCAACTTAGAACAAAAGATAACAACAAAGGCACTTACTATTACTATCGAACATCCTTCTAGCAATGTCCCAGCCGCATTGTTTGCTGTTCGTTGCTATAGTTAAATAAAGAACTACAATGAGTATACTCGATTACGTAATAATGCTTGTTTTTACAATTGTAATAATTGTAGCAGGACTGTCTTTCGGTAAAAGCGGAAGTAACATGAAATCTTATTTTGCTGCTGGCGGTGCAGTGCCTTGGCAAATCAGTTCTCTTTCCCTGTTTATGAGTTTTTTTTCGGCTGGTACTTTTGTAGTTTGGGGTTCATTGGCCTATCAATATGGTTTTGTCGCTGTTGCTATCCAGCTAACTATGTGTGTTGCCGGATTAGTAGTCGGCTTGTACATCGCTCCAGCATGGCAAAAATCACATTCATTAACAGCGGCGGAATTTGTTTCCAAAAGGTTAGGAATAAAGATCCAAAAATTTTATAGCTATTTGATATTGTTGATATCCCTGGCTTACACTGGTGCTTTTCTTTATCCCGTAGCTAAAATTATTAACGTCTCCACGGGTTTCTCAATAGAGGCATGTGTGATCGTCCTGGGTGTTCTCATTATTATTTATACCGTGGTAGGTGGACTGTGGGCGGTAATGATTACGGACGTTTTACAGTTTGTTGTGCTGACCGCTGCAGTAATCATTGTTGTGCCATTAGCTTTCGACAGAGTGGGTGGAGTTGACCAGTTTTTGGCAAGTGTTCCTGAAAGCTTCTTTTCTCCGGTAAATAAAGAGTATTCGTGGCTATTTTTATTGGCTTTTGGGATATATAACGGAATATTTATTGGTGGAAATTGGGCTTATGTTCAACGTTATACAAGTGTTGATACGCCAAAGGCGGCTAGTAAGGTAGGCTATCTTTTTGCGGGACTCTACCTAATTAGTCCTTTCATTTGGATGTTGCCACCGATGATTTATCGAGTTTTGAACCCCAATTTGTCGGGCTTGCAAAACGAAGGTGCTTATCTGATGATGTGCAAGGAAGTGTTACCCAAGGGCATGATCGGCTTAATGTTGGGCGGGATGCTGTTCGCCACAGGTAGTTCTGTAAACACAACCTTGAATTTGGCAGCTGCAGTTTTTACCAACGATTTGTACAAGTCTGTAAAGCCCGAAACAAAACCAAAAAAACTGATGTTCATTGCTAAACTGGCCACCACGATTTTTGGTGTACTTACTATTTTAGTGGCTTTGCTAGTTCCTTTGGCAGGGGGCATTGTTGAGATAGTATTGAGTGTTGGGGCAGTAACTGGATGTTCACTTTACGGACCTCCAATATGGGCACTCTTCTCAAAGCGCCACACGGGTAAATCCATTCTTTGGTGTACGGTGCTGGGTCTCTCCATAAATGTATATTTTAAGTTCTTTTATCCGTTGAACACGGGTGAATCACTTAGTAGAACAGAAGAAATGTTAGCTGGGGCAGTTATTCCATTGATACTCTTGATAAGTTATGAGCTTTGGGCAAGGTCTAAAAATAAGATAGCTGTTGACTATACTCGTTATAAACGACAACTGGATGCAACTGTCGGATCTGTTGAGAGTGAAGGAGAAGAAGAACCAAGTGAGAGTAGCGAATCACAAAATGCGTTTGGACTAAAAGTGTTGGCAAGAACTATGGGGATAATCTCGGTGATTTTCATTGTTTTAGCTTTTGTATCGGGTAATGCTTTAGACGTTACTTTGCTGATTGGGGTACTCATTGGAGTAGCTGCATTGATAATTAATAGAAGGTCTAAAAATGAGATAAAAATATCGGGTTAGATTTTTAGTCTAAAAAATAGCACGGTAATATATGTAATAAAATTTTTTAAGTTGCAACCTTGTACAGGTTTATAAAGAGGTGAACAAATTTAAATGATATTTTCAAGTTT
This sequence comes from Arcticibacter svalbardensis MN12-7, assembly GCF_000403135.1. Classification (GTDB taxonomy): domain Bacteria; phylum Bacteroidota; class Bacteroidia; order Sphingobacteriales; family Sphingobacteriaceae; genus Arcticibacter; species Arcticibacter svalbardensis. The sequence continues at coordinate 27,931 of NZ_AQPN01000096.1, forward strand.
TAAAAAGTTAAGATAAAAAAGGAACGACATCTCGCCATTCCTTCTCATTTATGTTTTGCGCTCACAAGCATAAATTACATCATGAAAATTTCTTCCTTAAATGAGCCATATCCTCCCCAATTTTAAAATCCAATATCTTCGCATAATGTTGAGTCATTTTTATGTTGGTATGTCCTAGCATTTTCGAAACAGTTTCGATTGGCACTTTATTCATTTGCGTAACCGTGGTAGCGAATGTATGGCGGGCGATATGATAGGTCAGCTCTTTCTGTATACCGCAGAAATCGGCTATCTCCTTTAAATAAGCGTTCATCTTTTGTTTGCTTAATACTGGAAGCAACGTGTCATCTATTATACATTTCGGATGATCTTTATATTTTTCAATCACTTTCAACGCCGGAGGCAATAGTGGGATTCGCGATGCGATATCAGTTTTCTGCCGTTTTGTAAAAATCCACAGCTCACCATCTACGCCTTTCACAATTTCGCTTGCTTTTAGTTTCTTAACATCCACATAAGCCAAACCTGTATAACAAGAAAAAAAAATATATCTCTCACTTGGGCAATCCTGTCAATTGAAAATTCTTTTGTTGCCAGCACTTCCAATTCCTCGGCAGATAAAAGTTTACCATTGGGTTAACCGTTATCCAACCGTTGGATAAACAAATTCTTACAATCTTCCCAAAGTTTTTGATGTATTTAACTGCTGAATTGTTTGCACAGTTTCGAACAGTACGTAAATAGAATTCGTATTCAGTTACAAACTCGTGGTCAATTTTTCTGATATCAAGATCGCTGACCTTGTATTTCCAGTTAAGAAATTCTCTGGTGTCTTTTAGAGATGTCTTGTAGCGCTCCAATGTTCCTTCCGCAAATTCCTTTCCTACTAAAGCCTCTACTTTTTTGTTTTGATCTTCAAAAACATCAAGAATTGTTCTTGTAGATTCTTTCTTTCCTAAGAATATGATCGGGGACGGCTTCTATAGTGACTTCCTCCGAATTTCTTTGCAGATACTCTTACGCATCATAAACTTTGATCTGGAACGGCTCAATAAACTTATTCAGATTTCTTACTGCTTCGCGATTTCCATTAATTCGTTCCGATTTTCTGCACAATCTTTCTGCTTCGCACTTGCGATTTAAGGAAATTTCTGTGCGCTTTCCCTTGACAGAAATTCTTGCGTAAATAGGGATGGGACCGCTGGTGTGATTTTTAGAAATTTTAAGATGGAAATACAATTGAATCAAATTACTCATGACTTTAGCTTTATAAGTTAAAAAAAAATACTCTTACAGCTAACCAAAATCAAGATGTTTAATGAATGAATAGGGTGATAATCAAAATTTTACATTGTTTAGGTGGAGTCTTTTTGCCTGAGTGTCTTTACTCTCGATTTACTCCACTTTATACTGCTAATTTTTGAATATTTTGCCTGTTTTCGTAAAACAAAAAAGCCTGCAATTGTGTGAATTTCAGGCTTTTGATAAAGTTTGATACGAATATCTGCGGAGAGTGGGGGATTAGTATATTAACACTACATTGCAATCAATGGCAGTCAATCGTAATCATCCAATATAATAAATATTGAATCCCTCCCTCTCCGCTGGTACGATACTTATATCAAAGACAGTTAAGAGCCTGCAATCATCCGATTGCAGGCTCTTGTGTTTAAGTCAAAATCTTATTTTTATTTATTTGAACAAAAAGTCTAAATAGTTGAATTCTTAAAGACTATCTACGGATTAACCAACTTCGTTAGAGTAGGAATCATTTACGATTCGACAAACCATCCGAATATATCACTCCTATCAATAGCATATTACCAAGAGAATTCTCAACCCAAAAAAGAAACGAATAGGTATTAACGCACAAAAATTAAAGATAATTGTGATCTGATTGCTAATTTATATACCTTAGTAAAACTTTAGGGGTGCGTTACGCTGAGAAATACCCTTTGAACCTGATGCAGTTAGTACTGCCGAAGGGAAAAGTGAAACAACTTCCAAAGGTTGTTTTTCCTTCCTTAATACGGGTGCATTCCTATCGTTAGAAATTCTGGCAAATGGACATTACCGTAAATCAAAAAACGTATTCTGTATCTGATGTTTGCTCCTTAGAGCAAATAATTAGCGTTGTTATGCAAGCTCAATGTAGCGGTATAGCTGTCGCTATTAATCAGGAAATTATATCCAAAAACAATTGGGAATCCCACTTCCTGAAATCTGGAGACCATATTATGATCATTAAAGCAACCCAAGGCGGATAATTAAATCAATTTATGAAAAACGAAAAAACTCCAACAAAGGAAACGATCAGCAGATCACCATTCCCGGCCTCCCGGAAGGTATATGTTCAAGGAACGTTACATGATATCAAAGTTTCCATGCGTGAGGTTATCTTAAGCGATACCCAGTTGCATGGAAGGTTTGGTGAAACAGAGCCTAACGCGGCCGTTACTCTTTATGATACAAGTGGTCCTTATACAGATCCAGACATTCATATTGATGTAAAACAAGGCATCTCCAGATTGCGGGAGTCTTGGATCGTTGAACGCAATGATGTCGATCAGCTTGAAAAGATTTCATCTAATTACGGAAATCAAAGGGCAAATGATCCTGAATTAGATGTCTTGAGGTTTACGCATATTGGAAAGCCATATAAAGCAAAGCCAGAAAGAAATGTATCACAAATGCATTATGCAAGAAAAGGGATTATTACTCCAGAGATGGAATATATCGCCATTCGTGAGAATCAGCAGATCGATTTGTTAAAAGAACAATTGAATGATCAATATGAAGTGATGGCTCAACAGCATCAGGGGCAAAGTTTCGGAGCCAATACCCCGAAAGGAATGATTACCCCAGAATTTGTGAGACAAGAGGTAGCTGCAGGCAGAGCAGTCATTCCATGCAACATCAACCACCCTGAGCTTGAGCCTATGATTATTGGGCGTAACTTCCTAGTGAAAATTAATGCCAATATTGGAAACTCAGCGGTCACATCCAGTATTGAAGAAGAAGTTGAAAAGACAGTATGGGCCTGCCGCTGGGGAGCCGATACGATTATGGATTTGTCAACAGGCAAAAATATCCATGAAACAAGGGAATGGATCATTCGAAACTCACCAGTTCCTATTGGCACAGTGCCTATCTATCAGGCACTAGAAAAAGTGAACGGAAAAGCAGAAGACTTAACCTGGGAGCTCTTCCGGGATACCTTAATTGAACAGGCCGAGCAAGGAGTTGACTACTTTACCATACATGCCGGAGTTCTTTTGAGATATGTTCCACTTACCGCCAAACGCATTACAGGAATTGTATCCCGTGGGGGCTCAATTATGGCGAAATGGTGTCTTGCACATCACAAAGAAAACTTTCTGTATACACACTTTGAAGAGATCTGTGAGATCATGAAAACATACGATGTTGCCTTTTCTTTAGGCGATGGCTTAAGACCAGGCTGTATTGCTGATGCCAATGATGCCGCTCAGTTCGGAGAGCTTGAAACATTAGGAGAACTTACTAAAATTGCCTGGAAACATGATATTCAAACCATCATTGAGGGCCCCGGACATATTCCGATGCACTGATAAAGGAAAATATGGATAAGCAATTAGCGCATTGTGGCGAAGCGCCATTTTATACTTTAGGTCCGCTAACTACTGATATTGCACCTGGATATGATCACATTACTTCTGCAATCGGTGCAGCAATGATTGGCTGGTTTGGCACGGCGATGCTTTGCTATGTTACGCCCAAAGAACATTTAGGCCTTCCAAATAAGAAGGACGTTAAAGATGGAGTAATAACTTATAAAATTGCAGCACATGCAGCTGATCTGGCTAAAGGGCATCCTGGAGCACAGTATCGCGATAATGCCCTAAGTAAAGCCAGATTCGAATTTAGATGGGAAGACCAGTTTAATCTATCCCTCGATCCCGATACGGCCAGAGAATTTCATGATGAAACACTTCCTGCGGATGGCGCTAAAATAGCCCACTTCTGCTCGATGTGTGGTCCTAACTTTTGCTCAATGAAAATTACCCAGGATGTACGTGAATATGCGAAGGAACAGGGTATGGCTGATAATGATGCACTTTCAAAAGGCATGGAAGAGAAGTCCAAAGAATTTTTGCAGAAGGGTAGCCAAATCTATTTATAAACATGAAGCTGATTGTAATTTCAAACCCGACCGAACTGGCTGCTGAAGCAAAAACCATTAACGCCTTGTTCGAATTAGGTTTGAAATGCTTTCATCTTCGGAAACCTCATGGTGATATAAACAAGCTTAGGGATTTTTTAAAGCAAATTAACCCAATGTATTATCCACGAATTGCTCTGCATCAATATCATGAACTGGCAACCGAATTAGGAATAAAAAGACTTCATTTCACCGAGCAGGCTCGCCAAGATACCGGCACTGAAATGCTAGAAATGTATCGGGAACAAGGTTATATATTAAGTACCTCGATCCATGAACTTAGTATTGTCAAAAGCTTAACTCATTTCGAGTATGCTTTTTATGGTCCAGTATTTAACAGTCTCTCGAAACCAGGTTATCAAGGTGTGCTTGCTGAAAATTTCAAACTCGAACATTCTGGCAGCTTAAAAATAATTGCTTTAGGCGGTATCACTCGATTGAATATAACAGCGATCCGTGATATGAATTTTGATGGTGCAGCATTCATTGGCACGATATGGAATGACCCTAAACATGCCATAGAAAATTTCAACTCATTAATCAATTATTTTAAACAATGAAAATTGACCAACTACAGTATATATCGCAGCCTGCTGCTGATGGATCTCATCTAACAGCCATTAAAATAGCTTTGGAGGCAGGTTGCAAATGGATCCAACTCCGGATTAAAAACCAGTCTCCTGAAGAAATTAGACAATGCGCAATAGCAGCGCTAAAGCTCTGCAAGTTTCATGGAGCAAAATTAATCATAAATGATCACCCTGAAATAGCGCTAAGTATCGGTGCCGATGGTGTTCATCTGGGTTTAGAAGACATGCCGGTAACTCTGGCACGTAAGGTTGTAGGTAAAGATATGCTCATTGGAGGAACGGCCAACACTTTTCAACAGGTTCAACAACGCATGACAGAGGGTGTTGATTACATTGGGTTAGGCCCATTTCGATTCACAACAACCAAAGAGAAACTAAGCCCCATATTAGGTCTGCATGGGTATACCGGTATCTTGAAACAAATGAATGAAGCCCAAATTAGTATTCCTGTGATCGCAATTGGTGGTATAGTAGCCGATGATCTTCAGGAAATCGGGAAAACAGGCGTTCATGGCGTAGCTCTATCTGGAGCCATTACTTTCTCTGAAAACAGGAAACAAATCATTAAACAAGTTTATGCAATCAAAAGAATCGATGTTGAAAATAGCTGAAAGAACCTTCAATTCCCGCCTGTTTACCGGAACTGGTAAATTTAGCTCTGCCGCAGTGATGGAGGAAGCTTTCCTAGCCTCTGGCTCTGAACTGGTGACAGTGGCACTCAAACGTGTGGACGTAAAGAAACAGGATCAGGATGATTTTGTTGTCCGGCTAAAATACCCTCATATCCACTTGTTACCCAATACTTCAGGAGTACGCAATGCCAAGGAAGCTGTCTTTGCCGCTCAACTGGCAAGAGAAGCATTGGAAACAAATTGGATTAAACTAGAGATTCATCCAGATCCCAAATACTTAATGCCCGATCCGATTGAAACGTTAAAAGCAACAGAAGAATTGTCTAAAATGGGCTTTATTGTATTGCCCTATATTCATGCCGATCCTGTTCTTTGTAAAAGGCTGGAGGATGCAGGAACCGCTGCAGTGATGCCTTTAGGCTCTCCAATCGGTAGTAACAAAGGCTTGAAGACAATCGACTTCCTTGAAATTATTATCAGTCAAAGCCATGTTCCAGTTATTGTTGATGCTGGTATCGGCTCTCCATCTGATGCCGCTTGGGCAATGGAGATTGGTGCTGATGCTGTGCTGGTGAACACGGCTATTGCTGTTTCCCAAAATCCGGTATTAATGGCTCAGGCATTTAAATTAGCCGTAGAGTCTGGAAGAATGGCTTTTGAAGCCAGACTCGCCAGTCCGGTAAATTATGCCGTTGCAAGTAGTCCCTTAACCTCCTTTTTAGATGAATAACTTTACAACTATTTTCAAAACCTTCGACTGGGAAGAAACGAAGAGTAGCATTTATGCTAAAACTAGTCAGGATGTCGAAAGAGCCCTGTCTACGCAAAAACGTACATTGGAAGACTTCAAAGCGCTTATCTCTCCCGCGGCAACTGCTTATCTGGAACAAATGGCAACCATTAGTCAGCAGTTAACCCAGAAACGTTTTGGCAAAGTAGTACAGTTGTATGTGCCCCTTTACCTCTCCAATGAATGCAACAATATTTGTACCTATTGTGGTTTTAGTTACGATAATAAAGTCAGACGTAAAACCCTCTCTAACATGGAAATTATGCAGGAAGTAGCTGTAATCAAGAAAATGGGGTATGATCATATTCTTTTGGTTACCGGAGAAGCGAATCAAACCGTTCATGTAGACTATTTTAAAAAAGTACTTGATTTGATTCGTCCGTATTTCGCTAATATCGCTATGGAAGTGCAACCACTCGATACGGAAGATTATCAACAGCTTACTCCGTATGGGTTAAATACAGTATTGGTTTATCAAGAGACATATCATCAGGAGGATTACAAGAAACACCATCCCAAAGGGAAGAAGTCTAATTTTGAATATCGCTTGGAGACACCGGATCGACTCGGAAGGGCTGGGATCCATAAAATGGGCCTGGGTGTTTTAATAGGGCTGGAAGACTGGCGTACCGATTCATTTTTTACAGCCATGCACTTAGATTATCTGGAGAAGAAATATTGGCAAAGCAAATACAGTCTTTCTTTCCCAAGACTAAGACCCTTCAGCGGTGGTTTGGAACCCAAAGTGACGATGAACGATCGTGAGCTAGTGCAATTAATCTGTGCGTACCGGTTGTTCAATGAAGAAGTAGAACTCTCCATTTCCACCAGGGAATCTCCTGCTTTCAGAAATAACATCATCAGGCTAGGTATAACTTCAATAAGTGCAGGATCTAAAACCAATCCGGGAGGTTACGCAGTAGAGCCTGAATCACTAGAACAATTTGAAATTAGCGATGAGCGAAGTCCTCAGGAAATAGCGCAGATCATAAGGGCACAGGGATATGAACCCGTTTGGAAAGATTGGGACAATAGTTTGGCTTTTTAGCTATTTTCTATTGCCCTTGTTGTTTTTTAAATGTATTAGCAACTTCCAACATTGGGGCTACCCAAATATCTTTCTCTCTTTTCTTTAAATAGTCAAGTAATTAACGGTGCTCGTCTAAGCTTACATTAAATGAATGCTCGCTACCAACACCTTGAAATAGGAAAACAATCAATGACCCGGCTTTTCGGCTTCTTCAACCTGGAATTTCATTTGCGCTACAGTACTGTTGTTCTGGCTAAAAGCATTCACATTTGAAAGGTCTATATCTTTTATTTGAGGATATCCGGGTACTACACCTCTTGCGGCAATAAAGTCATTCTTTAAAAGATTGTAAAAAACGGTATCTCCAATCATAAGGTCGCCGCAAGGATAAGCAAATGTTCGCTCTGACTTGCCGTCGATCGCTTTGAGCAATGTATTGGTTACCCGGATCTCATTTACAGCTCTGGCCACCGAATATCGTGACAAATTATTTACTTGAGTAACAAAGCCTCTTCCTGGCAATGTGCCGTCACAAGGGTAGTTTAAGGAGTGGTTACCTAATTCATGACCTTGCTTGAGGCCGCGCGCCATTCGCTTATTCTTTCAGCTAACACAGGCGCTGAACCTATAACCTTGTCCAAATGTACATTCAACGCATCATCATAAGTTAGTACAACAGCGCATTTTTTCCTTTCCCAGTTTCTGCTTTCCACCTGCGCATAACAAAAGCTGTTGATTACCAAAGCCAAACTTAAGATCAGTATGTTTTTAAAATTCATTTCTAGTGTTTGTTTTTAATGATTTTTCGGCATATCAGCAGATGCTAAAATTTGATACTGTTTATTGTAATTAGAAAAACATCATTTTGTCGAATGTTCAACTGCTTTTCCAGCTTACCTGAAGCATTTACTGTTACTGTCGTTTGTTGTATTGGTTTATCGTTATTCTGCTTCTTGATAAAAAGGCTTCAAACTGGAAAACTTGAAGCCTTTTTATTATTCAATTACCTGGAATAAGAAGTATTACCAAAATAGTTCTGTTATTCCTTTTTACATTCCCCCAAATTAAACTTGAATCTTCCCTTATCAAAGTCTATAGGTATACCTTTAACAAAGTACGATTTTCCTAATGATGTTTCTATGGCACCTACACCAAGAATCAATTGATTATCTTTCTTTAAAAATGCCAGAGGGTTTTTAAACTTATTTGCCTTATTTGTCCCAACGGCGTAGCTATAATCAACAAATAAGGTATCACCACTATACTTTCCCTGAACTATACCTTCATTCTTGGGACTTTTTGTGAAATTAATCACTAAACTTCCATCAATTTTACCGCTGCTTAACTCTTTAATATCTAAAAAGGCAGTATCCTTTCCATCAACAGCAACATAACATTGGCGGCTAATCATTGAGTCCTTCACTGTAGCTGAAGTACTATCCGTTTGTTTCGGATTCTGATTACAACTTATTAATAATGGCAAAGCCATCAATACATAATAAAGGTTTGATTTTTTCATAACTGTATTATTAACCCTGTTAATTCAAGGTAAAACTAATATATTTGTATAGAATTACAGGAACCGCTTTGTAAAAATACCTTGATCAAAGCACAATTTCCTTATAATTAACTTACTTTGTACCCATAGAAAGGACCGGATAATTATAAGGTCTTCTTTCCAAGTTAACCTGATAACACGTTCATCCCTATTAAAAATTATAAAATTAACAGACAGTTTATGGAAGAATGAACCACGTGAACTCCGCTATAAACCAGATGGAAAAGGATTTATTAATCATCAACGGGAATCGTCTTTTTACACGAGCCCTTTATGGAACACATACCGCTTTTAGAATAGAGACCGGAGAAAGGCCCGAAATCGCTTTATATGCCCGGTATGGGAGGTAATTTTAAATTAGGTATTGAATAACGGTATCAGCAAATGGCTTACTCAAGGGCAGACAATCACTGCTGCACAGGGCCAGGTAAAAGTAATTACCGTAAATGGTCAGCCGGCTAAATGGATCAATATTTCATCGTCAGCAGGTAAACCTCTAATCGAGCTGAGCGTCAAAGCGTTACACTCAAAGGCAAGAACGTCAACAGCAAGGAATTTCGTTTGCAAAATAATACCGATACTGATCTACTTGTCACAGTTCGTGTAAATCGCTATCAAACGACAGTTCCAATTCCGACCGGCAAAACGTCACTTTCGATAAGCATTCCTTCCGCACAGTTGATCATAGGAACCAATGAGGTTAAAATAAGTATCCCTGGTGGAGAAACAATAGTAGAACATTTGATATCCAAAGGATCAGAGCATTCTTCTTTCCGGAAAAGCCACATACCTCTGGTTACTTATGACAGGATCTACAAATCCAATGCAAAGTCAAATGAATAACGGAATTATAGTAGTAGATTATACCAACGGAACAAGCGATACCCCCTTGCAATACGGAATCCACAAACCTGGTGGCCAACAGAGTAGGGTTATTATACAGATGGGTTTGCCTTTAAACTGAAACAGCCATGCCCTATAAAGGTGCATTTGAAAACTGGAGTGATCATTTCAGGTGAAGAATCACTACTCACTTTCAACGGAAAAGAAATAGATGGCGGTGCAGCTACTGTTATGGATCTTCCGCTTGATCCGAATAAAGTATTAAAAAGCCTTACCTTAAAGACACTGACAAATGACGTCGTTGTAGGATTGATGGCGGCCACACTTATGAGGAAAATTCAAATTAGCAGAACTATTCAGCAGCAATTCATAGATATGTTTAAAAAGAAAGCATTTATCGAAAAATAAAAACCGAAATTTGATTTAAGAGAATAAAAAAGACGCGTTTAAATAAATTCGTCTTAATACCTGACCCCTAATCTTTGTAAATATGAAAAAAAGCATTTTGTTCCTATTTGTTCCTTTTTTGATCCAATCCTGTAGTTCTTCCGGCAGCTACAAGGATGTGATGGATGAGGTGTTAAAAATTCATGATAAAGTAATGATGGATAGTGAATTGGCCATCAGAAACAGAATGAAGCTGGATACGCTATCTTCAAACCTGGGTAGCCTTGCTAAAATAAAGCCAAATCTGGATACTATGCAAGCTTCCAAAAAAATACAACAACTGAAGGCAGAATTAGATCAGGCAGACAGTAAAATGAATGCCTGGATGAAAGGGTTTGAAGTCGAACCCGGTAAAAAATCAAATGACGAGGCAGTTGCTTATTATAAAGAAGAGGAAAAAAAGATTAAGGCATTGGATAATCTTTTTCAAAAAGTGATCAAACAATCTGATGACTTTCTTGCCGAAGTAAAAAAATAATAAGTTCATCAACCTTTTTATCATGTAAGATGAAGTAGATCATAGTGTTACAAACTGCTTCATCTTACAGCTAATCATTACTACGCTATCGTATTAATTTCTATCTTTCCCCCAGTCCTAAATAATCCGGGTGGCACGAAATATCCTTTATTTTCTTTG
>NZ_AQPN01000097.1 GCF_000403135.1 Arcticibacter svalbardensis MN12-7
GTAGTGCGAGCTTACGATATAACCTATAATATAGTCTATCAATATTCCCTCGTTAATTGATAAATGACCGCTAGTACTATCAAAAATTTACCGTTATCTTAGGTTACCCTTTGCCTATACAGTGAAAATCTGTCTTATGTATTGAATGTCCATGTGTTTCAATTGTCTTGGTAAGCAAAGATTTTTGGTCAACTTCTTCTCTATGACTTAATTTGGCCACTGATCTCTTATATTCTAAACACCTGATAGCAGTTCAGCCTTTATTTTTTGATGTCATTTGTCGATAAATTCGATTTTGTGTTTTCTGATAAAGTTCACCTGGATTTTTTGCAAATCTTCGTTTTTATAAAGGACATAGAATTCATCATCAAACTTGTTTAGTGGATTGTCATCGTATGACTTACTGAAACCTTCCATTGTCCCGTCTTGATGTTGTGTTATTTTGGAGTTCTCTTTTTCAAAGATGCCATTAGCTCGTTTAGTTAAGTCAGCAAATTTGTTAGCTCCAACAAGTTTTAAAGCGTTTGGAAGATGTTTGTAAAACTGTCCAGTTGAATTAAAGTAGAATTGATTGTAACCCCCATTGTTTACTTGTCCTTCCAATCCCCATATCATGTAAATTGCTTGTCTCGATTTGTTCCAGCCCATTACAGTTTCATATTCCTTTGCAGGATCTGTCGATTGTATTTCCGATAAGTTGTCAAAAATTAATTGCAATAATTTATCGTCCGAAGTAGTATCAATTATTTGTTCTGTCAATTCCTTGTAAATTGGTCTGTTCTTAAACGATTCGATTGATCTCATGAGTTGTTCTTTGGTTTCGTTTGAAACTTTTTCACCATCTTTCATTGTCTGTGCAGCACAACCAAAAAAGTTTAAGACTGTCGTTATAAATCCCATGAATATTAAAGTCCTTATCATTGTGTGTGTGTATAGTCTTTAGCAGTCTAACGTTTGGGGCTGTAACCTACCCCGATTAGATCGTCAATTTAACAAGACTAGTTTCAGTATTGTAGTTAATTTAGGAAGAACAAGCCCTATCCGATGCTGCCAGAACTATATACAGATCATAGCAGTTTGTAAATCTGTATACAGATTACTATGGAATTTACAATTCCCAACAATAACCATGATATAGATATAGTGCTAAAATTAGCAGTTTTATACCCGTAAGTCAAGATCATAAAAATTCCTAACGGTGGGATTACTGCTAAAACACTATGAACAATAGGCCAATTTATTGACCTTTTATTTTCTTTTATTCTCATATCTATTAGCTAATCCAATTTCTCTAAGATAAAATAATTTTCAGCTTATTAGCTTATACTAAGATGAGTCTTTTGGGCCAAATGAATTAAGGTGCGAATGTTGTTTTCACATTCCAAAATTCCCTCTTTATTTGATATAGCGGAAGCTAATTGTCCTTGTTCAGTACCATTACGGTAAAAAGATCAATCTTAGCTTTTTTTGTCTACTTCACAAACTATTTTAATTCACGGTCTACCTAGGCATGGGTATCTGCATTTAGATGAATGTAAAGTTGTCACAACGGCATGTGTAAAAAATAAGTTTAATAAATATTTATTGAATATCAATAAATATTTATTAAACTTGTTAAATCAAATTAAAGATCATGGACAAGGCAAAATTAAAGCTTACTAGGGTATCCTATTTAATTAATGCATTCTGGTATTTAGAAATTTTAGGATTTATCACATTTATAGGAACCTTCCTGACTTCCGCAATTATAAGAAAGCAGTTTGTAGTAATGCTTCCGGTTGACTTCTCACAATACAACGTGCGACAAATTAAAACGTTGAATGATACTTTTGAAAATGCCAGGCTAGATAGCTATTCAGGTGTAATGAATTTTCATGTCCAATCAAGTTTAGAGAACGTATCGTTTATGGCTTTTATATACATACTAATCTTCAGTGTTATACTTGCGGTTACTTACCAGTTGAAAGGAATTTTTGAAAACTTTAAACACAATCAACATTTTACTACAATCAATATTAAACGCCTGAGAGTAATTGCAATCGTCATTATATTAGCCCCTATTATTCGATACATCTTATCTTTGATCGTCAACCAGATACTTTTCAGTAATTTAAGGCTAGGCCCATTCCTTAAGCTTTTGCCATCGTTGAGTATTGGGTTTCTAATTACAGGTTTATTACTTCTAATGATTATAGAGATTTTTAAAATAGGCGTGGATTTAGAAGAAGAGAACAAGCTAACCGTATGAGTATTATAATAAACCTAGACGTCATGATGGCGAAAAGAAAGATGTCTTTAAACAGACTTTCTGAACTAACGAATATAACATTATCCAATTTATCAATATTTAAGCAAGGTAAGATAAAAGCGGTTCGTTTAAGTACGTTAGATGCTATTTGCAAAGCTTTAGATTGCCAGCCTGGCGATATTTTTGAATACCAACCTAGTAATACATAACGATTAACTTTTTAGGAAGGGCAACTAGTGGAGAAATATTCCCTAAAGCTAAATGATTTGAGCTGACGACAATAATATCCTCATACCCAATATTAACGAACCCTCCTTTTTTGGTAATTAGGAAGCTGGTGTCTCTTTATTCCACCGTTTTTTGATAATCAACCATTCTTGTTCCAAATTACAGTATTACTTGATTCGACTTATTAAGAGGAAAACTTTATTTTGATACTTTCGTTTTGTGGTTTATACTTTCCTATTCCCTATGACGTCAGGCTTAGTTCTTTAATAATAGTAACTAATTACAAGATTTTCCGAGAGACGACGAGTCAGGTGTAACTAAGGCTACTTAATTTGAATTTTGATATTCCTTTGCTTACAAACTGACTGTAACGTCAGATAGTCTTTGTGATTGATTTCAAAAAACTCCTCTTTAGTCTGG
>NZ_AQPN01000098.1:0-82799 GCF_000403135.1 Arcticibacter svalbardensis MN12-7
TTTGTTGATGCTGGGACTGAATAATAAGATAGATAAGCAGGGAGGGGAGATTGGTAAAAGGGTCCCGGTAGAGGAAACCTTTTGGGATACTATCCGAAAAGGGCGGATTTCGTTTAAGAAGGAATAAACAGGTGGAATTCATTCCATCGAATTAAGTTCTTGATGTATATAAATTAGTATACGATCGGATGCTTTTAATTTTGTTTGTTTTGTAAGTGCTTAAGAGTGAGGTGTAGCCAACAATCGAGGGGGCTTGCCTTAAATGAAAATCATCATTTGTCAATTAAAATATTTATGAAAATATGAATCTTTTATGTAAGCTATTAGGTATATTTATTATATCAAAGAAGATTAATAAACACTTTGAAAAGATATAAATTTTATTTTTTTGAGTCATCAAACTTATTTTTTTGGCGATTGTAATTTTCTATCTCTTTTATTAAAATCAACAATTAACAGGGAATTACTGTGAATATTTGTAAAAAAATGTGATATCTATCAAAAATATTACTAGATTGCATCACTTTTTGTATCACATATTAATTTTGAATTAAAAAAAACTTCTGATAAACTATGATAAAAAAACTGCTCTCAACTCATTTGTTAATAGCCATGGCAATCTTTGTGATTATGGCTTTGCCTTCCTGTGTTGTAACAAAAAAATCGGTTTATTTCACAGATATGCCTGATACTGCGATATTAAGGAGTATTACTCCTGCTGAATTCAAAGAACCTGTGATACAACCGGATGATATATTGAGCATAACTGTGCAAACAATAGATCCTACAACTACTGCAGCAGTCAATCAGGTATCCGCAATGCCTGCCGTAGGTGCTAGTTCCGCTTCTTCAACAGGTCAGCAGTTAATTACTGGATTTTTGGTAGATAAAAATGGGAATGTAGCTATACCTATGATTGGTGCTTTGAAGCTTGGTGGTTTAACAACATACCAAGCAAGGGAGTTGATACAACAAAAAGCGACTTTTTTTTTTAAAGATCCAACAGTTCAAGTGCGATTTGCAAATTACAAGATAACAGTAATCGGAGAGGTAAACAGACCTGCTGCTTATACTGTTCCGAACGAGAAAGTTACTTTATTAGATGCAATAGGATTGGCAGGCGACTTGACTATCTATGGAAAGCGAGATAATGTGCTCTTAATAAGAGATAATGCAGATAAAAAGGAGTTTATTCGATTCAATTTGAATTCATCTGATATCTTAAAGTCTCCATATTTTTATTTAAAGCAAAATGACGTGATTTATATAGAACCAGGAAAAGGTAAGATTGCTGCAAATAACGTAGCAAGAACACAATCATTAGCGATTGTGGGATCGATACTGTCAGTTCTAATAGTTTTATTAACAAGAATCTAACCATTTCTATATGAATAATTGGCAGGAAAATCCGCCTAGGGAAACAACAAGTAAAGACGAGACAAAAGAGTTTTTGCAATTTGTTGGGAAAATATTAGCGAACTGGTTTTGGGTATTATTGAGTACAGTGATTTGCTTATCAGGAGCATTTTTTTATTCAAGATACTATACTCCTGTTTATAAAATCAGCGCAAAGGTTTTATTTAATGATGAGAAGAATGGATCTGGACTTGGTGCACAAAATGATTTACTTGATTTAAGTAGCCTTTTGGGTTCAAAAAGTTCCGTTGATAATGAAGCCGAAGTTTTAAAAACTCGGATGTTGATGGAAAAGGTAGTGAGAGGCTTAAATTTGAATATTACCTATTATTCCAAAGGTAATATTAGGGATATTGAATTAATAGAACCGCCCTTTACTGTCCA
This sequence comes from Arcticibacter svalbardensis MN12-7, assembly GCF_000403135.1. Taxonomy (GTDB): domain Bacteria; phylum Bacteroidota; class Bacteroidia; order Sphingobacteriales; family Sphingobacteriaceae; genus Arcticibacter; species Arcticibacter svalbardensis. The sequence goes on from NZ_AQPN01000098.1 coordinate 1,801, forward strand.
ACTGTTAAACACAAGGGACACAATACAATCTGCCTCTTTTGATGTTAAATTTCTTGATTCAAATACATTTGAAATTACTAATGAGGATGTTACAAAAACGGTTAAGTATAATCAACCATTATTCCTCGATAATATCGGCAAGGTTAATTTTGTAAGGAATGTTGGAATTTTGAGAAAAAAAGACTTTTATAAATTTGAAGTTACTTCTATAGATCAAACAGTTTCTGCTTTTATGAACGAATTATCAGTATCAGTAACAAATAAACAGGTTAGTACTATTGATTTAATTTTTAACTATCCAATTCCCCAAAAGGGTGAATTGATTTTGAATTCACTGATAGAAAAGTACGTTCAAGGAAATATAACAGATAAGAATCTCATTGCAGATAGTACTATATCTTTTATAGAAAATCGCTTACAATATGTTGGCCAAGAATTGGGAGATATTGAGGGTAGTATTCAAAACTTTAAGCAAAAAAGTAAAATCACTGATATTACTGAACAATCAAAGGTCTTGATTCAGAGTAGCGGCCAATATATAGATGAATTGGCAAAAGTAGAAACTCAATTGTCAATTCTGAATTCCTTGGAAAATTATCTAAAAGATGGATCTAAAAATAAGAGGGTTCTTCCTAGTGCAGTGCTTCCGGAAGATATGGTTTTTAGTGGTTTAATAGAAAGGTATAATACCTTATTGCTTGATCGTGATCGTCAGTCACTATCTTCTACTGAAAATAATCCATATATACAAAACTTGGAAGAGCAGATTTCAAATTTAAGAATAGATATGCTTTCAAACCTATCCAATACTCGTAGTTCTTTAATTATTACTCGAAATAAGTTAAGGCAAAGAACAGGTTTAGTTGAAGGAGAAATAAGAAAAGTCCCTGCTGCCGAAAGAACATATTTAGATCTAGCACGACAACAACAAATTAAACAAGAGTTATATATTTTCTTATTGCAAAAACGAGAAGAAACTGCAATCTCAAAGACTTCTAATATATCTAATTCAAAGGTTATTGATCTTCCTAAAGCGAACCCTATTCCTTTTAAGCCTAATAAGAGAATGATTTTGTTAGTTGGTCTTGCAATAGGTTTAATAATTCCTTTGTCACTTATTTATTTTAAGGGATTACTTAATACAAGGGTTGTTACCAAACAGGATATTACAGATAATACAATTGTATCTATTATAGCAGAAATAGGAAATAACGATTCTGGTGCCGATATAATTATAAATAATGAATCACGAACTCCAATAGCAGAACAGTTTAGGTCTTTGCGTACCAATCTTTCATTCTTCCTTAAGGGAGATGAAAAAACAATACTTTTGACATCAAGCATGTCCGGAGAGGGTAAGTCTTTCATTTCTTTAAATTTAGCAAATGTATTAGCTATTTCCGGAAAAAAAGTAGTTGTGATGGAGATGGATTTAAGGAAGCCGAACTTGAGTAGTAAATTGAATTTGTCTAATTCTTTTGGTGTTACTAACTACATAATATCTGAAGAGACAGATATTAATGACATTATTGTCGAATCTGGAGTTTTACCTAATCTGTATATTATTAGTTCTGGCCCTATTCCTCCAAATCCAGCTGAAACTATCCTTACTAAGAGGTTAGATGATTTGATGGAGGCATTGAAGGCGCAATTCGACTATATTATTATAGATGCTCCGCCTGTTGGATTAGTAACTGACGCTCAGTTGTTAAGTAAATATTCAGATCTGACCTTATATGTAGTTAGGCAAGGATATACGTATAAATCCCAGTTGGCTATTATCCAGGATTTGTACAGCAATAAAAAGATGAAGCAAATATCTGTATTAATTAATGACATTAAACTAGATGGTGGTTATGGTTATGGCTATGGTTATGGAGGTTATGGCTATGGTTATGGCGATTATGGCCATAGCAATAATAAGAAACGGAGTTTATTAGATAGGTTAAGTAAAGGGTTTAAGTGATTTTATAATAATCTTACCAAAAACAATACATTATAATGTTAAAAAAGGGTAGTGATTTTCAAAGGATTTTAAAAGGAATTTCATTTTCATGGATAAAGTTCGTATTGAGCATTTTAATAGGTGTTTTTCAAACGCCTTTGTTATTTAAATATTTGCCTTCCGACCAATTAAATACCTGGTATATTTTTTTTTCAATTGGCGCATTTCTTCAAATTTCAGATTTAGGATTAGTTTCATCAATATCTAGAATCATTGCTTATCTCGATAATTCTGATGAATCAACTCAACAAGATAATGGTGTGCAAATGTTCCGTTCATTCAAAACAAAACAAATTTACTTTACAGCTTTATTTTCATTTAATACACTGCTTTTTGTATTTGGGTTTATTATATATTTTGCTTACAGCTATTTTCATAATGATTCATTTTCTTCTAGTACCTTCAGTATTGCATTTGTTGTTTTTATTTTAGGAATAATTTGTAACATGTTATCTAATATTCCAACTGCGATTCTTACAGGTTATAGGGATATTGGATATGATAGCATTGTTCGGAGTGTAGTTCAAATATTTTATTTTGTCTCTCTTATCGTTTTCTTGCCTTTTTATCATTCAATTATTTTTGTTTCATTAGCTTTTTTTCTTCAAAATTTCATACAGCTTGTAGTATTACACTTTATATTATATTTCAGGCATATATCAATTTTCAGAATAAAACTTTCTGTAGGTGAGCTTATTAAAATCCAGATAGTCAAAAGTATATATAAGCAATCATTTCCTTTAGCAATTAACCAAATAGGTACATGGTTGACTACACAAGGCAGTGTTTTTATAGCATCTATTGTTTTGGGTCCTAATCAAATATCGGATTATGCAATTAACCAACAGTTATTTACTTATGGTTTAGCAATTTCATTAGTTTTAAATCAAAGCATGGGACCTTTTATAGCAAAACAATATATTCAAAAAAATCATGAGAACTTAGTTAATTATTATGTTCGAACAACTACCGTATGTTTGTTTGTTATTGGTATTTTTTTAGTTACTTTATTGTCAGTTTTTAATGAACTTATTTCAATATGGGTTGGGGTACAGCATTCATTGGGATTAAACTTAGTTGTGTTTTTTGCATTGATTGCTTTTTTTGAGGTTCAACATTCTGTTGCAGGAAATTTTGTTTGGAATATGGGTAAATGGCCCTTTAATAAATTAACCCTATTGGCAGGGGTATTGAACTTATCGTTAGGGTACGTTTTAGGTAAGCAATATGGATTACTAGGGATTGCCATTGGGACATTTTTGTCTAAGTTTTTTACGCTTAATTGGTATGTTGTCTTCTACTGCTTAAAAAAATTAGGGTTAAGTGTTTCTAAATATCTTAAGGAGGTAATGCTGCCCATTTTATTTACAGGTATAATAACAGTTATGATTTCTAGCTATATTAAAGGTTATTTACATATTGAGCTAGTCAAACCCATATTTGGAATCATGATCATTTCTGCAATCTCAGTTTTGATATTCATATTTATAATATTTATATTTTTCAGGAGTGCATACAAGCCTTTACTTGCATATGTTAAAGTATATCGAGAAAAGGGTGTATAATACAAAAAGGATTAAACTCATTTTAATTGAAACATCTATAAGATGAAAAAATGGATTTTGTTAATGTGTTTTTTGGTTTGGATTTTTGTTTTTGGCTTTTTTGATGGCCAAGGCTTTACAAACGAAACAAGGAATTATGGTTCACTTTTATTATTTAATATTGGTATTGTAATTGTTTTTTTATACTGAAAAGGTTTCCTCTTTCATTTAAATTTCCTAAAAGCGCTCATTTTTATTCATTAATTGTTTTTTTGATACTTATACATTTCTTTCGATCTAATTATCAAGTTTCTTTGAATAATATGATGAATATTGTTTTTACTCAAGTTTTAATAATCCTAATGGCAAATATTTCATGGAGTATTCAGTTTAAGACAGTATTGAAAATAATGCTTGTTTTTTTTCATGTAGCATTATTTTTAAGTCTTATAGTACACTTTAAGACAGGTGGGACACTTTCGTTTGGAAATCATACGATGACAGGAAGACTTGGTGGGTTATTCTTTTTTGCGGTGACAGCGGTGTTAGCTGGTTTTGCAAGCTTGATTTCGTTTTATTTGGTATTAATTAATAGAAGGGTTATATATATAATTTCACTAGCTCTATGTATTGCTTATTTAATATATACTGACAGTAGATCTGTATTATTAGGGGTTATCGTGGGATGTTTTATTCAATATTTTTTTAACTTAAAAATACAGAAAAAAAAGACAACAAAAACGATTGTCTTTTTTATTGTCTTTTATGTTCTCTATCGTATTTACTCTGCATATAATTTAGGTGGCGCAAATGTAGAGGACGATTTGGAATTTCGGACAAAAATTTGGAGTACTGCATTATTGGGTATCTATCAAGAGCCTTATTTGGGATATGGGGATTCTTTATATTTTCTAACTAATATGAATTATGCTTTGAAGGATTTCTATGAACAATTAAATGATCCTCATTCTAGTTATCTTGCTTTAATTCTTCAATCGGGTCTAATCGCATTTTTTATGTTGTTTTATTTTTTATACCGTATCTTAAAAGGAATGGTTCTTAAGCCTAATATTTACAACCTCTTTGTGATTTCTCTTTTTGGTTTTTGGTTAATTAGTGGATCAACTGGAGGGGCATTTTTTAATTTAAACTATTCGTTACTTTCTGTTTTATTTAATTTTACCTTGATAGCTTTGGCATTTCATCCATCGTTGTGGCCAACTAATTCTATACGAATAAAGGAAGTAGGTTTAAGTAGTGAAAAGCATGAGAATGAAGGAAATTTTAAATCTATTAATATATTATGATAAATTATAGTAATAGAATTTTTGGATTTGATTTTTTGAGATGTTTGGCGATCTTATTTGTACTAATTGATCATGGTGCGTTTTTCTTTACTGATAAGATTGATGTAGAGAATTTTACAGTATTTGGATTCTTAGGTGTGGAAATATTCTTCGTATTGAGTGGCTTTTTAATAGGGGGAATATTTATTAAAACGTTTGATCGAGAAGATGGATTTAATTTTGATTCATTGAAAAATTTTTGGATTAGGCGCTGGTTTCGAACGGTTCCCAACTATTATTTAATCGTTCTAGTAACACTTTTTGTAAATATCTTTATATTTAAAGAGGTTTTTTCATGGTCTCAAATTTCTTTATACTTTCTTTTTTTGCAAAACTCATATCAAAGACAGTCTGCATTTTTTGGTGAGTCTTGGAGCCTTGCAATTGAGGAGTGGTTTTATCTTACATTGCCAGTGTTGATGATCCTTTCGGATTATCTATTTAAAAAGGTCATAAAGGAAATTAAATTTAGGGTTTTGTTTGGAGTTATTATGTTTTTTATAAGCGTTATTTCTTTAAGAACAGCAGTCGTATTATTTAGAGATCCATCTTGGGACAGTGGTATAAGAAAAATGATGCCGCTTAGATTAGATTCTATATTATTTGGAGTTTTGGGTAGTTGGGTGAGCTTTTACTATAAACAACTTTTTTTAAAATTTAAAATTCCCTTAGTATTTCTTGGTCTTGTGAGCTTGCTGTTAATATTTATTTATTATTTATTATTTATTGTTGGAGTATACTCGCACAATTATCATTTGTTTTCAAAGGTCTTCTATTTTACACTTACAGACATATGTTTCTTATGCTTTATGCCATTTATGAGTACTTGGTATGTAAAAAAACAAGTTCTTGTTGTGCGTATGATTACTATAATAAGTGTGCTGTCGTATTCGATATATTTAATCCATAGATCTATAATAATTTCGTTATTGGATTTTTATTTTTGCTCCAATGAAATAATTATTCAGTTGATAAAAACTCTGCTTTTCTTAGTTCTTACTTTTGTTTTTTCGTATTTTATTTACAAATATTATGAGCATCCAATTACAGAATTACGAGAAAAATTTAATAAAAAAAGAATATGAAAGCGATAGTTTTGTTAACTGGAACAATTGATCCTAAAAATATGATATTAACAGCACTTAGTAGTCCTGATATCAGAAGAGAGCAATATTTGAGAGCAATTAAGTATTGGTGTGACAATGCTGAAATACCAATAGTATTTGTTGAAAATTCAAATAATGATGTAAGTGATTACTTTAAAGAGGAGATTAGTAGTCAAAAGTTGGAAGTGCTAACATTTGATGGTAATTCTTATTCTAGAGATTTAGGTAAAGGTTTTGGTGAGTTCAGCTGTTTGGAATATGCATGTACTAACTCATTTTTATTATCAGAAGCAGATTTTGTATTCAAAGTTACAGGAAGGCATAAGATTTTAAATTTTGATTTTTTTTACAAACACATTCAGGATTTAGATACAGTTGATTTATTATTAGACTTTAGGTATAATTTAACTTTTTGCGACTCAAGGATATTTGGTTTCAAACCGGCTTTTTTTTATAAGTATTTAATGGAATTTAAATATTTAGTTAATGACAGTAATGGAATATATTTTGAGAATATACTAGCCAAGGCCTCATTAAGAGCCATAGCTGATGACTACATAATGTCACCGTTTCCTTGCTTTGCAAGAGTTGAGGGTACTAGCGGTACTTATAATAAAGAATACAAGAGGAGTTTTTTATCTTATGTTAAGAACAACTTAAAGGCGAAGATGAAATACCTAATAATAAGTAAATAAATATTATACAATAAGATAATTTAATAGTATGGAAAATTTTCCTCTTGTTTCAATAGTCACGCCTTCTTTTAATCAAGGTGCTTATATAGAACGAACAATTCTAAGCGTACTTAATCAGACGTATAAAAATATTCAATATTTAGTAATCGATGGCGGGTCCAATGATTCTACTATGGAAATCGTCAATAAATATAAATCTCAGATAGACGTTGTAATAAGTGAAAGGGATAAAGGTCAATCTGACGCAATAAATAAGGGTTTTAAATTATCAAAGGGAGAATTAGTAGGGTGGATCAATTCTGATGATATATTGTATCCTGATGCAATTCAAATCGTGGTTGATTCGTATATGTCGAATTTGGATGCATCTGTTATTATGCCTACAAAGGTTGATTGGATTGACGAAGTAGATCATATAATAAAACAGAGGGAGATTAAAGGTAGATCAAAGTTCGATTTGATAAATAATGACTTTAATATTGTTCAACAGGGCTCTTTTTATAAGAAAGAAGCTGTTGTTAAAGCTAATTATTGCAATGAATTATTGTATTACTGTATGGATCTTGATCTTATAATTCGGCTATCTGATTACGGCAATATTCATTTCATAAATGAATCAATTGCAGGGTTTAGGATGCACAAGGATACAAAAACGCTTAACGGTCATAATAAGTTTTATAATGAAATATGGGGAGTTCTTAAAATGAATAACGTTAGCATCAGTTCAGGTAATTCAATTAGACTACATAAGGCCAAATTTAAAAATATAATCAAGAATGCTCTCGGAATACATTAAATCTGATTTACAGCGGTATGCAGGTAAAGCTACAATGGGGATGTTTTTTAAACACTATTTTATTTCTCCTGGTTTTAAGTATAGCTTTTATTTAAGACTTTGCAAATATTATAGAAAAAAAAATAAACTAGTTTATTTGTTCTTTAGGATTTTGTTGAGACATTACAGTTATAAATTCGGATTTGATATACCAGTAATGACAACAATAGGATTTGGTCTTTATATTGGGCATTTTGGAAATGTTGTGATTTCCTCAAAAGCTGTTATTGGGGATAATTGCAATATTTCACAGGGTGTTACTATCGGATATAATCCCAGGGGTAAGTTTAAAGGATATCCCATTATAGGCAATAATGTTTTTATTGGTCCCGGAGCTGTTGTGATAGGTAATGTAAATATCGGTGATAATGTAGCTATAGGTGCTAATTGCGTAGTTACTAAAAATTTCTCAAAGAATGATGTTGTTACCGGAATTCCTGGGACTGTAATTTCTACAAGGGGCAATGATGAGTATATTATAAATAGGTGGGTAAAATAATAAATTATGAATGAAATTAATAGTAATATAATATGAAAATTATCCATTGCATTTTTACTATGGAGATTGGTGGTGCGCAAATTCTACTTGTTGACATGTTGAATGATTTATGTGTTACCAATGACGTTTCTCTAATTATAATAAATGCCAAGGTTAATATGCAACTTGTTCAACAGTTAAATACTAAGGTAAGTGTTTTTTACATTAGGAGGCCTGTAGGTAGTCTGAATCCATTTTACTTATTTAAGCTGAATAGTTTAATTTGGAGAATTAAACCGGACGTACTTCATAGTCATGAGCGAAAAATTGTAAAAATGATCTGGAAAAAAAATCTTAAAACGATTTTTACTATTCATGATGTCAATGTTCCAATACAGTATTTGGATCTCTATAATAATTTAGTTGCCATATCATTTACTGTTTTGAATGATATCAAAAGTAGATCAGCACTGAATCCTGCAATGATCTATAATGGAATACCTATGGAAAGCTTTTCAAAGCGGAGCGACTATGAAATGTCAGATAAAAAGTTATTTCGTATTGTACAAGTAAGTAGGTTAATGCACGAGAAAAAAGGTCAAGATATTCTTCTGCATGCTATGAAAATTCTTATTGATAATTATGGGTTAAGTAATATTAGTTTAGAGTTAGTAGGAGAGGGCGACTCAAAAGGTTTTCTTATTGAATTAGCTAAAGATCTTGGCTTAGAATCTAAAGTTATTTTCCTTGGTAACAAAAATAGGGAATGGATTTATGCGAATTTGAGCTCTTATCATTTGCTGGTGCAGCCTTCTAGATACGAAGGATTCGGCCTTACAATAGTTGAGGGTCTAGCTGCGGGTCTTCCTGTTTTAGCTACCAATATTGATGGGCCAAATGAAATTTTGAAAACACTGCCAGCCGGTTCTACATTTTTCAATGAGGATAGTATGGATTGTGCAAAAGAGATTATTGCTATTTATAGTGACTATACTAATGGTACCATTAAAGAAAAGGTTTTTTCATCGAAAAATCTAATTATAGAGAAATTTTCAATTCAGGCGACAACTTCACAATATCTCAAGATTTACAAAAATTAAATTTATGAAAGTCCTTTATATAACAAATATGTATCCAGTTGAGGATTATATTTACTTTGGAATACATGTAAAAGAACAGATAGATGTCTTGGTTAAAAATAATAATGTATCTGCTGAGATTTATTTTATTAATGGAAGAGGCAATAAATTAAATTATCTAAAATCTATTTATGATATAAGGGTATTATTGAGAGAGAATAAATTTGATTTAGTGCATATTCATTATGGTATTTCTGGATTATTTCTATTGTTGTTACCATTGACGATTCCAGTTGTTATTACCTTACATAGCGGCGAGCTATATCAAAAAAAGAGTTACCTTAATCATCTTGCACAAAAAAACCTCACTCTTGCAGTTCTTAAAAAAGTAAATAAAATAATTGTTTTAAATGATGAAATGATTAACTTGCTTAAGGATCGGTCGGCAGATTTAATTAAAGTTCCTTGTGGAACTGATTTGGGATTATTTATGCCAAAAGACAGACCGCTTGAACAAAAATTCAGAATTGGTTTTCCTGGGAATAAGGCTCGTAAAGAGAAAAATTTTATTCTTTTTTCCAGTATAATTGAATTGATAGCAAATTATGTAGAAGTTGAGATTGTTGAGTTTCATAATTTAACAAGAGCTGAAGTTATTAATAATATGAATTCGGTTGATGTTTTATTAATGACCTCAACCATCGAAGGGTCTCCACAAATTATTAAAGAGGCCATGTCGTGTAATAGACCCATTCTATCTACTAATGTTGGTGATGTTAGTGATTTATTATTAGGCGTTAAAAATTGTGTTGTAATCGATTCCTTTGTTCCTCAAGATTTCATTGAAGCTTTAAAAAGAATTGTTGACTTGCCTTTTTATTCTAGAGTTTCAAATGGGAGAGAAAAATTGCAACAAATGCAACTAGATTCCGTAAGCGTAGGAAACAGAGTATATGACGTATATGAAAAGTTGTTATGAAAAAGGTATATTTGGTTTTATATTACTTTTTTATTAAACATTTACCATCAAATTACTTTCCGATGGGGAAATTATTTAATTATTTAAGAGTTGGGGTATTAAGTAAGCTAATTAAAATTGGAAATAATACTGTAATACAATCAGGGTTTCGATTTGGTATGAGACATACTGTCTCAATAGGCAGTAACTGCCAAATTAACGAAAATGTTTATATTCAATCTGCAATTATTGGTGATTATGTGCTAATAGCTCAAAATGTAAGCTTGCTAGCGGTTACTCATAAGTATGATTCTTTGGATATTCCAATGAGTTTACAAGGATCAACGAAGGCATCTCCAGTAATAATTGAAAGTGATGTTTGGATTGGAAGTAATGTCGTTGTTTTACCAGGTATTAGGATTGGTAAAGGGTCAGTCGTTGGTACGGGTTCGGTAGTAACCAAGAATATTGCTCCTTATGCTGTAGTTGGTGGTGTTCCTGCAAAAATCATAAAATTTAGAGTAAGTAGTAAAATTTAACAACATAACGATGAAAGTATTGGCGATAGCATCAATAGGTGGTCACTGGGTGCAATTATTAAGATTGAAACCAGCTTTTAAGGATTCTGAATTAGTGTTTATGTCAACAAAACAAAGTTTTGCAGATACGGTTAAGGGTTTTGAATTTCATTGTATTCCAGATTCAAATAGATGGAATAAATTTGATTTGATAAAAACGTTTGTATCCGTCTATAGAAAAATTAAAGTTATCAAACCCGATGTTATTATAACTACTGGGGCAGCACCTGGGCTGATGGGTGTAATTATAGGTCGTTTAATGGGATGTAAAACTATATGGGTAGATAGTATAGCAAACGTTCAAAAGCTTTCTTTAAGCGGACGCATTGCAATCCGATTTGCAAATAAAATATATACTCAATGGCCCGACCTTGCGTCTGGTAAGATTATTTATAATGGAAAGGTTATATCATGATTTTTGTAACAATTGGTACTCAAGAACCCTTTGATAGACTCATTAAGGCGATGGATGAGATCGCAGAATCTTTTCCTGAAGTTGAAATTATTGCTCAAATTGCTAAGTCAAACTATCATCCATCTAATATTAAGACATTAGATTTTATGACTCCTATTGAGTTTAATGAACATTTTTCAAAAGCTAAGCTAATCGTAAGCCATGCTGGTATGGGAACAATTATTTCAGCTTTACAACAGGAAAAGCCTATAGTAGTTATACCCCGTTTAACGAAATTTAAAGAGCACAGAAATGAGCATCAGTTAGCTACTGCTAAAAAATTTGATGAGCTTAATTATATACATGTAGCATACGATATCACTGAATTGAAGAAAATAGTATTATCAACATACTATCATAATCTAAAACCTCTATATAAATTGGGTCCTTATGCAGCGGATAGTTTAATTAGTTCTATTGGAACCTATATAACGTCTCTATAATTTAGGTCAGCATTTTACAGCTTATCAAGCATATTATGAACAAATCATATTCAATAATTCAAGATTGGCAAGCTAATAGGAAATATACAAAGGGCAAATTAATTACTGTTTGTTTTCGTATTGCACACTTAGCATCAAGAAATAGTTTAATGAAGATCTTGTTAATGCCTTATTTGATTATTTACAAGTTAATATTTGAGTGGATTTTGGGCATTGAAATACCATATAACTTAAATATCGGTAAGGGATTTGTTGTTTGGCATGGACCAGGACTAATCATACATAGAAACTCAATTATTGGTAGCAATTGCACTTTAAGACATGCAACAACTATAGGCAACAAGGGATTCTCAAATATAGAATGTCCAAAAATTGGTAATAATGTAAATATTGGTGCACATGTTTGTATTTTAGGGAATATAATTGTTGGCGACAATGCAATTATTGGAGCGGGTAGTATTGTTATTAAGGATGTTCCGAGTAATGCTGTAGTCGCTGGTAATCCTGCAAGAATTGTCAATTACAATTCTCCTTCGAAGCCAGAACTAAGTGATTAAATTTATGACTTAAAGTGTCTTATTATAGATGTCTGGATTTACATTTTACCCGGAGCAACATCTTTGTAAGATGCCTTATTATCTCCAATCCTAACTTCGTCATAATATATAATTCTTTTGTTTATTCCAACCATCTTTTTTTCCTTTTTTAACATCCATGTCCACTTATATAATCCTAATTTAAAATATGTTCCGATTCTGTCATTATAAACATTCGGTCCTTTGTATTGAGTTATAAATTTTGAATTCTTCCATACTTCTATTATGCCATCGTTTTCCCAAGATGGTATAATATGAAACACAATATCATTCCACGATTTTTTATGGTATAAACCTAAATCAATTTCTTTTTTACCTTCTGGTGAAGTATTCACAATCGTCCTAGACCATAATATGACTAAATATAAGTGTCCGTTTCGCGTCTGAAGAGATATTGGAGGAGATCTCCAATTTTCACCTAGATCAAAATCAGGATAATCATGCAATTGCATAACACTTTCAGGCTCATTATCTAAGATATAACTATCTGGGAAGAATATGGTAAACCCATACCATCTTTCACTTTTGGGGTCTGTTTCAGGTTTTAACACCAGTTCTGCTCTTTTTCCATTTGCAATAATTTTATCATCCCTCTTTAAAGTAACTTTTAAGGAATATTTGCCAACTTTAGAGACTGTGTTACTTCTTTGAATTGAAAATTTTGACTGTTTTTCCTGAGCTTTCCAAATAGATAAATAAGCGATTGATTCAAAACTAGTTTCAAATATCAAATGTGATCGAAAATATGAAGTATTATTACTTATGGTTTTGTGGGGCTTTATATAGGTTAAATCTTGCTCTTTAATATGAAAAGTAGCTCCATTATGAAATTCAAAATTATATATTATTAAAATACCGAGTCTAAGTGATATATGTTTTAACATTAATTTAGTATGATTTATAAAAAACATCAACAATCTTAATAGTAAATGAAGCTTTTAATGGACTTTTCTATTAAAGGTCTTTGACAATTTTAAAATTCCCCCTAGTGAATTGTTTAGCAAATGTCCTTGATCTAAACCAGCAGCAATTCCAAAGCAAATTCCATTTTTTAATATCTTGTTACCTTCAATGTATGAGGAAAATTGGTTAACTTCTTTAAATAAATTCCCGTAATTTGGATGTCTTATTGATCCTAATGAATTTCCAATAGCGCTAGTCCCATAAGTTCCGAAGTTCTTTGAATACGAGAATTTTCCAATACAATTCCATCCATAAATGGAAAAATCTATTCCAGTATGTAGTGCTATAACCCTATTGTTTATAAAGTAATCTAGCGGATTGGAGGCTAATCCATCTTTAGTATCGTCTTTTAAGCTAATGAAGGGTGTGCCTAAGCCTAATTGTTGATAGGACCAACCTTCTTTGTATAGATAATTGTTATAGTAATTTTCATCTCCAGATTTCGTTGGTTTGGAATTTAATTCACCAGCTTGATTTTTTGTGTATAATAATTCAAAAAGTATTTTTTTCCAGTAAAAGGTATTTTTATTATGTTTTTGATTTTCTAAAGTTATTCCATTAAGTCCATCCTTTATATTAGCTAAATTACTTAACCCTCCTACGTCATAGAAGTTTTGTCTATAAATTATCAATTTATAGTTATTGAAGTCATATTGAATTCCAATATCAACTGAACCTAAATGATTTCCTAGTTTGGATCGTTCTATTTTTAATCCGTGCCCCCCGTATGTCTGGCCTGTAGATACGTATAAAAAAGATTCCAAGGAGGATAATTTATAATCATCTCCATATATATCCTTTCCATTGCTCCAATAAACTTGATGATTAAAACCACCATAGAATTTTATTTTCCAATATTCTTTACCAAATCTTATATAGAATGATTTTTGATGAAAGTAGGTCTTTATATGATTTTTTTTTGATATAATATAGTTTCCTGTATTAGCATCCCCTCCAATTGTATCTCTTATCGGAAGTTTATTTAGCCATCCATGAGAAAATGTTCCTTTAAATGAAAATATTCCATCCCAAATTGGAATAGTGTAATAATTGGGAATGGATATTTCTAATTTGGGAATGCCAAGGGCATTGCCAGACATTGAAAAATTGCCAGATGACAATATGGAATCCCCATTTAATCCCATTACATCCTTAGCTCTTCCAGCTTTTATTTGAAAGATACCTGTTTTCATTTTAGCATAACCTTCGATTAAAAGTAACTTAAAATCTTTTCCTATATTCCCTCTGCCTTCAAAACCAAATCCCCAATCAACAATTTTTTTTAATGTATCGTAGTCCATATGACTTCTTAAAATAATGCTTTCAGATAAGCCAGGTGATGGGAGGCTACCGAATTTATTTGATCTAAACCAAAATGGAACCGATTTTGAATTAGTTCCTATCGTTTGTATTTCAATTTCATTTTTTATATTTAATTTTTGACCAAAAATTGTTTGGGTTGATAATATAATAATTATAATAATTACATATAATTTTTTCATTTTAAACTTATCTATAATAAATATAATTGTACCATATATAATCGAGGGCCCAGAAAACGGTAAGCACTGTCATACATTTTCCGTGATCTTCCTCATTTAGTAAATCCTGTACGATATCGCTGTTATGTATACTGGGAGAACTGATCTGTATTCCGTTATTTAGTTTATAACAGATATTGCCTTCACATGGTTTCTATAACTTTAATAGACCTTATTTTTCTTCTTGCCCTAGTACGTATCGGATTCATATGGCGCATCTTTTTTAAGCTCTAGCCTTCCAAAAAATCACCTTCTTACTGCTGAATTTTCGTTTCTACTAATGCGCTGCCTTGCGACTGTCACAAAACTTACATCTATCATGCTTCCGTTTTTTGTTGTAAAGACACTCTTTTTTAACTCTGCCGTTAAAGAATTCCAATTGTGAATCAAGTACTCCGTTTATAATCAAAATTTTTTGATCCCCCAGGATCGTGTATGGGCAATGAATCTTGTCATTCAGTATAAAACTTTTAAATGCATTAAAGTTAGACAGTCTATTATCTGAAATTTGGTCTGTGCGTCACTTAAGCAATCCCGACTTTGCAGATCCTGAACCTTAAATAGTGTAAGTTTATAAGTCGGATGGCCTCTTTGGCTGTAATCCATTACCGCAAAATCACTCCGAATTAATTCATAGAACCCTCCCTTGTCTATATGTTTATCAAAAGTTTTTAAAGGAGCTTTAGAATTGCCTAATATATTTTGATAATTCGTGAAATCAAAGAGTGTACTATCCCGTTTTTTCATAACTAAATTTAATCATTTATACTTGTCTATCTACTTTTTTTAAGCCTTAATTTAGTCTAGGACATTGGAAGCCCCCGTGTGCTTATTTGATGTTAGGATATTAACACTGAAGAGGAGGTTGATTCACAATGTATATTGGAATACATCGATGGAGTTGATATGTTCATTTTAGTTAAATTATTACGTTTTTGGCAGATAAAAACTTAGCGTTTTGCTAGAATGAACTCATAATTAGAGGTATGAGCCTTAAATTAATCATTTATTTATATTAATGAGGTTGTTTTAAATGTTGAGGATGTTATTGGAATGTTTAAAAAACTGTAATTGTAACCAATGTAAATATTTGTATAAATAAATTTCATTTTGAAACATGTGATTGGAATTAATAAAAATGATATAATAATAAATCTGCTTTTGCTTTTTATGTAAACAGTTGCATGTGTAAAAATCCTTGTTATTCAGATAACAATTCGGAATGTTTAATAAACTTTATTAGAGTAGTTTTAGACTTAATGTGAAATCTGTGCATGCAAATAGGACACCAGTACTTATTTTTTCGAAGCCAGGGGAATATCGATTTTATAAAAGTTGAGCGTTGAAGGAGGTAGTAATGAGGAGCATTGCACTTAGGGCAATGCTGAGATTTGAGCTCGGACGTTGGTAGTAACTTATTCTTCTCCATAAGTAAAAATACACATATTTCTCATTTTTTCTCATTATTTTTTATCATTTTGATATTTAAGTTGCTACCTTCCTGCTGTTTATTATATGCAAGGTTGAATAAGACTTTTTTTATTGCTGAGACTTTTCTTATATAGCTTTCTTACAAATAATATTTGTGATAGTGATAAAACATTCATTTTAGTTTCATATGCCTTTGACTTGGATTTCTACTTATTGTGTTTTTGTCATTGGATTTATAATGAAATATCTATCTAACTATTTTATATATTAGTAAACATTTTTAAGGTTTTAAGGGAATCAACCTAAGATCAAAAAAAAATTTATGAAGAAAATACTCATCACAGGGGGAGCCGGTTTTATCGGATCACATGTAGTCAGAAGATTTGTTACTACCTACCCCGAATACCAGATCGTAAACTTGGATAAATTGACCTATGCGGGTAACCTGGCCAATTTAAAAGATATAGAAGAGCAGCCGAATTACCGTTTCGTAAAAGGTGATATTGTGGATGCCGCCTTTATTGACAGCCTTTTTGAAAAAGAGTCATTTGATTCGGTGATCCACCTGGCTGCAGAGAGCCATGTAGACCGCTCTATTTCCAATCCTTTAGAGTTTGTGATGACTAATGTGCTGGGCACGGTCAACCTGCTTAATGCGGCGCGCAAGTACTGGAAAGACGCCTATCCTGAACACCGCTTTTATCATGTCTCAACCGACGAGGTATATGGAACACTGGGTGAAGAGGGCCTGTTTACAGAAGAGACCGGCTATGATCCCCATAGCCCTTATTCGGCATCGAAGGCCAGTTCCGACCATTTCGTACGAGCCTATGCCGACACGTATGGAATGAATACAGTGATCTCGAACTGTTCGAATAATTACGGATCATTCCATTTTCCTGAGAAGCTGATTCCGCTTGCCATCAACAACATCAAGAACAACAAACCCGTACCGGTATATGGTAAGGGAGATAATATCCGTGACTGGTTATGGGTGGAAGATCATGCCCGTGCGATCGATGTCCTGTTCCATGGTGCAGAACCGGGACAAACCTATAATATCGGTGGTCACAATGAATGGAAGAACATTGACCTGATCCATGAGTTGTGCAGGATTATGGATAATAAACTGGGCCGCGAGCCAGGAACATCAGCTAAGCTGATCACCTTTGTGACAGACCGTGCAGGCCATGACCTGCGTTATGCGATCGATTCATCCAAATTACAGCGGGAACTGAACTGGACCCCAAGTCTACAGTTTGAAGAAGGACTGGAGAAAACGGTAGACTGGTACCTACAGAATGAAGAGTGGCTTGAAAACGTCACCTCGGGCAATTACCAGTCCTATTACCAGGGGCAATATAACGCACGCTAATTCCATTACCCCAGCATAAAAGAATTACATGAATATCATCCCTACACAACTCGAAGGCTGTTTCATTATCGAGCCGGCCGTCTACCCCGATTCAAGGGGTTACTTCTTTGAGAGTTTCAATGAAGCGGGTTTTAATGAAAAGACCGGACTTGCTGTACACTTTGTACAGGATAACCAGTCGCTGTCCACTTATGGCGTTTTGCGTGGCCTGCACTTCCAGCAGGGAAGCCATGCACAGGCCAAATTGGTGCGTGCCATCAAAGGCACGGTACTGGACGTAGCCGTAGACCTTCGTGCCGGCTCAGCTACCCTGGGCCAGCATGTCAGCGTGCTGCTGAGTGCAGAAAACAAAAGACAGCTGTTCGTTCCACGAGGTTTTGCCCATGGCTTTGCCGTATTGAGTCCTGAAGCCGAGTTTTTTTATAAATGCGATAACTATTACAATAAAGCCTCCGAAGGGTCATTGCTTTATAGTGATGCCGATCTGGCTATAGACTGGCAGCTTCCCGCAGGGGATATCCTGGTATCAGAAAAAGACCAGGTCAATGCTACATTTCAAACCTTTAAAGAAAGATTGAATTCATAATGAGTGTCCTAGATATCACCAAATTAAAAGAACAAGCATGAAAGGAATAATACTCGCAGGCGGCTCAGGCACCAGGCTTCACCCCTTAACCCTGGCAACCAGTAAACAAATGATGCCAGTATACGATAAACCGATGATCTATTATCCACTGTCGATATTGATGCTGGCCGGGATCAAAGAAATTCTGATCATCTCGACCCCGCATGACTTGCCAGGCTTTGAAAAGCTGTTGGGTGATGGAAGTAGGTTAGGCTGCAAGTTCTCGTATGCAATACAGGCAGAGCCCAATGGACTGGCGCAGGCTTTTGTAATCGGGGCAGACTTTGTGGGAATAGATAGTGTGGCTTTGATTTTAGGCGACAATATCTTCTATGGCGATGGCCTGTCACATTTGTTGCAGGACCTGAGCGAACCCAAAGGAGGAATCGTATTTGCCTACCAGGTATCCGATCCGGAGCGTTATGGGGTAGTGGAATTTGACGCCAATAAAAAGGCGATCTCGATAGAAGAGAAACCCGAACATCCTAAATCCAACTATGCAGTACCGGGATTGTATTTCTACGATAATTCGGTGATCGAAATAGCCAAAAATATTAAACCCTCTCCACGCGGAGAATATGAGATCACGGATGTGAACAAGGTTTACCTGGAACAGGGCAGACTGAAGGTAGGAGTATTGAGTCGTGGCACAGCCTGGCTGGATACAGGAACCTTTGAATCCCTGATGCAGGCAGGTCAGTTCGTACAGGTCATAGAAGACCGCCAGGGACTGAAGATCGGCTGTATCGAAGAAGTGGCTTACCGGATGGGTTTTATCAATGCAGCGCAGCTTAAAGAAGCTGCAACCCCACTTATCAAGAGTGGATATGGACAGTATTTGATGAAGTTGATTTAAACGCTAATGAAGGTAAGGCTAATTAAAAGTTATTGTAGATGTATAATTTAAAATCGGTGAGCTTATAGATTTTTGAATATAAATTTTCGACTTATGAAAAAGCTTAAACAATTATTTAAGGATTGTGAAAAATCAAACTCAAATTTTTGGGTTGTTTTACTCAGGTCACTTTATTATAGAGCAAGGGGGAAAAATATAATTCCTCATCAAAGTGTTTATATAAGAGGTATAAAAAATATCAGTACGAAAGGAACTGTAAAAATAGGAATAAAAAATACCGGATTTACACATAATAAAGATGTTACATATTTTAATGTTATGGGTAAGGTGGATTTTTTAGGAAGCTTTTCAATTGGTAGAGGCTGCAGATTTGATATAGGAAAAGACGCAGTGGTTAAACTTGGTGATGGTTCTTATATTAATCCTTATACAAATATTATAATTATGCATGAATTAAATATAGGTAGAGATTGTGCCATTTCTTGGAACTGTGAGTTTCTTGATGACGATTTTCATAAACTTGAATATGAAGGAAAAAGTGAATTGGAATCAAATGCAATCTCTATAGGAGACATCGTTTGGATTGGATCATTTGTGTCAATTTACAAGGGAACTGTAATTCCCGATGGATGTGTGATTGCTTCGCATTCAGTTGTTAAGGGAGTTTTTAAAGAAAAATCCGTTTTAATAGCAGGCAATCCTGCAAAAGTTGTTAAAAGGAACATATCTTGGAATGGATAAAGGTTATATGATCCGCTCTTGTTTCTGTTTTACCATTATTTATTTATGTCAATAACTTGATTGTCTAAAAAATATCAAGTTATTGACATTTTCCTTTTTTATATTAATTTTACGATTATTAGAAGTTTCCGAATGTTTTTAATGTAATACTTATTCATATTGATTTTTAACGGTATAACCCAGTTGTTTAAGCGTACGTTCTTTGCGGAACAGCTCTACATCTGAAGTCATCATGTCTTTAACCAGTGCTGGCAAATCATATTTAGGAATCCATCCCAGCTTGGTGTTGGATTTAGTTGGATCACCGATCAAAAGTTCAACCTCTGTTGGACGGAAATAACGGGGATCTACTGCAACCACCTGAGTGCCTGCTTCAACCTGGTATTCGGGATTAGAGCAGGAAACAACGAATCCTTTTTCATCTATTCCTTCGCCTTTGAATTCAATTTGAATACCTACTTCAGAGAAAGCCATCCGGATGAAATCACGAACGGTAGTGGTAACACCTGTAGCAATGACAAAGTCTTCAGGGACTTCCTGTTGCAGGATCAACCACATGGCTTCTACGTAATCCTTGGCATGTCCCCAATCTCTTTTGGCATCCAGGTTTCCAAGGTATAGGCAACTCTGCATTCCAAGGGCAATCTTGGATACCCCTCTTGTGATTTTGCGGGTTACGAATGTTTCTCCGCGTAATGGGCTTTCATGATTAAACAGGATTCCATTACAGGCAAAGATGCCATACGCCTCACGGTAGTTGACCGTAATCCAGTAAGCATACATTTTAGCCACAGCATAAGGAGAACGTGGATAAAAAGGTGTGGTTTCTGATTGTGGAACTGCTTGTACCAATCCATACAATTCGGATGTGGATGCCTGATAGATTTTAGTCTTTTTAGTTAAGCCCAAAATACGAATAGCCTCAAGCAAACGAAGAGTACCGATACCATCTGCATTTGCAGTATATTCTGGGGTATCAAAACTTACCTTCACATGGCTCATGGCTCCCAGGTTATAGATTTCATCAGGTTGTACCTGCTGAATGATACGGATCAGGTTAGTGGAATCGGAAAGATCGCCGTAATGCATAAAGAAACGAACATCTTCGTCATGTGGATCCTGGTATAAATGATCAATACGATCGGTATTAAACATGGAACTTCTGCGTTTTATACCATGTACTTCATATCCTTTGGATAATAGTAATTCGGCAAGATATGCACCGTCCTGACCTGTAATACCTGTTACTAAAGCCTTTTTTTTCATTTGTAATTTCTTAGGGGTTGATTCTAAATTATAGAAACTTAGAAGTTATGTATAGAAACTGTATAATTTTAATAATTATACGTAAATATATGTGAAATTAATGAATAATTGGCCTAGAAAAAGCTAATACAGTAATCGCTCTTTTCGCAGGGTTGTGGAGCAACATCGCTATAAGAGGCTTGTTCATCACCAATCCGTATATCATCATAAAAGATTGTTCTTTTAGATGTAATACTAGGAGTCCAAGAAGTCTTCCACAGTCCTAATTTTAAGTAAGATCCTTTCTTGTCATTACTGCAGTTGGGTCCTTTATATTTAGCAACTAATACTTTATTCCTCCACACTTCAATTAACCCATCCTCCTCCCAAGTTGATTTGATGTGAAATACTAAATCATTCCATGAATTAATAATATACGGTCCTAAATCAATTTCTTTGATTCCGTCTGGTTTGATGTTAACTGAGTCTTTTGCCCATTGAACTATTAGGTATAAGCGTCCATTTTTAGATTGGCAATATATAGTTGCACCTCGATAAGTTTCACCTAAATCAAAATCTGGATATCCAACCCATTGTAGAATACTTTCACCTTGATTATCTGGAACATAGTGTTTTGAAAAAAAAACACTTAATCCGTACCATCTTTCATATTTTGCTTGTGATTCAGGCTTTAATGTTAATTCAGCGTTTATAATGTTGGTTTGAGTTGAAAATGTTTTATTGAGTTCCATTCGAACAGAAAACTTTCCAGTTTTTGCTATTGAGTCACTTTTTAATATGGAATAACTAAAGCCTTTTTCTTGATTATTCCACATAGATAAGCAATTCAATTCTTCAAATTCGCAATCAAACAGGAGATGGGATCTTTTATAAGGCTCTTCAGTTTTGGATAAAGCAGGCGCAATAAAAGTAAGAAGTAAGCACAAAAAGTAAGGCATTAGGATTTTTTTTCAAAATTAATCCTAAATGTCTCTTATTAAAGGGCTTGGTGTAGTGTTTTAAAATGATATATATTACATTATGCAATTGGATCAGAACTGACGAATTATTCTCAGTCTTAAATATCAAGGAGCTGAAGAAGTAGAAATTTAGAAGTACCTGTAAAGGATATTCTTTCTTGAAGCAAGCAAGCAAGATTTTTTAATGTGTTTTTCGTAAGTGTTGAACTTATTTCGGCAATTCGGGCACCAAAATCTTCTGATTTTAACCCAGGGCAATAGTGCTTTAATCAATGTATTGCTGGAGATACGATAATCCGTAACTGCCTTGCATCTTGGACAAGTAGTTTGATTAAGAATAATGTTTGGTGCGAATTTTGATATTTCCATGATGTTGTTAATATGCTGTTTAATTGCTCAATAGTATACAGTATGGCTTGTTATACGACTCAAATAGTGTATAAGTTACCTCATAATGGGGATAATGTTGTTATGACATCAAATAAGAGTTATTTGGAATTTTAAAGCGTAATGCTCAGTTTGAGCTGCATATTGGGAGTAGAGATTTTTTCTTTGCCGGCAGTAGCTCCTACACCGGTGTCGTATGCATTGTAGTTTGTTTTTACATCCCCTTTTATATAGTCTATGGCCAATCCTATCGACTTTCGGCGTAAAGTGATTCCAAAGGAGGTTTCTATGCCATAGGCCATTCTGTTTTTTACATCTTCTGCATCGAAACTTTTGTCTACTTGTTCGCGGCTGTAATTGGCAAATGTAAAATACCGATCGTCGGCTTGACCTGAGTTCTGATGATAGATCAGATCGAAAAACCGGATAATAGGAACAATCTGAATCCGGGCATCCAATACTACTTTCTCAATTGGGTTGAAAGAGATCATTGGTCCAATTTTGGTTGATACTGCAACTGCGATCCGGGTATCTGTTGCGTTTTTACTTTCTCCACCGGATTCAAGGGCATAATCGATCCATTCATCCATCCTGTTGTAATTTAAAGATAATAGTGTCCAGTCTAATCCATAATTGATCGGTTCCTTTGTATTCCTGTTTTTGATATAAAACATTCGTCCAAATTCCATTACAAAACCTGTTTCGGCTCCATATCTCCCGCTAAATACATTTTGTTTGGGTGATAATCCGTAATCCAATCCTTTGCCCAACGTATTTAGACCTATGCGCACGTAATCGTCGCGAAAGAAGGAACGTGAATTTTGGCCCTGTAGAGGGATCGAGACACATAAAAGGATTATAAGCCTGAAGAACGAGAAAATTGTTTTTCTTTTCATAGCATTTCCTTTTAAAGAATGTTGCTTCTCAAGTATGTATATGACATACTGTGTAGTTCTGTATCTAAACGATACACTTTACAGACTTATTGCCTAAGAAAGGCTTTGTTAGTTATCTTGGTGCACATGGAATATGCATCTAAAGTAAGATTGGCGCAGTTTGATCCTTCTGAAAATTTGGATCGGGGAGCTTCCAGGCTTAAAGAAATAGCTTGGTACCTGGTTAAAATTTGTTTTTTCTTTCTGCTTTGCCTTATCCGAATGGCTTTAAAAAGGTGCTTCTTGAGCTTTTCGGAGCTAAGATCGGAATTGGCCTCGTGCTTAAACCTCGGGTGAATATTCATTTTCCCTGGAAACTGGAGATTGGGGATCATGTGTGGATTGGTGAAGAAGCTGCCTTATTGAATTTTGAAAAGTTAACTATCGGAAATAATGTATGTATCTCCCAGCGTGTCTTTCTTTGTGGTGGTAATCATGATTTTAGGAATCCTGCTATGCCTTATCGGAATGGTCCTATTGTTTTAAAAGATGGTTGCTGGATTGGCGCTTGTTGTTTTGTTGCTGCTGGTGTGACGGTAGGGGTAGATACTGTGGTGACTGCCGGATCTATTGTGACTGCCGACCTGCAAGACAATGGAATCTATAAAGGAGATCCTTTAATGCTGATAAAGAACAGATGGTAAAATGCTTTTTATTGACGCAATTACTACATAAACGAGAAGATTTAAGAAGCTTTGCCTCAACAATCGTTCAAGTTCTGCCTTGTGTGTACGTTTGTTTCATCAGGACGGCGCAGCAGTATTGCTGGTCACTTGATAGAAACAATTTAATACATAAATATAATGGGAGAATTTAACAAAGGCGTATTGGGCGCATTTTCAGGGAAAGTAGGAAGCGTAGTCGGTAGTAACTGGCGCGACATCGATTACATGCGTGGACTGCCTAAAAAGTCCTCTAAGCCAGCTACGGCTAAACAGCTGCTCGTTCGTGACAAGTTCCGATTGCTGATCCAGTTTTTAACATTGGTCAAGGCTGTGATCGACCAGGGATTCAAGAACGAGGATACTCGTCGGGCGACTGCGTTTAACCTGGCATTTACAGCTAATAAAGATGCCTTTGCCGGTACTGATACCGAACCGGAATTGGATTTTAGCAAAATGATTTTCAGTAAGGGATCGGGTGTGAACAAAGCAACCGGCTGTAAGGTTGTTGCTGATGGTGAAGGTGCTTTGACTGTTACCTGGGATGCGATCAGCGGTAATGCGCAAGCGCTGACTGATGAGGCAACTATCGTGTTGTACAGTGAGGAGTATAATGAAGTGGTTGTGCAAGTGGGTGCACTTCGGAGTTTGAATACTGCTCAGCTCGAAATTCCATCAAACTGGGTTAGCTGTACCATCCACGGGTATGTGTACATGACTTCAAAAGAGGATAAAAACTCCTTGACTTCGTATGCAGGGGCACTGTCTGTTTTATAAGAACAGCGTTTTATTTGTGATTTGATAAAGAGCTCGTCCCGGAAAAGGGGCGGGCTCTTTTTGCTATTGTTCATCAATTGTTAAATTTTCTCAAATTTTCATAGTATGGTTGGGGATTAAAGGTACGGATGCCATGATATAGTGGTATCTTCGGATATTAAAATAGATAGAATGAATATACCTTTACTTTTCTCAGATTTATCGTCAAAACATTCTGCTGTTAGATATCGTATAATGTATAATTTAACAAATACAGCTCAATGAAAAAGGATAGGGTTCTTGAATTTACTTCAAAAAGAAAAAATATTGATGAGGCTCCTGATAATCCGCAGCATGTATGTCCTAAATGTAATTTATACACGGGTTATAGAATTCCTAATCCAAAAATAATTGATCGGTATTTCTTTTGGCTATCCTTGCATCGGTTTAAATGCACCCATTGTAGCAACAAATTTTTCATCATAATACGTGATTAAAGCTTAATTAGTTCGCTATAAGGCCTTTGCTTGTGGTTTTTTTAGTATTTTAGCGATGTGCACGTTATTGACGCTTCCGGTAGATTAATTAGAAAAGCGGACACGGATGAAAGTCCGTTGTTTTTGTGCCCTCAGTGTGGGGGATACACGGGTTGTACGATTCCTAATCCTAAGGTTATTGATACCTTTTTTTACTGGTTTTCTTTAAGAAGATTTAAATGTAATTTTTGCGGTAAAAAGTTTTACATCAGTATCAAATAAACCTGCTGTTTTATTTGATATTTTGTTTTGAAAGGTGTTAGATTTCAGTAGATTAGACTTTTCAAATCTACCTGAGATGAACAAAGAAAGATTCGTTTACATTGATGCCTTGCGGGGTATAGCGATCGCTGGTGTAATTATAGTACATTCGGCTTCTATTACAAATGTGAATGGCTTATTGAAACAGGCCGCTAGTTTGGGAAGTATGGGGGTGCAGCTGTTCTTCGTGATCAGCGCTTTTACCATTTTTTACTCTTTATCTAAGAGTAACGGGAGTGCCACTCAATTCAGAGATTTTTTTATTAGACGGTTATTTCGGATTGTGCCGGTGTACTGGTTAGGAATTGTGCTGTATACGGCTGTGTATGGTCTGGGATCAAGGGGCTGGCTGGATGGTCCGGAGCTCTGGCATTATCCTTTTCATATTTTGCTGATTAATGTATTGCATCCGCTGACTTCAAGTTCTGTTGTTCCTGGTGGATGGTCGATTAGTTGTGAGGTATTGTTTTATATGCTGGTTCCGCTGCTTTATGTTTATCTGAATACCTCTAAAAAGTTAATTGGGTTTCTGTTAATAGCCATGGTGCTGTTGCCTGTATTGAACATCATGTTGCAAAACTATGCTTTGGTACATTGGTCCGGGATTGATCGCGTCCAGCTGAAGGATTTCTTTTACCGCTGGATTCCTAATCAACTGGCTTGTTTTACTTTTGGGATCCTGCTTTATAAGATCTACGAGGATAAAAGGTATGCTGGTTGGGTATCGGGTAGGGTTGTTAATTTGATTGGTGTCACTTTGATTGTTTTGGCCTTGTTTGCCTTACAGCTCTATTATATTAAAATTCCGGAACGTATTCATCTATACTCCTTAGTTTTTATGTGCCTGGCTTTGTTGTTATCCGTGGTGCCCTGGACGCTTTTTGTGAACGGCTTTACTGTCTTTTTGGGTAAGATCAGTTATTCGTGTTATCTAATCCATTTCCTGGTGATTAAACAGGTGACGGTTGTGATTGGCAACTATTTTCCTGTGCTGACAGGTCATAATAAAGGCTACTTTTTGTTGGTGTTGTTTTTGTCTTTTTTAATAACGATTCCGCTTGGTTGGTTAAGTTATACTTTCATTGAATTGCAGGCTGTTAATTTGGGTAGGAAACTCATCACATACCTGAACCATACGGCTACTCATGAAAAGGAAATGAGTGATTTGAAAAAATCGAATGTTAAGGGTGGGAAGATTGCAAACCCTTAGCTGAATGAATGGCCAGTAATAGATTACTATACAATATAATACAGTATATTACATATTATCACGATACGTGTTCAACCTCTGTCTTCTCATGAAATAGTAGTTACTTGTGCTTAGTTTTGTTCTGTCTTAATTTTACTCATTATGATAGAACGTATACATAAAGGAACACCTTCTACAACTGATCAGCATAAATCCGGGGTGCATATTATTGACGCAAAGGGACGATTGGTGAAAGAAGCAGATACGGATTCGAGTCCTTTGTTTATGTGTCCTAAATGCCAGTGCTTCACGGGCTGCAGTATTCCTAATCCCAAATATGTGGACACTTTTTTCTACTGGTTTTCTTTAAAAAGGTTTGAATGCCACTTCTGTGGGCATAAATTTTATGAGAGCATTAAATAATTTGATTATTTCCCAATGTGTGCATTTAAAGTGTGTAATGGCTCTTTTTGTGTTTAAATTGTGCATCCAGTGCAATTTTGATCGGCTATATTTGTTTAAGTACCTGATCTGTTTGAATCCGTTTCTAATCAGTCAAACAATTCATATAATGTTGACTTGTAGTAAATGGAAAACGATGTTAAAATGCGATAAATGAAAATTGGA
Source organism: Arcticibacter svalbardensis MN12-7 (assembly GCF_000403135.1). Taxonomy (GTDB): domain Bacteria; phylum Bacteroidota; class Bacteroidia; order Sphingobacteriales; family Sphingobacteriaceae; genus Arcticibacter; species Arcticibacter svalbardensis. Next base: position 29,028 of record NZ_AQPN01000098.1, read on the forward strand.
ATCATGACTTTCTGGGAAAGCCAGAACAATTACGGACAGCTATTACAAGCATTTGCTCTAAAGACCTATCTCAAACAAAAAGGACATGATGTCTTTTTTGTCCGCTTTTACCGTATCCCTTCTTCAAAGAAAAAATCTGCCTTAAGTCGATTGAAGTTTAAAGTGATCTTATACTTGAATGACCATTTTAACATGAACTTAGCTGTAACTAATGCGGTAAGTACTGAGCCAGACCGTGGTTTCACACCTTTCAAGAAACAATATTTGAAATTTAGTCCGCGTTCTTATACTTCTTTAGCCGAACTGAAAGATAATCCTCCACAGGCGGATGCCTACATCTGCGGTAGCGACCAGGTGTGGAACAATACTTTTAAAGTGCCTGCAGAGCCCTTTTTTCTGCCTTTTGGAGCATCGTCAACTAAAAGAATTGCTTATGCGGCGAGTATTGGGCAAAAGGAGCTTTCTCCCGAAACGGCTCAATTGTTCGAACGCCAACTGGCTCACTTCAATGCGGTGAGTGTCAGGGAAAAAAGTAGCCTCTCTATTTGTACGGATGCAGGCTATGAAAATCCGGTATGGGTACCCGACCCGACGCTGTTATTTGCCAAACAGGACTGGTTGAATTTACTTCCTGTGCCTAAGGGTAATTTTAAACCAGAAAGTAAAAAGGTGTTTATTTATACGCTGGGTAACAGCTCCATCAACGATAAGGAGGCTTATTTGTCCTATATCCGGGCCATGCCGGGTGTGGAGGTGCAACATGCCAGTGCAAATGGGGATACTTCAGGTAATTGTTATCCTTCTATTCCGGAATGGCTGGGTTTGATTGCCGAATCGGATTTCATTATGACCAACTCCTTTCATGGAATGGTGTTTTGCATTATTTTTAATAAGAAATTTATTATTCTTCCTAATACGGGCGCCATGGAAGGCATGAATGAACGGATCACCAGTCTGATCACTAAATTTAACCTGGAGCAGCACATGATGTTCGGGTTTGATCAAACAAAAATGGATGATCTGATGAAGTTTGATACGGATTGGGATTATGTAAATAATCAGATTGCTGACTGGAGACATGTGGCACATGAATTTTTAGATGTTGCATTAAAATAACTATTGAATGAAAATTTCATTTTATCCTGAAAGCACACGACAAAATAAATATTCCGAAATTATCACCTCGCTTCTCAAAGGTAAAGGGGTAAAGATTTATTCCCTGAGTTATGTATTTTCTGGATTTGCAGCTTTTAAAAAGGTTAAGGTTGTTCATTTGAATTGGTATGAGAATTTGAATGAGCCCACGCGCTTTGCTGTGTTTTCGGTATTTTTCAAGCGCATGATGAAGTTGATTGCCCTTCGGGTATTTGGGAAAAAGGTGATCTGGACCATGCATAATAAAATGCCGCATGATAAATCCATGATGTTTTTTAAAAAGACTTTGCTCTATGCGCTGGTTAAATTGTCTAATACGATTATTATCCATAGCCGGGTATCGGAAGTGATTTTGCGCAAGATTAGTAAAAGTGCATTTGCTAAGATCAGGTATATCCCTCATCCTGATTATATTGGTGTGTATGGCGACATTGAACTTTCCTTCGATCATTCAACAGGGAGCAAAGTATTAAAACTGCTTTTTTTGGGTGCGGTTAAGCCATACAAAAATATTGAACTGTTGATCGATGTGATCAGTCAGTTTGACCATGATGTTTTTCTGACCATTGCGGGGCAACCTCAAAATGTTGACTATCAGGACTTGCTTGTTAATTACGCGAAGAATAATGTTAATGTTCATCTTGATTTGAAATTTATTCCTGATGAAAAACTCCCTTTTTATATTGCGCAATGTGATTTGCTGGTGATGCCTTATGATATGCGCAGCAGTTTAAACTCCGGCTCGGTAATTCTGGCTTTTTCTTATAAGAAAACGGTGATTTGTCCACGGATAGGTACTATTCTGGATATGCAGAACCAGGAAAATATTCTCTCGTATACCTATACTTCTGATCTGGAACATTTTGATGCGTTGACTGAAGTGATCAGTCGGGCGGTAGAAATGAAGAAAACCACGAATGACATCTTTGAAGAATATGGAGAGCGAATTTATAATGATGTGGTGATCCAGAATAATAAAGATAAGGTCATTCGTCTGCTCATGGCTGAGTATGATAAATTCTAAAAAACTTTCTTTATCCTTAGTTGTTCGGCTAAATTCTATATTCTTGCGCGTTAAAACTTTTTTTATTGATTGTAGTTGTTTTATAGGGTTCATAAGTGTTAACAAGATGAATTCCATGTGATCTATTCAGAAACACCCTGCTATTTTATTCAGGGTGTTTTTGTATGGATTACATGGTGGGTTGTATCCGGTTTCGCACATGGGCAATGCAATGGGTTATGATTTAGCTGATTGTTAATTTATTCGTTGTTTTAATGTAACAATTTTAAAATTCTTTGATTTGCATAATAATTGATCTCAAGGAAATACTTATTTGTTGCAACAAGGATATAAATTTGTCAGGTAAAATTTTCCCTATGCCCTGCAGATCTACCTCTGGTTTTTTTATTTGTTTGTTCTCACTTGCCGCCTTTTCTACGCAGGCCCAGACCTTAAGTCTAAAGGATGCGGTTGAGCTGGCTTTGCGAAATTATGGCACGTTGAAAGCGAAAAGTAATTATGCACTGGCTTCCAAAGAAACGATCCTTCAGGCCAGGAGGGATTATTTACCTAATTTTACTTTAAGTGCCCAGCAGGACTATGGTACGATAAATGGCCAGAATGGTCCGCTTTATGGATTAGGTGGTCTAAGTGCCTCACCCTCAGGTCCTGCTTTATCCAAACAAAACTGGCATGCTGCTTTTGGGGCGCTGTATCTGGCGAACATCAATTGGGATGTATTTACTTTCGGGCGTACCCGGGGAAGGGTGAAGGTAGCTAAGGCCACCTATGAGCGGGATCGGCGTGACCTGGAACAGGAGATGTTCCAGCATGAGGTTCGTGTTTCTTCCGCATACCTGAACTTGCTGGCGGCACAGCGTCTGAGCCGATCGCAGGAAAAGAATCTGGAACGATCGGGTACCTTTCTGAATACCGCCCTGGTGCGTGCTAAAAATGGTTTAATCGCCGGGGTAGATACTTCATTGGCAAATGCGGAGGTTTCGAGTGCCAGAATTGCCTTGATGAATGCGAAGAACTTTGAGCAAACGCAGGCTAATGAGTTGGGTGTGCTCATGGGGGTGACGGCTACTTCTTTTGTTTTGGATACGTTGTCGGTTACACGGATCCCTCATCTTTTTCCGACTGATTCTGTGGTACCAACTCAACATCCTGCATTGCTATATTACCAGAACAGTGTAGAGGTGAGCAAGGAACAGACGAATCAGTACCGTCGCTTATATTATCCTTCATTTTCTTTATTTGGTGTGATGCAGGGCAGGGGATCGGGTTTTGAGTACGACTATCCCCTGGATCAAAGCTTATATTCCGGCAGGTATTTGGATGGAATTAACCCGGTAAGGGGCAACTACCTGATCGGGGCAGGACTCACCTGGAACCTGACAACCTTACTTAGGAATCATCCGCAGGTTAAATCGCAGCATTACATCACTGAGGGTTTGAAAAATGAGTACGACATGGTAGATCAGCAACTTGAATCGCAGCTGGCCCTGGCGGAGGAGAGGATTAAGAATGCAATGGCGAATTACAGGGAGGCGCCGGTGCAGGTAAAGGCAGCCTCGGATGCGTATTTGCAGAAAAGCACCTTGTATAAAAATGGATTGACCACGTTAGTGGATCTCACTCAGGCAATCTATGCTTTAAACCGGGCGGAAACGGACCGTGATATTGCCTACAACAATGTGTGGCAGGCCCTGTTGTTGAAATGTGCCGCCCTGGGCGATTATGATCTGTTTATCAATGAATTTTAATCCGGTTATCTAGATGAATTTAATACGTTTCGCTCTGCGCAAGCCCATTTCAATCCTTGTATTTGTAGCCGGATTGTTTTTTTTCGGGATTAGCGCCATTCAGGATATTAAGGTAGACATCCTGCCTAAGATGAATCTTCCCGTGATCTATATCGCACATCCTTTTGGGGGATATACGCCTACTCAGATGGAATCTTATTTTGGTAAACAGTATGTCAATATCTTATTGTTTGCGAATGGGATTAAAAGTATTGAGACTAAAAATACGCAGGGACTGATGCTGATGAAGCTCACCTATTACGAGGGAACTAATATGGCACAGGCGGCTGCGGAACTAAGTGCGCTATCGAATCGGGCACAGGCGATATTTCCTCCGGGTTCTCAACCTCCGTTTGTGATTCGCTTTGATGCTTCTTCTCTTCCGATTGGGCAACTGGTGCTGAGCAGTGCTACGCGTTCGAATAATGAACTGCAGGATATTGCCAATACCTACGTGCGTTCTTCATTTACGGCTGTGCCGGGTTTACTGGCCCCTGCTCCTTTTGGAGGCAGTCCGCGTACCGTTGAGATTAATGTGGATCCGAGTTTACTGCGTTCGCATAATATGACCGTAGATCAGATTGTGGAAGCGATCAGGTTGAATAACCAGACGGCTCCTTCGGGAAACGTGCGGATTGGTGATAAAAATTATATCACCCCCACCAATTATACCATTAAAAAGATCAAGGATTTTGAAAACATTCCTTTATTTAAAGGGGGCGTGCAGAATTTATTGTTGCGGGATGTGGCAACGGTGCGTGATGGTTCGGATATTACGGCTGGCTATGCATTGATTAATGGAAAGCGTTCTGTTTATGTGAGTATTGCAAAGTCGGGCGATGCTTCTACCTGGGATGTGGTGAAGAATCTGAAAGCGAACCTTCCTGCTATTCAGAGTACGCTTCCGGAGGATATCAAGCTGTCGTATGAATTTGACCAGTCTGTTTATGTGATCAATGCGGTGAAAAGCCTGATCTCTGAAGGGGTTGTTGGTGCATTGCTGACGGGTTTGATGGTGCTTTTGTTTTTAGGTGACCGTCGGGCGGCATTAATCGTGATTCTGACTATCCCTACCTGTATTATTTCGGGGGTGCTATTCCTGAAGCTTTTCGGGCAGACTATTAATATCATGTCCTTGAGCGGACTGGCGTTGGCCATTGGGATCCTGGTGGATGAGTCGACAGTGACAATTGAAAATATCCATCAGCATTTTGATATGGGGAAACCTAAGGCATTGGCGATTTGGGATGCCTGTCAGGAGATTGCTTTCCCAAAGTTTCTGATCCTCCTGTGTATTCTGGCAGTTTTTGCTCCGGCTTTTACGATGACCGGAATTCCAGGTGCATTGTTTTTGCCTTTGGCCCTGGCCATTGGTTTTTCTATGGTGGTGTCTTTTTTACTATCGCAAACCTTTGTACCCATTATGGCGAACTGGTTTATGGTCAATAAGCATGAAGGGGTGTCGCCAGATGAACATGGACAAAAGGATGCGAAGGTTTCCTTGTTCAACCGGTTTAAAAACAGGTATATGCGGTTTATTGGCCGGATGATGGTATATCGAAAGCCGATTGTGCTGATCTACCTGGTAGTGGTTGTTGGGGCGTCGGTTTTGGCCATTACGCTGATTGGCAGGGATGTGTTGCCTAAGGTGAATTCGAGTCAGTTTCAGCTGCGCATGCGAGCTCCTGATGGTACACGTTTGGAACGTACGGAGGAAAAAGCGAATATTCTGCTCCGTGAATTGAAGAAAATGGTCGGGGCAGAGCACCTCGGTACTACATCCGTTTATATTGGTCAGCATCCTCCCACCTATTCTGTAAATCCTATTTACTTATTTATGGGTGGTCCCCATGAAGCTGTTTTTCAGATCAGTTTAACCGATTATGAGGTAAATATGGATGAGTTTAAAGATGATCTCCGGGCAAAGATGAAGGTGCTTCTGCCTGATGTGAAACTTTCCTTTGAACCGATTGAATTGACCGATAAGGTTTTAAGTCAGGGTTCGCCTACCCCTGTCGAGGTGCGTATTGCAGGGAAGAACAAAAAGCAAAATGAGGAGTTTGCTGATAAGATGGTGAAACAATTGAAGACGCTTCCGTACCTGCGTGATGTGCAGCTGACACAACCCATTCATTATCCTTCGCTGAATATTGATATTGACCGGACGCGTGCAGCCCAGCTTGGGGTAGATATGAATGATGTTTCGAGGTCACTGATTGCTTCCACTTCTTCTTCCCGGTATACGGATAAAAATGTGTGGCTGGATGAAAAAGTTGGCCTGACGTATAATGTGCAGGTGCAGGTGCCTTTGAATCAGATGAATAGTATGGCTGAGATTGGTGAGATTCCCTTATTACGAAATGTGGCCCGTCCGGTATTGAGTGATGTGGCGACAATAACGCCCGATACCACGTATGGGGAAAATGATAACCTGGGTACAACGCCTTATTTATCGGTTACTGCCAATTTAAATAACAAGGATCTGGGAAGCGCGGTTCAGGATGTGAATAACGAGATTAAGGGATTGGGTGAATTACCCAGAGGGTTGAAAATTCAAATGATCGGCTTGAGTAAAGTGCTGACGGAAACGTTAAGTAGTTTACAGTCAGGACTGTTTGTCGCCATTGTGGTGATTTTCCTGATATTGTCGGCTAACTTTCAGTCCTTCAAGGTTCCGTTGGTCATTTTGGCGACGGTGCCGGCAGTGGTATTGGGTGCTTTGCTGTTGCTGATGCTTTGTGGGTCGACATTGAATTTACAATCTTATATGGGCATCATTATGTCGGTAGGGGTATCCATAGCGAATGCGGTATTGCTGATTACGAATGCGGAAAACTTACGACAGCAAAATGGAAATGCAATGGATGCGGCTCGTCTGGCTGCGGCATTGCGATTAAGGCCGATCATCATGACCAGTGTGGCGATGGTTGCGGGCATGCTTCCGATGGCTATCGGGCACGGGGAGGGTGGCGGTCAGGTTTCCCCTTTGGGAAGGGCTGTGATCGGCGGGCTCATCGCTTCGACTTTTGCTGTGTTGCTGATTCTTCCGCTGGTGTTTGCATGGGTGCAGGGAAATACTTCTGTGAAATCTGTTTCACTGGATCCTAAAGATGAGGAAAGTACACATTTTATTGCGGAGAAAAAAGAATATTAGATTAGGTTCATCAAAGGATTAACATGAAAAAAAACGTATTTCAAAACGCAATTTTAGGCTCGGGGCTGTTGCTGTTTTTGGGCATGCTGGAGAGCTGTACGAGTACTGCGGTCACGGAAAAGAAACAGGCTGACTCTTCTTCTGTAAAAATCGAGACGTTTATATTAAAGAAAGATACGATCTCGACGGTGTTGAATTTGCCGGGAGAACTGATTGCAGAGCAGCAGGTGGATTTGTACGCTAAAATCAGCAGTTTTGTGAAGTCGATGCAGGTGGATATCGGTTCGGAGGTGAAAAAGGGGGCTTTGCTGATGACCCTTGAGGCGCCGGAGATGAGTTCCCAGGTAGCGGCAGCAAAATCCAGACTTCAATCTCAGCAGGCCATTTATTCTGCCAGTAAGGCTAGCTACAACCGTTTATATGAAACAAGTAAAACGCCTGGTACGATTTCCTCGAATGATCTGGAGCAGGCACAGGCGAAGATGAACTCAGATCTTGCGCAGTATCAGGCTGCCCAGGCGGCTTATAAAGAAGTGGGTTCCATTGCGTCTTATCTGGAGATCAGGGCGCCTTTTAATGGGGTCATCTCTGCACGTAATGTGAATTTAGGGGCTTATGTGGGGCCTTCCGGAAAGGGATCTGAAAGTCCATTATTTACCTTGCAGGATCAACAGAACCTGCGTCTGGCGGTAGCGGTTCCTGAAGTATATACCGGCTATCTGAAGCAGGGTCATGCCGCAAGTTTTACTGTTAAATCTTTACCAAGTGAAAAGTTTACCGCACAGGTTAAGCGAAAATCGGGGGCACTGGATCTGCGTTTGCGTGCCGAGATGGTGGAGATGGATGTGCCTAATGATAGCAAAAAACTGCTTCCGGGTATGGTTGCGGAAGTACATATCCCACTCCCTGCGGTGACTTCTACTTTTATTGTACCCAGAAATGCACTCCTGGATACTAGTGAAGGTCTGTTTGTAATTAAAGTAATGGATAATAAATCGGAAAAGATTGCCGTTAAAAAAGGAAGAGAGTCTGCTGATAAAATTGAAGTATTCGGGGAACTTAAGACCGGGGACCGGTTGATTCAGGAGCCTTCGGAAGAGATGCCTAATGGGATGATTGTTAAATAGGAAGATATGGGTTTAAGGGCTATTGAAAGTGTGTCGTGTAATGCATCGAACAGGCTGACTTCCAGGTTTATCGCTTTGCTGGAAAGCCAGTTTCCTGTAAATTCGATTGCTCATGTGTTGCAATTTAAAACGGCAAATGATTTTGCCTCCCAACTCTCGGTGCATGTGAATCATTTGAACTACGCGGTAAAAGAAGTGAGCGGGAAGACGACTTCGGAACTTATTGCTTGCAGGATTTCTCATGAGGCAATTGTATTGCTGCGTAATACGGATTGGAATGTCGCTCAGATTGCCTACTGTCTGGGTTTTGGACATCCGGCAAACTTTACGCTGTTTTTTAAAAAACAAACTAACTGTACTCCTAAGGCTTTCCGTTGATCGCTAAAAAACGCAAAGATGACTCGATTGGCAGGTGCCGAAGTATTTCACTTTTAAAAGTGTTTCATATGGATTAAAATTCCTAATTTGTATCCATGGATAGTTTGTTGACCGCTCCAGAAATCGGTGCAGAAATATTTATAGAACCCGGACAAACCGATCAGGAAATAGATACCTGGTTCCGACGGATGAAAGATCTTGGACTAAGCGTTACGCGCATCCGGATGTTTGAAAACTATATGCATTTAGAAGATGGCAGCTGGGATTTCAGCCTGTTTGACAAGGCTTTCCTGGCAGCAGAGAAGTATGGGATAGCCATCTACGCCAACTTGTTTCCTGCCACAACTTTCGATGATGTAGGGGGATTCAAGTTCCCTAAAACAGAAGAAAACCTGCATCAGATTGCGGACTATATCAAACATCTGGTCACACATTTCAGCACCTTTCCTGCGCTATATGGCTGGGTGCCGATTAATGAACCCGGTTCAGGCGAACTTCCCGATGATATCTTTACTCAGGAACGCTTTGTCGCATGGAAAGCACAACAAATTCCGGCTGAATACAGCAGCAAAGGATATACCCATTTTAACTTTGAAGAGCAGCGGTTCCTGCTCAAATATAATTCCTGGTTCCTGAAATGGTTAATAGATGAAATCAGACGCTACGATTCCGATCGTCCCATCCATGTCAATAACCATGCGATCTTTAAAAATGCTGCCGAATATGACTTCCCGGAATGGCGTACTTTCTTAAGTAGTTTAGGAGGTTCCGCTCATGCCAGCTGGCATTATGGGTATTTTACACGGCAGAAATATGCGTTGGCCATGTCCGCAAACAGTGAAATGTTGCGTTCTGGTGCAGGTGGTGTCATCCCCTGGATGATGACCGAACTGCAGGGAGGTAATAATACCTATAGTGGCATTTCGCCTATGTGTCCAACGCGTTTCGAAACAGCCCAATGGCTCTGGACCACCATCGGGTCAGGAAGTAAAGGCTCCATCTTCTGGTGTCTGAACCCCCGTTTATCCGGATTTGAAGCAGGGGAATGGGCGATGTTAGACTTCCAGGATCAGCCATCAGACCGCTTACTTGCCGCATCAGCAGTAGCAAACACCATAACAGCCAACCATGCGCTATTTGCCAGCGCCATGCCCATTGATTCCGGAATCCATGTCGTTTATACGCGCGAATCCATGTGGATCGAGCAGAAGCTCCAAATTCCTGGTGACCTGCATGAAGGCAGGTCAATCGGTGGCGTGATCAAATCGGCACTCGGCTATTTCGAAGCGCTGAGCGATATGGGAATCCATGCCTCTTTTAAAGAAATGGGCGAGTTTGATTTCGATCAGAATAACTACTCCAAACAAGTTATTATTTTAGCACATCAAATCAGTATCCCCTCTAAGTATTGGGAAAAGATCCACAGGTTTGTATCTCTTGGAGGTAAACTTATCGTAGAAGGACTGACCGGCTATTACGACGAAAATGCCTACTGTCTATTACGAGCAGGTTTCCCTTTTAAAGAATTGTTTGGAGGCGAAATCAAGGAGTTTAAAGTAGTAGCACCTTTGTTTGATCTCCGGTTGAGTAGACCGGACTTAAAACTCAAGGCCCATCTTTGGCAGGGATCACTGCATTTAACGACTGCAAAAGTTTTGGGAACCACTGTAAATGAAGCTATAGATTCCCAAAATATATACGAGAATGAAGTCATCGCTTCCCTGAAAGGGCATGAAAATGAAGTGATTGTTTCCGCAAACAGATCCGGAAATGAAGTGATTGCTTCCTGGAATGCCTATGGCAAAGGAGAGGTATTATGGATCCCCAGCTTAATCGGAATGGGCGCAAGAATCACGAATGATTATACCGCATTAACTGATCTCTTGTACCAGGAACTCGCTCCTTTATTAAAACATCAGCCTGCATTATTTGATCAACTCCAACAGGATGTAATCATGAAAACCATGCGTTCCGGAAATTCTTACCTTTTTATAATTATCAATAAATCCACCACTATCCGCTGGATCAAACTAAAAACCCCTAATCTCCAAAAGGACCCGCTTATTATCTATGCAGATCAAAACGGTCGCATGTCTGCCCAGAATGAAATAGAGATCCATTCCGAGGAAACGATGGTTTTAAAATGGGATTTAGATGTAAGCGGATTTTAGCGCTCGATTTTTACCTCAAAAGATTCAAAATGTGACACGGGCAAGCTGATATCATCAGGATCCTCATGCGGAATACTATAATAATCGCCTTGTACAAGGAGACCTGTGTTTTCTTTAACAATCGTGATTTTTAAAAACCCATGATGCGCAAAGCAATAATTCTGCAGTTCAATATTTTGAAATAGGGGACTTTCATCTGAGTAAGCCGGGTTATCAGGCTGTGCAATAGGATGTAATTCATCATACCCACCAGCCCCTGCAACTACGAATGTTAGCTCTTTTCCGTTCTCGTATTTTTTAATAAACCGTTGGTAATTATGTACATGGCCACTGAAGACCAGGTCTGGCATCACATTAGCTTCCTGAAAAGCATTTTTAAGAAACTCAATCATTGGCTGACTTGATCCATGATTGGTATCAGCAGAGTAGGGTGCATGGTGCAAACAAACCAATAATGCCTTATCAGTAAACTGAGCCGCATATTTTAATTCCTCAATAAACCATTCCTGTTGGGCATCGGTGATAATCCCGTATTTGGTGACATTGCTGTGTAAGCCAATAATCGTAGCCAGAGGACTTTCCAGCGTCCAGTAAATGTTGGGCTGTATCATGCTTTTTCGTGGATCGTCCCCTGAAAAAGGAATTTGGCGAGGCTCGGTATCACAAAATACCTGTTTAAAAGGTTCCAGACTTTTATAAGGATGAGGGTTTTCCACGTTTACATCACTATCATGATTTCCTGCAATAGCCACTATAGGAGCGGGATATTTCGAATAAGGCTCAAAAAATTGCTTTGCATATAAGTTCGACTCGCCAAAATTATACACGATATCGCCCAAATGATAGAGGAACTGGGGCTGGTCGTTGTCATCCTTTAAATCCTTAAACTGACTAATCATTTTATCAGCCACCACTTTTTGGAAATCGTGACTGCGGACCGTACCCGTATCCCCCACCATGTGAAAAACCATTTTCTGGTCACTGGGATCTTTTACAATGGTATCCAGATTTAAGCGGTATGGATATTTCCCTGAAGGTGTAGGTAGTGGCTGGAATTTGTAGCTGTCGTCAGGTTGGTTTAATTTAAAAACCGGTGTTTTCCGTATGAGTTGATCAGGATGGGGCATGATAACAAGTATTTGTCCGTTTAAATGTACAGTAAAATTAATCGAATGAGAAGGAATAGCAGTTATTACCTGTTTAATTCGATTCATTATAAACAGCACAAGTAAAAATACGTTAAGTAAGGGTGGGGAAAAACATATTCATAAAGAACATTTACCTTATCGTTTGTTGCATTCTATTTATCGCACCCCCTCTAGGCGCTCAGGAATGTAATAAGGAGGTAAGTAAAAACCGTCGAATTCAAATCCAATCGGGGCAATTAAACAAGGAAGTATTAAAAGTTGTGCAACTGGATATCCGCAGAATGGCATGGCTCTGGAATGAACGGTACAACGCTACCGCCGCATTTATTCACCCCCGGGTACTTATTACGGCAGGTCATAATCTTACAAATCGGTTTGATCCAGTTGCTAAAATGACGGTTACAGTAGGGTATACCAGTAATAATACCTATCGGGCCCGGCAGCATTTTGCGACGGCAATGTATAAAAATATATACGTGCTGCCCTCTTATAACAGCGCACCTACTTTTCAGGAAGATTATGGAATTATCATTCTTCCCGATGCTACTTTATACCAGCATGCAGGCGGGTATTTCAAACTGACGAATTATGCTGCGGCTAAACCAACGAAGGAGATTTTTACGGCTGGTTATCCCGACCCGATCACGGGGATGAAGTTGTGGACGGACAAAACGAAGAACTATTATTTTTTGGACCAACTGCTGCGGTATGACTTTTATACGCTGGATGGCTCAAGTGGGTCGCCAATTTATACCAATGCCAATCAGTTAATCGCCATACATACGGGTGGTTTTGATGATACGAATGTTTGTAATATAGGAACGCCAATTACTCCGCAGATAATAAAACAGATCAATGAATGGTGTAGGGCGCATGGGATCTATTTGAATTTTGCCTAAATCATTGCCCTTTATTTGTTGTGGATTTTCTTTTTCATTTCCGCGTTCACCTACAGAAAAGTATAGATTAAAACTTCATGGCATTGAAATTGCTTGTATAAGTATAGTAAATCTTAGTACTGTTAAAAATTAACAGTACTAAGATTTACTATATTTATTATTAGTTATGATTAGCTTCATTACTAAAATACACTTATATTCTCCTTCTGTAATAAAGCGTTAATATTATATATTTAAACTAAACAAGATGAAAAGGTATTATTATGAATTAAAAGGAATGAGTTGTGACGGCTGTGTGGACAACGTAAAGAGTGCATTGATTGAACTGCAAAATGTTGTAAATGCAGACGTTAAATTAAATCCGCCAGGAGTAGTAATTACCATGAATGAACCTATGGATACAAGTGTATTACAAACCCAGCTTAGTAAGGCTGGCAATTATACTATACTATCTCAGGGAGACGTGAACGGTGAAGAAGATGATACTCCTGATATAGAGCGAAGTAGTAGTTTTAGTAACACTCATACAGAAAGGCAAGACAAGCCGTTTGGAATAGATCATGAGCCCGGGGTATTATAAAGGTAAATGAACCGGATTTAGGATATGGTATCCAGGAAGATACCATTCAATTTTGTTATGTAATTTCAAGGTTGTCCTTTCGTAATATCGATAGGTATAATGATGGTAAAGATATAGTGTGATGAGTAAGTTTTAGTTATACAATCAAAGACGAAGTCAACACACTATATCTTAATTTTTTATAATGCGCAGGGAACAAGTGTAATCACAGTTAGAGATAAAGATGCAGAAATGTGTGAAATATTAGATCTGAAGGACATAACATGGGAACTGTGCACAAAAACTATAAACTGCATGCATGTGCCGCTCATTGTTTAGCGCTAATGCTTATATTTGCTAACAATATCAGTTAATCCATACAAGTGAAAAAGTTTTTCGTTACCCTATTAGTTGTTTTTTATCTTGGTGTTTCATCAGGAGCAACTATGCACTTTCATTATTGCATGGGGCAACTGGTGGAAATGGGATTGGTGTCTTCCAAAACGGAAAAGTGCAGCAAATGTGGAATGAAGACCGACAAGGCAAAGGATTGCTGCAAACACCAGGATAAACAAGTAAAGGTTGATAATGCCAAGACCTCTTCTGATGTTAACTTTCATTTTACTAATCTTCCTATCCAGCTAAAAAGCGAATATTTCACTTTTCAAGAAGTGGATATATCTTCTACTCATGAAGATTTCCCTCAATTAAACTCTCCACCGTTCGTACAAAGTTCAGCAACTTTTTTACGTAACTGCAATTTCCGTATATAGCATTTATTTCTTCTCTGCATCAAGCGATTTCTTGCTTGAAGGACGTTTCAGTCCCTAATTTTCAATTTTCTTACGTAAGTTAATTTTAATTTCATGGTTGAAAAACTCATCGCATTTTCCATGCGAAACAGGTTTTTGGTACTGCTTGTAGCGGCTGGGATATTTGCCTGGGGCATATATTCGGTCAAAACAAGTAAAATAGATGCAATACCTGATTTATCTGAAAATCAAGTGATCGTATTTACAGAGTGGATGGGAAGGAGTCCGCAGATCATCGAGGATCAGATTACCTATCCTTTAGTCACTAACCTTCAGGGGATCCCAAAAGTGAAGTATGTCCGGGCAAATTCTATGTTCGGTATGAGCTTTATCTTTATCATTTTTGAAGATAACGTGGATACTTACTGGGCACGTTCCAGAGTATTGGAGCGGCTAAGTTCAATAGGAAATTCCTTGCCAGAGGGTGTAACGCCCACTATGGGGCCCGATGGAACAGGAGTAGGTCATGTGCTATGGTATACGTTTGATGCACCTGGAATGGATTTAGGGGAGCAACGGGCGGTACAGGATTGGTATGTCAAGTTTGCATTGCAGAACGTGCAAGGGGTAAGTGAGATTGCGTCCTTTGGGGGATTTCAAAAAGAGTATGAAATTAGTATTGACCCCAATAAGTTGACCTATTATAAGCTTACCGTTCCTGATGTTATGCGAGCGGTGAAGACGAATAATAATGAAGCGGGCGGACGAAAGTTTGAGATGAGCGATATCGGTTATATCATTAAAACCACCGGATATCTGAAATCTATTGCAGAAATAGAAAACTTATCTGTGCGCACGCAAAATTCAATCCCAATTAAGATTAAAGATATTGCTACCGTGCAGATGGCAGGAGAAACTCGTCTGGGGATCTTTGATTACAATGGAAAAGGTGAGGCCGTTGGAGGAATCGTCGTACTTCGGTATGGGGAGAACGCTGATGAAGTGATCAAAAAGGTGAAAACTAAAATGCTTGAGGTAAGTAAAGGTTTGCCTGAAGGGATGAAATTTAATATTGTATACGACCGGGGTGAGTTGATTGAAGAATCAATTTCCTCTATCAAACATACGTTAATCGAAGAAATGATCGTCGTTTCTCTAATTGTCATCGTTTTCCTTTTCCACTGGCGAAGTGCCATCAGTATCATTATCCAGATTCCAATCACTATAGCGGCAAGTTTTATTGTATTGAACGCGCTGGATATCTCATCCAATATCATGTCATTAACAGGGATTGCGCTAGCAATTGGGGTTATCGTTGATAATGGAATCATTATGGCTGAGAACTCATATAAACACCTGGCTATCAGGCAGGCAGAACTAAACGAATTAAGAAAAGGAGAACCAACAGATGGGGAATAGATTAAGCCGTTTTTTCGGTAAGAAAAAGAAAAAAGAGGGGTATGTGAAACTATCTGAAGAAGAAAGATTAAGCATTATTGAAAAGGCCTGCAAGCAGGTATCCCGTGGGGTATTTTTTTCCACCATCATTATTATAGCCTCCTTTCTGCCTGTATTTTTATTAGGAGGTCAGGAAGGTAAGCTTTTTCATCCGCTAGCCTACACCAAGACGTTTATTCTTTTAATTGATGCCTTGCTGGTGGTCACCCTTGCTCCGGTTATGATTTCTTTCTTCATGAAAGGAAGGTTCCGGTCAGATCATGAAAACCCTTTGAACAGGTGGTTGGAAAAGATTTACGAGCCCGTTATCCGAGCTTGTATGCGGAACCGAAAAACCACGATCGGAGTGAATATACTTGCACTGCTGATTAGCATTCCGATGGTAATGAGCCTGGGAAGAGAATTTATGCCTCCTTTGGATGAACAATCGATTTTATTTATGCCCGTTACGCTGCCAGATGTTTCAAACGCTGAAATAAAGCGGATTTTACAGGTGCAGGATAAACTGATCAAATCGGTGCCTGAGGTCAGTAAAGTGTTGGGTAAAGCGGGTAGAGCAAATACAGCAACAGATAATTCGCCTGTTAATATGATTGAAACGATCATCTCCTTGAAGCCTAAATCAGAATGGAGACCAGGGTTAACTAAGAAGGATATAATCAATGAACTGGATGCAAAGCTTCAAATTCCTGGAGTAGTGAACGGCTGGACACAACCTATTATAAACCGTATCAATATGCTTTCAACGGGGATCCGTACGGATGTGGGGGTCAAGGTGTATGGACAGGATTTGAAAAAGATTGCCTCAGTATCTTACGAGGTGCAGTCTCTTCTAAAGGATATAGAAGGAGTCAAAGACTTGTATGTCGAGCCTGTGACAGGTGGGAAGTACCTCGAAATTGCCATTAAACGTGATCAATTGGAACGCTATGGCTTATCTGTGGATGATATTAATGCCACAGTGGAGACAGCTATAGGAGGTGCTCCTTTTGCAACAACCATTGAAGGCAGGCAGCGTTTTAACATTCATTTGCGACTGGGTCAGGATTATCGGAATAGTATTGACCGGATCAAACGTATTCCCATTACTTCTCCTGACGCTGGAACGATTCCACTGTCTGCGGTTACCGATATTCATTTTGCGGATGGCCCTCCAATGATCACTTCTGAAAATGCTTTATTAAGGGGTGCGGTGATGTTTAATGTGCGGGATAGGGATCTGGGACATACTGTTCAGCAGGCCATAGACAAATTGAATAAAGATCTGAAGTTACCGAACGGTTATTTTGTTGAATGGAGCGGGCAATATGAGAACTTGATCCGTGGACAACAGACATTAATCTATATACTTCCAATTGTATTGATGATCATCTTCATTGCATTATATCTTGCTTTCAAGTCTGCAAGGGAAGCCTTTTTAAGCCTGGTTACGATTCCATTTGCGCTGATTGGAGGCGCGTATATTATCTACTTCTGGGGAGTAAGTCTATCGGTAGCCGTAGCGGTCGGTTTTATTGCACTCTTTGGTATCGCGGTGGAAACGGGGGTCGTGATGGTAATTTACCTGAACGATGCGATGGCTCAGCTGATCGCTTTAAAAGGAAATTCGAGCGATACCATTACGAAAGAAGATTTAAGGGAATATGTTATTCAAGGAGCTGCTAAACGATTGAGACCTAAAATTATGACGGTGTGTGTGGCCTTGTTTGGTTTGATACCCGTGTTATGGTCAACAGGAGTGGGTAGTGATATGATGGCGCCCATTGTTTTGCCTATGATTGGTGGGGTTTTGACCTCGTCTACACACATTTTATTGGTCACACCACTGATCTTCTTAATGACAAAAGAATATGAATTACGGAAATATGGAAAATTGGAGGTGCATGATGTTGAATCGTAGAAGTATACTCTGTGTCATGTTGTTCATCGGTTTGGGACAGGTGCATGCGCAGCAAGTTTTGACTCTTGATCAAATGCTGCAGGAGATTAGTGCCAATAATCCGTCATTAAAGGTATATGACAGCCGCATCAAAAGTGATGATGCCAAAGTAAATGGTGCCAAGGCATGGATGGCACCTATGGTAGGAGTGGGAACTTTTATGACGCCTTATCCGGGAGTGAAGTTAATGGATGAATCGGCTAAAGGGGCCTGGGTGTTTTCGGCTGAACAGGATATACCTAACCCTGTTAAGCTTAAAGCAAAAGCGAAGTATCAGGAGGCGCAATCTTCGGTTACGCTTGCCGAGCAAGCTGTTCAGGCCAATCAACTTAAAGCCAGAGCAAAAGAGCTTTATTTTGATTTATTGGTAGCGAATAAAACGCTTGTTTTTCAAAGAGAAAACAGGGCCATTATGCAAAATATGAAAAAGATTGCCGAGATCCGCTATCCTTATAATCAAGGCTCACTTTCGCAGGTATTTAAAGCTGACGGGCGTTTATATGAGTCGGAAAATATGATTCTAATGACTGAAAGCGAGATTCGCTCGAAAAAGATTGCTGTTAATACGCTTATGTACAGGCCAGTAAGTACGGAGTTTAATGTAGATACCAGTTATAAGGTATCGTTTAACCCGACCGCCTTGCTGGACACCGCTTATTTGGCTGAAAACAGAAGCGATATCAAGCAAATGGACCGCTCCATTGATGTGATGGGTCTGAACATCAAACAAATGCAGCAGGAGGCTAAGCCAGATTTCAGGATCAGGTTTGAACACATGTCTAACCGTGCGGCAATGATGCCCAATCAATTCACATTGATGGGTATGATTTCTATTCCAATTGTACCATGGTCGTCTAAAATGTATAAATCAGAGGTCAAGTCGATGAGTTTTGAACGGGATGCCATGCGTCAGCAGAAAGAAGCGATGTTGAGTGATATGCTGGGGATGACTAAATCAATGGAAAATGATTTGAATAATATGCAGCTGCAGTTAACTAACTATGAACGTAAGATTCTGC
This sequence comes from Arcticibacter svalbardensis MN12-7, assembly GCF_000403135.1. Classification (GTDB taxonomy): domain Bacteria; phylum Bacteroidota; class Bacteroidia; order Sphingobacteriales; family Sphingobacteriaceae; genus Arcticibacter; species Arcticibacter svalbardensis. The sequence goes on from NZ_AQPN01000098.1 coordinate 47,598, forward strand.
CTGCTTTAGACAAAAATCTGAAAGTTTCCATGCTGTCTTACCAGGAGAATAAAGAGAACTTAAATATAGTGATTGACGGTTGGGAGACTGTGAATATGGCGCAGATGAATTACATCGGGCAGTTAAAGAAGTTTTATCAAATGATTGTGGATTATGAAAAAAATATTGAAAGGTAGGGCGGCAATCCTGCTTCTGGGAGCCATCTCCTTGTTTTTTGCATGCAAGGGTAAGGTTAAAAGCCATGAAGCACATACGGAAGTGACAAAATATACGTGTTCTATGCATCCGCAGGTAATCAAAGATGCACCAGGCAATTGTCCTATATGTGGAATGGAATTAGTGCCGCTTGTATCTCAGCGGGGACCAGGAAAAGTAAATGATAGTTTGGCGACACTGGTGAAACCAACAGACGAATTTGTGCTGTCAGCTGTCAAAACGATCAAGCCTGTTACCGGAATGCGTTCTGCACAAATCAATGTTAAAGGAGTGATTAACTACAATACCAATAATCTGAATTCGGTATCCTCAAGAGTAAGTGGTCGGATCGAACGGCTGTATGTGAAATATAACTACCAGGCGGTGTCTAAAGGGCAGAAACTTATGGATATTTATAGTCCGGACTTGGCGAACGCCCAGCAGGAACTGCTCTTTCTTCGTGATAATAATGAGCCAACTTTACTTGAAGCAGCGAAAAAGAAGCTACGCTTACTTGGATCAACGGAGCAACAGATCCGTAATGTAATCAAAAGCGGAAAGATCGATTATAAGATCAGTGTTTACAGTCCGTATTCCGGTTTTATTTCTGAAGCGCCAAGAGGTGCATCTTCTGCTGGTCCAGGTTCATCAGTTGGGGGTACATCAATTTCGTCAGAAAGCAGCTCTTCAATGGGTAGTATGGGCAGCGGAACAAGTGCTTCTTCACCCTCAGCAGTGCCCGCTGTTGCCTCAAACACGCCTTTGGAAATAAGAGAAGGTCAGTATGTCTCTGTAGGACAGAAACTGTTTAGTATGGTCAACGTACAGCAGGTTTGGGCAGAGTTCTATATATCTCCGGATCAACTAATTGATTTTAAGAGGGGGACCAGGATTTCTGTAACATCTGTTGATGCAAAAACAAAGCTGGCTCATGTACCTGTAAGCCTAATTCAACCCTATTATAGTGAGGGTGTTAATTATTCGTTGGTTCGAGCCGTTTTGCCTAATTCGAAAAAAGAATGGAGGGTTGGTGAGCTGATTCAAGTCAGTCAGGATGAAGATGTTAAGAAAAGTGGTACCTGGCTACCTCGTACCGCTGTATTGCAATTAGGAACGCGGTATGTATCATTTATCAAAGAAAAAGGGGCATTTGTTCCGGTTTATGTAAAGGTGAAATCTGTTAGCGGGAATTTGGTGGATATAGGGAGTAGTATTCCGGATAAGGAAGTAGCACTGAATGCCTGGTTTTTAGTAGACAGTGAAAGTTTTGTTAAAGTACAAAACATAACAGAGCAATAATATGGAAAGGAAAAAATTTATACTGAATATGGCAATGATTGCCTTGGTACCCTCGCTACTTGTTGTTGCATGTAAAAGTGAAAAGAAAGCAGCAGTTGTTTCTTCTGAGAAATATACCTGCGTTATGCATCCGCAGATAGTCAAAGACGCTCCCGGTACTTGTCCGATTTGTGGAATGGAATTAGTGCTTGTACGTGATACAGGAAACAAAGATGAAGTGATTTTGACGGAAAGTCAGATTCAATTAGGAAATATTAAAACAGTAGTGGTAGCAGGTACTGCATTTCATACTTCTAAAATCCTTAATGGTAGAGTGGTTGTCAATCCGGATTTAACAGAAGTAATTTCGAGCAGGTATGCGGGAAGGATTGAAAAGCTGTTTGTGAAAGAAACAGGTAGGGCTGTGTCTAAAGGGCAGCCTTTATTTCAAATTTATAGTGAAACGTTGCAAACGCTGCAGCAGGATTATATACTTCAGGTAAAACAAGTAGCTGCATTCCCGAATGAAAAGATTTATCAAACGCTTAGAGAGGCAGCAAGAAATAAATTACGTCTTTTTGGTTACTCGAATTCGCAGATTGAAAATCTGGCAAAAAGTGGAATATCGTCTTCCTCTGTGACTGTGCGTGCTACTGCCTCGGGAATAGTGAATGAGATTAATGTTTCTGAAGGTCAGTATGTAACAGAAGGTTCACAGGTGTTGAGGTTAGAAAACCTAAGCCAGCTTTGGGTAGAAGCAGATGTATATCCCGACGAAGTAGGTTCAATAAAACTAGGGACAGTGGTAAAAATTGCTGTGAATGGTTTTGCTGAATCAGAGCAAACTGCTAAAATAGATTTTATATCTCCTCAGATAGACCCATCGAGCCAAATATTAAAAGTAAGGGCAAGTATACAAAGTCAGGGTAAACTTCAACCTGGTATGCAGGTTACCGTTTTATTGCCAAAAGCAAAAATAAGCAATGCCATTTCTTTACCACTGGATGCCGTTATTCGTGATCAAATGGGTGCACATGTGTGGGTAAAAACAGGAAAAGGTAGATTTATTTCCAAAATGGTGGCTACAGGAGATGAGGATGACCGTCAGATCATTATAACATCAGGCTTGGAAAATGTAAGGGAAGTGGTCGTTAGTGGCGCTTATTTATTATCAAGTCAATATATATTGAAAAAAGGAGCTGACCCGATGGCTGGGCATGATATGAGCAAAATGTAGATTTCATTGACTTCAGATTTATATTGCTTTCCAATCATTACAATAGTTATAAAGGATTGGTGGCGTATTTCAATTAGATTATTAACATAATTATTTATTTAACAAACAACAGTATGAAAAGATCAATCATGGCAATTGCTATTTTATTTATGGCAGCCACAACAACGTTTTCACAAACAAAACCAGACAGTACACGAAAGGACTCTATTCAAAAAGAAGGAAAAATGGTAAAGAAGTATACCTGCTCCATGCATCCGGAAGTTGTAATGAACAAGCCTGGCAAATGTCCTAAATGTGGGATGGCTTTGGTTCTTGTGAAAAAGCAAGATCAGAAGAAGAAGGCCATGAGCGACATGAAAATGTAACTCATTAACTTGACCGGGTTGAACAACAAGAAAAAACTACGCTTTAAACTTTTCCGGGAAGGTATTCCGGTAAACTGCAGGCTTAGAATGAACTTTATGTCCAATACCGATAAGGAATATATGGCGTAGTTCATGTATTTCCTTATTATTGTCTTTCATTCCACCCATTGACAATGAGAGGGGCTATGGGGTAGGATTATCTTACCTTAATATAATCAAATTGGTTGAAAAGTTAATAGTTAAAATATTATGGAAAGTGAAAAAATGATCGAACTGTTAGGCGACAAAGCCGAGTATTTGTTAAGCCACATCTGCACAACTATCGATAAAAAATTAATCCATCTTCCCTCGCCAAATCATATTGAGGAGATATGGGTGAACAGTAACCGCAGTAACCAGGTGCTTCGCAGCTTACAGGCGTTGTTAGGACATGGACGTTTGAGCAGTACAGGCTATTGCAGTATTTTACCTGTAGATCAGGGGGTTGAACACAGTGCAGGTTCTGCATTTGCACCTAACCCTCTTTACTTTGATCCCGAAAATATTATTAAGCTGGCAATAGAGGGTGGTTGTAATGGGGTTGCTTCCACTTTTGGCGTATTGGGCATAATGAGCCGTAAGTATGCGCATAAAATACCTTTTATCGTAAAGATCAATCACAACGAGTTACTAAGCATGCCTAACCGATATGACCAAACTCTTTTTGGTACGGTTAAAAACGCATGGGATATGGGCGCAGTTGCTGTAGGCGCTACTGTTTATTGGGGCAGTGCAGAAAGTCCCCGCCAGCTAAAAGAAATTGCGGAGGCTTTTCAAATGGCGCATGAGTTGGGAATGGCTACCATATTATGGTGCTATACCCGCAACAATGCATTTAAGGTAGATGGAATAGATTATCATGCCTCTGCCGATCTTACCGGACAGGCTAATCATTTAGGGGTTACCATAGGAGCTGATATTATAAAACAAAAACTACCTACCAACAACGGTGGTTATTTAGCTACTAAACAAGGCAAAACAAGTCCGCTCGTCTACGAAAAACTAACTTCAGATCACCCAATTGACCTAACGCGTTACCAAGTGCTCAACTGCTACAGCGGACGTGTAGGATTAATAAACAGCGGAGGTGAAAGTTTTGGAGAAAGCGATCTGAAGGAAGCTGTAATTACGGCTATTGTTAATAAGCGCGCTGGGGGCATGGGTTTAATTCTTGGCAGAAAAGCATTTCAACGTCCTTTTAGTGACGGAGTAAATATGTTAAAAGTAATACAAGATGTATATCTCGATAAGAATATAACTATAGCATAAAGCCATTGTATGCAAAGCTAATTTACCAATGAATGAACTGATTAATTCGATTATATAAGACAAATTTTAAACAGTCGTTTCCCGAACCCTTATAGGAGTTGAAACATAAGAACAAGGTTGTTAATGATTTTTACGATCATCAGTTCTAGGGTGATGATATTGATCACTGCTTACAATGACTAGCATCATATAATTCAGAGCTACGGGTCATAGCTGTTCAGTTTATATCATCTAGGTTTGAAGTTATGACATTAATAGTTCGGCTTAAACGATTTCTAAACGAAACCGGGAATGTAGCCCGTTTTACAGGCCGTTTCTTTTCGACAGGAATAAAGCCGCGGTATGAGAATAGGGAGCTACTAAATCAATGTTATAATATTGGCTATCTTTCATTTCCATTGGTTGGGCTTACTTCTTTTATCATGGGACTGGTACTTACCATGCAGCTGAGGCCCTCGCTTGTGGAATATGGCGTGGAATCGCAGCTACCAGTGATGGTTGGGCTTGCAATTGTACGGGAAATCGGCCCGGTGATCACTGCATTGATTTTTGCCGGGAAAATAGGCAGTAGCATCGGTGCTGAGCTTGGATCAATGAAGGTAACTGAGCAGATAGATGCTATGACGGTAAGCGGCATCAAGCCCTTCAAATATCTGGTTGCTACGCGGGTTGTGGCAACTACTTTAATGCTGCCTCTGCTTACTATTCTTGGAGATGGGATTTCTTTGTTTGGCGCGTATCTGGGAGTAAACATACGTTCGGTAACCAGTATTGATCTGTTTTTTCTTCAGGTTTTTAAAAGTCTGGATTTTAGCGATATACTACCGGCTATAATCAAAACATTGTTTTTGGTTTTGCTGTAGGCATCGTAGGATGTTATAAAGGATTTAACTCCAGCAAAGGTACGCAAGGAGTCGGAATCTCAGCTAATTCAGCTGTAGTTCTATCTTCTGTGTTGATTTTCATTATAGACTTACTGGCAGTGCAGATTACGGAATTACTGGGACTTAACTAATAAACATGGAAAAAGTTAAAAATGAAGCAGTAATTGTGATCAAAGATCTGGTCAAAGCCTTCGGAGAAAAAGTCATACTGGATGGATTTAATATGACTGTAGAAAAGGGCAGCAATGTAGTTATCCTTGGTAAATCTGGTTCAGGTAAATCTGTACTGATCAAATGTATCATTGGCCTGTTACAGCCGGATAGCGGAAGTATCCATGTATTTAATGGTAATGTACCGGAGATGAACGAAGATGAACTAGATGAGGCACGGTCTAAAATTGGTTTTTTGTTTCAAAGCAATGCCCTTTATGATTCAATGACGATCCGGGAAAATTTAGAGTTCCCCCTGTTAAGGCATTGGGTGGACATTGAGAAAGAAGAAGTGGACAGGCTGGTCAGCGAAGCTCTGGAAAATGTAGATCTGCTCCATACGCTGGATATGATGCCCTCGGAATTATCAGGAGGAATGCTGAAACGCGTTGCGCTTGCAAGAACCATGATCCTGAGGCCTGAGGTAATTCTTTATGACGAGCCGACGACAGGACTGGATCCTGTTACTTCAAGGGAAATTGAAGATCTGATCCTTAAACTGCAAAAGAAAAATCATACCTCTTCTATCATAATCTCACACGATATGAACTGTGTTAAGAATACCGCAGATTTAGTGGTACTTCTGCTGGAAGGGAAATGTTATACAGAGGGCACATATGAAGAGCTTGAGCAGTCAGCCGATCAAAATATTAAACAATTTTTTGAATAAATAACAGAAATGGCACATAAAAAAGAAAATAATATTAAGCTTGGGGCATTTGTTTTATCTGGCTTAATACTGATGATCCTTACCTTTTTTTTATAGGAAAGAATAAAAACCTCTTTGGTAATGAATTCAAAATCAAGGTAAGATTTTCTAATTTGAGTGGTTTAACAGAAGGGAATAATGTGCTCTTTTCGGGCTTACAGGCAGGGACTGTAGAAGAAATTGAACTTATTAACGATAGCACTATTGAAGTTACCATGCAGATCAATAGTAAGGTTAAATCGTTCATAAACAAAAATGCCCTGGCTGCTATAGGCACTGAAGGCCTGATGGGCAACAAGGTCGTGAATATTAGTCCGGTAAAAGGTATTAGTCAAAAAGTAGCAGAAGGTGATATACTGCAAGCCAAGGAAATGGCCAATATGGACGAAATTATAGAAAAATTATCGCAGACTAATAACAATGTTGCCAGTATTTCTGAAGTACTTAAGGGTACCGTGATGAGAATTGATAGCGGTGCGGTATTGAAATTATTCAACGACGAAACTATTGGAAAAAGTTTGAAAGCCTCCTTGCTAAATGTATATAAGACAAGCAACAATGCCAACGAGATGAGCATGGCACTCAATCAAATTATCAGCGACATCAAACATGGCAAAGGAACTGCCGGGTTGTTACTTAGTAACACTGAAATGGCAAATACGCTTCAAGATGCCGTTGTACAAATAAAGGAGGCCGGAGTACATGCCAATGCCATGACCATGGAAATGAATACCATGGTTAAGACAATAAACCATGACGTTACTAAAGGACATAACGCTGTAAATACCGTGCTTAATGATTCACTAATGGCTAAAAATATAAGCCTGACTATGGAAAACCTGCAACATGGTACAGATGGCTTCAACCAAAATATGGAGGCATTAAAACATAACTTTTTTTTTAGAGGATACTTTAGATCCCTGGAGAGGAAAAAGATAAAAGAAGCCAAAGCGGCTGCAAAACCTTAAGTTATAATAACGTAGGCTGATCATTGTATGCTGAAATCGTTATAATCAAATTAAAATGTGCTTAATTACTAATTAAGAATAAGGAAATTTAATTTCCAAACTGTGTATTTAAAACCTAAGTATTCCCTAACCAGTCATCAATTTCATAATTAGTAGAAATAAAGGGGCAAGTATTTTCATTAACTCTTGATATAATTTAGAATTAATAGCAACTTAGTGCTGATAATCAATAAAATAAGTCATGAAAGTTCTTAAAATTCTTGGTGTGGTGCTTCTTGTTGTTGTTGTTTTGGCGATAGGGGCAGGAACTTATATGAAGACGGTTTTGCCCAAGGCTGGCGAGGTTCCCGTTATTACCATTGAACGTACCGCTGCCCGTATCGAGCGTGGAAAGTACCTGGCGAATCATGTTACCGTTTGTATGGATTGCCACAGTACCCGGGACTATACCTATTTTGCTGCACCTCTTGCAGCTGGGAACTTTGGAGGAGGGGGAGAAGTGTTTTCCAGGGATATGGGTTTTCCCGGAGTGTTTATTGCCCCTAACATTACACCATATGCCTTAAAAAGCTGGACGGATGGGGAGATTCTGCATGCGATTACTACCGGTGTTAATAAGCAAGGGAAAGCTTTGTTTCCGTTAATGGGCTGGCATCGGTTTGGCAAGATGGACAAAGAAGATATCTATAGTATCATTGCTTATATTCGTACTTTACCAGCGGTTAAAAATGATGTTCCACCTTCGGAAGCGGACTTTCCAGTCAGCTTTCTACTGAATACCATGCCTAAACCAGCGGACTTTCATCCGATACCGTCTCCAAGTGAATTGGTTAAGTATGGGGGGTACATTGTTAATGCTGCAGGATGTGTAGATTGTCACAGTCAGACTGATAAAGGAGCTATTATTGAGGGAACTGAGTTTTCCGGGGGGATGGAATTCAAACAACCTAATGGCATTATGCGATCCCCGAACATCACATTTGACAAAGAAACAGGTATAGGGAAATGGACTGAAAGTGTATTTGTTGATAAATTTACTGCTTATGCTGACGCAGGTTATAAAAAAAAGGAACTTTTGCCAGGAGAGCTAAACTCCCCAATGCCATGGACGATGTATGGCGGAATGAAACAAGCTGATTTGAAAGCTATATATGCTTATTTAAGCAGTATTAAACCAATAGAACATGAGGTAGTTAGGATGGAAAAGGGTAAAAATGGATCAGACCCTGCTCCCTGACGAACAGCTACATTATACAATTTAGCCTGTTTTTTGGTATTTCTGGGTTATATTTGTAACCCAGAAATACTTAAAAATGCTCATTAAGCAGCTTAATCATACTTACTTTTCTTCTTGTCAATCAGTGATTTTAAAACGGTCATTTGATGCAATATTCTCTGCATTAGGTTTTGAAAATACAGATCGCATATGAAGGTTGTGATCGCTGAAAAACCTTCCGTTGCAAAAGAGCTTGCCAAAGTTTTTGGTGCTACAACGGTGAAAAGTGGGTATATGGAGGGGAAGGGGTATACGTTTACCTGGGCATTTGGACACCTGATTCAACTTGCGGCACCTGAGGCATATGGATTTAAGGGCTGGAAGCTTGAAAATCTTCCTATGCTTCCCGAAAGGTTTAAGCTTGCTGTGAAACAGAATAAGGTAAACGGGGTGATGAAAGATGATCCTGGAGTGGTTAAACAACTGAACGTAATCCGTGATTTGTTTGAATCGGCTGATGAGATAATTGTGGCAACGGATGCCGGAAGGGAAGGGGAGCTTATTTTTAGGTATATCTATTATCACCTGAAGTGCAAGAAGCCTTTTCGTCGACTTTGGATTTCTTCGCAAACCGATGAGGCGATTAAGAATGGATTTCGGAATCTTAAACCAGGATCAGAATATGATACCTTATTTTATTCGGCTCAGTGTCGTTCGGAATCAGATTGGATAGTAGGTTTAAATGCCACTCAAGCTTTAAGTATAGCTGCTGGAAATCGTTCGGTATTGTCCATGGGAAGGGTTCAAACCCCTACATTGGCCATGATATGTGCCAGGTATCTGGAGAACAAGAATTTTATACCTCAGATCTATTATCAGATCGCAATCTTTTTAAATAAAGATGGACAGGTTTTTAAAGCAATTTCTGTTAAGAACTTCGACAAACAAGAGGCTGCTCAAAAGGTGTTTGATCAGGTAAAAGATGTGGCATCCGGATTTACGAATGGTGGTGATATCCTGAATGTAGAGGTGAAACCGCGTAAGGAGCAACCTCCCTTATTGCATGACTTGAGTAGTTTACAGCAGGAGGCAAATAAGAGAAAGGGTTTTACGGCAGATCAGACATTGGGACTGGCGCAGACTTTATATGAATCGAAATTAATTACTTATCCGAGAACAGGGAGCCGTTATATTGGTGATGATGTGTTTGCGGAGATCCCGGGCCTGGTGGTCAATCAAAGTGAGCATCCTATTTTTGGGAAACAGGCTGCTTTTTTACAAACTGTGAAACTAAACAAGCGCTGTGTGAATGTGAAGAAGGTAACCGATCACCATGCTTTGTTGCCTACCAGTAATAAACCAACATACCTTCCTGCGGATCAACAGGTTATTTATGATTTGATTGCGGGAAGAATGCTGGAGGCTTTCCATCAGGAATGTATCAAGGAACTGACTAAGATTTCGATTGAGTCGGGTTCTGCATTTGTGGCTAATGGTACCGTTGTACAGTCACCGGGCTGGCGTGCGGTCTTTAACCAGGCGGACAATGAAAAGGAAGATGAAGAAAACCCTACTTTACCGAAAGTGGTAAAAGGCGAAGCTTTACCTGTTGAAAAGAAGGAGCTGCTGGAAAAACAAACTAAACCAAAGTCATTATACAACGAAGCGAGTTTATTGAAAGCGATGGAAACATCGGGCAAGGAGATTGAAGATGATGAGTTGCGGCAGGCAATGAAGGACACCGGACTGGGAACTCCCGCCACCAGGGCTTCCATTATTGAGACACTGATTAAACGCGATTATATTAAGCGGGAAAAGAAAAATCTTTTACCCTCAGAAAAAGGATTGGCTGTATATGATTTGGTTAAGGATAAACAAATAGCTCAGGCTGAATTGACCGGTTTATGGGAAAAGAGGCTTGAAGAGATTCGTACAGGTGCTTCGGTAAGTGATTTTAAAAATGAGATTCGGGAATATGCCCGTACCATTACCAAGGAACTGCTGGATGTGGGTCGTGGACTCAATGAGCTATTTACTCCCGAGCTTCAGGAAGGCGATGTGCTTTGTCCTTTGTGTAAAAAAGGGATCGTTCGAATTACCGATAAGGCTGCAGGATGCAGTGCATATGCCAGTGGCTGTAAGTTTGTGATCTGGAGAACGATGTGTGAAAAGAAGCTTACAGATGAGGAGATTATGGGTTTGATCGCAACAGGAAAAACAGCCGTTATAAAAGGATTCAAATCTAAGGCAGGGAATGTCTTTGATGCCTCCTTATTGCTCTCTGAAGGGAAGGCTCATTTTGTCTTTGAGCCTAAGGGCGAATAGTTTTAATAGCCGGATTTGGTGTCGTCTCCTCTAGGGTCAGCTCCTCCGGTATATCCATCCTGGGTGGTTAAAATAGCGTCTACCCGTCCAATTGGTTCACGGGGACTGATCTTATAACCCTTCTGCTGCAAGATATTGATTTGGGAGGGACTTAGTGTTCCATCCTCGGTATAGACTTCATCGGGCAGCCATTGATGATGAAAACGTTTGGCTTCTACTGCCTCTTGCATCGATTGATCAAATTCGATTACATTGAGAATAGTTTGAAATACGGAAGTGATTATTGTTGATCCTCCTGGAGTGCCCAGCACCATAAATAGCTTTCCGTCTTTCTCCAGAATAGTAGGGGTCATTGAGCTGAGCATCCTTTTATTGGGTTGTATGGCATTCGCTTCACCACCTACTAAGCCGTACATGTTAGGAGTTCCTGGTTTAACGGAAAAATCATCCATTTCATTGTTTAACAAAAAGCCGGCACCGCTTACTACTACCAATGAGCCATACGATCCGTTGAGTGTGGTGGTAATGGAAACAGCATTGCCTTCCTGATCCGCAATTGAAAAATGGGTGGTTTCCGGACTTTCATGTGCTGAGAATTGACCTGCCTTTATATCAGTGCTAGGGGTAGCCTTGTTCCAACTTAAGGAACTCATGCGAGCTAACTGGTAAGCTGGATTGAGTAATTGCTGTTGTGGTACTTTATAGAAATCGGGATCGCCCAGATGTGTGGCCCTATCAGCATAAACTCTTCTTTCTGCTTCTACGATTAACTGTATGGTGGAATCGGCATGCTGTCCCCATCTTTTAAGCGGATAAGGGTCAACGGCTTCTAATAGTTGTAACAATGCGATTCCTCCACTAGATGGTGGAGGCATGGTGATGATTTTATATCCTTTGTAATTCCCTATAATAGGGGTTCTCCAAACGGCATGATAGTTTTTAAGGTCCTCTTTTGTGATCAGACCTTTACCGCGTTTCATTTCTGCTACGATCAGACTGGCTGTTTCCCCTTCATAGAATCCTGCACGGCCGTGGTCCCTGATTCTTTCTAAGGTCTTTGCTAGTTCTGGCTGTAAGAGCAAATCGCCTTGTTTCCATAGGGTTTTCTGGTTGATGAATGCAGTTACTTCTGGATTGAATTTTATAAAGTTTTGTTTTTGGTTGTTAAGCTCTTCAGCTTGTCGGGTTGTTAAAGGGAAACCTTTTTTTGCCAGGTCTATGGCCGGTTGAATCACTTGTTTCCAGCTGAGCTTTCCGTATTTCTGATGGGCTTCCAGCATGCCTGCAACTGAACCTGGAACACCAGGTGCCAGATGACCATACAGGCTTTTGTCTGTAATTGCATTTCCTGCCTGATCCAGATACATTTTCCTGGAAGCAGAGGCGGGTGCTTTCTCCCTAAAATCAAGGGTTGCCGATTCCCCTGTTTTAGATCGGTATACCATAAACCCTCCACCGCCAATGTTTCCGGCATTGGGATAGACTACGGCCAATGCAAATTGTACCGCTACAGCCGCATCTACTGCATTACCTTTTTGTTTAAGTATATTTATTCCTACTTTGGAAGCCTCCGGATGTGCGGTAACTACCATTCCATTTTTATAGGCAGGCAGGTTGGCATTTGTTATCGTGCAAAAGGAAGTGATAAGCAGTAGGCTAAACAGAATAAGGGTGTTTTTACGAAGCTGTTGATACATGGCGGATGAAAATAGGAAAAGTTGAATTTATGAATAATTTTCATGATTTTTTACTGAATTGAAACGCAATTAATCTAAAATAAAATTCATATCTTTCTAACGTAGAATTAAAGTTGACTTTGTATTTTTGACAAAGAAATATTATGAGACAGGCATTAAACTTCATGTTTAAAGATCTTGAATATGATTTTCAAGTTATCAAATTTCCAACTGTAAGTCCTTCTTATATTGAAGTTCAGGTATTGTTAAATCATGTTACCCGAACTTTGGTGAAAAGTACTGCTAAGTGGCAGTTAAAAGAAAATAACGGCATTCATGATGAAGATTTAATTGAAGCTGTTGGCCAGGCAATTGATGAACGATATCGATTGATTTAATGTTACGATATGCTTTAATTCTTAAAAAAGCTTAAAAAATAATAAATTTACCGCCATGCAAGAAAACATGGAGACTGAGCCGTTTGATTACCAAAAGGAAATATTGCATACTGTATGTATGCTTTGTGTGACTTACAGGGAACTATTTGTATATGGCCTCAATGCTGCGTTATGCGAAGAACTGAAAGATATCCGTCATGTTTTTGAAGAAGGGGAAGAGTATCCTGCGGATATATCTATACTCGAAGCCTTAGATGATGTCAATATTAAAACGCTTTTAGCATTGATGTATGTAGTTGAAAATGCAGGCGATACCCTTTTAAATATTAATAATATCAGCAAGGAAAAACTGGATGCTGCTCTTGCTCATGGTATTGGCGATGAATGTATTCCGGAAACAAATGAAAACGAGGATCTGGTATCTTATCAATACTGGATGAATGATGCGATGGGTTATGCTCATTTAACGGTATATAATTTACTTCAGCAGTGTTATAGATTATCTCAGGGGATATTGAATATTCCTGAGGATATGGATGAGCTTTTATGTTTTCCAACTAATGAAGCAATGGATATTTTGGACAAAGATGACCAGAATGTAGAATTGCTGACCACCCTGTCATTGACCATGTCCGGACATGCACACGATCTTTGTGATAGTCTTTTAAACCAACGGCAATCGGAATAAAGGAGCTTTACTCCTTTATTTTAACCACTATTCTTCCTGTATTTTCTCCTTTAAGCAGGCGCATCAAATTTTCGTCTAGCGTTTCCAATGTACACTCTTTTGAAAGTTGAGCAAGATTGTCGACTTTCCATGTGGTGGCAAGGAGTGTCCAGATCTTTTTTCGGAGTTCCATCTCACATTTTACAGAATCAATTCCTATCAGGCTGATTCCTTTGAGAATAAAAGGGAGAACGGTGAGGGGTAGGTCTATTGAGCTTACTAATCCGCAGCAAGTAGCCACACCATTATAGTTCAGACTCTTTATTAAGTTAGCCAGGATTTCGCCACCTACAGTATCCAGCACACCAGCATATTTTGGTTTAAGTAAAGGCCTTTCCGTATGTTCTTCGAGGGTATTTCGTAAAATAACCTCAGTTGCTCCTTGCTTTATAAGGGTATCCTTAGAAGCTTCTTTTCCTGTTATAGCAAACACCTGGTACCCAAGGTGCGCTAGTAGAGCTAGTGCAATGCTTCCTACACCACCTGTACTGCCAGTTAGCGCAATTGGTCCGGTTTCCGGATTGATATGATGTGCCTGTAATTGATAAACAGAGAGTGCTGCTGTAAAGCCGGCAGTACCGTAAATCATACTTTCTTTTAAGGAAAGGTTTTCCGGAAGATGCAGTACCCAGGCGGAAGGTACACGAATGTATTCTGCGAATCCACCGGAAGTATTCATCCCAAGATCATAACCGGTAACAATGACTTGATCTCCTGCATTAAAAGAGGGGTCAGAACTCTCTTCAACGATACCTGCGGCGTCTATTCCAGGCGTGTGCGGATAGTTTTTAGTTACTCCCTTGTTGCCACTGGCTGAAAGCGCATCTTTGTAATTTATTGAAGAATAATGTACCTTGATTAGGACTTCGTTTAATTGAAGTTCGTCTGTGAACTTATTTACCAAAGCAGAAGTGTAGTTGAGATTTGCTTCTTCAGTTACTTCAAAGGCTTTATATGGGATGTGCATATTGTTTAAATGTTGGTATTTAAACGTAAAGGTAAAGAATGATTAGGTAGCAGGGAGGGTTAAAAATAGAAAAAGCCAGACTCTCACACTGGCTCTTTCAATCATCGCTCAAAGAAATTATTTATTTTGTACTCGTTGTGTCGGGAGTTGGTGCCGGTGTAGATGCAGTATCTTTAGGCATAGTAGTTGTATCAGTTGGAACAGTAGTCGTTTCTGTTGTGTCCGATACGATATAAGTTGGATGAACTAAACTGATATGGTTGTTAGCACTAATGGCTGTTATTCCTGCGAAAGTCAATATTGCGACTGAAAACATTAATTTTTTCATGATCAAACTTTATTATATTACTACATTAACTTTATTAATAAAAATTAAGCCATAAATAGTATTTTATGTAAATAGTTGATAATCAATAAATAATAATCGTTTTTTGTATAATTTTAATAATCAAATTGTTGAAATAATCTACAGGTTGTTGGAAAAACAAGCTATTTGATCTTCAACCCTTACCTTTGCACCCACAATAAAATGCATAATGATTAAAAAAGCACTCGAAAACTTAAATATATCTGCCTTAAATGCAATGCAGGAAGCCTCTTTGAAAGCACCTGAAAAAAGAGATGTCTTACTGTTTTCGCCAACCGGATCAGGAAAGACTCTTGCCTTTTTGCTCCCTTTACTTCGGTTACTACAACCTGAAGTTGCGTTCGTACAAGCACTTATACTGGTTCCTTCGCGTGAATTAGCTTTGCAAATAGAACAGGTTTTTAGGGCACTAGGATCTCCATTTAAAATTACCTGTTGTTATGGTGGGCATTCTACTAAAATTGAAACGAACAGTCTAATTGAGCCTCCTGCTGTTTTGATAGGTACTCCAGGGAGAATAGCTTATCACTTGCGCCGGGAAGGTTTTGATACCAAGGCGATCCGAACACTAATTCTGGATGAATTTGATAAGGCCTTAGAATTTGGTTTCCAGGATGACATGTCTTTTATTATTAAAAGTCTTCCGGGGATAACAAAGCGGGTGTTACTATCTGCTACTAGAATGGCTGAAATACCAACTTTTACAGGTATAAGAAATCCAGTAGAACTGAACTATTTAAAGCAACTTGAAAACATCCCATTACTCACCTATAAAGCTTGCCTTACTGATTCGGAAGATAAGTTGGAGGCACTGTTTTCATTGGTTTGTATGATCGGAAATAAATCGACTCTTGTGTTTTGTAATCATCGTGATGCAGTAGCCCGAATAGGAGAATTACTAGATCATATGGGGATTGTGCATGGCGAATTTCATGGTGGCATGGAACAGGAAGATCGGGAAAGAACTTTGCTGAAGTTTCGTAATGGAACCCACCGGTTATTGATTACTACGGATTTGGCTTCCAGGGGACTGGATATTCCTGAAATTGAAAATGTAATTCATTATCAATTGCCTTTAACACAGGATGCTTTTGTTCATAGAAATGGCCGGACTGCCCGGATGCATGCTTATGGTACGTCATATCTTTTATTAACTAAAGAGGAAATTCCCGGGTATTTGAATGTTAAGCCTGAAATGATTAGTCTTCCTAAAAAAGCAGTCTTACCTCCACCAACAGATTGGGATACCATTTATATTGCTGCAGGGAAGAAAGACAAAGTCAATAAAATTGATATTGTAGGTTTGCTTTTACAAAAGTGCAAACTGAGTAAAGATGATGTAGGACTCATTGAAGTTCTAGATCATTCTGCTTATGTTGCAGTAAGACGCGATTTAATTCAAAAAGTAGTGCGCGAGTTAAAGGATGAAAAAATTAAAAACAAGAAAGTCAAAATAGAGATTTCAAATTGATTTCTCCCATTTGAAGAGCCTGCAAGATTTATTTATTTTTTGGAGGGTTTTTGATTGGATTGACAGGTTGTTCTGCATTTTCTCTTGTTTTTGCAGGATCCTTATATTCTGGTTTATCTTTATTATAATCCAGGTCTTCGGGTTGCTTAACGACCTTGTCATCATTTTTTGAAGGTTTTATTTCTTTTTCTTCTGAATCCTGAGGCACCAGCTTTTCCTTATTTTTGCTTTGGTTGTTCATTTTTTGAGCTTTTTATATAAACTGTAATTCTAAATAAAGGTTTCAGCTTACATGAATTTGCTTGAAATACATAACTTTGAGCTTGAATTAGATAATTAATGAAAATTGCTATTAATGGTTTTGGACGAATTGGAAGAACTGTATTTCGAACTCTTTTAGCGAGTGGATTGGTCGAAATTGCAGCTATAAATGATCTTGCCGATGCTGTTACGCTTGCACATCTGGTTAAATACGATAGTATTCACGGAGGATTTAAAGGAGAGATAGTAGCAGGTAATGGTACGCTGATCGTAAATGGTAAGGTTATTCCTGTTTTTGCCGAAGAGAATCCGGAAAGGCTTCCATGGAAGGATTTAGGAATCGATTTGGTTATTGAATCAACCGGAAGGTTTATTAGCCGGGAAAAGGCTCAGCTTCATTTGTTGGCGGGAGCCAAACAGGTTATCATCACTGCACCGCCTTCTTCTAAAGATGTACCGGTTGTCGTGCTTGGCGTAAATGATGCACAGGTGGATTTCTCTTCGCCTATTTTGTCTAATGCTTCCTGTACAACCAATAATATTGCTCCAATGATTAAGGTGATGGAGGAGAACTGGGGGATTGTTAATGGATATATTACAACGGTTCATTCGATGACGGGAGATCAGAATTTGCATGATGGTCCTCATCGTGACTTAAGAAGAGCACGTGCTGCCTCTGCTTCTATTATTCCAACTACTACGGGTGCTGCAAAAGCGATAACAAGTATTTTCCCTAAATTGGAAGGTAAGTTGGGTGGTGCTGGCATTCGTGTGCCTGTTCTTAATGGCTCGTTAACCGATTTTACGTGTACGCTTTTGGTTCAGCCTACTGTAGAGGAGATAAATGAGGTATTTAAACAGGCTTCACTGAATGAATTACGTGGAATTTTGCAATATACGACTGATCCTATAGTTTCGGTTGATATTCTGGGTAATTCACATTCTTGTATATTTGACTCATTACTCACCTCAGTGGTCGGTGGAATAACCAAGGTTGTAGGGTGGTATGACAATGAATATGGTTATTCAAGCAGACTTACAGATATGGTAATACGGATTTCTCAATTAAAAATTAATGGTTGAATTTATTACTGCAGATCAAACGCTTTCATTAAGGAATATTGTTTTACGTGATGGCTTGCTTGCTTTGAACCAGTGCAGGTTCTCAGAAGATGCTATTGAAGGGGCATTTCATCTGGGCTATATGTCAGATAATCAATTGGTTTGTGTTTGTTCATTTGCACCTAACGAGTTAGACCCTTTTGGTGTTGCAGGCTTTCAATTAAGAGGTATGGCCACATCAAATGAATATAGAAATAAAGGTATCGGAAACCTTATTGTTAATTTTGGGGTTTTATACTTAAAGGGTCGTAAAGCTAAATATGTTTGGTGTAATGCCAGGCGTGCTGCATATAGTTTTTACTCTGGCTTAGGTTTTGAATTTATATCAGATGAGTTTGAAATTCAAGGTATCGGTCCCCATAAAAAAATGTATCTTAAAATATCTTAATTAATTAATAACATAAAATGAAGACTATTGACAAACTGAATTTTTCAGGAAAGAAAGCATTAATCCGCGTCGACTTTAATGTCCCTTTGGATAAAGACTTTAATATTACCGATGACAATCGTATACAAGGAGCCCTTCCAACAATCAAAAAGATACTTGCTGACGGGGGATCTTTAATTTTGATGTCTCATTTGGGTCGTCCGAAAGATGGACCAACTGATAAATATTCTCTAAAACATATTGTGAAACATTTGTCTGATGTAATTGGCAAAGAAGTTCAATTTGCAGATGATTGTATTGGTGCACAGGCAGTTGATAAAGCAGCAGCTTTAAAACCAGGTGAAGTTCTTCTTCTGGAAAATCTTCGTTTTTACAAAGAAGAAGAAAAAGGTGATGAAGCATTTGCTGAAAAATTAAGCAAACTAGGCGACGTATATGTAAACGATGCTTTTGGAACAGCTCACCGTGCGCATGCTTCTACAGCAGTTATTGCTAAATTTTTCCCTAATGCAAAATACTTTGGTTATTTAATGGCTGGAGAGTTAGCTAATGCAGAAAAAGTATTAAATAATCCGGAACGTCCTTTTACTGCTATTATGGGTGGTGCAAAGGTTTCAGATAAAATTCTTTTGATTGAGCGTTTGCTTGATAAAGTTGATAATTTAATTATCGGCGGAGGTATGGCTTATACCTTTGCTAAAGCACAGGGTGGATCGATTGGCAAATCACTTGTTGAAGATGATAAATTGGAATTAGCTTTAAGTTTAATTGAAAAGGCAAAGGCTAAGGGTGTAAATTTGGTATTACCTGCCGATTCGATCATTGCAGATAACTTTGCTGCTGATGCGAATACAGCTATCGCGCAAAATGATGCGATCAAAGAAGGTTGGATGGGCTTGGATATAGGTCCTGATGCGATTAAAGTTTACAAGGATATTGTTGCTCAATCAAAGACTATTTTATGGAATGGCCCAATGGGCGTTTTTGAAATGGAAAAATTTGAGGCAGGAACTAAAGCAGTTGCTGAAGCAGTTGTTGAAGCTACTGAAAAGGGAGCTTTCTCTCTTATTGGTGGTGGCGATTCGGCAGCAGCTGTTGCTAAATTCGGTTTTGAAGAAAAAGTAAGTTATGTTTCAACTGGTGGTGGTGCTTTACTTGAATATATGGAAGGTAAAGAATTGCCAGGAGTGAAAGCAATTAACGACTAGTATAAAACTCAATTAATAAGAAAAGCTGGCTCCATAAGAGCTGGCTTTTTTTATTAATAAGAATTTGCTAGAGGTATTTTTGGGATTATATCCTTAAACAACAGACCTGTTCGTCGGGTATTGTTAACAATTGACTAACGTTCATCACATTTAATGGGGCATTTCCCCTTGAAAAACGTCATTAAACTTGTTAATAACTTTTTTGTGGGGTAATGTGGTAAGAAGTGGTAAAAGTGTGTACTTTTATCCCTAATTATAATATAATTGTCCATGTCTCATTTGTTAGGTGAATTTGAATGTAAGCTTGATACAAAAGGGCGACTGATGATACCAGCCGGGCTTAGGAAACAAATGCCTGAAGCTGAGAAAGATGGGTTGGTAGTGAACAGAGGTTTTGAGAAGCATTTAGTGATTTACGGCAGAAAAGAGTGGGATGGAATTATGGAAGATTTAAGTAAGCTTAATCCATTTGAAGAAAAGAACAGACAATTTATCAGGTACTTTATGAGAGGAGCTACAGATCTATCCTTAGATGCTGCAGGAAGAATCTTATTACCCAAGTCTCTTTTGGATTATGCAGGAGTTAATGCAGACGTTACTTTGTCTTCGCAATTTAATAAAATAGAGTTATGGGCAAAGGATGCTTATGATGCTCAGCTGGACAATGTTCCGGAAAATTTTTCAAAGCTTGCCCAGGAAGTAATGGGCAATGCAGAAAGGAAACGGGTCGATGTCTGAATACCATAATCCCGTTATGCTGAAAGAATGCATAGAAGGTTTGAATATTATACCATCAGGTACTTATATCGATGTTACCTATGGAGGAGGAGGCCATTCCAGAGAAATTTTAAAGCATCTGGATGCCAGTGGGAGATTGTTAGCATTTGATCAGGACGAAGACGCAAAGAAAAATATTATACAAGATGATCGGTTAACCTTTATAGATCAGAACTTCCGCTTTTTGAAGAATTATTGCCGCTTACATGAGGCAATGCAGGTAGATGGTATTCTGGCTGATCTTGGTGTTTCATCCCACCAGTTTGATCAGCCAGAGCGGGGTTTTTCTACACGGTTTGATGCGGATCTGGATATGAGAATGGATCAGTCGGCACCAATAACTGCAAAAGAAGTGATTGATACTTACAGTGAAGAGGATTTGCATCGGATTTTTGGCATGTATGGAGAGATTCAAAATGCAAAATCGCTTGCCCGCACGCTGGTTACTTCCAGGTTAAATAAAAAGATAGAAACAATAGCTGAATTCAAAGAGGTTATAAAACATCGGATCCCAAAAGGGAAAGAGAATAAATATTTGGCTCAGGCATTTCAAGCCTTGAGGATTGAGGTTAATCAGGAATTAGAAGCTTTGCAGGAATTTTTGATTCAGTCAGCGGAAGTGTTAAAACCAGGTGGAAGGTTAGTGGTGATGTCTTATCATTCATTAGAAGATCGGTTGGTTAAGAATTTTATTGCAAAAGGCAAATTTAGAGGAGAAGTTGAAAAGGACTTTTATGGTAATATTCAAAGGCCTTTGGATTTAGTGAATAGAAAAGCATTGGTGGCATCTGAGGCAGAGATTGCATTAAATAACAGAGCGCGCAGTGCCAAATTAAGAGTAGCTGTTAAGCTATGATGGAATTGGAAGTCGTTGATAGCGATTTTAAAATAAAATAAGCGATAAGTGGTATGAGTAATCGTTTCAGGGGAGATAAAAAAGAAGAGGATCAAGATTTGGAGCCTACTCCAGAGGCTTTGCCCAAAGTGGTGATGCCAAGGAACTTTTTTACGATCATTCTGACAGAGGGGGTTATTTCGAAAGAAGCAGCTTCTGAAATGATGCCATTTATAATTTTTATTGCCTTTTTAGGTATGATGTACATTGGCAACAGACATTTTGCGGAAAAGAATATCAGGCAGATTGATAAGTTAAATAAAGAGGTTAAAGAATTGAGCTGGGATTATAAGACGTTGAAGGCAGATTTAATGTTGAAGAGTACACAGACAGAAGTAGCGAATAAAGTGGATACCCTGGGACTTAAAGAGCCAGTGGAGCCACCCAAAAAGCTGATGGTTCCTTTACTAATTGAAGAAAAATAAAAGTTGCAGTAGAGAAAATAATAAATAAGCAGATTTCGATTATGAATATCAGAACTGACATTTTATTGCGTGTTTATATAGCCTTTGGACTAATTGTTCTACTGGCATTTGCTGTGCTGTTTAAACTTTTCCATCTTCAGGTTACAGAAGGAGCCAAGTGGAGAGCAATGGCGGACAGTTTGTCTACCAGATATGTAAATGTTGAAGCCGTGAGAGGTAATATTCTATCATCAGATGGAAGTCTTCTTGCTACCTCTGTACCTGAATATGAACTTCGATTTGATTTGAAGGCTGGGGGAATTGAAAAAGATAAAGAATTTTACGAAAAAGTAGATTCATTAGCCGAACGGTTATCTCTATTTTTTGGAGATAAAACGGAAAGACAGTATACGAATCTTTTACGTCAGGCCCGTAGAGAAGGGGCCAGGTATTTCTTGCTAAAGAGAAACGTTTCCCATCAGCAATTGAAGAAGATCAAGACTTTTCCAATATTTAATTTAGGGAAATATAAAGGCGGGTTAATAGCAGTTCAGAAAAATAATCGAATTCTCCCTTTTAAGGGATTAGCAGCCAGAACAATCGGGTATAGAAATGTGCACGTTCAACCCGTAGGCTTGGAAGGTGCATATGGCGATTATATAAACGGAGAAAGTGGCCGGCGGTTGATGCAACGTATTGCAGGTGGTATTTGGATGCCTGTTAATAAAGATATTGAAATTGCGCCTAAAGATGGAGCTGACATTATTTCGACTATCGATATCAATATTCAGGATGTTGCGCAGAATGCGTTACGAAAACAGCTGATTAAGAGTGATGCGGATCATGGTTGTGTGATTTTAATGGAGGTATCTACAGGTGAAATTAAGGCGATTGCTAATGCTACACGTGTCTCCGAAGGAATTTATGAAGAGAAATTAAACTATGCTATTGCGGAGAGCGCCGAACCTGGTTCAACCTTTAAACTGGCTTCCTACATGGCTGCTCTTGAGGATAATAAGGTAGATACTAATTCTCTGATTGATTGTGAGGGTGGTACGTATAGAGTATATAGGCATACTATTAAAGACTCTCATTTAGGAAATGGAGTTCTAACCGTAAAACAAGCATTTGAACAATCCTCAAACGCTGCAGTTGCCAAGCTGATTAATACGAACTACAGAGATAATCCAAGACAGTTCACAGATCATCTTTATAAGCTTCATTTGAATAAAAAATTAGGACTTCAGATACCTGGTGAAGGGAGTCCTTTAATTAAGAATCCGGATTATAAAAGTTGGAGCGGCTTGACGCTGGCACAAATGGCGTATGGTTATGAAATGAAAATGACTCCACTTCAGATGTTAACATTTTATAATTCTGTAGCGAATAATGGTAAAATGATTGCACCGCTTTTTGTGAAAGAGATAAGACGATTAGGTAATACAGTAGAAAGCTTTACTGCAAATGTGATAGATGAAAAAATTTGTTCGGATGCTACTATTGGGAAATTGCAGGCTATGCTGGAGGGAGTTGTAGAAATTGGGACAGGTAAAGAGGTTATAAAAAACTCGTTGTATAAGGTGGCTGGTAAAACAGGTACTGCACAGATTGCCAACGGTGCTCTTGGATATCGTACGAAGAGGTCATACCAGGCTTCTTTTTGTGGGTATTTTCCAGCAGATAAACCGAAGTATTCGATGATCGTGGTATTGAATAACCCTAAGGGCGCTTATTATGCTGCTTTAGTAGCAGGTCCGGTTTTTCGGGAAGTGGCTGACAAGGTATATGCAAATGATAAGGCGATGTATAGCCACGTACAGGAAAGACTGGTTGGGAATACAAAATTACCTTCATCAAAAGCGGGACAGAACCAAGCGACCCGTCAGGTTTACAAATCATTGGGAATTAAAGCATTGTATGCATCCAAGAGTGAATTTGTGCATCCTGTGGATACCAGCAATGGTGTTGCGGTAAGGGAAGTTATTGTGAATTCAAAACAGGTTCCTGATATTTCAGGAATGGGTTTAAAGGATGCAGTATTCCTGTTAAGTAATTTTGGATTGCGGCCTATTGTTAAAGGCAGCGGAAAAGTAGTTAAACAATCATTAGAAGCGGGTACCCGGATTATTAAAGGATATCCTATAACCATCGAACTGAAATGATAAAGACACTTACTGAGTTATTAAGCGGTATTCCAGTTCTGGAAATTAAGGGTTCAGACAGGATTACTGTGGACAAGATCTGCTTTGATTCCCGTCAGGTTGTGCCTGGTTCTTTATTTATTGCAGTAAAAGGTACGCAGTCTGATGGTCATGCATTTATAGCAAAGGCTATTGATTTGGGTGCTATTGCAATAGTTTGCGAAAGTTTACCTGAAGAATTGATTGAAAGTATTTGTTATATTGTTGTGGCAGATTCTGCTGAAACCCTGGGGACTATTGCTACGCATTACTATGATAATCCTTCTACTTCTTTGAAGCTGGTAGGGGTAACGGGTACGAATGGAAAAACTACTGTGGCTACTTTATTATTTAAGCTTTTTAAAGAGCTGGGTTATAAGGTGGGGCTACTTTCAACGGTTGAGAATTACATTAATAATACTAGTATACCGGCTACACATACCACTCCCGACCCCATTGAATTAAATGCTTTGCTGGCAGATATGGTAGAGGCCGGTTGTGATTATTGTTTTATGGAGGTTAGCTCTCATGCTATTTCTCAGCATAGGATTGCCGGATTAGAGTTTACCGGAGGGGTTTTTACAAATATCACACATGATCATTTAGACTTTCATAAAACTTTTGATTCCTACCTGAAGGCTAAGCGTGCATTTTTTGACGGCTTACCAAGGTCTGCTTTTGCTTTAACAAATGCAGATGACAGGAATGGAAGTGTGATGCTTCAAAATACGAAGGCTTATAAGAAGTCATACGCGCTTAAAAGTGTGGCTGATTTCAAAGTTAAAGTGATTGAAAATGAACTTACAGGACTCTTGCTTGAAATTAATGGCCAGGAAATATGGTTTAAACTGATTGGTAATTTTAATGCGTATAACCTGATCAGTGTGTATGCAACAGCTATGCTGCTTGAACAGGATAGCCAGCGGGTACTTACCATATTAAGCAGATTAACAAGTGCTGAAGGCCGTTTTGATTGTATCAATACACCAAGCGGAATTATTGGTATTGTTGATTATGCACATACACCGGATGCTGTTCAAAATGTACTAAGCACCATTCATACGGTAAGAAAAGGAATTGAAAAGGTGATTACAGTGATTGGTTGTGGCGGTGACAGGGATAAAACGAAGAGAAAGCCCATGGCTCAGATTGCTTGTGATTGGAGTGATAAAGTAATTATCACTTCGGATAACCCGAGATCGGAGGATCCAATGGAAATTATCAGGGAAATGGAATCTGGTGTAAGTCCGGAGAATAAGCGAAAGGTTTTAGTCATCGCTGATCGGGCAGAAGCAATCCGTACGGCATGTCATCTTGCTCAGGCAGGAGATATTGTTCTGGTGGCAGGTAAAGGTCATGAAAAGTATCAGGAGATTAATGGTGTAAAATATCCATTTGATGATAAGAAAATTTTAACAGAACAATTAATACAGATAGGCTAATGTTATATTATTTATTTACATGGTTACATAGAGAATATGGTCTCTCAGGTACCGGAGTGTTTCAATACATTTCATTCCGTACAGCCATGTCAATTATATTTTCCCTTCTGTTTACAACCATTTTTGGTACAAAGTTGATTAGCATGCTTCATAAGCTGCAAGTAGGTGAGACGGTTAGGAATTTAGGTCTTGAAGGGCAAATGCAGAAACAGGGAACGCCTACTATGGGTGGAATTATTATTCTGCTGGGTATTTTAATTCCTACTTTACTTTTTGCCAAATTAGAGAATATATATATCATCCTAATGCTGATTACTACGGTATGGATGGGGGTAATTGGTTTTATTGACGATTATATTAAAGTTTTTAAGAAAGATAAAGAAGGGTTAGCTGGAAGATTTAAAATACTGGGTCAGGTTGGTCTTGCCCTTATAGTGGGTTGGACGATGTTTTTTCATCCTGATATTGTAGTTAGACAACAGGTGACGTTACCTACTACAAATGTAAGTCCTCTGGAGGTTCATCAAAAGGGAAATGCTTATTACTTCACACAGAATTTGAAGTCAACGATGACGACTATTCCTTCTGTGAAGAATAATGAATTTGATTATGCGAAGTTTCTAGCCTTTTTAGGTCCTGGATATGAAAAATACGCCTTGGTTGTGTTTCTCTTTTTCGTGATCTTCATTGTAACAGCGGTATCTAATGGTGCGAATTTAACGGATGGTATAGATGGTCTGGCAACTGGAACTTCAGCGATTATAGGGGTTACTTTAGCCATATTAGCCTACGTATCCGGTAACACCATCATGGCTGAGTATCTTAATATCATGTATATTCCGAATTCGGGTGAACTGGTGATCTTTGCCGGAGCATTTGTTGGAGCATGCGTAGGATTTTTATGGTACAATTCCTATCCGGCTCAGGTGTTTATGGGGGACACAGGAAGTCTGGCAATTGGAGGAATTATCGCTGTCTTCGCAATCATGATCAGAAAAGAATTGCTGATCCCTTTATTATGTGGTGTATTCTTTTTTGAGACCTTATCCGTGATTTTACAAGTATCTTATTTTAAATATACAAAGAGAAAATTTGGTGAAGGTCGTCGTATTCTTCTTATGGCTCCGGCGCATCATCATTATCAAAAAAAGGGATATCATGAATCAAAAATTGTAACCCGTTTTTGGATTGTGGGGATTATTCTTGCGGTACTAACTATCATAACCTTAAAATTAAGATAATGGATTCTAAGCATCATATAGTGATTTTGGGAGCAGGTGAAAGTGGAGCTGGAGCGGCTGTTTTGGCATTGAAACAAGGATTCGAAGTCTTTGTATCCGATTCGGGACCTATATCTCCAAAGTATGTGAAGGAATTGGAAGATGCTGGAATTGAATTTGAACAACAGCAGCATTCGGAAGAACGGATTCTTTCTGCTGATGAAGTGATAAAAAGTCCTGGTATTCCTGAAAAGGCACCTCTGATAAAAAAGATCAGGGAAAAAGGGATTTCTATTATATCAGAAATTGAGTTTGCTTCCCGATATTCAAATGCTAAAACCATTTGCATTACTGGATCAAATGGTAAGACTACTACTACTATGCTAACTTACCACATATTGAAGGATGCGGGATTGCATGTTGGTTTGGCAGGTAATATAGGGCAAAGTTATGCTCGTCAGGTTGCACAGAAAGATTTTGACTGGTATGTTTTAGAAATAAGCAGTTTCATGCTGGACGATATGTATGAGTTTAAGGCAGATATAGCAGTGCTTTTAAACATCACACCCGATCATTTGGACCGGTATGATTATAAAATGGAGAATTATGCAGAATCCAAGATTAGGATCATACGAAATCAGTCAGAGAAGGATGTTTTCATTTATTGTGCAGATGATCCCGAAACCATTGATATTTTAAAGCGCCATCCTGCTGTAGCGATAACTTATCCATTCTCCATTCAAAAAGAGGTTGAAATAGGTGCTTACATAAAAGATGAGCAGATAATAATTAAACTTGACACAGAAAAAGAATTTAAGATGACAATTACAGATCTAGCGTTACAAGGGAAACACAATATCTACAATTCTATGGCTTCTGGTATTGTGGCCAAGGTACTTGAATTACGAAATGAAAACGTAAGAGCAAGTATGGGCGACTTTAAAAATATCGAACATCGATTAGAAGATGCTGGTAAAATATCGGGTGTAAACTTTATTAACGATTCTAAAGCCACCAATGTAAATTCAACCTGGTATGCATTGGAAAGCATGACTACAGATGTGATTTTGATTCTGGGAGGAGTAGATAAAGGGAATGACTATAATATGCTGAAGGATCTTGTCAAAGCAAAGGTTAAATCAATCGTTTGTCTGGGAAAAGATAACAAACGCATTCATGAGGCTTTTGAAGATGACGTAGACGTTATAGTAAATACTTTTTCTGCTCCGGATGCAGTAAAAATGGCCTATCATCTGGCAAAAAAAGGAGATACCGTGTTATTGTCGCCAGCTTGTGCAAGTTTTGATCTTTTTAAAAATTATGAAGATCGTGGTGATCAGTTTAAGGCTGCAATAAAGGAATTATAATAGTGTTAAAAACAGGTAAATAGACAGGTTATGGTGGAAGCTATTTTAAGTAAAACAAAGGGCGATCGTTGGATATGGCTTATTGTGATATTGCTTTCTATTTTGTCATTGTTGGCTGTTTACAGCTCTACTGGAACTCTTGCTTATAAAAAGGGTGTTGGCACTGAACAGTATCTGTTTAAGCATTTAGTGATGATTGTAGGTGGGCTTGCGTTGATGTATTTTTCGCATTTACTTGACTATCGCTACTATGCAGGTATTTCTAAAGTGCTGATGATCGTTACTGTCCCATTATTGTTGTACACACTGATCTTTGGAAATAACGTAAATGAAGCGAGTCGTTGGGTAACAATACCCCTTATTAATCAGACATTCCAGACTTCGGATCTTGCTAAGCTTGCGCTTATCACCTTCTTAGCCCGGACACTGACTAAAAAGCAGGAACAAATTAAAGATGTAAAAAAGTCTTTTCTTCCTATTATGGGATCGGTTTCAGCAGTTTTTATATTAATTGCACTCGCTAATTTATCTACTGCTATGATGCTATTTGGTGTAAGTATTTTGTTGCTTATTATTGGCCGAATCAGTATTAAACAAATAGGTATAGTATGTATGGCGGGCTTGGTGTTATTAACGCTTGTCGTGTTTTTTGGACCTAGAAGTGCTACTTACAAATCGCGTATAGATGTGTATATGCATCCTGAAAAAGCTGATCCAGACAAATCATTTCAGGCTAATCAGGCTAAAATTGCTATTGCAACAGGAGGGATCTTTGGTAAAGGTCCGGGAAATAGTACGCAGCGTAATTTTTTACCGCATCCTTATTCCGATTTTATATATGCTTTAATCATTGAAGAATATGGAATGGTAGGTGGGTTTTTGGTTGTGTTCATTTATCTGGTACTCTTATATCGATGCATATTAATAGTCACGGCTAGTCCCAAGGCTTTCGGTGCCCTGTTGGCAGCGGGACTTAGTTTTAGCTTAACCATTCAGGCATTTGCAAATATGGCAGTAGCAGTGGGTTTAGGTCCGGTAACTGGAGTTCCCCTTCCTTTAGTAAGTATGGGAGGAACTTCTATTCTGTTTACAAGTGTCGCATTTGGAATAATATTAAGTGTGAGTCGTGATATTGAAGAAAAAAAATTAGCAAAAGACGCAAAAGTGATCATAGGAGAGATACCTGCGATGGCATAATGTTTTAAGAAAATGGCAAAACGAATAATAATCAGTGGAGGAGGAACAGGGGGACATATATTTCCTGCAATAGCAATTGCTAATGCACTGAAACGTATTGACCCGTCTACTGAGATTCTTTTTGTTGGTGCTCTTGGAAGAATGGAAATGGAAAGAATTCCAGCAGCAGGGTATACTATTGTGGGATTGGATATTCGGGGATTTCAGCGTAAGTCTCTTTTGAAAAACCTAGCCTTACCTTTTCAGGTGATAAGTAGTTTGATGAAAGCCCGTTCGGTTATCCGGAAATTTAAACCAGACGCAGCTGTGGGTGTTGGAGGATACGCTTCAGGTCCGCTACTGTATATGGCAGGAATGATGAAAGTGCCTTATTTGATTCAGGAACAGAATTCATACGCTGGAATAACAAATAAATGGTTGGGGAAAAATGCAAAGAAAATATGTGTGGCTTTCTCTGGCATGAGTCAGTTTTTTCCAGCAGATAAAATTCTGATCACAGGAAATCCGATTCGAAAAGAAGCGGTAGATATAGCCGGGAAAAGAGAAGAGGGCCTAAGCAGTTTTGGCCTGTCGTTGGAAAAGAAAACCATATTGGTAACTGGAGGAAGCTTAGGTGCCGGAACTTTAAATGCGTGTATGCTTAAAGGGTTAGATCGGTTTATAGAAGAAGATATTCAACTGATATGGCAGACTGGGAAATATTACTATAAGTCAATATTGGCTTCAGTAGGAGATAAGCCTCATGTAAATGTATGTATTGTTGAGTTTTTGGATCATATGGATCTTGCTTACGCAGCAGCAGATGTTATTATTTCAAGGGCAGGTGCAGGAACAATTGCCGAATTATATGTTGTTGAAAAACCTGTAATTCTGGTTCCTTCCCCTAATGTGGCAGAAGATCATCAGACTAAAAATGCATTGGCATTGACTAATGAAAATGCAGCAATTATGATTACAGATATAAAAGCGTCAGAAGAGTTGATCAATGCGGCCATTTCTCTCGTGAAAGATAAGCAAAGATGCACGATGATGAGTGAGCAGATTGGTCATATGGCATTGCCCAACGCGGATGAGGTGATTGCAAAGGAAGTATTGTTAATAGCAGGTTAATATGGAATTAAGTAAGATTAAAAACGTTTATCTGGTAGGAATCGGAGGCATTGGAATGAGTGGACTTGCAAGGTATTTTCTTAAAAGAGGATGCCAGGTGTCTGGTTATGATCGTGTGTCTACTGTTTTGACTAGTAATCTTACTCATGAGGGTGCTAAGATCTCCTACATAGATACTTTAGATGATATTAATACTACTGATGGTGGCAAAGAATCTACTTTGATTATTTACACACCAGCAATTCCTAAAAACTCTGTTATTTTAAACTACTTCAGGGATAACCAATATCTTTTGAAGAAGCGCTCTGAAGTACTGGGTATAATAAGTAAAGGCATGTTTACCATTGCTGTTGCTGGAACTCATGGAAAAACGACAACCTCTACCCTAGTTGCGCACATATTAAGACATTCAGGAAATGACTGTACTGCTTTTCTAGGAGGAATATCTTCTAACTATAATACAAATGCATTGTTCGGAAAGAATAATACTATGGTTGTAGAAGCGGATGAATACGATCGATCTTTCCTGACTCTTCATCCCGATATTGCAGTAGTTACTTCAATGGATGCAGATCATTTGGATATATATGGTACAGCTGAACACTTAGAAGAATCATTCCGGCTTTTTGCTTCACAGCTTAAGGCGGGTGGTCGCTTAATACATAAGATAAATCTTCCTTTAAAAGAAGGAATTAGTTATTCTGCTTCTGAGCTAGCAGATGTCTGTGCTCAGAATGTCAAGATTGAAAATGCTCAGTTTTACTTTGATTTTGTTGGCTTAGGTATTGAAATTAAAAATATAGAGATGCCTTTACCGGGTGTTCATAATATTGAAAATGCGGTGGCGGCTATCCAGGTTGCTTTATATCTGCAAATTCCAGCAGAAAAAATTAAGTCAGCTATAGCTGATTTTAAAGGTGTAAAACGTCGCTTTGAGTATATTGTAAAAAACAGTAAACATATTTATATTGATGACTATGCACATCATCCGGAAGAATTGAAGGCCTGTATTACTGCTGTAAAGCGGTTATATCCTGAAAAAAAGTTAACAGTAATTTTTCAACCTCATTTATATAGCCGCACACGTGATTTTGCAGTTGGCTTTGCTGAGTCTTTAAGTTTAGCTGATCATTTGATTCTACTGGATATTTATCCTGCAAGAGAGCTTCCTATAGAGGGGGTTACTTCTGAAATTATCTTAGATCGGGTAAAGAGTGGGACGAAAGTTTTGAGTACAAAAGAAAATGCACTCTTCTTGATCTCTGAAAATCCACCAGAACTTCTTTTAACTGTTGGGGCTGGCGATATTGATTTAATGGTTGAACCTATAAAAGAAATAATGTCTCATGTTTAAGCGAATTGCATGGAAGCGGATTTTGTATTTATTTACCTGGCTAATTTGCCTGGGGGGAGTGATTACGCTTATTAGTTTCATCAATGTAAAGAAAGGTCAGCTTAGATGTAAGGATATTAAAGTAATTATTCCTGGAACTGCCGGCTTTATTGATCGCAAAGAAGTCAACAGGATTATTCAAGAGCATTCTGGCTTGTTAATGGGCAAGTTATTTCAGGAAATAAATACGCATAAATTGGAAGCCCTGTTAAAGAAGAATCCTTATATCAAGGATGCGGAGGTATTTGCCGATATGGATGGAACGGTTCATATTAAAGTGATCCAAAGCGAACCCATCCTAAGAGTTATAAATTATACGAATCAGAATTTTTATATCGACAGGTTGGGAAATAAACTTCCACCGTCAATGGATTATACTCCTCATGTGTTGGTTGCAAATGGATATATCATGGAGAGTTATACAAAAAAGATCGATTCTTTAAAAACAAGTATTGCCCGTGATTTGTATAAAACAGCACTTTATGTAGAAAAAGATACATTATGGAGAGATCAGATTGAACAGTTGTACGTAAATCAACAAAATGAAATAGAGCTTGTGACCAGGGTAGGTGATCAGAAAATTATTTTAGGAAATGCAGATTCACTGGAAGTAAGATTTAATAATTTAAAAGCTTTTTATAAAAAAGCAATGCCTGCAGTTGGATGGAATGCATATAAAACTATTAATATAAAGTATACCAATCAGATTATATGTGAAAAAAATCTTGGAGATAGTTCCTGGATTATTTCAGCTGCAATCAAAAAAGAACAAGATTAAAGACACAACAATAAAGAAAATAATATTAACACCTTAGTTATGGATAAAGGTAGTACTACATCATCAAAGAATTCACCTATAGTTGTAGGGCTGGATATTGGAACAACTAAAATTTGTGTAATAGTTGGTCGAAGGAATGGACACAAAAAGATAGAAATACTTGGCTTGGGAAAGGCTGAATCTGCTGGTGTGAGCCGTGGAGTGGTAGCTAATATACAGAAAACGGTTCATGGTATTTTACAAGCAGTGGAAATTGCAGCTGCTCAGTCAAATGTGGAAATTAAGATTGTAAACGTAGGTATAGCTGGTCAGCATATCAAAAGTTTACAGCACAGAGGGATCTTTACCAGAAAAGATCTGCAAAATGAAATTCAGCGGAAAGATATTGATAAGCTGATTGAAGACATGTACAAGTTGGTGATGCCACCAGGTGAGGAAATTATTCATGTCCTTCCTCAGGAGTTTACCATCGACAACGAGCCTGGAATTAAAGATCCGATTGGTATGGCTGGAGTTCGTCTGGAAGCTAACTTCCATATTATTTCCGGACATGTTAGTGCCGTCAGGAATATTCTGAAATGTGTCAGGAATGCAAATCTTGAAACTCAGGAACTGATTCTGGAGCCACTTGCTTCCTCAGATGCTGTACTGAGTGACGAAGAAAAAGAAGCAGGAGTAGTTTTGGTAGATATAGGTGGTGGTACTACTGATATCGCGATTTTCCATGAAGGCATCATCCGTCATACGGCTGTAATTCCTTTTGGGGGAAACAGTGTAACGGAAGATATCCGTGAAGGATGTGCTGTAATGAGACCTCAGGCAGAGCTTCTTAAAACAAAATTCGGATCCGCTCTTGCAGATGAAAATAAGGATAATGAAATTATTTCCGTTCCGGGTTTAAGAGACAGAGAGCCAAAAGAAATTTCTGTTAAAAATCTTGCTTATGTAATACAAGCAAGAATGGAAGAGATCATCGAACATGTTTATTATGAAATTAAAGCATCGGGTTATGAAAAACGTCTGATTGCCGGAATTGTGATTACTGGTGGTGGTGCTCAATTGAAACACTTGTCTCAACTGGTTGAATATGTAACTGGTTTGGATTGCCGTGTTGGATACCCAAATGAACATTTGGCTAAAAATGAAATCTTACCCAAAAACATATACGACGATCTGAAAAGTCCACTATATGCAACAGGTATAGGCCTTTTGATAAAGGGTATTCAAAAAGCAGAAGAAGTAGAGGAAATGATGAAACAGCCAGGAGTTTTCGTTCAATCTCCTCAAACTACTAAGGTTAAAAAGTCTATTGGATTGTTTGATAGATTGGTACAGACTGGTGCCAGATTTATCAGAGATGACATAAAAGACGAAGATTATCTTAAATAATTGTTAACATGATATTATTTTTCCACAATTTTAACATATGTTGGTAACTATTGTGTAAAATTAATTAATATTACAAGGATGAACAATTGTTAGAATTCCAAATCTACTCTATTGATTTATAGCGATATGCAGTTTGAAATGTTAAAAGAAAAATCATCAATTATAAAAGTAATTGGTGTTGGTGGTGGCGGCGGTAATGCAGTGAACCATATGTATAGGCAAGGAATTACAGGTGTTGACTTCATCATTTGTAATACTGATGCCCAGGCTTTAGAGCTAAGTCCGATCCCAAATAAGGTTCAACTTGGTGCGAGTCTCACCGAAGGAATGGGAGCTGGTTCTATACCGGAAGTAGGGAAGAACTCTGCTATAGAGAATATTGAGGACATCAAGCGGATGCTTGGCAGTAACACCAAGATGTTGTTTATAACAGCAGGAATGGGTGGGGGTACCGGTACAGGTGCCAGTCCTATTATCGCTAAAGCAGCTAAAGAACTCGATATTCTTACAGTAGGTATCATTACTACACCTTTCTCTTTTGAAGGTAAGCGTAGAAAGATGCAGGCAGAAGAAGGTTTGGAGGAGTTTAAAAAATATGTAGATTCTTACCTTGTTATTTCCAATGATCGTCTTCGTGAAATCTTTGGAAACTTAACGCTAAGTGCTGCGTTTGCTCAAGCGGATAATATCTTAACTACAGCCGCTAAAGGTATTGCAGAAATTATAACAATCCCTGGGTATATCAATGTTGACTTTAAAGATGTTCGTACAGTGATGAACAATAGTGGAGTAGCTATCATGGGTAGTTACTCGGCTGAAGGCGAAAGCCGGGCTTTAAAGGCTGTTGAAGGAGCATTAGCTTCTCCATTATTAAAAGATAATGAGATTGAAGGTGCACGTTATATCCTATTGAATATAAGCTCAGGTTCCAGGGAAGTATCCATGGATGAGGTTACTATAATTACCGATTACATTCAGGAAGAAGCTGGTTTAGCTGCCGACCTGATATGGGGAAATTGTATGGATGAAAATCTTGGTGATAAACTGTCTGTAACTATTATAGCAACAGGTTTTCAAACCAAGGAAGAGCGCGAAGTTGAAAAGAGTCAGCAAAAGAAAGTATCTCTTCTTACTCCTGATAATGCCCCAATGGTAAGGCCTATTAATGTTTTTCTGGATGATGCAGAAGAAACAAAGGATGATGAAACTCCATTAATCCGTTTTGCTCCTGAAGTACAGGTTGATTTGTTTGGTGCACAAACCAATAAAACAAATAAAGAAGATAATAAAACTCCTGAAAAGCCAAAACTAATCAGGCATAGCTTACAGGAAGAAGAGAAAACTGTAGAGGAGCAACCTTTTGACTTTGGTTATAAAGTTTCAGAAAGTAATGAATATCAATTTAATGAATCAACAGCTGAAGCAATACCAGCAGTTCATGATGTTCATCCCGAACAACCTGTTGAATCTGTTGCTCCCAATCCGGATGAACACAAAACGGATGAGTCGATAGAAGAGCAATTACGTAAATCACGCGAACGTATCTTACGGTTGAAAGATTTGAGTATGAAGCTTAGATCTGCCAACGGTCTGCAGGAACTTGAAGTTGAACCAGCTTACAAAAGAAAGCAATTGGCGCTTCAACAAGTACCCCATTCTTCTGAATCACAGATTTCCCGTTTTACATTATCTAATGAAGACGGTGTTACTGAAATAAGACCTAACAATTCTTTTCTACACGATAATGTAGATTAATTAAATCCTACAAAA